>JAAWDH010000016.1 GCA_022793675.1 Oscillospiraceae bacterium
AGCGCGCGGAAAGCTGGATTGCCAACTATCCACGCAAAATTTTAGGTTGGAAAACGTCTGAAATGCTCTTCCGTGAAGCCGTCGCCGCCCTCTGAAAAAAATATTTCAATTTTTTTCGCATTTACTCTTGACATTTCCGAATTTTTTACGGCGTATTTTGTAGGAGTATAATAGATGTTGGACAGAGGGAAGGAAGCAGAATTTTATAATCCAGGCTCTGTCCAAAATCTTTTCAGCCCTTTTTCCAGCGATACCCTCTGCGCCCAACCAGGCGGAGGCGGATATACCTTTGCGGGTTTGTAAATCTGACGTTCTGGCTCTGGCCTGCCGCCCCAGTTTGCCTCAAATTTCAGATGGTTGACTTTTAGCATCAGCTCCACTGTTTCCCGAAGCGAAAGCGGATTTTCGCTGTTCAGCTGGAAAAACTGATGGGCAGCAGGCGGATTTTCCAGCGCCTTTGCTGCCTGAATCAAGCCGTCAACGACATCATCAACATAAAGCAGATCGAAAATCTGCCGGCCTGAGGTCAAATCCATAGACCGCTTTTCCAAAATGGCCTGACGAATCAGGTTCAGCACTTTGGGACGCTGGTCATCTGAACCGTAGGTGTCAGACAGCATAACACTGGCAGCCTCAACATAACCAGCATCCGTATAAAATTCAACTATATCGGAAAAAGCCTTTTTGGTAGCAGCATAAAGGTTAAGAGGATGATATGCCTTTCCAGAAATATGGGCATAATAGGAGGTAGCGTAGACAATCTTTCGGCATTTACCACTCAACTGCATTGCTTCCAACAGACAGTTCCCAAGGTACAGATTGCTTACTGTCAGCGCAGAAACCGCTGCGAGATCATGTGCCCCAGTATAATGGGCTGCTAAATGGAAGACTATATCCGGCTGGCTTATTTCCAGCGCTGCCAGCAGGCTTTCACCACTGCCGTCATAGGAAAGCAGCGTCAACCCGCCCAGCACCTCTTGCGGCAGATAGGTTGTTTTCAGCGGCTGGCGCACCAGCCCGTAAACCTCGCAGTTCCCTGCCAGCCGAGCAGCAAGCCGGGAGCCTAGGTAACCAGTAACACCGGTAATCAATGCTTTCATACCTTCTCCTCTGTATCAGGCAAACCGCCATACTGTGACATAAACTCCGACAGCGTGGGCAGCGCTGCATCCTTATCAGAAAGGATGACCTTTTCCACACGTTCCGTCGGCCAACGTACAGCCAATTGCGGGTCGCTCCACAAGATGCCGCCGTCTGAAGGCGAGTCATAGCGGTCGCCACATAAATAGCTGAACAGCGTGTCATCCTCCAACGCCAAAAAACCATGGGCAAAGCCTTTGGGGATATACAGCATCTGCCGGTTTTCTGCCGAAAGATAAAACCCCTCCCACTGGCCAAAGGTCGAAGAGTTTTTGCGGAGATCCACGGCGACGTCGTACACCGCCCCATGCAGTACCTGTACCAGCTTGTCCTGGCTGTGACAGCGCTGAAAATGAAGGCCGCGCAGGACGCCTTTTTTGGAAAAGGAACGCAGTTCTTCCCATGGCGACAGTGCAATGCCATGTTCCGCAAAAATTGACTTCTCAAAAGGTTTTGAAAGATAACCGCGGTCGTCCGGCGCACAGAATGGCGTGATAACTATCAAATTTTTGATGGTTGTAGGCTGAAAAGAAAATTTTGTCATAGGCTCCCCTTTCTATCAGATGGCATAACAAACTGTTTCGACCAATGCATGGGTGTAATGCCTAAAGTAAAGCTTATAACTAGGGCATAATTCCAGGATCAGCTTGGGTACCTGAACCATATCGGCATCAGAATGATAAGTACAGATTGCCAACTTAGGACGATAAGTTTGAATCAGCTTTTTGGCGCCCTGCAGCGCTGCGCACTCCATTCCCTCAACATCCATTTTAAGATAGGTCACAGGCACGCCATCCAACAGATGGTCCAACGTGTCAACAGGAATCAATTCCCCTTTATCGGCTGCCCTTGAGCTGGAATCATCAGCAGAGAAACAAACCGTCCCTTTTGTGTCGCCCACAGCAATCCGCTGACAGGAAACATCTGAATATTGGGCGGCATTTTCCAAAAGCTTTTGGTAATTGGCCTTTTCTGGTTCAAAAGCATAGATAGAATGATACCGTCCTTGGACTGCCGTATAGAAACTTTCAACTGTATCGCCTATGAAAGCGCCAGCGTCGGCAAATATTTCATGATCTTCCAAAAAGCGTTTACCGCCCAGCGTTTCGGGAAAATATTGTGTTTTTCGCGGCAAGGCTATCTTGGCCAAATACTCTGGATTACGGTTCATGCGATAGCGGATTACAGCTTCAAAAGTGTCTTTGGACATCTGATCCGCCAGACAGCGATAAACTTGTTCCATTTCTGACTGCGCTGATTGGAAGCAACCGCTGTTCTCCTCAAAGTATAAATCCAGCCGGAAAATTTCTGCCGGCGGAGCAGGGAGAGCCTGTAGCTGAGGAATAATCTGCTTCTCAAACGGCACCAGAATGAGAACGTTATAGGCAGCACCAAGTTTTTGCAGCTGATCTGGCCTGACAATCTCAAGGCCCCATAGTTTCGTTCCCCATTTTGCGGGGTCATTATCGCAGATAAATGGCACAGGGACTTGCAGCTGCTGCAAAAAACTGCTATTTGCAGCGGGCGCTTTTCCAAATAGCACCAGCGGCAGACCAGATTGATTTATTTTCTGAATAGCAGCTTGCTTTCGCATATCCCACAACGCCATTTCATTAAGGTTAAACCACATATGCAATACCTCCATAAAAAACATGTTTTCCTACGCCCTGAGGTATAGGAGCCATCCCATCTTGTATCAAAATATTTGTCATTGCTGTAATAATTCTTCCAGCAGAATAACTGGAATATGTGGGTTTATATTATGCACTTCATTTTGAATTTCAGATAAGTATACCTCATTTTCCACGCAAATGATATTTGCTTTTGCTATTGCATCTTCAGGAGATAAAACCTTATGACCTGTTCCAGGAATAAATTTACCCTGTTTGAATGGATTCTTATCAATAAATCCGGCTATGGGCATTTTATGCAAAAGGTTAGCGCACATTACTCCTTTTGCTGATGCTCCCCACAGATACAAGCCTTTAGAAGCAGTAGAGAAAAGATTTTGGACATCCAAGATATTTTCGCAATCAGATATCTGTTGACACCTCATCATTATTTCAGAAAAAGCTTGTTCAACTTTAGCTGTCTCCATAGGCTCTGCAAGAACCGAAATAGGTTGTTCGGATATTTTTCTTGCACAGATAGAAAAATACTGTCCCTGATATGCAAATTCCATTTTCACAATTTGGAACCCAGATAGTCTAAGCAGACGCTCCATAAATTTATCTGTGTAATAGGCGCAATGTTCATATGGGAAATCGTAAAAAGCCTGCCTGTCAAGAATCCAATTGAGCCGCGGCGTTTCCAGGTATAATATTCCATTTGAAGATAACGCCTGGTTAAAGGTTTTTAGCATTTCTAAAGGATTTAAAATGTGTTCTATCATGTGCCTGTTTATCAGAACATCCGCCGGATGCGCCATATGGGTTAGATATGCTTGATCAAAACAGAGCTGTTCAAAAATCACATTTTCCTTTAAGCTGTTTGCCGCGCTTGGATCAATCCCTATGCAGCTTTTAGGCTGGTATTCTGCAATGGTATATAAAAATTCACCTTTCCCGCAAGCGATTTCAAGGACATGGGCATCTTTCAACGGCATTACAGAGTCAATCGTTGCAGCAAGGTTTTGAATGTACTCGCTATAATAAACTGAATGTCCGCGTTCGTTATAATAACTGACATTGTATTCAACCTCCTCAGGCTCAAAACTAGCATTAAAGATAAAGCCACAGCGGCTGCATTGAACCAAATTCTGCGCCTTACAGGCAAATTTTTTTGCCTCATCCGCGCTGTCAGCGAGTATATTATCAATAACCGGAATGCTAGGAAAAAAACATACTGATTTCAGCTGACGGCTTTTGCATACGGTGCATTGTGAAATATTCATTTTTTAATCTCCTTATTCGAAAATCATCAATCAAACTAATCCTGATGGAAATATCGGCTCATCTGTCCCATAGAGCACACGGGTATGATGAAGATCTGCCAAACAGGTTCGCCGGACTGTTTCCTTTGCTCGCGTCGTGACAAAATAATCCGCCCACTGAAAAAGCATGGCTTCTGGCAAATCCTCTCCTGATTGCAGGATAACGCTTGTATTCCGTGCTTGATACTTTTTTAGAATCGCTTGTATCATATTCAGATTCTTTTCAGCAGACGCTTCTTGAGGCAGATAAATCAACAGTTCTGCGCCTGGACGGTCTTCAGAAAAATATTGCTGTAGCACTTTATGGAAAAGAGGAAAAGGACTGAACAGATCAGGTACGAAAAAGACAGTTTTTATTCCTGACACCCCGGGGGGGGGGGTAAAGTGACATTTTCCCAGATCGTCCGCCAAATACTTCTCCACAAACTTCGGCGGAGGCAAAGAAAAATCCTGTCTACGTTTCAGCAAAACTTCCTTTGGCCAATCCCACCAGGCAATCTTCTGAAGCCCATCAATTGTCTGTGCATCAAAGCGGTAGCGTAAAACTTTAGCTGGATTTCCCCCTACGATAGCATAAGGAGGAACATCTTTTGTGACTACAGCGTCCGTCGCCACAACGCAGCCGTTACGAAGGATAACCCCAGGCATAATTGTTGCCCCATGTCCGACCCAAACATCATTCTGAAGGATAATTGTGCCTTTCCGACGGCTCTTTTGCTGTTTTTTCATGCCTTGTAAAAAGGACATCTCCCCTTGTACGATAGAGCCATAATCATGGTTCATATCAATCATGAAAGTGATTCCATCTGCCAGCGAGCAACCTTTGCCGATAGCAATACAATGCCGCCCGTCTGCTGGAGCAAAGTCAAGGCCGCTTTGGATTTCTGCCTGGACAATATAGCTATCGGTATCAATAGACAGAAGCGGAAAACCTGCCAGCTTTTCTGAAGCAGCGACGGAAAGTTCTTGATAGGTTTTAATTTGATGCGGGCTAATGGAGATATTTTTCAGAATCATAAGTCCCCCTATTTTTTGCAGACAAAATAATAGGTCTGCGCGCTCATCCGTTTAACAATCTGCGGCAGCTCCTTCGCTTTGCCAAAAAGCCTTTTCGCAAAGTCTTCCAAGCCGCCTACCGTCTGTTCCACAGCCACTGTCTGCACGTTTGAAAACCACTTTTCCGCTTCTTCGCGCACTTTTTCGGGATTTACCAGCGTCAAGCGCGCCGTGCCAGCCGGCATCGAAAATTGCAGCAGCGCATGGATATTTATCGCAAAGTAGGGATTATTGCAGGCAAACACCAACACCCCGCCAGGCTTCAGCCGCTCGGAAATCTCAGCCAGCAGCTCGGGGAAATCCTCATAACAGCCAATATCCCGCCCCAGAAAAGCTGCCGAAAACCGCACCCCCTCAAATTCACTGGCAACAGCCTCTGCCAGCCTGGAAGCCAGTCGCGCTTCATCAGAAAGCGGCGTCAGATCAGGCAGGTACTCCGGCTGGGCAGTCAGTTGGTAGAGTTTGCAGCCACGCTGCTGCCGCCGCAGTTCATTGCGCAGCTGCAACGGCGTGTCGCCGAATCCGCAGTCTATCCCCAGAAAATCAACGTCCCCTTGAGGCGGAATAAAATTTTTCAGCAGCTGGATAACCTGGATGTCATAGCAAAATCCGATACCCCAAGCATCTACGCCATGTCTCCTTTTAAAAAGCTCTCGCCCATAATTTAAAGTATCTTCCACTTGCTGTGCTTTACTGGTAGTCACGCTGCCGAAATGATAACAGGCCACATCGCCGCAGATTAGCTGCCGGTAACCGGCGCGACGCGCCCGCAGACTGAAATCATCGTCCCAAAATTCCATTGAATAGAAATAAGGGTCAACAAAGACAAGTTTATTAACCGCCTCTGCGCGGTACATCCCCAGCGGCGGCATCAGCCTAGCCCGATCGTTCCACCGGCTGGGGTCAGATTTGTTTTGCTCATTGGCCCAAGCGATAAATTTCTTTGGATCATTGGTCGGCGCGTTCAGCATCTGCAGGTTGGCGATATTAGGCGTAGCCGGAACTGCCGCAATGATGTCGGGGTCGGATTCAAAGCATTGAAGCAAAATGTCCGCCCAGTTCCGGGTCACCAAAATATCGTTGCTGACAAAACAGAAATACTCGCCCTGGCAGATCTGCGCCAGCGCCGCGAACATATACATCCGGACATTTTTCTTGAAACGGATGACTTTGCCGACACCCAAACTCTCGAAATATTCCAGCGTCCCATCGCTGGAGCCATGATCGATCAAAATCAGCTCAGCGTCCAGTTTTTTAAAGTCGGTTTCCTTCAGAAGCTGTTCGACGCACTGTTTGGTCGTTTCCAGATGGTTATACCCCGTCACAGCAATCGATAATTTGCAGGCGGGCTTCTCCCCTTCCTGCAAATAGAAATTTTGATAATGCGCTGCAAATTCCTCCCGATAATACTGTGCCATTCTGTCCTCATCGGGAAAAATACCGCCCCAGAAATAGAAGGCTTCCTTCAGCAGCCGCAGGAATGGGAACAGCTGGAACTCCATTTTTACCGCCGCCCGTCCTGCCTTCCCAGCTGTTATTGCATCTTCAATATTGTCCAGAGTATCCATAATATTTTCCAGCATTTCAGCTGTATAAGCGTGTTCCAGCTGCGGCAGAAGGGGCTTTTGCGCCTCAGAAACTGCCTCCGCAGCCGCCCGCAGGTCGGCAAGCAGCGCAGCCGAACCGTTAACGTCGCCCTGGTCAAACTGCTGCATCAGCTCAAGGCAGGCCTGGCAGGCGGTATCTGCCAGTTCCAATATCTGCGCCAAAAGTTCCGTATTTTTTGCTTCAACCATTACTTGGCCCTCCGATTATAACTGTTCAAATAAGAACAGCTGGATTTGTTTTTGGGTATAATCTGCCATATCCTTGCCATCCAGCCATGCTTTTGTCCAGTTTACCGTTTCCGCAACAGCCCGATCGGCGTGCCAGCGGGGCTGCCAGCTCAATTTTGCGCGGATTTTTGCGCAGTCCAGTTTTAAGATTGCATCTTCATGGGGACCGTTATCGCCGGTGTGGACCCAACAGGCCGGCGCGCCCCAGGCTTTACAAAACAAGTCTGCCAGCTCCCCCGTGGTCAAACAGTCGCAGCTGTCTGGCCCTACGTTATAGCTTCCAGCGACAGAAGCATCTTCATATTGCCGCGCGGCAATCAGCAGATAAGCCGACAGAGGTTCCAGCACGTGCTGATAAGGACGTATCGAAACAGGATTGCGCACCTGGATGGGTTTGGCAGCCTGGACGGCGCGGATACAATCGGGAATGATACGGTCGGCAGAAAAATCCCCGCCGCCGATGACGTTCCCTGCCCGAGCGGTGCTGACAGCCAGCCGCCGTCCGGCAAAAAAGCTGCTGCAATAGCTCATCGTCGCCAGCTCCGAGCAGGATTTGGAGTTGGCATAGGGGTCAAAGCCGTTAAGGGTATCCGTTTCACGATAGCCCCAAGGCCATTTCCGGTTCTCATAAACTTTGTCTGTCGTAACATTAAGAAGACTGCGCACGCTCTCTGTCTGCCGCACGCATTCAAGCAGATGCACCGTCCCCAAAACATTCGTAGAATAGGTCCCTACTGGGTCGCGATAGCTCTCCCGGACAATCGGCTGGGCCGCCAGATGGAAAACAATTTCGGGCTGGGCTTCGTCAAAAGCCTTTTGCAGCGCCGCCAAATCCCGGATGTCCCCATAAATAGAACGCATCCTGCCTTCAAAGCCAATGATTTTACAGATCCCATCGTCAATAGGCGGCAGGGCATAGCCTGTCACCTTGGCTCCGGCCATCAGCAGCATCGCGCATAACCAGGAGCCTTTAAAGCCGGTGTGTCCCGTGACAAACACCCGCTTATCCCGATAAAATTCTAAATTTTTCATCTTTTTCACCACACCAGCCAGGGGGCCTTTCCGCTCTCCCACAACTCCTCCAGTTTGAAGCGGTCGCGCTGGGTGTCCATGCACTGCCAGAAGCCGCCATGCTTGTAAATGCCCAATCTTCCATCCTTCGCCAGCGTCTCCATCGGCGTCCGTTCCAGGATGCAGCCTTCCTCGGCGCTGAGGTAATCAAACACGCCCGGCTCCATCACCATAAAGCCGCCGTTGATCCAGCCGCCGTCTTCCTTGGCCTTTTCCCGGAAACCGGCGACTGTCTGCCCGGTCTTATCCAGATCCAGCACCCCGAACCGTCCGCCGGGCTGAATGCCGGTAAGGGTCGCAAGCTTGCCGGAAGACCGATGCTGGGCAAGCAGTGCGTTCAAATCGACGTTGCTGACGCCGTCGCCATAGGTAAGCATAAAGGGTTCGTCGCCGATGTATTTTTGTACGCGCTTGACACGCCCGCCCGTCTGGGTATGCAGGCCAGTATCAACCAACGTTACCCGCCAAGGCTCGGCGATATTTTGATGCACCGTCATTTCATTGCCGGCGGAAAAGTCAAATGTAACGTCGGAACGATAGAGGTAGTAGTCGGCGAAGTATTCCTTGATGACATGGCTTTTATAGCCGCAGCAGATGATGAAATCGTTGAAACCGAAGCTGGAATAGTATTTCATAATGTGCCAAAGGATGGGCTGGTCGCCGATCGTGATCATCGGCTTGGGTTTCAGGTGGCTTTCTTCACTGATGCGGGTGCCGAGGCCCCCAGCCAGAATAACAATTTTCATGTCAAACCCCTTTTGATGTTTCAGAGGTAAATTCATACTAAAAAGTACACTTTTCGGTAGAAATTTACAATTTTAGATTTATAGGTTAATTTGAATTAACCGCCAATGGTTCCCGTTTGGATTATTTGGAGAGGTCGTCGAAACAGACGGCCTCTTTTTCGGCTTACCGAAAAGTGTACTTTTTGGCAAGCTAGGGCAACAGCATTGGGAATAAGGAGGAGCGTAAAGCGCCTTCTGAAAGCCCAACAAACTGGACTGCAAAGGCTTTTACTGCCAAGACGCCCATCTGCCCCCGAAAAGCTGCCTTTTACATCGGCAAGCTAATTTTTATTGGATACCGCCGGTATCCAGCAGATAAGCAACCTTTTGATAGGCTCCGCTCTGTTTCAGGGCGGCCACCGCCGGGTCGTTCGCTGGATAGGCAGCCAGCATCATCCGCACCTGCGCCGCCAGCTCCAGCAGCTCCGGCGGCGTTACCAGCTCCTGCACTTCCTTTGAGCGCTCGGCAAGGAACTCGACCATTTCCTTCATTGCAGGCATCCCAGAAAGGCCCTCGCGCAGCCGCCGGACATAACCTGCCGGGTCGCCGGCGTCCAGCGCCTCGAAAGCGCAGATACAGTACCAGCTGAACCGCAGCATCGACGGCAGCTGGCAGACGTTTTCCTCCCGCAGCATCTCCTCGGTGTAGGTACGGCGGAGCAGTTCCTTCTGCAGCGCTGTAAAAGCTCTGGCCAGCTCGACGCCTTTTTCGCCATCCTTCCAGTTGTAGACCTGGACAGCCGCCAGTGTCAGTGCCCGCGCCCAGGAAAGCCCCTGCATCGTCGGATAGGATTTACCGTCTGTTTCCAGCGCCATTTTGAACAGCCCGTCCCGGTTTGCGCTCAGCCGGATTGCCAGCGCGTCCATCTCTTCCAGCGTCAGCGGCTTGTCCGGCAGCGGGAAGGGGACGCCTGTCTCCAACGCATGGGAAAGAGCCGACTCAGGCAGCAGGTTCCAATCCTCAATCTGACGGAGATAGGAAGCGATTTCTTCAGCAGAATCGGATTCCAGGATAGCCGCCGCCGTCCCCAACTCACATTTGCCCAAAAGCGGAAGGAAAACGGTGTAAGCGTGACGGAAGAAATCCTCGCGTTCTGTTTCTTTTTCAATAAAATCTGAAACAAAAACGGCTTCGGCACGCTTTAGGAAAGCGGATTTACGCTGTTTAGCCAGCTCTTTATCGGCTGGGTCGCTGTCCTCGGAAATAGATGCACAGATTTCATCCCAAAAACGGATGACAAAAGGCACGTACTTTTCTAATGCGACAAGGCCAGGGAATTCAACCAAAGCCTCGACCAGATTAACAGTCTGAAGCTGGTCAAGCTTTGCGGCGTCGATACCTTCTAACAGCTCCAGCGGGCGTTCGGCCTTTTTCTCCCGCAGATAGACGCCGGCAAGAAGGATACTGATGCGGCGCTGATAATAGGCGCTGACCATGCTCAAAGTGCTGGCCATCGTCCCCGCCTGGTTGCCGCGCCCACACTCGAAATTGGCTATAGCCGTCAGATACTCCTCGCCGTACTCTATGCTCAGCGCAAAATTCGATTTTGAAACAGCATCCAAAAACGCAGCGGCGTTTACATCAATCAAAGTGAAAAAGGAATCTGGGAACCATTCCTTTGCGCGTTTTGTCCAGTCTTCCAGTTCCGGCATAGAGTTGGAAAATGCTGCCAAAACCGCATGGCGGAAGACTGGCGGCCCATAATAGCCCCAGCCTTCCGCTTTCTTTTCCGTTAAATCCGCGGCATGGCGGAGACGTTCAAGATAATCCGGCTCTTTGCCGCCGCTTTCGATATATTGCAGCAGCGACCGTAAATCATCCGGGTTTTCTTCCAGATTTTTCCGGAGAAGATCCACGTTCCGTTTTTTCTTCTTTTTAATCTTATCATTACCGGTTTCGACATAGCCGTCGTGGTGGAAAACCGTTTTGCGCAGAACCTGGATTTTCTGGCCGCCCAGATGCCAGCTTTCATGGATTGCGCCTATGTAACGCAGGCCAGTCGCCATATTCAAAAGCCGTCCCGCAAGAAAATCGCTGTAATTTTCGGCAAGCTTTGTATCGGTGTAATTGCGCACGACCACGGTACAAGCTCCAATTTTCGACTGCTTATTATCCCGCAAAAACCCGACCAGCTCGCTAAAATCTTCGTCCAGCCATTCATCGGCGTCCACTGTCAGATACCATCTGCCCGAGCAGCGATCCATCACCGCATTGCGGGCGGCGGCAAAATCCCCCACCCAGGGAAAATCGATTAAAATATCGGCATATTCTTCGGCAACTTCCCGGCTGCCGTCATCAGAACCGGTATCGGCCATAACCAGCTCGCAGGGGATAGCTTCACGAAGCGGCGCAAGGGACTTCATGCACCGCTCCAGGCAGCGGATTTCATTTTTGAAGATGATGCCAATTGACAACAACGGACGCGGTGTTTTGGTGTTTTTTGACATAGTTATCTCTCCTTGTCATAATGGGCTGTCGGAAAAGCCGGCGCTTTTGGCTTTTCCGGCAGTCCTGAAAAAAGCGGGCCGGGAATTTACTCTCGGCCCGCTTTTCAAGACAGCCATATAAAATGGCTGGGATTTTTTGGGTCGGCCCGCCCGGGAAGACGGGCCGTCACTATGGGATATCTGCCTGCCGGTAGAGCAGGCCCACTAGTATGGGATATAGTGGCTCTTTTAACACTGCCGTGTGCCTTCAGGTCAGCGAGACTGATCAATAAGCGTTTCCGCTTCCTCATAACGAGAAGGCTGTACAGCTTTGAACTAAGCTATCATCAACGGCAGTTATAGTAGCTAGAACCAGTACAATGATTACTGGAGCAGCTGGAGAACCGACTGGGGCTGCTGATTCGCCTGGGCGAGCATCGCCTGGGCAGACTGCACCAGGACGTTCATCTTGGTGTAGTTCATCATCTCTTTGGCCATATCGGTATCACGGATACGGCTGTTAGCGGCAGTCAGGTTCTCGGTAGTGGTATCCAAGTTGTTGATGGTGTGCTCGAGGCGGTTCTGGACAGCGCCCAAGCCAGCACGGGTCTTGGAAACCATATCAATCGCGTTGTTGATCTTGTCGATGGCATCGCCAGCGCCCTTCTGAGTCGTGATGTCAATCTGGCTGTCGCCGACGCCCAGCGCTTTCGCGTGCATATCGCCGGTGGTGACAGTCAGCTTATTGAAAGGATCGTTGGTGTCGCCAACCTGGAGGACCATGCCGCTGCCGGAAACGGCAGGAGCGATATTCGCATTGGCTGTTGCAGAACGGACGTTGACAACCGCGTTCCCATTAGCATCAGTGGTCAGGTCAGCCGAAATTGTAGGATCAGTAGAACCGCTGGGTGCTGCAAATGTGGTATTCAGCATATCAACAAGGTTCTGGGCAGCGTTAGTGCCCATCAGGACTTCAATTGCACCGTCGGTGCGAGGAGCTGTGCTGGCCGTTTCAACAAAAGTAAAGACTTTGCCTTCAATGGTCAGGGAATCGCCTGCTTTAATGGCAGAAGGAGTCAGCGTAATGCTGGTACCAGCGTTCTTCCCGGCAACCACTGGAGCTTCTGCTTTGAACAGAGCCTTCAGGTCTGCTGCTTTAAGGGTAGTCTGATTGGTCGGCTTCTTAACTTGGTCAATGTGCAGCGCATCGCCCTTTACGGACAGATGGAAGGTCTCTTCATCAGCACCAGTAAGGCCGTTGGTGATAACGACAGGATTTGTACCCGAAACCATTTTGGCAAGAGCATCACGGATCTTGTCGGCATCAGCAGAACCGCTGACGTCAATCAAGGTTTCCGTACCAGTTGTTGTAACGGTGCTGCTAGCGTCGGTTTTGAAGACAAAAGTCCTGTCGCCAATCGTTAGCTTATTGCCGTCTTTCACAATGGTACCATCAACATTCAACGTGATACCAGCAAGTTGGCCGCTTACCTTAGCCTGTGCATAGGTGACATTTTCAAGCTGATGATGATGGTTATTAGTAGACGTAAGTCCTGATGGAAGAGTACCAAATGAAAGGTCGCCTACGCCTTTCTTAATCGCCTCATTGATAGCATTTACCTGAGTAGTAGTAAGATCATCAATCGCTGTAGTACCTGAATAGGTAAAAGTCAACTTGCCATTGTTAGCAGCAACTGTAAAATCATAACCACCGAGCTGAACCGTCGCACCATTGAAAGCAGTTCCAAGCCCTGCCGCGCCAGCTGTAGCATTTGCACCAACTGAAAAATCCGCAGTAGCAGTAAGCGTTGCACCACCAATTACAAGTGTTAAGTTAGTATTAGTAAGAGTCACAGCTGCACTAGTAGCGTTTTTAAATTCAATGTCGCCTAAATCAACAGTAAAGGAAGCAGTTACTGCCGCTTTACTCTCAGTGCCTTCGTGAATATCATTGCTGGCAAACAGAGAATCAATGTTGAATTCCCCGCCGCTTGCGCTGACTGCGCCAGCTGTGCCAATGCTGAAAGCATCGGTGTTCAGGCCCATGGTGCCATCCAGCAGCTTCAGGGAGTTGAAGTTGGTGGAGTCGGCGATGCGGTTGATTTCATCCTGCAGCTGAGAAATCTCGTCTGCATAGTTGCCGCGCTGGCTGTCGGTATAAACGCCGTTGGCGGCCTTGGTGGCCAGCTCGACCATACGGTTGAGCATATCGTGGACTTCGTTCAGCGCGCCTTCAGCGGTCTGAACCAGGGAGATGCCGTCCTGCGAGTTGGAGGAAGCAGCTTCCAGGCCTTTGATCTGGGCTTTCATGCGTTCGCTGATGGCAAGGCCAGCAGCGTCGTCGCCTGCGCGGTTGATTTTAAAGCCAGAGGAAAGTTTTTCCAGAGACTTGGTGACTGCGCTGGAGTTCATGCCCAGCTGACGGTAAGCGTTCAGCGCCATTGTATTGGTTCTTACGACCATTCCCATGATAATACCTCCATGTTGTCTTTGTCCGGGGGAAGTCCATATCCCCCGTTGACAGAATTTTGTGATTCCGTCCGACATCGTACGCTGTCGGGATGGTTCAGAAAGGCACAGGTTCCGGAGCCTGTTCGGCGATATTTTTCATCCCCGAAGCCTTTCATCACTGATTATCAGATGGTTTGGGCTATTTTGAAATTAGAATTTATGCTATATATATATATATATATATAGGCGCTTTTGTGCATATTAACCATTGACAAAATTTTCGAACAGCACGTTAATCCGAAAAATAAAAAGCCCCGCAGCGTAAGGCTCTGTCTGGCTGACAAGACCTACCCTGCGGGGTTTAGTTAAACCTTATACGATAAACGGGTTCCTGAAGGGATTTCAGGAACCCGTTTATCCATGTAATTCCAGAGTAAAATAGTCCCGTGCCTATCCTACTCCCTTCAGAGCGCGTCGCTGAGAGGATTTGAACCTCCGGCCTGCCGCTTAGGAGGCGGCCGCTCTATCCAACTGAGCTACAACGACATCCTCTGCATTATAGCATACTTCCGCAAAAAAAGCAAGCACTTTTTTGCCCATCAGCACGCAGGCTGCTGCATCAAGGCCGATAGGTACCCTAGCTAAGCGAAGTCCTCCTTACGCTTCGTCGTCTCCAAGCTTCCGCCAAACCGTCAGCATCATCGTCGTAAAACAGGCCGCGCCGCCAATAAAATTGGAAATAGGCTCCGCCAGGAAAACTCCGTCGACCCCCAGCCCGCCGATCATTGGCAGAATAAAGGTCAGCGGCACCACGATGAAAGCCTTACGCAGCAGCGAAAAGAACACCGCCTGCCGTGATTTGCCCAACCCGACAAAGGTTGCCTGCCCAGCGAATTGCAGCGACATCATAAAGTAACCGAAAAAGAAGATCTTCAACGCCGGGATACCCGCTTCCAGCAGGCTGGGATCGCTGTTGAACATCCGGATGAAAGGGGCCGGCGCCAAAAACACCAGCGCCCAGACCAACACCGTATACAAAACGCTGATGATAGACATAAAGCGGATGCCTTCCTTGACCCGGCTGTACTTGTGCGCGCCGTAGTTGTAGCCGATTACTGGCTGGGCGCCATTGGTGATGCCGGTGATCGGCAGGCCGAAGACTTCCCGCACCGAGTTGACCACGGTCATAACCCCGATGTAAAGGTCGCCGCCGTAAACCTGCAGCGTCGCATTGCAGGCAATTGTGCAAAGGCCGTTGGTCACCGCCATGATAAAGCCCGACATCCCTAAGCCGACAATTTTACCGACTAAGCCCCAATCCGGCCGTAAATTTTTTAGCCGCAGCCGCAGAATGGCCTGCGGCCCGGTAAGGAAGCGCATAACCCAAATTGCCGACAGCATCTGGGAAATCACCGTCGCCAGCGCCGCCCCCCTGACCCCCATCTTCAGCACAAAAATGAAGACCGGATCAAGCAGGATGTTGGCCGCCGCCCCCAGCGTAATCGTCAGCATCCCCTGCCGGGCAAAGCCCTGGGCGTTAATAAAGCCGTTCATCCCTAAGCTCATCATCACAAACAGCGTCCCGCACAAATAGATGGATAGATACTGGTCGGCGTAGGGATAGGTATCGTCACTGGCCCCAAACAGATAGAGGATGGGCTTACGGAACAAGAGGCAGAGCAGCGTCAGCACCACCCCTGTCCCCAGCAGCATCGCCAAGCTGCTGCCCATAATCCGTTCCGCCTTGGCATCGTCGTGCTGGCCGCGGGCAATGGAGCAAAGCGGCGCGCCGCCGCTGCCGAAAAGGTTTGTAAAAGCGCTGATGATGGTCAGGATTGGAAAGGTCAGCCCCAGCCCCGTCAGCGCCAGCGACGACGCCCCCGGCAGATGCCCGATATAGATACGGTCAACAATGTTATATAGGACCTGTATCAGCTGCGCCACCGTCATCGGCAGTGCCAGCCGAACAATGTTTTTCCAGACCTCCCCCTGGGAAAAGTCGTTTTTGTCTGTAACTACGCTTGCCATAACCGCCGTTTCCTCCCTGTAGGTTTTCCTGCTTCCCATTATACGCCCAAAGGGCAGTCAAGTCAAGACGGGGGGAAACGGGTCGCTTCTGAAGAAAGCCTAGCTTAGCAGAGCTAAGCCCGCAAAACTTCTAATTGCCAAAGCTGCTAAACGAGCCGCCATAAACGCCTACTGCGTCAGAATCACCCGGTACTTTTTCAGCTTTTTTTGATGAACTCCTCCCGGCACCGCGGGCAGACAATGCGGATTTTCCCTTTCCCTTTGGGCACCCTTACCTGCTGGCGGCATTTGGGACAGTGGAAATAGCGATGGGTTTTGCGATTTTTCCAGATTTCGAGCCAAAACCGCAACTTTGCCCACACTGGCCCGAAAATCCGCTTAGCGGCGGCATTTTCCCGCTGCCTTGCCGTGATATTATGGGATAGCATCCGGAAGATGACAAGGCCAAAGAAAAGGTAGGATAGGAGGACCAAAAAGCCAAGCGGGCGGAAAAGGCTGCTGAGCAATGTACACACCATCCCCGCCGCCATTATCCCGACATTCAGCCCATCCATGCCATATCTGCCCATCATCCAAGATTGGAACCGTTGAAGCCAGTTCATGATAAACCTCCTTCTGGGAATTGCTTGTTTATAACTATCCTAAAGCGATAGGTTGCGTTTGTCAAGGGCTGAAGGGTAAAATTTTCACCCTGTTCATCCTACATAAATAAACTATGCACGAGCATGGCCAGGAAAACATTATCCGCAGCTTTTTTCGAGGCACAGCATTTAAAGATCCGAAAAAGTGCGGGGCGCTTTTGAAGAAAGCCTAGCCTAGCAGAGCTAAGCTTTTAACCGCCAAGATGCTTGTTTATCCTTGAAAAACCGCCTTCTGCGCTGATAGATGCTATTATTTTTTAACGCTGCTGCCCTAGTTTTTTCACTTTTTCCTTGCATTTTTAATCGAAAAGGAGTATCATAGAAATAACGTGTTCCTTAAATTTGCCAACACGTTTCTGGGCGCCTTATGCAACGGCAGGCGGATTGCCGCCCTGCCGCAGGATACTTGCCCTATTCTTAAATATGCAAAGGAGAAAGAGTATGCGCACAAAATATTGCAGCAGATGCGGTTCTATTATTGAAGATGGCGCAGAGTTCTGCGGCGAATGCGGCGCTCGGGTCACCGACGCTACCGACGTCTCAAGCTATGGTTTCAGCAGCGCCTCTGAAGACGGTACAGCCCCTTCCCCCAAAACGGAAGAGACTTCCGAACCGTTCGGCCAGCATCCCCAGGGCGTTGAAAGCAGTTTTGAAGGGGAACCTACCAGCAGCACCCCGCCCCAGAACGGCGCTTACAGCCAGCCACAAAACGGCGGCTATGCACAGAGCGGCTACAACGGCCAGCAGCAGAACGGCGGTTACGCGCAGGGCGGCTATAACGGCCAACAGCAGAACGGCGGTTACGCGCAGGGCGGCTACAATGGCCAGCAGCAGAACGGCGGTTATGCACAGGGCGGCTACAATGGCCAGCAGCAGAACGGCGGCTACGCACAGGGCGGCTACAACGGCCAACAACAGAACGGCGGCTATACCCAGGGCGCCAACTATGGCGCGCCGCAAAACAACGGCTACATAAACGGCGGCGGCTTCCAGCAAATGAATGGCCCCGGCACGCCAATCCCACCGAACTCGCCGTCCGGCAGCCAAAAGATCCCGGCACTGATCCTGGGCATTGTCTCTATCGTTTTTGCACTGATCCTGCCAATTATTACCTATGTCTGCGGCGGCATTGGTTTGGTTTTTGCCTCTAAAGCCAAGCAAAACGGCGAAAATGCGACAGCGGCACAGATTTGCTGCATCATCGGTTTGGTGCTGGCAGTCATCAACTCTATTATGGGCATCATCCTTGCGCTGTCTAATTATATGTATTAGAGGAAACAGCACTAAAAGAAAGACAACCGGCCTGGGCTTATTAACTAGCTCAGGCCGGTTGTCTTTACTATAAAACTTGTCGCGCTCAGCGGTTTTTGGGGCTGGCCATAATTTTCTGGATACGGGCTTCCATATCCTGGACAACATCCGGGAAATCCCAAGCAATGTTGTCGCGCTGGCCAATATCGTAATCCATATTAAACAGCATTGGGTCGCGGGAAACGCCGGTCTCGGTAGAGGTGTAAGGCAGATAAGGCGCGCCCTCGCTGGGGGAGAGATACGCCCAGCTTCCCCGGCGAAGCAGTTTGCCGCAGCCGATATCTTCAGCCATTAGCTCGTCCCGGCCGTTGGGGTCGTCGCCGATCAAGGCCGCATACATATCCTGGCTGTCGACAGCAGCGTTGTCATCCAGCGGCACTTCCAGCATCCCGGCAAAGGAAGCAAAAAGGTCGACCTGGCTGACCAGGGCCTCCGAAACGCCGCGATGGGCCATCTTGGGATAGCTGACAATAAAGGGGATGCGGGTACCGCCGTCATATTTGCTGTACTTACCGCCGCGCAGCGGGCCGGCAGGCCGGTGGGTGCCGTTCAGCTCCCTTGCCTGATCGCGGTAGCCGTCGTCCAATACCGGGCCGTTATCGCTGGAGAAGATAATCATCGTATCATCGCGCAGCCCCAGCTCTTCGAGCTTATCCAGCAGCTGCCCGACACACCAGTCCATCTCGGCGATAACGTCGCCGCGGGGACCCATGCCCGTTACGCCGCGGAAGCGCGCTGCTGGGACACGAGGGACGTGGGGCTGGTGCAGCGCGTAGTAAAGGAAGAAGGGCCGTCCATCCTTTTGGCTGTCGGTGACAAACTGCACCGCGCGGCCCAGGAAAGTCTCCGCCAAATCCTCATCCTTCCAAAGCGCCTTCTCGCCGCCCCGCATATAGCCAATCCGACCGATACCGTTGACGATACTCATATTATGCCCATGGGAAGATTCCATCTGCAAAAGTTCGGGGTTCTTTTGATAGGTAGGGATATCGTCAAAGGGGCACTCAGACGCATACGAAACCTCGATTGGGTCATTGGGGTCAAGGTTGACGACCTTCCGGCCGTCCAGATAAACGCAAGGCACGCGGTCGGCTGTCGCCGGGAAGATAAAGGACTCGTCAAAGCCCATATCCAGCGGGGTAATGCCAATCTCCTGGTTCCAATCCACTGGGGCGCTGCCATCCCCCAGCCCCAGATGCCACTTGCCGACGATGCCGGTGCGGTAACCCGCCCGCTGGAACGCTTTAGGCATGGTATCCAACTTAGGATCGATGATACAGGCCGCATTGCCGGGCAGAATGTGGGCCTGGTCGTTCCGGAAGGGATAACGGCCAGTCAAGATGCTGTAGCGGGAAGGGGTACAGACTGCCGAGGTGGAGTAGGTGTTGGTGAAGCGGATACCCGTTTCACACAGCCGCTCCAGGTTCGGGGTAGGGATTTTTTTGCCGCCGTAGCAGCTCAAATCGCCGTATCCCAAATCGTCGGCATAGATAATAATGACGTTATGACGGGAACGTGCCATAAAATATCGCATCCTTTCGCATTTTCCCGCACAGCAAAACGCGCGGGCCTTATTGCTTTTATTATACATGATCCCTCGCCCTTATGCAACCCCTTTTGCAAAGGTATGTGCCGCTAAACTGCAAAGGCTTTCACACGTCAGGCATCCGCCTGTCCAACGCCAGCTTTTCCAACCCTTTGGCGTCGGCATAGCAAAGCCCCGTCTCAACCTCCAGGCCAAGCAGCGTCCGCCCAATCACTGATGCTGCCAGCGACGCCCCCAATAAGGAGCTGTGTTCGCCGTCGCTGCGGTAAAATTCCTCTTCCGGATGGGCATTCACTGCCGCCTGCCAGATCTCCCCCACTGGGCAGACTGCCGCGCCAATTTTTCTTGCCAGATCTTTATAAGCTGCCGACATCGCCGCCTGCCCTTCGGGATTCTTTTTTTCGCTCCAGGTCATATAAAGATACATCTTCATCTCTTTAGGGATAATTTCCGCCAACGCTGCCCCCGCTGCCAGCAAAGACTCCCGGCCGGGAAAAGGGTGGGCGTTATGCTGCAAAACCACCCCATCGTAACTGCCATACAGCAAGTTCCCGAAGGTCTGATGCTGCCGCAGATGCCAATCCAACCCTACGCCGGGATAGGTCAGCATCGCAATTTCAATAGGCCGGCCCATCTGGGCGCAGAAGGCCGCCGTCCGCACTGGGACATAATGGACGTAAGTGTGGCTGTTGCCAATAAACAAAACCTTCATAAAAAAACCTCCCAACCCGAATCAAAAAGTAAGATGCTGCGACTAACAGCGCATCCGACGCAGTAGGGCCTAACGGCTGCGCAGGCGTGCACCCTGGCGATTAAAAGTCTTTGCTAAGCTTTCTTCAGAAAGCGTCGTACTCCCGTATCCCCTACGCCAAATCCAGCAGAATTTTCCCTGTAGGGATATCCACCGACGTGCAAACCACACGCAGCGGCTCGCCTAAGCGATAGCGCCGCCTGGTACGCGCTTCCATCAGCTCCAGCCCGCCGTCGAACAGATACTCCCCTTGGGGCAGCACCCCGGCGGGGACCATCCCTTCAATACAACCATATATAGTCACATAAACGCCATGGGCAGCAACGCCCGAAATGACCCCGTCGCAGGCAAGGCCGATGCGGCTGCCCATATACTCCGCCTTATAGCAATCCTCGCAGGCCCGTTCGGCGGACGCCGCGTTGGCCTCGGTCAGCGAAGCCTGCTTGGCCGTCCTGACTGCAAAATCCCGGTACTGGCGGGGAAGGCCGCCGCCCTCCAGGTAGGCCGTGAGAACCCGATGGACGGCAAGATCGGGATAACGCCGGATGGGAGAGGTAAAGTGGGCGTAATCCGAAAGCGCCAAACCGTAATGCCCCAGCGGACGGGCATTATAACAGGCTTTGGCCATCGTGCGCAGCACCTGCCAGTGAACGGCATTTTCAACGGGCTTGCCGGCGGCATTCCGGAGGACAGCGGCAAAGGCAGCTGTGGCGGGCGGCTCGGCGCGCAGCGGAGAGAGGTCTTCTCCCAACGCTTTCAACACGCCTTTCAGCTGTTCGACCTTTTCCGGCGCGGGGCGGCCATGGACGCGGTAGACAAAAGGAAGATTTGCCTCTGCTGCCAGCCTGGCGGCAGCTTCATTGGCCAGCAGCATAAAAGACTCAATAACCCTTTCCGCCTCGCCGCTCTGACGGGGGGCAATATCCAGCACTTTGCCATCCTCACCGGTTGTAATTTTGCACTCAGCCGACTGGATATCCAGGCTGCCTCTGGCTTGCTGACGGCGGCGCAGGATTGCCCCCAGCTCGCGGATAACAGAAAGCTCATCCATTACCGGCGCATACTTTTCACGCAGCATCCCCTCAGCCTCGCCGGCAAAAATCCGGTTTATCTCGCCATAAACCCCTTTGATGCGGGAACGGATCACCGACTTTTGGAACTGCCAGCGGTAAAGCGCGCCGTCTGCGTCAAGTTCCATCAGCGCCGAAAAGCATAGCCTGTCCTCGCCGGGGTTGAGCGAACAGATGCCGTTGCTTAGCTCGCGGGGCAGCATCGGCACCACTTCTCTAGCATAATAAACACTGACGCCGCGTGAAAAAGCCTCCCTATCCAGCGCCGAACCCGGCCGCACATAGTGGGAAACATCGGCAATATGCACCCCCAACAGCCAACCCGTCTTTGTCCGGCTAACGCTGACCGCGTCATCCAAATCCTTGGCGTCTGCGCCATCAATCGTAAAAATATCCCAATCCCGCAAGTCCAGCCGCCCGGCAAGCTCCCCTTCGGGCAGCCCTCTATGGGCAAGGCAGCGCGCCTCGTCCTGGGCCGCCAACGGGAAATCCGGCACAATGCCCGCCGCATCCAGAATCGCGGCCGCCGCGGCTTTCGCCTCATCGGCAGGGCCGTAATCCTTGACCATGCGCAGCGCGTACTGGCGGTGGTCGCCGCCGCGGCGCTCGACTTTTACCAGCACCCGCTCGCGGTCGGCGGCGGGCGGTTCCCCCAGCAGCGGCAGCTTCTGGGAAAGCTTATCTACCCAAACCTGCCAGCCATTCCGTTTCAGCAACGCAATACCGATAAACTCAGGGTCGCCTTTGGCAAGTATCGCCGTAATCTCGCCGCTTGGCCGCCCTCCCTCCCCGCCTGGCAGCATCCTAACCAGCACCTGGTCGCCCGGCAGCGCGCCATGGAGCCCAGCGCCAGGGATGAAAATATCCGGCTCGTTTTCTTTGGCGTCAAAAAGCCGTGCAAAACCGTAAGTCTTATTTAGCCGCACCATCAGTGCGCCTTTCAGCCCCTTGGCCGCAGCTGCATAGAACCGCCCTTTTTTCTTTAAAGCCCTGCCTTCCGCTGCCGCCTGTTCCAGCAGCTCCAGCGGAGGAACCGTTTTCTGCTTCAGTTTGGCCCCCAATTCATGGGCAGACAAGCCCTTCCGCCCCGCCTTTTCTAAAAAAAGCAGGGTGCGTTTATAGAGGGCGACTTTGGAAATCTGTTTCACAAAAATTGCCATTAGAAAGAGCCTGACGCAGCAGACGGCCCTTTCCCTTCCTTTCTATTTATTTTCGCAACGGAATGCCTGACGGAAAACGCCCTGCGCAGAGGCGCAGGGCGTTGGCATTCCCGGTTTCGCTGGGGTGTGTCAAAAAGATAACCGCCGCCCAGCCTTAGTTGATATAGGCGGAAAAGACGCTGACAAGAATCGTCAGCACGAAAAAGACAATCGCGCAATATTTGGTAATCTTCGCCAGCATCGCCTCCAGCGTGCGCCCGCTGTTCTTGCCAAAATAAGACTCCGAGGAAGAATCGCCGAAGGTAGAACCCAGCCCGCCCTGCTTGGACTCCTGCATCATCACCAGCAAAATCAGTCCCAAGCAGCAAATCAGCAGCAGCACGCCTGCAATAATTTCCCAGATATTCATTGTAACCTTAACCCTCCAACTGTTTTAAAAATCTGACCATACCGTTTCAGTATAACCCAGTATACCACAATCCAGGCATAAAAGCAAGAAAATTTTTGCAGCGTCCAGGGCAACAGCATTTAAAAATCTGAAAAAGTACGAAGGGTGCGGGTCGCTTTTGAAGAAAGCCTAGCTTACTAGCTTAGCAGAGCTAAGTTCGCAAAACTTTTAATTGCCAAGATACCCGTTTGCCCTCAAAAAACCGCCTTCCGCATCGATAAATTCTACAAAGAAACCCACCATTTTTAAGTGCTGTGGCCCTTGTGCTCTCCTTAGTGTTTTTCATCCGGGTTCTGAGGCGGCGCCGGCGGGGTCTGAGGTTGAATAGGCTGCCAGGGCTGCATCGACTGGCCATTCTGGGGCGGCTGTGGAGCCTTGGGTTTGGCTGCGTTTTTCTTCGCCTGATGCCGCGCAGGAAAGAAGATGGCGCAGAACAGGCCTGCCAGCAGGATAATCACCGGCAGCCCGCCAATCAGGGCGATCAGCAGCTCCTGGCCCAGGCGGGACAGGCCGTACATCGTCGCGTTAAAACGCTCGGCAATCCGTTCGCCTAACGTCACCGGCGGCGTTTCGGTATAACGCTCTACTTCTTCCAGATGGACGGTAACCGTGGAATAATCCACCAAGGAATCATAACGGCGCAGGCTGCTAGTCAATGTTTCAATCTCATAAGTCACTTCGGCCAACGCCTGTTCCAGCTCGATCACATCGGTCAGCGTCTCGCTTTTTTCCATCAGCGCCAGCAGCCGCTCTTCCTGCACCCGCAGGCTTTTCAACCGTGATTCAGTGTCGTAATAACTTTCAGTGACATTTTCTGTCCAGACAGAAGAACTGTAAACAGTGCCAACCTCGGCAGCGCCAGACTTGAAATCCTCCAGCTTGCTGCTGGGGATACGCAGCGTGTATTCAGCGTCCCGCAGCCGCCGGGAATTAATCGATTCGCCGCTGCGGCTGGACTGCTCGATATAGCCGCCAAGGCGCTTGCACAGGCTTTCCAGCGCCGAAACCGCCTGGTCAAATTCCAAGCTCTCAATGCGGTAATCCATATATTGGATAATTTTCATCCCGGCAAGGGGATCTTCGCCGCCGCCCATCTCTTCGGGGGCGGCCTCGCCGGACTCGCCGACCATGCCGTAATCAGCATCAGCCGAGGGCCGCTGCGCGTCTGAAGTATAGGAGGAAGAAGAACCGCTGGAGCCGTTTTTCATCGGCGCGCCGCCATTCCCGCTTCCAGCGCTGCAACTGCCCAAAATCAGGCAGAGGCCTACTGCGGCAGCCAAAAGCCGGGCTATTTTCCAATTTGTCATAATATCATCCTTTCTTACTGGAAATACCTTTATAAAGAAGTGTTTTTAAGCATAGGAAAAGTTGCGCCAACAGCAGGAAAACCGAATTTTTTTTGGGACAGCCGCCCATTTGAAGAATTCACAAAATATTCCTTGCAAACCGCAGCCATAAAGGCTATAATAAATGTAAAGAAGCGCCTGCCCGGAAAAGCCCGGCGCGATGAACTTATGTGATCAACGCCCCGCTGCGGCAGGGCTTTTGAAAGGAATGACTGTACCCTTGGGAATTTTCCAGACTCTGTTCGGCTCCTACTCCAAACGGGAGCTGAAACGAATTGAACCGATCAAAAACGCAGTCCTAGCTCTGGAGGACAAATATAAAGCCATGAGCGACAAGGAACTGCAGGCCCAGACCCCTTACCTGAAAGGCCGGCTGGTGGACGGCGAAACATTGGACACTATCCTCCCCGACGCCTTTGCGGTCTGCCGCGAGGCTGCCCGCCGGGTGCTCAACCAGCCCCACTACCCTGTACAGATTATCGGCGGCATTGTGCTGCACCAAGGCCGGATTGCCGAAATGCGCACCGGCGAAGGCAAAACCCAGACCTGCCTTCTGCCGGCCTATTTGAACGCCCTGAGCGGCGAAGGGGTGCATATCGTCACCGTCAACGACTATCTGGCCAAGCGCGACTCGGAGTGGATGGGCAAGGTGTTCCGCTACCTAGGGATGTCGGTGGGGCTGATTATCCACGACCTTTCCAACGACGAGCGCCGGGAAGCCTATGCAGCCGACGTCACCTACGGCACCAACAACGAAATCGGTTTTGACTTCCTGCGGGACAATATGGTCTCCGACAAAAGCCAAATGGTGCAGCGGCCCTTCAATTTCGCTATTATTGACGAGGTGGACTCCATCCTGATCGACGAAGCCCGTACCCCGCTGATTATTTCCGGCCAAGGGGACAAGTCAACCGAGCTTTACGAAATGGCCGACCGCTTTGCCCGCACCCTTACAATGACTAAGGTGGTAGAGCTGGACGACAAAGAGGACACCGACCAGTTTGACGGCGACTATATCGTCGATGAAAAAGGCAAAACTGCTACCCTCACCCCCTCCGGCGTCAAAAAGGCTGAGCGGGCTTTCGGGCTGGATAACCTGATGGACCCCGAAAATATGACCATCCTCCACCATATCAACCAGGCCATCAAGGCCCATGGCGTGATGACCAACGAGGTGGATTATGTGGTCAAAGACGGCGAGGTCATTATTGTCGACGAATTTACCGGCCGCCTGATGATTGGCCGACGTTACAACGACGGCCTTCACCAGGCTATCGAAGCCAAGGAAGGCGTCCAGGTGATGAAGGAATCGAAGACCCTTGCGACGATTACCTTCCAGAACCTATTCCGCACCTATAAAAAACTGTCGGGCATGACCGGTACGGCAATGACCGAGGAAGGCGAGTTCCGGGAAATCTACCACCTGGACGTCGTGGAAGTCCCGACAAACAAGCCTGTTGCCCGTATTGACCAGGATGACGTGATTTATAAGAATGAGCGGGGTAAATATAAGGCGATTATTGAACAGATCCTCGCCTGCCACGAAAAAGGGCAGCCGGTGCTGGTGGGTACCATCACCATTGACAAATCCGAAACTTTAAGTAAAATGCTCAAGGCTAAGGGTATCAAGCATACTGTCCTTAATGCTAAGTACCATGAACAGGAAGCGGAAATTGTCGCCCAGGCCGGCAAATACGGCGCGGTGACCATCGCCACCAATATGGCGGGCCGCGGCACCGACATCAAGCTTGGCGGCAATGCCGAATTCCTGGCCAAAGACGAGCTGCGGCGGATGGGCTATGATGAGCACCAGATCCTCGAAGCCACCGGCTTCGGCGAAACCGACGATGAGGAAATCCTTGCCTCCCGCAAGCTCTACGGCGAGCTGTTAAAAAAGTATGAGGCCCAGATTGCCCCCGAAGCCGAAAAGGTCCGGCAGGCGGGCGGCCTTTATATCCTGGGTACCGAACGCCATGAATCCCGCCGCATCGATAACCAGCTGCGGGGCCGTTCCGGCCGTCAGGGCGACCCTGGCGAAAGCCGCTTCTTCCTGTCGCTGGAGGATGAGATTCTGCGGCTGTTCGGCGGCGAACGGGTGCAGAGTATGATGGAGGCCTTCAAGATTGACGAAGACCAGCCCCTTGAAGTCAAAATGCTGACAAACGCCATCGAAAACGCCCAGAAGAAGGTCGAAGGCCGCAACTTCCAGATCCGGCGCAGCGTTTTGCAGTTTGACGACGTCATGAACAAGCAGCGCGAAATCATCTACTCCCAGCGCCGGATGGTGCTCGACGGTGAGGATATCCACAGCCATATCCTGGATATGATTACGGAAAATATTACCGAGACTGTCAACACCTATCTAGCCGACGACGAAATCCACGACAACTGGAACCTAACGGGCCTGCGGGACTACTACCTCGGCCTGCTGACCACTGAAGAGGATCTGCGCTATGATGATGTCAACGACCTGGCGCTGGTAGAACGCAAGGATATTATCAAGCAGCTGGTAGACAAGGCGCTGGCAATCTATGCGGAAAAAGAACGCCGCTACGGCAAAAAGTTCATCCGGGAAATCGAGCGCCGGGTGCTGCTGCAAAACGTCGACCAGAAGTGGATGAACCATATTGATGATATGGACGAGCTGCGCAAAGGCATCTACCTGCGCAGCTACGCCCAGCATGACCCTGTGGTGGAATATAGGCTGGAAGGTTTCGAGATGTTTGACGCGATGGTTGCCTCTATCCGTGAAGACACCTTTCGTTTTCTGCTGACCTTCCAGGCAAGGTTTGCGCCGGCTGAACAGGCTGTACGGCTGTCGCCCGCCGACTCTGACCTATTTGCCGCTGAAACCTCTGACGGCGAGGCCGCCAAAGAGGCCCAAGAAGGGATTACCCCTCACGGCAGCCCCGCCCACGAGGGAGACGGGATGTACGATGCCCCCTTCAGCGACGGGGAGGAGGACGAAGCCGCGCAAAGCAGCCCTATGATGCCTCAGATTCCCGGCGGATTCCGCGACCGCGAAGAGATCCTACAGCAGACTGTAGCCAGCCATGGCGAGGAGGGTGAACGCACCCCCGCTAAGAAAAAGGCTCAGCCTGTGCGGGTAACCAAAGTTGGCCGCAACGACCCCTGCCCCTGCGGCAGCGGGCTGAAGTATAAGAAGTGCTGCGGCCGGAACGAAGCACCGGCTCCTGGGGAGGACGACGAGGACTAAGGGTACGACGGCTTTTGAAAAAGCCTTGCAAAACTTTTTAACCGCCAGGATAACCATATAAAAAGCCATAAAGTCCTACTGCGTCGATAACTCATCGACGCAGTAGGACTTTTCCTATGGGGCAAACAGGTATCTGGGCGATAAAAAGTCTTTGCTAAGCTTTCTTCAGAAAGCGTCGTACTCCCGTACCCTTAAGCCCTTACTCTGCCCGATGGCAAAGCAGGTAATCCAGCCATATCTGATAGGTAGAAGGGCCGAAATGCATCCCATCGCTGCTTAAATCGCTGGGGAGGTTGCCTTGCTCGTCCTTCAGCGCCTCGGCGACGTTGAGGTAATAGATTTCTTTTTCTGCCGCCAGCGCCTGGATAGCTTCGTTATAGAGATTGATTTTACTGTTGGCATATTTTTCGTCGCTGCTCTTTTCCGCCGTCACGGGCAGGATGGACTGCAAATAGATCGGCACATCTGGATAAATATCCCGGACGCCGTCAATCAGCTGGCCATAACTCTTGACTACTGTTTCCGACGAAAGAAAACCGACGCCGTTGGCCCCCAACATGATATAAATCTTACCTGGGTTTTTGCCTTCCAACGCCTCCAGCACCGTTTTATCGCCTGATTCTGTCTCAATGCAGGAGGAAATAAGGATGGTTTGAGGGTTGATGCCGGTATGGGCCAGTACCTGCTCTTTGGGCAACAGCTCGTAAGCAGACAGGCCATAGGTCAGCGAATCGCCGATAAACACCGCGTCATCCAGCCAGCCCATCTCGGCGCTGTCCGCATTCTTAGGGATCGGCTGTCCCACAAAGGGATCTGGTTCCGGCGGGGCGGGCAGCTGTTCTGAGGAGGAGGGGACGAGGGGCGCCGAGGAAACCGGCACAGACGATACGGGCGCCGACACCTGCGGCGCCCCAGACAGCGGTATAGAGCTTTGGGGCGGCTCTTGTGAAATGGGTTCAAACATCCTATCAAGAGCGAAATAAGCGCCGCCACCCAAGATCAGCGCCGCGGCAAACCCAATGGCAATTCCTTTTTTCATAGCAATTCCAACCTTTCCTTTCATCGTTCCCTCAGGCAGTATGGGCAATTTTTCCCTCTTTTACACCCAACCAGCCCTAGCGGTTCAGATAACCAAGCCGCCGTTGGGGGAAATGACTTGCCCGGTAAGGAAGGAAGCGCGGTCGGAACATAAAAAGAGGATCGCAGCAGCTACATCCTCTGGGCTGCCCAGCCGCATCAGCGGCGTCTCCTGCCAAAGCGCTTCCATCGTCTCAGCGTCCAGCGCCGCGTTCATCTCAGTGCGGATGACGCCGGGGGCGACGCAGTTGACCCGGATACCCGAGGGACCCAGTTCTTTGGCCAGCGCTTTGGTGAAAGCGATGACCGCCCCCTTCGCAGCGGAATAATGTACCTCACAGGAAGCGCCTACCTGTCCCCACATTGAGGAAAGGTTGACAATAACCCCCCGCTTTTTATGCACCATCGCCGGAACGGCGCGGCGGCAGCAATAGAACGTCCCGTCGACATTGACCGCGAACATCCGCCGCCAGTCCTCGTCGGTGAGATCGGTAAACAGCTTCTGCTGGGCGATGCCGGCGTTATTGACCAGGATTTCTACCGGCCCCAGCCGCGCTTCGGTTTCATCAAAAAGCCTTGCTACGTCGGCGGGATTGGACACATCGGCCTGCAGGGCCAGCGCGCTCCCCTTCCGGGCGGCGTTCAGTTCCGCCGCAAAGGTTTCCAACGCATCAATGGAGTTTTTGCAGCAGAGGGCCACCCGCTCCCCTGAAAGCCACAGGGAAAGGGCTGCCGATTTCCCGATCCCTCGGGACGCGCCGGTGATTAAGGCAATGGACATCTGTCATTCCTCCATTATTACAAAACAAGAAGGCAAAAGGTTTCATGCTTTGTCTTTTACTTTTTGTCTTAGGTACAGGCCCACTGGGCAAGCACCCGGGAAAAATCCCGGCCTTTCAGGTCTTCCGCCCGGATGACAAAATTCAGCGGGCCGCCGTTCAGGCTGAAGGCGGCGGCATCAATGCTGTCTTGAGGATAGTCATAGGTATCGTCATAAAGCTGAAGCAGCAAGGTATCGCAGTCCGCCCAGCCCTCGTCGTCCTCATACGACCTGGGGTCGTCCTGGAGGTAGTTTGGATAGCCGCCCAGCTTGCAGCCGCCGCCCCTGATCTGTAACCGGATTTTCTGAAGCGCTTCCCCTTCCTCCGCCGTATTGTCCCGCAGACGGTAGGGCATGAATTCCTGCGGGTCAGCGCCGGGCAGGCGGGCCTGCAGCGCGTCGGCAAACAGCTGCTCAAACCGGAAGTCCTCGTACACAACCCCTTCCTGCTCCACAGCCTGGAAATAGATTTTCAGCGGGATATCCGGGCAGCGCCAGAGATAGTCCTCCCCGTTGGCGATGTCTTTCAAGTCAAACTTATTGGCTGGGCGGGGCATATTGCTGCGCCTCGCTTCCGCCCAAGGGATAGCCATTTTTGCTTCTCATTCTTCCATCGTGACCGTCCCGTCGACTTCGGGATAATAGAGTACCCGCCAATAGTCCTGGGCCGTATTCGGCCCGTCGTCCAGGCCAAAATCGCCGAAGTGCCAGTCCTCCAAAAAGATCTGCAGAAGCCCTGATTTTGGAAACCCTTCCATAGGAGGCATCTGGGTAAAATTGATTTGGGCGCAAAGCCACAGCTGGTTCCCATCCGCATCGACAGGAATCTGTCCGTTATGGGGCAGGTAGGGGGTTCCGCCAAGATGGCTGTCTGTGACAGTAAAAGGTTCCTGGGTAAGCTTCAGGCGGCAGACAGGCCGTCTGCTCTTTGCCTGGATCTGGTCTACGATCTCCTGGCAGAGCTGTATCTTTTCTAAATTCGTCATCAGGTTCTCCTATTCGCTGAGGCTGGCTTTCAGGACTAAGCTTGTCCAGTCCTGCCAAGCCGACACATCCTGGTAATTGACAAGCCTTCCCCCGACCAAATCGCAGCGCTCATAACCGCAGACAGCAAGCGCTGGCAGTTCCCGCTGATAAGCCTCCTGGAAGGCAAGCCATTTCTCCTCATAACGGTCAGGGAAAGCGGCGGGCGTATGGGCGAGATCGAAAGCTGTCTCTTTTAATATATCTCCAGTCAGGATTTCCGGCCCATCCCATGGCGCAGCGTCTGCTGGAAGCGAACCATTGAAGAAAAGCAGCTGGTAATCGCCGCTTTGCTGTCTCTGGGCCAGCTCCGCTGCCGTCAAACCCTCCGGCTTAATCACCAAAAGCCCGCTTTCTCCTGCAGTTTCCTGTAATAGAGAGGCCATGGCCTTGCCGCGGCTGTCGGCGCGGTCATAGTAAAAAATCAGCGGGACAGGTTCACGCCCGTCATCCGGCGCATGATAGGCCGTACCTTTCAGCAGCTTCTCCGCCAGCGCCAAATCGTACCATTGCGCTGAAAAGCGCCGCAAATCGCCGTAATATTGGCCTGTCAGAGATGATGCCTGAGGGGCCATCCCCACAACAGGGCTGCCCCAGCGCCCCGCCAGCAAATTGGTGCATTCATCCTGGTCCAGCAGCGCCGCTACAGCCTGCCGTACTGGCGTAGGAACCTCTTCCCCAAAAAGGATAGCCGACAGCTCTGTGCTTTCGTAAAAGAAACAACGTGTCTCCGCTTCTTTTTCTACAAGCTTCATGGCTGCGGCCATTCCCTCCGCGCCAGAAACGCCGCAGATCAGGTCAAAGCCGTCCATATCCGCCATGTGCGCCGCATCCACTGCCCGCAATTCCAGCGTCCCAATCGCCGGGGAAACCATATTCACGCCGCCGTTGTAATACGGGTTAGCGGCTAATACCAGCCCACGTGCGGACACTTCAGAAACGGTATACGCCCCCGCCGTTACCGACGGATGGTAACGATAGCCATCCGGGGCTAAGACCGTCTGCCGCAGCGTCATCTCTGAAAGGGTAATTTTTGCAGTACCGTTCCCGTCGGCCGTCAGGGCGGCGTCCGGGGCAAGGATAGCCATTGGCAGTGGGAAAACCTCTACCAGTGAAAGCTCTTGGTAATAAGGCAAAACGTCAGCGGAAATTGTCAAAGAAAATTGGTCGTCGCCCAACAGCCGCACGCCAGCAAAAGCCTCCGACTCACCACTGGAAAAAGCCTCCCAGCCGTTCAAGTGACTGTAGCGGCTGTTATCCGCCCCCAGCGCCGCAAAAGCCGGCGAAGACTGGAGCAACACGGAAAAAACATAGTCTGCCGCCCCGATCGGCGAGCCGTCACTATAGCAAAGCCCCTCGTTAAGGGTAAAGGTATAGGTGCGCGCGCCGTCCCATTCCTCACGGGTGGAAAAGCTTTTCAAGGTAGCGCCGTCGGTAACAAAAGTCCCTTCGCCAGTAACTGCCACAGTCCCCGCACCGTAAATCAGGCGCTGGATATCCCGGTCAGCCTCGCAGATGCCCCAGGCCTCGGTAAACAGGTAATCGCCGGACAGCGGCTGGGCAAGGCCGATAACCGCATGGCCGCTGATGGTACGAGTAACCGGAGCTTCGGGCTGGGCGCTGCAGCCGGCAAGGAACAGAAGGGCCGCAGCTGCGGCAACGAATCTTTTCATATGGTCATTCCTTTCGGAGGCTATTTTATTCCAGTATATCATTTTTCCTCACGAATAGCAAGCTTCTTTTTGACTAGGAGTACGAGTCGCTTTCTGAAGAAAGCTCCGCAAAGACTTTTAATCGCTAGGGTACGCGCCGGCATACGCTTAACCGCCTACTGCGTCGATAACCGCTGCCGATAGGCCTGGAACCGCCTGCCCGTAACCGCGGGAGAACCGGCTATGTTTATCCGCAGCAGAAATCCGGCTTGCTGGATTGTCAGCGGGCACAGCCTGCCGCCAAAAACTTTTTAGGCAGAACACGTTCAAAAAGCCAGCGCCGCGCTGCATCTAATAAAACGCTTCCTACAAAAAATGCCAGCGAAAACCCAACCACTCCTGCCAGCATCAGCGGCAAGGGCCGCCCCGCCAACCGGACAAAGCGGTTATAAAGGAATCCCCAGACAAATTGCTGGTTGTTGAGCAGATAAGCCGCAAACGCCCCCGGCGCGGCAAACCTGATTACCCGGCCGGCCCAGTGCGGGAGTTTTAGTTTCGCAAAGGAAATTAGATATAGTATCGATGCGCCTAAAACCGTCGGCGAGGTGTAGCAGACAAGGAGATCCTTTGTCACCTGTACATCAAACAGCGTGAAACGCGGGCCGGCCGCCTTCCACAGCCATCCTATAAATGTAAGCAGGACAATGCCCAAAAATGCCTGCCAGCCCTTGAGTTTTTCGCCGATATGGCATTTCTTGACCAGCCCGCCCAACAGATAGACGACCACCAGCCAAAATGCTGCATAGCCATTGTTCAACTCGAAGCGCTTGAATACGGTATCGAAAACCGAAAAAGCCAAAAATAGCAGCCAGAAAATCTTCACGCCGGCGCTTTCATCCAGCTGCCGCAGCCCGGCGTTCAGGAACGGCATCATCAAAAACAGCCCGGCATAGGCTGTCAAATACCAGTAAAGCCCGCTGGAAACTGGTAAAAGCGCTTCCAAAAAGTTTATCCCGCTGACCAAATCTGGGCGCAGCGCTCCCACGCCTGCCGTCACCAGCAGCCCGTAAAAGACCGCCTGCATCCAAATGCCGGCAAAACCGGAAAACTTTACCCGTTTGGGCTGGTCGCTGTAGCAAACATAGCCGCTGATCAGCGCGAAAATATCTACTGCGCCATAAGCCCAAATTTCCAAAAACCACCCGCCAAAGTACTGGGCCGAATGGGGCCGCGCAGCCTCCAAGATCCCGCCGCGCCCCAGCGTATGCAGGATTAAAACGTAAAGCATTGAAAGGATGCGCAGCAAATCAATCCCCAAGTTGCGATTGTTGGTTAGAGTAGCATTTTTCATTGTCAGCTCTCCTCTGTACGAAAAGTGGCAGGCCTTCCGCCCCATTTCCCCTATCATAACGCAGACTAGGGGAAATGTCAAGGAAACAGCCGCGCCTGCCGATTATTTGCTGCAAAAGGTTGAAATCCCTGGTTGGGTATAGTATAATAGAGGCAGGAAATTTAAAAGAGACGACCGCCGTTTTGGCGGGAAAAAGGAGACCCGACAAGAATATGGCAGAACCCAACAGCACTTTTTTTGCGCTGCGCAGGCAGGCGATGGAAAAGCGTTTTTCCAATATGAATCCCAGCCAGAAAGAGGCCGTTTTCCAAACCAAAGGTCCGCTGCTGATCCTAGCCGGCGCGGGCAGCGGCAAGACCACTGTCATCATCAACCGCATTGCCGGGATGGTCAAATTCGGTGATGCCTATCATTCCCCCTACCTGCCGGAAAATCCAGAATCTGCGGCGCTGGTGCTCCAGGATTACCTGGACGGCGGGGAATGCTCCGACGAAATGCTAGCGGAAGCTTTCGGCTGTTACCCGGTCAGGGCCTGGAATATCCTGGCGATCACTTTCACCAACAAAGCCGCCAAGGAACTCCAGGAACGGTTAGAGCGGATGCTGGGCGAAGAGGCAAAGGAGGTGGCCGCGTCCACTTTCCATTCCTGCTGCGTGCGCATCCTGCGCCGGGATATTGAGCGGCTGGGCTACACCCGCTCGTTTGCGATTTACGACACCGACGATTCGCTGCGGGTAATCAAGGAAGTGATGGGCGAGCTGCGCATGGACGATAAGATGTTCAAACCCCGCAGCCTGCTTACCGAAATCAGCCGCGCCAAGGACAGCATGGTAACGCCCAAGGAATACGCGCTGCTTACCGGCGGCGACTACCGCAAAGAGCAGGCCGCCAGGGTCTACGGGCAGTACCAGGCCAGGCTGCAGCGGGCCAACGCGCTGGATTTTGACGACATTATCTGCAAAACGGTCGAGCTTTTTGAGCAGAACCCTGACGTGCTGGAATATTATCAGAACCGCTGGCGCTACCTGATGGTAGACGAATACCAGGACACCAACCATGCGCAGTACCGGCTTGTAAGCCTGTTGGCAGCGAAGTATAAGAATCTTTGCGTTGTCGGCGACGACGACCAGAGCATCTATAAATTCCGTGGGGCGACGATTGAAAATATCCTGTCTTTTGAGAACCAGTTCCAAGATACGGCCGTTATCCGCCTTGAACAGAACTACCGCTCAACCCAGAATATCCTTGACGCCGCCAACGAGGTCATCCGCCACAATGAGGGGCGCAAAGGCAAGAACCTTTGGACGCAGAACGGCGAAGGCGAAAAAATCCTGCTGCAAAAAGTGCAGGATGAACGCGCTGAAGCCCAGTTCATCGCGGACACGATCCAAGAAAACGTCGCCGGCGGCATGAAATACGGCGACCACGCCGTGCTCTACCGGATGAACGCCCAGTCGGGCGTCATTGAGCAGACCTTTATCAAATCAGGGATCCCTTACCGGCTATTCGGTGGCATCAAGTTCTTTGAGCGTAAAGAGATTAAGGACCTGCTGGCGTATCTGAGCCTGATTGTCAACCCCAGCGACAACCTGCGCTTAAAACGGATTATCAACGAGCCGAAGCGCTCCATTGGCGAAGCGACAGTGGGAGCGGCGGAACAGATTGCCCAACAGAACGGGCAGCCGCTGCTTGCGGTGCTGAAAGAAGCGGATTACTACTCGGCGTTATCCAAAAAGGCGCTCCCGCTGATGAATTTTGCCGCAATGATTGAGGGCTTCCGGGAGACGGCGCTAACCGAACCGCTGGATGTGCTGCTCGACGAGGTGATGGAAAAGACAGGCTATGAGGCGATGCTGCGCGGGCAGGGCGATGAGGGCAAGAACCGGCTGGAAAACATTGGCGAGCTTAAATCAACGATGGTCAAATATGAGCAGCAGAACCCTGAAGGGTCGCTGGACGGCTTTTTGGAAGAGATTGCGCTTTATACGGATCTGGACGACCTAAACCAGCAGGAAGACTGCGTATTGCTGATGACGATGCATTCTTCCAAGGGGCTGGAGTTCCCAGCGGTCTTCCTGCCTGGACTGGAAGACGGGATTTTCCCATCGGTACGCTGTATCTACGACCCGGCGGAGCTGGAAGAGGAGCGGCGGCTCTGCTACGTGGGGATCACCCGGGCCAAAAAACGGCTGTACATTTCCCATGCGGCGGAACGGATGGTGTTCGGTTCAACAAACCGTAACCGCCTTTCCCGTTTTGTTGAAGAAATCCCGTCCGAAAAGCTGGATGAACAGGATAGTTCGCTGATGGCCCGCCGCGTGCGGGAGCTTTCCGCATCCCGCCGCCCTGCGCCGCCGCTGCCCAAGGAAACTGCCATGGTCGGCAGCCGTCCCGCGGCCGCCGCAGCCGCAGCCGTCAAACTTTCGGTGGGCGACCGGGTACGCCATAAGGTTTTTGGCGAAGGGATGGTGCTTTCGCTGACGCCGATGGGCGCAGACTGCCTGGTGGAGGCTGCCTTTGACAAAGTCGGCACAAAAAAGATTATGGCCAACTTTGCGAAATTGGAGAAGCTGTAAGGATATAAGGGGCGCAGGGCGTCTTTAAAGGAAAGCCAGGCTGAACTGCAAAGACTTTTTCCGTCTGCAACACAGGGAAAGCCTTACTGCGTCGACGGGTGTGCGCTTGTTGGGACATCCCAATAGGCAGGGTAAAAAGGAGAGCGTATGTACGAGATATTAAGCGTTGGGGAAACTTTGATAGACTTTATTCCGGTACGGCAGGACGGCGGGCAGCTGGTCTATCAGCAGAACACTGGCGGCAGCCCGGCAAACCTGGCCTGCGCGCTGGCTAGGCTGGGGATCCGGGCCGCTTTCGCCGGCAAGGTTGGGAACGACCCCTTTGGGCGGAGCTGCCGGGCAGAGCTAGAGCGGTGCGGCGTAGATGTCAGCGGCCTGGTCCTTTCGGATGAGCACCAGACGCCGCTGGCCTTTATCCGGCATGATGAGGAAGGGAAGCATTTTACTTTTTATCGCAATGAAACCACGGCCGACCAGAACCTGCTGCCGGAAGATTTGGATCGGGAGATGTTCTGCGGGCTGAAGGTATTCCATTTCAGCTCGGTTTCCTTAACGTCGGAACCGTCTCGCTCGACGGTACTTAACGCCGCTGCAATGGCGCGGGAGTGCGAGGCGCTGATTACCTTCGACCCCAATGTGCGGCTGAACTTATGGGAATCGCCAGAGGAAGCCAGGCGGGTAATTTTGAACTGCCTGCCGTTGGTGGATGTGCTGAAGCTAGGCGCGGATGACTTGGCGCTGCTGCTGCCAGGGATGGACGAGCACGAGGCCTGCCAGCTCCTATACCAGAATTTCGGCACGCAGATGATTATTATTACCCGCTCGGCCAAGGGGTGCTATACCTATGTCAATGAGGACAGTTATGTTTCCTGCGCCTACGACCTGCCGGTCATAGATACAACGGGAGCCGGGGATGCGTTTTTCGCAGGGATTATTTTCAACCTGTTAAAGTTGGAAAAGTCCATTTTTGATTTATCCAGCGTAGAAATTACGATTATGCTTGATTTTGCCAACGCGCTGGGAAGTTTAGTCACCACCAAGCCCGGCGCCATCGGCGCTTTCCCTGATCCAGCCGAGGTGGTGCATTGTATGCAAAGCGCGCCGAAAATCTTCCCTGTCAGCCATGAGGATTATTGGGATGAGGTGCCGGCGGAGGTGGAGGCGTGAAGTTTTTCCATTTGGCAGATCTGCATTTTGGAAAATCCATCCATGGCGTCCCGCTGCTGGAAAACGGCGACCAGCCGGTTTGGGTGGAGCGCTTCCTGGCGCTGGCCGAGGAAACGCGGCCGGACGCCGTGGTGATTGCGGGAGATATCTACGACAGGAGCGCGCCTTCCGGGGATGCGGTCGCGCTGTTCGACCATATGGCGACTGCCCTGACAGAGATGGGAGTTACGGTTATGGCCGTCGCAGGCAACCACGATTCCGGCCAGCGGCTTTCCTTCGGCGGCAGCCTGCTGGCAAAGCAGAAGCTGCATATCGCTGGGGTGCTTTCGCCGAGACTGCCCTGTGTTACGCTGTCCGATGGGCATGGACCGGTGAATTTTTGGCTGATGCCTTATATTTTCCCGGCCCTTGCAGCACAGAAGCTTGGGGATGACGGTATCCGTGATTATGACACAGCCGTACGGCGGCTGTTGACCAGCCAAGGGATTGATTTTACCCAGCGCAACGTCCTTGTGGCGCACCAGAACGTCGCCGCAAACGGCATAGAAACCAGCCGCGGCGGCTCGGAATCAATGGTCGGCGGCATAGGCCAGGTAGACTACAGCGCCTTTGACGGCTTTGATTACGCAGCGCTAGGGCATATCCATGCCGCCTACTCCGTTGGCCGGACCGAGGTCCGCTACGCAGGCTCGCCGCTCTGTTACCATTTTGACGAAACAAAACAGCCCGCCAAAGGGCCGCTCCTCGTAGAGCTTGGGGCCAAGGGGACGGCGCCGACGATAACAAGAAGGGATATCCCGCCGCTGCACCCCATGCGCAGGATACGGGGAAGCTTTGAGGAATTACAGCAAGCGGAGCTGCAAAATGCCGTCCAAGGGGAGTACATACAGGTTATCTTGACCGACCGGCGGCTAAACCCTTCTATTGACGCTTTTTTCCGGAACCTGTTTGAAAAACGCGGCAGCACCGTCCTGGAAATAAAATCAGAATACAGCCAGTTTGGGGCGCTCCCTGCCCCGTCCAATACCCGGCCGACGGAGGAAAAGGCGATAGAGGCGCTGTTTATGGATTTTTATACCCAACGCCGAGGCGGCCTTGTCCCTACCCCGCAGGAACAGGAACTTTTACGGTTCGCGGGCGAACAGGTACGCCATACCGGCTACGGCAAAGATGCGTTAGAGCGGCAGGCAAAGGCTTTGCAGCAATTCGCATTGGAACAGGAGGCGGAAAAATGAGACCGGTTATGCTCGAAATGACTGCTTTTGGTTCTTATGCAGAAAAGACTGCCGTGGATTTTGGCAGGCTGGCCCATGGCCTCTACCTGATTACAGGGGATACTGGGGCTGGGAAAACTACTATTTTTGACGCAATCATGTTCGCCCTTTATAACAGGGCCAGCGGCACCGCCCGCCTGCCGAAAATGATGCACTGCGATTTTGTCGATAAGTCGGTAGACACGGTTGTCACCCTTGTTTTTCAGCATAGCGGCAGAGAATACAAAGTCGAACGGAGAATCCATTACCAAAAAAAACAGGGAACCGCCGACCAGTATGGGGATGGAAAAATCGACGCTGTTTTGTGGGAACCGGATAAAGACCCCCTCAGCGGGGATACCAAAGTGTCGAAGCGCTGCGCCGAGCTGCTGGGGCTGGAAGCTGAACAGTTCCGTAAAATCGTCATGCTGGCCCAGGGGGAATTCAAGGAATTCCTAAAGGCAAACAGCGAAGAGAAAAACGAGATCCTCGGAAAAATATTTGATAATTCAGCCTGCATTTGGTATCAAGAATTGTTAAAAGGCGCTAGGGACAGGCTTAGAGAGGAACGCAGCGTCCACGCTGTGCAGATTGAAAACCTGATGCTGCATATATTCCAGAAGCCGGAAGGGCTAACGGAATTAGAGCAGGAACGCTATCTCCCAAGCCATCCGCAGTTAGCAGAAAACCTAGCGGCGCTAGCTGAAGAAGACAGGCAGCAGCTGCAACAGCTAGAAGATGAGCGGGAGGGCTGGCGTAAACGGGAGGCTTCCCTCGCGGAACAGAAAGGCGCAGCCGCTGGACGCAACCAGCTGTTGGACGAGCTTGCCAAAAAACGCCGGCAGCTTACCGTCTTGGAAAACCAGAAAGAAAGTATGGCGCAGCTGCAAACCGCATATGAAACCGCTGAAAAGGCGCTGCACCAGGTAGAACCTAAGCGGGAGCTGGCAAAGCAGGCCGAGCAGGCGCTCTATGACACGAAAAAAGACATTACAGCGCTTTTAGCGCTGCTTGCCGAGCAGGAGGAAACCCTCCAGACTGCTCAGAAAATAGCAGCTGCCGACGAAGCAGCTAAAGGCAAGGCAACCGAGATGCAGGCTGAGATAAAGGCTTTGCAGGAAATGCTGCCCCAATATGACGAGATGGCCCACAAGCAGCAGCTGCGGCAAAAAACAGAAAAAGCCGCCCGGGATATAGAAAATCAGCTTGCGGAAACGGTGAATCAGCAGGAACAGGAAAAAGCAGCCTTAGCAAAAATAGAGAAGGAATTTTCTGATCTTGACGGTATCGACGCGCAGGTTGTCAGCCTGGAAAATAACCATACCCAAGCTAAAAAAGACTGGGACGTTCTGGAAAAAATCAAGGCCCGCACAGCCAATATTTTGCAGGATGAGCAAGAGTTTTTAATCCAACAGGCGACGCTGCAAAAGCTGACTCAAGCCGCCCAAAAGGCGGAACAGCGCTACCATAGCCTCTACCAGGCCTTTATCAGCGGCCAGGCGGGCCTGATTGCCGAAGGGATGCGCCAGGAACTGGACGCCCGCGGCAGTACAATCTGTCCGGTCTGCCGTTCGGCTTTCTGCGCCGGGGAAAAACACCTGTTTGCTGAACTGTCAGAAGAAACGCCGTCCCAAGACAAGGTGGACAAAGCCAAACACCAACACGAAGAGCAGGAAAAAATGCGCGCCAGGCAAGCTGAAAAAGTCGCGGCGCTGCGGTCGTCCATTGACACAGAAAAAGGCAACATCCTGCAAGAAGCGGCACTGCTGCTTGCCAGCTGCCGGAGCTGGGAATATCTGACAGCAGCAAATTACCTGGCGGGACAAGCCGCACGTTTCCAGCAGGCTGAAGCCGAAGCAGAAAAGACGCTGCAAAACGTCCGCCAAAAGCAGCACCGCCGTGTTGAGTTGGCCCACCAGCAGGAAGAAGCAGAAGGCCTGCTTAAAAAGCTGGATGGAACCCTGACTGCTTTGAAAGATAAACTGAGTAGCTATAAAGTGGAGCTGGGAAAATTGGACGAGGGGATTTCTACCCTGAAAAGCCATCTGCAATACCCGGATAAGGACGCCGCTTATGCGCAGATCCAGCAGTGTGAAACCGGGTTAAAACGCCTAAGCCGGCAGATTGAACAAAACCAGAAGGCGTTAGATGAAGCAAAACAAAAAAGGGACACGACCGCCGGCAGCCTAGCTGGTAAACAAGGCAGCTTGTCCAAGCTGGAACAGGATGCCAAGAACGCCGAAGAAGCCCTGCAAACCGCCCTCACTCAAAATGGCTTTGTCTCGCTGGACGAAGCCATCCAAGCGCTGTGCCTAGCTGAAGGGGAAAACAGCGAGCTGTGGCTGAAACAACAACAGCAAACACTGGAGGAATACCGCAGCAGCCTTGCCGCTGCCCAGAAACGCGCCAGCGAGCTGGCTCAGCAAACGCAGGGATGGGGCTATACCGACCTAAAAAGTCTCCAGGAAACGCTCGACGAAATGCAGGCCCGCGAAAAGGCCGTAAACGCCGCTTGTACAAAACTGGAAAACCTGCTGAAAAACCATCTTAGCACAGCCGAAGGGGTCAAAGAAGCCAAGGCAGCGCTCACTGCATCAGAAGACGCTTGGCAGCGGCTGGATTTGCTCGCCGACCTGGCCGTCGGCGTCAACGCCGACGGCGGCAAGCTAAGTTTTGACCGTTATGTGATGGGCGCTGTTTTCCAGGAAATCCTGGAAATGGCCAACCAGCGGCTGAACCTGATGAGCGGCGGCCGTTACGAGCTGATCCACCAAATGGAAGCCGGCCGCCAAAACGCCAAAGCTGGGTTGGAGGTAGAAATCCTAGATATGGCTACCGGCAAGCAGCGCAATTCCCATTCCCTCTCAGGCGGAGAATCCTTCCTTGTATCACTCTCGCTGGCGCTTGGACTGTCCGACGTGGTGCAGCACCATGCCGGCGGCAGAAAGCTGGACGCTTTGTTCATCGATGAAGGTTTCGGTTCGTTGGACAGCAATGCCCTGGATACCGCGCTTGAGGTGCTGAACCAGCTGACAGCAGGCAACTGCCTCGTTGGCATCATCTCCCATGTGAGCCGCCTTGAGGAAAGTATCCCCCAAAAAATCATTGTCAAAAACAGCGGGCGCGGCAGCACGCTGCGGTTTGAATAGAAGACGGGGGTACGACGCTTTTTGAAAAAAGCTTAGCAAAAACTTTTAATCGCCAGGGTTATCGTGTGCGCAACTATAAAACCCTACTGCGTCGGAAGCAATCGACGCAGTAGGGTTTTTCTTATAAGGTAAATGCATCTGGGCGAGCAAAAGTCTTTGCCAAGCTTTCTACAGAAAGCGTCGTACCTTTGTATCCTCGTACCTATCAACCCGGCCGAGATAGCGTCCTATAACGCTGCCTTTTTTGACCAGCCTTTCCCCGTCAGCGCTGAATACCAACGAAAGGATGTCGCCTGGCTCAACCGCCAGTAGTTCGTCGCTGTAATCCTGGCAGCAGTCACCGCCGCTATCCTGATAAAGAAAGGCTTCTGACACCCAAAGCTGCCGGCCGCTGTGCAGATGACGAATCAGAGCAAAACTGCCTTTCCGTTCAGACACCTCAACCTGCCTGGTCACCCAGCTGATAAAAACCGTGCCGGCCTGCGGCTCCTGATGGTCCAGTGCAACCACTTTAGGAAGGACGTCAGCGCTGTAAACCGCTTTAGGCTGGCCGCCCTTTGGAGAAAGCTCTACCAGGTTGACCTGGCCGTCCCGCTTAACGCCAAAGCCGCCGTCAATACCAAGGATATGCTGCTTCTCGCTGACAAAAGGGGCATGGCAATAACGGTCGCTGCGATAAAGGGCTACCGGCCAATGCCCCACCACCAGCCATTTATCGAAGCAGACGCCCTTGTCAATAAAGGCGTCATTTTTCAAGTAAGGCCAGGCTGACATCCCGGAAAATTCGTCCAACCGCTCATGCGGAAGGCCGCCGTGGACAAAAATATATTGCTCTGTTTCTATGATTGTGGCAAGATTCTGTAAAAAGGACAATTCTGGCTGGAAATGCTGCCGCAGCGCCGGGATCGCAGCTTCCAGCTCCTCAGCAGAGGTAAGCGTCATCCCCGTCTCGCGGCACATATCCCACAGCAGGCCGCTGCCGTAGTAATCGCGCAGCCTCACTGAAGTGTCCCAAAATTCCTGAGCCGCCTGCCTCCCGCCCTCCGACAGCCATTCTAACCTAGAAAGGTCGGTGTTGCCCATCAACGGATAGACCGTGTGGGTTTGGCAAAGCCCCATGATTTCGCGGAAGACGGCAAGGTTTTCTAAACCTCGCTCGGCATAATCCCCCACCACGAAAAGGATATCGTCTTTGGAAAAACCCGCCTGAGCCATCGCCTGCCGCAGCGGCGTCAGCCCGCCGTGAATGTCGCTGACCGCGAAAACCCGCCGCCCTTCGGGGAGGGAAACCCGTTTTACCGTAGTCTGATACATAAACGTCCGCCTTTCTGCAATATGTAGCAGCGGCAAAGGCCAACCGACCTCTGCCGCTGTTCTGGCCATGTTTCTGGCCGTTTTATCAAATTGTTACCGGCCGATCATCCGTCCGCTGGCATTGACGCGATAGCCGTCGGGGGTACGGGTGTTGACGTACATCCTGCCGTCACTGCCCATATAGTACCAGCTGCCGGCAATCTGATTCCAGCCCGTGCGCATTGCGCCGTCGCTGCCCAGATAATACCAGTTCCTGCCGTCGCTGTACCAGCCGGTACGCATCACGCCGTCGCTCCTCATGTTGTACCAGCGCCCGCTGGCGTAGGTCCAGCCAGTCTGCATAACGCCGGCCGAATTGCAGTAGTACCAAGCCCCGTTGCTGTCGCGGACCCAGCCAGTCTGCATCGCGCCGCTGCCGCGGTTGAGCATATACCAGCGGTTTTCGTTATCGCAGTACCAGCCGGTACGCATCGGCCCGTTGCTCTTCATATTGTACCAGCGGCCGCCGACCTGTTTCCAACCGGTCTGCATGACGCCGGTCTCCGAGAACAGGTACCAGTTCATATCCTCGTCCTGATACCAGCCAGTCGCCATATAGCCCGCCTCATCGAAATAGTACTGGCGGTTGTTCATCACCTGCCAGCCGGTCAGGTATTCGTCGACATCGGTATAGTAACGGCTGCCTTTGCGCAGGATTTCCCAGCCGACGGTCTCCTTAACGGTGATCGTGCCGCTGCCGCGCTTAGTGATTTCGTAGTTGTTGGAGTTGCGGAAAGTCGAAGCATTGATGTTGCGCCACTTGACGTCGTAAACGCCGTCGCGGTTGGGGACATCCTTCAAATCGGTAATCGTGGCGTCTTCGGCGGTGATTTCAAACACCGGGGCCGCGCTGGGGGTCAGGTCGTTTTCGCCGTCGGCGATGTTATCGAACTCCAGTTCCAGCGTCGGGGCCTTGCTCCCAAGCTTCACGGTCAGCGACCGCGGACGTACTGTGACTTCGCGCTTCTCAATCGTGAATTCCAGCGTCAAACTGCCGGCATAGGTGGGATCGCTGTCGGGAACGCTGAAAGTGACAGTGTAGTCGCCGGCATTCGTCGGAGGGACGTTGGAGTTATAGGTTGTGCCGTCGCGGCCGGCGTATTTGATATCGAATTCGCCTTCATAACCGCGGCGAACCACCGGCTCGCCGACATAGCCAACATGGGGCTTGCCGTCGTAAATCGCGTCGTCGGGGTCGACATCGCGGATACGGACCTGGGTTTTGTTGACAACCGTAATAGTGGCTCTGACTTCTTTGGTCAGATATTGGCCAGCCACAACACCAGTTGTTGCAATAACTGTAATTTTTGTATCAGCAGGGGTATTTGCAGGAACAGTAAAGACGCCAGTCTGAGGAATTGCCGACACATTGCCGTTGCCAATCTGATAGCTTAAGGTATAGGGAGGCCCAGCTAAGCTTGTGTAATTAGGGTTGGTGCAACTGAACGAAACAGTCACCTGCTGACCGGCAATAACACTGGATGGAACTGTTAGGTTGGTTGTAGGCTGAACTGCATTTACAATCACCGGAAGATCTTTTTCAACAACCCTGAAATTGTTAGAATCATTAGGGGTAAAAATTGCACGATAATTTCCAGTAAAGGAAGGACGAAGACTCGGTTCGGCCCAAGTCCAGACACCTTCTACTGGTCGGCCATACAAATGATTATTTTTACCATCAACGCTAGCGCGACCATTCACCAATTCAAGCCGAGAAACTTCCTGGCCATAATCAATTTCACCCACTACATCAGGGTCGGTATTGATAGCCACAGGAGCTTTGTTGATGGTAAAAGACTTGCTTTGAGAATTTTTGAAAGGCGTACCTTCATTGGCCGTTACCGTAACTGTGATTGTCCCTGCACTAGTTAAATCAGTTGTTGCAGCACCATCTCGGGAATAACTTTTTGTATAATTAGATGGTTCAACAATAAAACCATTTAATTCTACTAACACCGTAGGATTAAAAGGAAGCCCATTATAGGTAAGATCATTGGAAAGGTCAGGAAAGCTGATTTCAGACAGCGCCAAATCCCCACTGTAAATCGCGGTAGGGCTAAATGGTAAGTCGGTGCGACTATATTCATTACCAGCATTGTCTGTTACCTTAATGTCTAACCGATAATCTCCTCTCTTCAAATCAGCAAAGACGAGGATAGTTTCCATACGAATGACATTGCCCTGATCATCCTTAATCAATTCCTCTGTACACTCAGTATAAGGCAAGTCGCGTTTGAGCTCTCCCACAAGACCGCCAGTAACAAGATAATTTTTGATGCCAGAAGTATCTGCTGGCTCAAATATCAGCTTTACACTGCTTGACTGGGGAAGTGCCTCATACTTAAATTCAGGCGGCTCAGAGTCCTTGCGAATGCGTATTGCTTTTGTATAGTAACGTTCAGTTTGATCCTTACCCCTGACATAATAGATAGCATAACCATCCATATCATTGGCAACAGTAACAGATGTATATTGATAAGAAACGTTCTGCATATCGTGAAGTTCAGTAGAAACAACCCAACTTTCGACAGCGCTACCAGTCAATTGCAAAACAGCTGTCTTACCCCAACCATTAACAGGTCTGGAAGGAATCAAATCAGCGTTAGGGATATTGGCACCAAGAAGCCATGCTTTTTGAGTTTTATCCCAAAACATACCATAAGCCCCGTTATTTGCTGTTGGAAAGAGTACAAAGGTTGCCGATTGTGCGAGATTACTAACAGCGATATAGGGATGTACCGTCGTACCTGAACTCACTTGATATGAATTAGTGGCAGCATCATTTCGCCCCTGGTCAACCAATCTTAAAAGAAAGTAAGAATCATCTGTACTATCAACAGCCAACTCATGCATTGAGCCCATCATAATAGTACGTTCTGTCCACTTGGCAATTTTGGTTTGAGAGTTAGGGTCACTGACATCATCACTGCCATTACCGCCTTCGCCTTTTAATGAAGCGAGCGTAAATTTATTGTTGTATTTTTGCATCACTTTAAATAGATTCAATGTCGCAGTTTTTCCCAACGTAACGTTAGTCTTATCAGTCATATCGTTGAGTTCCAATAAACCCGTTTCAACCTTCAAATCCCGAATATTTTTAAGGCCCATTGTACCAAACGTGTCGCTATCATTCCTATAAATGACAGAACCTGTAGGGGAAGAATCCGTGGGCTCAGGATTAGGCGCTTTATTATCAGTCAGCGTCACTTTGACAGACTGACCATAAATCGTGTTGATGCCTTTCGAGTTGTAGATCTGAAACACAGGATTAGAGCCTGAAGGCGGACTATCTTTAGCGCGAGTAATCCCCCCCCCTGACTCAGGAGGTTCGGGCGGTGTACGTTGGTCGACAATCTCCAAATCGTCTGTATACAGGTCAATATTTGATAACGTCTCAACATCAGACAACTGAATTGTATGGCCATTTGCAAAAATAGCCTTCATCGCCCCAGCAGTAAAATTTAGCTTTACATTTTCAATAGTAAGGTTGCCGCCTATTTCGACCGCCAGATAAGGAATTGTCAGTGTAGGCTTTGTTGAATTATTAGAGTTGCCTTGAATGGTAACAGATCTGTTAATCACAAGCTTCTGATTTGCATAGTCTGCATTTTCCATATCTGCATCAAGAGGAGCAATAGGACCATTCAAAATAATTACACTTTCTGTACCCCCTATTGCAGCTATAAACTCTGCCCAACTATTGACAGAAACCGCCGCATGGACTTCGATTTTCCCCGGCAGCAGGCACAAGCAAAGCGCCAGCGCTGTCACAAACGAAAAAATGCGTTTTTCCCATATGCGTTTCTTCATAAAAACGTCTCTCCTTGTCTGTCAGATTTTCCGCCGCGCCCAGCCGGCGGCCCGGGGAACCCCCGCGTATTTTCCGGTGCAGCCATATAGGCATACACCCTATTTATGATTATCATATCTTTCCTGCCATTTGTCAAGGGCAACATAACGCCAAAATTCGCATATCTATCTCTGGATATACTGGTAAATTGGCCGAATTTAAATGAACAGAACCGATAAAATTGCTTTTTTCCGTAAAAAGAACAACGAAGGCATTGAAAAAAGTGGGAATCCGTGGTATCCTAATAAAGTACAAAGCGCGCGAAAGCGGCGGCCATTTTTAAAAGGGGGAACCAGCTTTGGAAATCGGGTTTGACAAAAATCTTTATATGCAGCGGCAGAAAAAATTCATCGAGGAACGGATTGAGACCTTCGACGGCAAGCTTTACCTGGAGTTTGGCGGCAAGCTTTTTGACGACTACCACGCCGCCCGGGTGCTCCCCGGCTTTGACAAGGCCGGGAAAATCCAGCTGCTTTACGAAATGCGGGACAAGGCGGAGATTATCTTCTGTATCAGCGCCATGGACATCGAAAAAACCCGCACCCGCACGGGGCTGGATATCCCTTACGATATGGACACGCTGCGGCTGATTGACAGCATTTCCGCGATGGGCATCAGCGTCAACAGCGTCGTCATCACCCAATTCACCGGCCAGCAAGCCGCCGCGAATTTCGCCGCAAAGCTTGCCATCCGCGGCGTCCGCCATTACATCCACCACCCTATCGCCGGCTATCCTCAGGATATCAGCCATATTGTCAGCGACGAAGGCTACGGCTCCAATCCATACGTTGAAACAACCAAGCCGCTGGTGGTGGTCACCGCCCCCGGCGCAGGCTCAGGCAAGCTTGCTACCTGCCTCTCCCAGATTTACCATGAATACCGCCGGGGAATCAAAGCCGGCTATGCGAAATTCGAGACCTTCCCTATCTGGAACCTGCCCTTGAAGCATCCAGTCAACCTGGCCTACGAAGCGGCCACGGCCGATCTGATGGACACCAATATGATCGACCCCTTCCACCTGGAAGCCTACGGCGTTTCGACCGTCAACTACAACCGGGATATCGAAGCTTTCCCAATCGTCAAGACGATTTTAGGGCGGATTACTGGCGACGAAAACTTTTACCGCAGCCCTACCGATATGGGCGTCAATATGGCCGGCTATGCGATTACCAGCGATGAGATCTGCCAGCTGGCCGCCAAGCAGGAGATCATTTTCCGTTACTTCCAGGAGCTTTGCAGCCAGAAACAGGGCCGCAGCAGCGAAGAAATTGTCGACCGCTTAGGGATGATTATGGCCCAGCTAAATCTAACGCCGGAAGGCCGCCCCTGCGTCCTCCCTGCACGGGAAAAATCCGTTGAAAAGGATGCGCCGGCCGCCGCTATCCAGCTTTGCGACGGGCGGATTGTCACTGGGCGGGTCACCGCCCTGATGAGCGCCTCGGCCGCCTGCGTCATGAACGCCATCAAGGCCTTGGCTGATGTCGACGACAGCCAGCTGCTGATTTCCGACATGGCCCTAAAGCCGATGCTCAATCTGAAAACCGACATCTTGGGCAGCCGCTCGGAAGTGCTCAAGCTGGACGATGTGCTTTTTGCTTTAGCGATTTCCGCCGCCAGCGATCCGATGGCCGCTTTAGCGATGGAGAAGCTCAAAGAGCTGCGCGGCAGCGAAATGCACTCCACCCAGATGCTCCACGCTGGCGACCAGGATACGGTGCGCAAGCTGGGCATCCGTTTAACCTGCGATCCAGTCTATCCCAGCAAGGATCTGTTTTTTTAACAGCTTGACGGAACGTTGGGGAAGTTATTGTTGATAACGTTGGAAATATTTGAAAAGCTGTTGGAAGAAGGCAGCGGACGCCTTCCGCTGTTAACCCTTAAGGAATTTTTCAGAGGGAATACAGAGGAGGATTCCATCGCGCCGAACCGGCTGGGATTTGGACGCCCAGCCTTGGCTGAAATATGGGGCAGGCTGCAAGAAGTAGAGACAATGCCAGGCATAGCGTGGATCCATGTTGCCTTACACGACGATTCGGTGATTACAGAGTACAAAGGAAGAAAAGCCTGGCACCTTTTGGGTGAGCAAATTATTGTATGCACATCCCTTTCAGGGCAAGAACTAGAAAAGCTGGCGGACTGCGAATGGCTCTGCTCCGACGGAGCGGAAGAATGGCAGCCTGCCAGGCTGGACGCCTTATTCTCCCGCAGGCCGGCTGTCCCGGCTGGCTTTAGCTGCTTTGGGATTGAGTGGGACTAGAAAAAGGCCGGGAAGGGCAGCGCCTTTCCCGGCTTTACCTGTTCTTTACAAAAAAATGACAACAAACTGGCTGCATATCTGCCCGTCCCGGCGTAAAATAGAAAATGGAAAGAAAGATAAACCGCCTATGGATAAAGAAGGGACGAAGCAGATGAAGAAACTTTTTTGGCAGGCAAATCTCACGGCCGCCGCAGTGGCTATCGCTCTGTTTGGACTAATGGCCGGCGTGCTGCGCTGGAACTTGATCGGCGCGTTCTTGCTGGCAGCAGGGATTTTCCTGGGGCTGGCTGTGCTTTTAAACCCTCACGACAGGCTTTCGCCGCAGGAAGGGGAAGGCCCTTCGCCGTTTGAGGGCTTAGAGCAGAAACTGGAACGCTTCCAGGTATCCGCCCTGCAGTGCAGCGACTTGCGGCTGCGGGACGCTGGACGGAGCCTTTATAACAGCGCCCGCAGCGTTTTGGATTACCTGCAGGCCGTACCGGAAAAGGCCGCGATGGTCCAGCAAGCGCCTTGGCAGGGGTTGGCGGGGCTGGAAGCCCTAACTGCGCAGTATCTGAAACGGGAAAGCGACGAGGAGTTAGGGGCGGCCGTATTGAAAATGACGGCTGAACTAGACCGGGCTTTTTCCGGCCAGCTGGAACGGCTGCTGCAAACTACAGAGCCCAGTACAGAAGAGCCTCACACTCCCTGCAGAGCACAAGGGTGACCGATAGACAATGGGCGCAGCCAGCAGGCTGCGTTTTTATTTTGCCTCCAACACCGCGCCGTCCTTATCCGTGATAATGCAGGCCCCCTCCGGCACGCCTTCGGCAGCCTTTATGTTGAGCCAATAGGCTTTTCCTTTCCAGAGAAGCCAACCTGTCGCCATACGTCCGTCCTCCCCCAGCCAGTACCACCAGCCTTTGTCTTTGATCCAGCGCTCTTTTTGGGGCACGCCGTTCAAGTCGTAGTACCAATAGCCGCCCTCCTTGCGCCAGCCGGTTTCCCGTTCCGGCAAAAGGCCGCTGTAGCCCTCGTCCAGGTCGACAGCACCCGAAACGCCCTCCACCGCCCCGCTGCCGCTATACTGCCACGCCACCAGGTTTTCCCCACGGTAGCTGCACTTTGGCCCATATTGAGCGACCCATAGCGGCCAGTTAGTCAAGCGTTCGCGCTCCAGCTTATTCATCAGCCAGTCGTAAGAGCAATAGACGCCTGTACGGTACCCTTCCGCCTGGATCTTTTTCATAAACGCAAGGCAGCAATCGGTACGCGTCTTATTACCCAGCCCGATGATAGCAGGCACGTATTCTTGATCAAAAAAAACGGGCAGCGTAATTTTTTCCCGATAAGACGCTAAAATTTTCAAGCAGACCTCGGCTTCAGCCTCCGCCTCCGCAGCTGAAAGTGCATAAGAAAACCAATAAGCGCCCACCGGCAGCCCCACCGACGCCGCGCCGTTGATATGCGCTTTGAACATCGGGTCCTGCTGGCTCAGGTAGCGCCCATACCCGGCCCGAATAATGGCGAAGGATTTGCCGGCCGCTTTAACCTTTTCCCAGTCAACCTGCCGTTGGTATTTAGATAAATCGATTCCCTGCATCATTTTCCCGCTCCTTTCCGTTATATCATTTTATGCTGCTAAAAGGCAGCCGGTGCGCCGGCGTCAGCGGCTAGAACCGGTCCCTTTATCGCCTTTGCCCTTCAGCAGCTCGATTGCCTGCTTAAAAACGCCTGGCAGCGGCACCCCGATAAGCCCGGCATTTTCTAGGATAGAGATGGATTCGTTGGCAATAAAGCCGATAACCGCCGAGGTTCTGATACAGCCTGTCCCCAGTATTAGGTCCAACCGGTAAGCTGCCATTACCAGCATCAGCGTCATGATTTTACGCATCAGCCCCTGCCAGCCCACCGCAGAAGACAGCCCGCCGCCTGCGGTTTTCCGCGAACGGCTAAGCGCTGCCGTCAGCAAACCGGTCAGGAAATCCACAGCCATAAAGATGACTAATGTTGTCAAATCGCTTGACCAGCCGCCGAAAAGGTTGGCGATTATACCGCCTGCTGCGCCGACAAAACTGCAGACCGCAAGCCGTGCATGATGTAATTGTTCCATAGCCCCTCCTTGTTTGAACACAAATGTTTGTTTGTCATGGCGATTTTTTATCCCTTGTCAGCTCCGTTTTCTCCGCCTGATTGGAGAACATTTTATCGCCGCGTTGGGTTATGTCCTATAAGATACCAGCTTTTTCAACATTTGTCAACCCTTTATTGTAAAATTTTGGACGGGAGTACAGATCACTTTCTGAAGAAAGCTCTGCAAAGGCTTTTAATCGCTAGGGGACTTAAGTAAATAATGTGAAGGAACTGCTGCGCCGATAAGCCCTCTTGATGGCCCAATCGTTTAGGGCCATGCAAACGGCCTTCGCGCAGTGGTATCTGCGTGTGGCTGCAGGCCGCATTCGCGGCCCGCCTACAGCGAAGATGACCAACACTTAATCTATCATTACGGCGTATAACGTCTCGCCCGCCTTCATTACCCTGTAACGCTCGTAACCGCTTACGCGGACGGTATCAAGAAAAACAGCCTCTTGCGGCGCGCTTGGCAGGATTTTCGCCGCGCCGTGGCTGCACATCAGATAACGCTCCATCTTTCCGCCTCCTTTCAAAGCTAGTTTCTGCGGCAGGCTCGCTTTTAAAGGCGGAAAATTTTGCAAACAAAAACCGCCCCGCAGCCCTCGCCGGACTGCAAGGCGGTTCTAATAACTATCCCATCACGGCCGGCGACGCAGCCGCCGCCACCGCCCCCAGCGGCAGCGATTCTATCACTGGCTGCGGATGGAGCGCCAGCTCGTGCTTGTAGGCGGTGAGCACGGCGTCTTCAAACTGCCGCCGCGCCATTGGGGAAATCGGGTGGGCAATATCCCGAAAAACGCCGTTTGCCTCCTTGCGGCTGGGCATCGCCACAAACAGCCTTTCTGGGCCTTCAATGACCTTGATGTCGTGGATCGCGATTTCGTCGTCGACCGTAACCGACACCACCGCCCGCAGACGGCCTTCCTGCAGCAGCCTTCTTACCTTGATATCCGTGATGTTCATTCTGATCCCTTGCCTTTCTGATATTGAAATGTTGGGCGCATAGAGCTTTTATGCTTGACAGCGCCGGTTATCCTGTCGGGGCATCCCGCCCCTGCGTCAAAAGTGTGGGCCAATCCGGCGCTTTTATTCGCCCTAACTGGGAAAGAAAAACAAAATCTTGTAAACAATAGGTAAAAGAGGCTGGTTCCGCCTTGCTTTCCTGTCAAAAATATGGTATTCTGGAAGAGTAATCATCGGCCAGGCGATAGCCTTTGGCAGTACACAGAAAGGTTTGGTCATTTCAATGGATGTTTTTGTTGAGTATCTGGTCAAAAAGAAGAATGGCGCAAAGGAATGGGCGCTGTGGGTCCTGATCGGGGCGGGCGCATTGCTGCTTTTTGCGGTGCTGATGTACCTGGGGATGCTATTCAGCGCCTTCTCCATGGTGACGACGCTGCTGGCTTTCGGCGCGCTCTACGGCGGCTATCTGCTGATCACCAATATGAATGTGGAATATGAGTATATTGTGACCAACGGCGAAATGGACGTGGACAAGATTATTGCCCGCCGCCGCCGTAAGCGCCTGCTGACCGCCAACGCCCGCTCTTTTGAGAAGTTTGGCCCCTTTAAGCTGGAAGAGCATCAAAACGGGCAGTACCAGAACCGGGTCTACGCCTGCACCTCCCCTAACGACCCCGGCTGCTTTTATGCGGTCCTGACCCATCCGAAACTAGGGCGTACCCTGCTGGTCTTTACCCCCAACGACCGGGTCTTGAACGCCATGAAAAGTTTTATCCCCAAACAGGCCGGCGACAATGCTTCGTACGGGACTCGACCTGCTGAACATTGATAGGATCCGGGAAAGCGTGAAAAACCCTCGTTTTGCCGCGAGGGTTTTTTCTGATGAGGAACGGCGTTACTTCGCTGGGAAAAAGGATCCCGCGCCCTCAATGGCGGCGAGTTTTGCTGCGAAGGAGGCTTTCTCCAAAGCTTTGGGGACAGGGGTCCGGGGGTTTTCCTTAAACGAGGTCGGCGTTCAGCGCGGCCCTTTGGGTGAGCCTTCCTTACAGCTTTCCGGCCGGGCGCTGGCCTTGGCGCAAACGATGGGGCTTTCTTTTGCTTTGTCCCTGACCCATACCGACGACACCGCCGCTGCTGTTGTGGTCGCCTGGCAGGCTGAAAAAGCCGAAAGCAGCGAAAAAGCGGCGGCATCTTCAGAAAACCCCGCCCCAAGAAAGGACGATCGCCATGAAAATTCTCACCTCAACCGCCATGAAAGCCGCCGAAGCGGCTGCTGTCGAACGGGGCGGCTCCTACCTGGATTTGATGGAAAACGCCGGCGGCGCCGCCGCCAAGCGGATCGCCGCACTGCTAAACGGCATTGCCGGCAAACAGGCGCTGATTTTCTGCGGCAAGGGCAACAACGGCGGCGACGGTTTGGTCATCGCCCGTAAATTTTTAGAGGCGGGGGCGCTGGTCACGGTTATTTTTGCCCAGGGCTGCGGCGACGCTGGCGTTGACGAGCAGAAGCTCTCCCCCCTCTCTCGGGCCAACCTGCGGGCCATGGACGGCTGGGGGGAAGACCGGCTGTTAATTTTGGACTGCACGCTGGGGGACGAGCAGCTGGCGGCACTGGTACAGCAGGCTGCCGTGATTGTCGACGCTGTTTTCGGTACAGGCTTTTCGGGGATTCTGCCCGCTGGGACGGCAAGGCTTAACCGGGCGGCAGCCAAAGCCTGCGGGCTGCTCTGCGCGCTGGACATCCCCTCCGGCGTCAACTGTGACACAGGGGAGGCGGACGCAGACAGCTTTCCGGCAGAGGTGACTTTTGCCTTTGCCGCCTTAAAACCCGCCCATGTGCTGAAAGCCTCCGCGCTGCGCTGCGGCCGGGTGGAATTGTTAGATATCGGCATCGGCCGCAGCGATATGGACGCCCTGCCTAGCGCTATCGCTCCACTGACCCGCACGCTGGCGGCAAACGCCCTTCCCCGGCGCTCCCCAGACAGCCACAAAGGCAGCTACGGCCGGCTTTTGAACGTCGGCGGCTGCCGCCATATGACTGGGGCGGTTATGCTTTCAACGCTGGCGGCGATGGCCGGCGGCGCAGGGTTAGTCAAGGTCGCCGCGCCAGACGCAGCGACGCCGCTGATTGCCGGGCGGATCCTGCCTTGCATCCACGCCCCGCTGCCGACCGCAGAAAACGGCGCAATCTCCTTTGAAGGAATTGACAGGCTTTCGGAAGAGCTGCGCTGGGCGACAACGCTGCTTTTGGGCTGTGGACTGTCGGTCTGTGAAGATACCAAACTGCTTGTTGAGGAACTGATCACACAGACGCAGATACCCGCTGTGTTGGACGCCGACGCCCTCAACTGCTTAGTCGGGCGGCCCTCCTTACTAAGGAGGGCTTCTGCGCCGCTTATCCTCACCCCGCACTTGATGGAGATGTCCCGCCTAACTGGCGAACCATTAGAACACTGCCGCAGCCGCCGCTTTGACCTAGCGGCAAGTTTTGCACGGGAGTACCAGGTGACACTGGTGCTGAAGGACAGCTCGACCGTCGTTGCCGCTCCAGACGGCAGCCTTTACATGACCGCCCCGCCAAAACGCACCGTCGACGGCATCCCTGTCTTTGAGGGTTCTTCGACCAGCGGGTTGGCCAAAGGCGGCAGCGGCGATATCTTGGCTGGACTGATTGCCGCGATGCTCGCCCAGGGGGCTTCTCCGCTGCAGGCGGCGCTCTGCGGCGTCTGGCTCCATGCCCGCGCCGCCGACCTCTGTGAGGAGGAGATGACGGCTTATTGTATGCAGCCCACCGACGTGCTGCGCTTTTTACCGGCAGCGTTTAAATTACTGTGAGGGGGGTAAAGCTGTGCTTCATTGGCTTGCCGTCATCCTCGGCGTCCTTTTTGCTGTTTTCCAGATTTTCTACGCTTTTATCATCATAAGCAATCTGATAGAAAATACCGGCTATACCATCCCCAGCGTCATCATTGGCATTCTTCACGCCGGCCTGCCCGCCGCATTTGTCTTTTTTGCTTATCAGGCTCTGCTGCGAAAAGCCGCGCAGTATGGCCTGCTGAAAGCGCTGCTCGGTATAATAGCCTGCGCTGTCGTCTACCTGCTCATCGTTTCGATATGGAACAGAATCGTATTAGGCGACACGCCGGAAATGTGGAAAATCGTCCTTCTGACTGCGGCGCAGACCGTTGTCTCCTGCCTGTTCATCTATGCCTTTCTCTTTTTATAACTCGCAGTGACTCGCATTTGCCCGGTGACAGGCGGGGGCGCCTATTGTCACCTGATACCGCGGACAGAATGCTCCGTTTCCCTTCAGGAAGCCGCCCAGGGCAAACTGCCTGACTGCTTTCCCGCAGCGTACGCGGGGGCGTATCGGACTGTCTTTTTCACATGGTGAAAAAATTGGACTTGTCGAAAAAACTCCGTGTTTTCCTAAGGTTGCCAAGGATTGGGATTCTCAAGGGGCGCGCCCCTTGAGCGGGTCCAGGGCAGCGCCTTGGTCGCCCTCCGCAGAGGGCGAAATCCCTTTCCCCCAAAAAGAGCAGGATAGCTCGAAAACCCTCTCAAGGGGTTTTCGTATGGAGCGTAGCTCCATAATACGACAGAAACCTAGCCTTTACCACTCCGAACAACCCAGTGAGTTGTTCGGGCATAGGAAGTAAAATTCTTCATTTTTACGCTAAACCATTTTTCGACAGACTGGGAGAGGCGGCCAAAAACCGCCTCTTCTGCTTTTTCAGCGAGCGCTTTGCTGTCCATATCAGCAAAACGGCGCACAGCCTTTTTGAATCCGCGAAAGAACCTGCCAGCGTTTTAACATCTTATTCACGATAAATCCCCCTGCTTAACATTCCATCATGCAAAAAATTTTTCTCTCTCCTATTTCCGCCCAAATCCGCATAATGCCTGTTCTATACTGCATAAAGTAGTGCGGGATCTTTTACAGAGAGGACGGATTTTTATGGCAGCAAGAAAATGGTTTCGCATCACAGCCCTGGCGGCAGTATGTATGGTAGTGCTGGCGATGGTGCTGGGCAGCTGCGGGGACAAGGGGAAAAACGGCGGGGATTGGACGATTGACCGGGTGGCCGGCCTTTTTGCCGGCGGATTTTCCGCTGAGGCGGACATTGTACTTGGCGAGCTGGCAATGAGCGGCGAGCTTACCAGGGAAGGCAGCAGAACGGCCCTTTCCCTGACTTCGCCGGAACACCTGGAAGGGCTGACCTTTGCCATTGATGGCCGAAACATCGACGTTTCCTATAAAGGGCTGTCGGTCAAAGGGGACAGCCTGCCGACCGCCGGGCTGGGCAAAGCTATCGGGCAAGCGATGGACGCCCTGACCCATCCGGAACTGCTGACAGTCGGCATCAGCGAGGAAGGGGAACCGACGGCGTCTGGGCGGACGGAATGCGGCCCCTTCACCCTGCGTTTAGGGGAAGAAGGGCCTATCGCGCTGGAAATTCCCGAGCTGCAGCTCAGCTGCGCCTTCCGCGCCTTCCAGCCTGCCGGCGAGACAGAAACGTCAACGCCGGATACATCAGCGTCAGAACCCTCCTCAGCCCCATCCTCGGAACCTTCCGCGCCGGAAAGTTCTGACAGCTCCCTTTCCGACTTATCCTCTTCATTGCCGGAACCCAGCGGGGAGGATGTCTCTTCGCTGCAGCAAGGGGCAGCCTGAATAGGAATTGCAGCACCAAATGCCTAGCTTTTTAGCTGGGCATTTTTAGGGTTGACACCATTGTTTATTGGCTGCTGTATGACAGCGCTTCTAAGATTTCGCGGAGCTGCCCCGCCGGAAGCTGTCCCGGCGCCGAGCTTTGCTCTCCCGCACCGAACGTCACGACCGATCCGAAAAGCTCCCCGCTTATCCGGCTTACCACACCCATCGCGCCCATCGCCATCGTGATGGCCAGGCAGCCAAGGTCCCGCTTCGCCCGCAGCGTTGCAGCCAGCAGCGCCAGCACATCCTCGGGGCTTTGCGGCATCACCGCCAGCTTGGCGATATCCGCCCCCTGCGCCTGCATCCGCTGCAAACGTGAAAACATCTCCGCTTCAGGCGGCGTCTTTTCAAAATCGTGACTGGATACGATGGTAAAGACGCCCTTTGCCCCAGCAAGCGCTGTGATTTCCGGCAGCATTTCCCCCAAGGTAAACAGCTCCAAGTCAATAAGGTCGCAGTACCCAGCCTCGGCCGTTTCCCGACAGAGGGCCAAATAATCCGCCTGCCCCAGCGGTTTTTGCCCGCCTTCGGCTGCCGTGCGGAAGGTAAACAGCAGCGGCGCGTCCGGCAAAGCCGCCCGCAGCGCCCGCCCTGCCGCCGAAAGCTCTGTTAAACTGTCGAAACAGTCCATCCGCCATTCGTAAAGGTCGCCGCCCAGCGCCTGCGCAGCCGCAGCCTGACGCAGCAGTTCTTCCAGGCTGCGCCCGGCAAGAGGGATGCAGATTTTGGGCCGCCCCTCGCCGATTGTGACCCCTCTAACTGATATTTTACGGCACATTTTGTCAATCTTCCCCTTTCACAATCTGATTCTCCAGCACCCCAATGCCAGGGATTTCCACTTCGACCACATCGCCGGGAACCATCGGCCCAACGCCTGCCGGGGTACCGGTGATCACCAGGTCGCCGGGCAGCAGCGTCATCGCTTCGGTGATAAAGGCCAAGAGTTTGGGCAGCGAGGTGATGAATTGGGACGTATGCCCATGCTGCCGCATCTCGCCGTTCAGGCGGGTAAAGATTTCAAGGCCCGCCGGGTCAAGCCCGGTAACGACCCGAGGGCCAACTGGCGCAAAACCGTCCACAGCTTTGCCGCGCGTCCATTGGCCCTCGCTTTTTTGGATGTCGCGGGCCGTCACGTCGTTGCAGATGGTATAGCCAAAAATGCCTTCCAAGGCCTCGTCCTCTGAAACCTGGCTCATTCGTTTTCCAACGACCGCCGCCAGCTCCCCCTCGTAATCCACCCGTTTGGAGAAAGCAGGATAAGTGATTTTATCCCCAGGGCCGCTGATGCAGGTAGAAGGTTTGAGGAACAGCACCGGCTTTTCCGGCGCCGCATCGCCGAAATCCTGGCGCATTTCCTGGATATGTTCCAGATAATTTTTCCCAACAGCGACTATTTTGCTGGCCTCGCAAGGGGCCAGCAGCGCCACTTCTTCAAGGGGGACCCTTTCCCCAGTGAGTTCTCCCCCAAGGTAAGGGGCCGCGGTGAGGACAAGCGCTTCCCTTTCGCCCTCCTCTGCCCAGAATATCCGCTCATGATAGCGGCAGCGAATCAGTTTCATGTTCAGGCGTCCTTTCGTGCCATATTTTTTCTAGTATACGGCGAAACCGGAAAAAGGGCAAGGGAAAATCGCCAAAATCCCTGATTTGACAAAAATTTACCAGCATCTGCGGTAGAATAAGAGGCAGAATGTGCAGGACAAGGGAGGGCGGCTGATGGATTGGAACAAGAGGCGGTTTCTGGCGGCGGGGTTTGCGCTGCTTGCCCTACTGGGGGGATGCCGCACCGAAGATGCCGAAAAAGGCAGCCGCCTGCCCGATGCCCTTCCCCTCCATACCGAAAAGCTCCTGCGGCTGGAACCGCCTGATGTCGACGGCATCTTCAGCCCCTTTTTTGCCGTCCGCGAAGGGGACAGGTTGGTCGCAGAGCTGACCAACGTCCGCCTGTTAAGCGATAAAATTGCCGAACTTATCGTTGAAAATGTCGATAATTATACTATTTGTACTTTTCGGATAAAGGAGGGACTATGTTTCAGCGACGGCGCCCCCTTGACTGCCGACGACGCAATTTTTTCTCTCTATGCGCTTTGCGACCCTTCTTACACCGGCCCCGAAAGGATAGAAGCCCCGATTGAAGGGCTTTCCGCCTATCGCTGCCAGCTCTCTAAGGAACTGGAAAAGTATTATGGGGATACTTTTGACGAGATTTTTGACGCTGGCGAAGCATCAAGCCCCGGCGACCCGCTCTGGGCGATTGTCGACGAACAGTGGCGCGCAGATCTGGCGGCAGCGGCGGATTACGCCGCTGAACATTATGCCGACGAAACCGAAACGCTTTTTGACATCCCGCCTGAAGCCCTGCAAACGGAACATGGGCTGAAAACGGCGCTGGCTATGGCCCTCTGGGGCTTTGGGGCAGCAGAAAACGGACGGCTGACTGGTATTTTTACAGGAAAAACCTGGAGCCTTTCAGAGGGCAGCTTCCCGACACCCACCGATTACCTTGAAGAGATCAAGTATATCTATCCATCTGCCAGCGACTACGACGCCGCAGGGGAATCGCCTATTGGGGCTTCAGTGCGGGCGGCTGCCCGGCAGGCCTATATCCTCACTAAATGCGCCGAAAACCCACCGTCCGACGCCTCGGCTGTTCCAGAAATCACCGGCATCCGCCGGCTTTCCGATAGGGCCTTTTCGGTCGCCCTTGCGCCCAATGGCGACCCAGACGCGCTGGACATCCCCGTCGCCCCACTTCATTATTACGGCGACCTAGCAAATTACGACTTTGCCGAGCACCGATTTGGTTTCCCTTTTGGCGACCTCTCCGGAATTAAGGCCCGCTCGGCCCAGCCGCTAGGGGCCGGGCCCTATATCTTCCACAGCTTTTCCCCGCCTGCCGTTTTACTCGCATCCAACGAAAAATACAATGCTTCCTAAAGGAAAGCCTAGCTTAACAAGAGTTAAACTGCAAAGGCTTTTAATCCCCAGGGTGGCGCCTTATGCCCGAACAACCCACTGGATTGTAAGGTTTTCGAGTTATCCTACTCTTTGGCAATCCTAGGAAAACGCAGCGTTTTTTCGACAAGCTGAAACCCTACTGCGCCTGTCAACGCAGTAGGGTTTATCAAATTATGCGGGGACAGTGATACGGGTAATGCCTTCCTCCGTTGTAAACGTCGTTTTCACGCTGCCGCCAGAGAGCGACGGTGCAGCGCAATATTGCGTTTCGCTGCTGCCGATCCACTCCCCCTCCACGGTTCCGCCAACGATCAGCTGATAGACCTGACCGGCGGACAAGCCCTCAAGGCTGACGATAAGCGAGCGGAACTCTTTTGCTGCGGAAAAAGCGGCAACGGGGTTTCCACTGCCATCGGCCAGCACAACGGTACTGCCTGCGGGCTGGATTTCGGCAAAAGTAATGTGCAGCATTGGCTGGGCCGTCTCTGAAGAAACCTGATCCATCCCAGCGCTTCCCGCCGCCCAGAGGATCCCGCCTGAAAGGCTGCATTGTCCGTCGCTGTCCAACGCGCCATTGAAAGCATCCGTTGGCCCCGATACCAATACTACGCCGCCTTCAAGCTTCAGTGCGCCGTTGCTGTCTAAACCGTCGCCAGAAGCGTCGACAACAACCTCGCCGCCGCTGATGACTAAGGAAACGGATTCGTTCCCTTGGCCGAACGGCTGGGCCGTGCCGTCGGCGGCGTTGATACCATCATCGGCAGCCGTTATTTGGATTTTGCCGCCGCTGATGTCCACGGTTTTGCCCTCCAGGCCTTCGTAACTGCGGGAAACGATGATTTCACCGCCGCTGACTGAAAGGGCTTCGTCGGCATGGATGCCATCATCGCCGGACGAAAGGGCCAGCACGCCGCCGCTGACCGACACGCTGCCATTTGAATGGACCGTATCGTCCAGGCTGTCGGCAGTAATGCTGCCGCCGGTAACTTCAAGCTGACGCCCAGCCTTCAGGCCCTTGTTGCTGACGGAAGGTTCTGTTTCCTCATTGGCTTCGCCGCCTTCGGGCGGAGTAAAGCCTTCGGGAGGTTCCATATTTCCGCCATGTGTGAAGCCCTCTGGCTGTTCTCTACCCCCGCCGCGGCCAAAACCCTCGGGGGGCGTTTGGCCGTCCCAGCCCTGCCTGCCGCCAAAGTCGCGTCCGCCGAATGCTTCGCTTTTATTATCAACTTTGTTGCCGTCGGCATAACTGCCGCCCCCAGTAAGCAGCGTAATGCTGCCATCGGCCACCAGCAGGTCGGTTTCGGCCTGGATGCCGTCTTCGCCGGCAGCGATGGTAAGGCTGCCGCCGTCAATATGCACCCAGCCTTTAGAGGTATCGTTGGTTTCGCTTGACTGGATACCGTCGCCATCGGCAGCAATGTCCAGCACCCCGCCGGAAACTGCCACCGAATCTTTCCCTTTGAGTCCGTCGGCGGCGGCTGTCACGGTAATCTGCCCGCCTGTAACGGCTAGGTCGTTTTTGGTATGGACGCCATGATGATAAAGGCCGTTTACCGTAAGGCTGCCGCTGCCATTGATGGAAAGGTCATCTTCAGCATAGACAGCTGCGTCGGATTCATCGTCAGCTCCGCGGAACGCGCTGTCGGCCAGAATATTTTCGCTTCCCTCCGCCAGCGTCAGGATGACCTTATCGGCCTGTTTCACCCAAATAGCGGCGCTGTCAGGGGCGTTAATTTCCACACCATTGAGGATCAGCCGCACGTCGTCTTTCTTACCAGCATCAACCACCACCTGCCCGGAAAAGCTGCCGGAAAGCAAATAGTCCCCGCCTTCGGTAATGGTCACGGTCCGGCCGTCGGTTTCAGCGCCGCTGCCGGTGACGGCGGGGCTGTCTGATAAGGCAATCAGGGTGCAGTCTGCCTCTTGCCACTGGTCATTCAGGTCTTTTGAGGAATAGGTTCCATTGCCAGACAGCCCCGCCGTTTCAGTCGTTTCAGAGGAAGAAGCCGAAGGCGGCGTGCCGCAGCTGGAAAGCCCCAAAAGCGCTGCAAGAATCAGCAGTACAATCCTTTTTCCCATCACAGCTCCTCCTTCCCGCCGCCTACTTTGCCGCAGATAATGTTCAGGTTGCCGTTGCGGCAGCGTATCTCATCCAGCAAAGCTTTTTCCTCATCCGGCTTTTTTAAGACGATACGGTAGCTTAGCTCATAAAGGCTGCCCATATTGGTCGTCCGCACCTGTTCCAACTGAGCCGCCGCGGCATAACGGTCAAACAGGTCGTCAAAAAGCCCGGTATAATCTAGGCTCTCCGGAATGGTGATCCGCAGCAATTTTTTGCGGCCAGCCTTCTCCCCGAAAGGCGAAAGCTCCAAAAGCAGCATCGCCCCGCCGATCAGCAGCAAGAACAGCAGCGCAAAACCGATGTACCCCATCCCTGTCGCCAGCCCCAGCGCCATTGCAAAGAAAATGCCGGCGATTTCCTTGGCTGTGCCCGGGAAAGAGCGGAACCGCACCAAGCTGAAGGCCCCGACGACGGCTACGCCTGTGCCCAAATTGCCATTAACCATCATAATAACAATTTGCACAATGGCCGGCAGCAGCGCCAAAGAAAGGGCGAAACTTTTGGTATAACTGCTTCGGAACATATAGATGGACGCCGCCGCCAGCCCCAAAATCAGCGAAGCTGCGGTGCAGATAAGGACGCTTGCCGGGGTAAAAGCGCCGGATTGAGAAAGGGTAAGGATGCTTTTAAACATAAAGGGGCCCTCCTGTCTTCTGTGAGAAATGGGTTGAGATAGCAGGCATAGATGTTCCCGACTTTAGAAAAAGAGGCCGGATAGATCTGTAGGCTGTCAAAAATATCCGCCAGCCAGACCGGTATGGCCCCAGGGATTTTAACCTCCATCAGAAAGCCGTCCCAATCAGGCAGCAGCGACGTACCATCGGTACCAAAGCCGGGGTCAGGGCGCTCGGTGCGCCAGCGGATGTTCCGGTCAAAGGTCATCCGCGGCGCTTCCTCCGGCCCGGCCAGCGCAATCCGGTCATAGGCGACAAGCACACCTTTACTGGGCTGCCACCGGCGGACAAACCAGTCAATCTCACGGAAAATCTGGGCATCAGAGACATTTTCGGGCGGAATACCCTCCTGTAGGTAGGCCCGCGCTTCCCTAAGCGTCAGCGAAATCCGCCGTTTGTTGACCACCCCTTTGAATTTCTTTTTCAGCTCCAAGAAAACCATGCTTTCCGGGCCGGGAAGCGGGCCGCCGGGAACCGTATAGCTCCGCAGCCGCAGCTTCTCCTTATAAACCGGCTTGTCGGCGGAAAGCCTTGTCACTGTATAATCCTCAGTATCATAATAAACTGAACAAATCGTATGCAGGCCGTAGCTGTCGGGGGAAAAACGGCCGTCAACCGCTGTCCGGAGCTTTTCGTACTGCGCGGGGGAAAGCATATACTTTTTCTCATAGCGGTCAAAAACCTGCCCTGCCATCCTCAAACCCCCTATTGCTTTATCTGTGTTACCAGTTTATCGGTCATAGGTGAACAGGCTGTGAAAGCAAGGTGGCGCAAAAAGGAATTCTGCCCGAAAATTAAAGGGGGCAGAAAATCGAAAAATTCATGGATATAGTCGAAAAGTCCATATACACCCTTTGCGGTCAATGCTATAATTAGGTAAAAAGAAAAAAGGGAAACCACCCCCCTTTTATGACAAAAAGAGAGGTTTTATCATGCCGACAACACCCAATTACCGCGCCACTGTACGGGCTTGCTACCTTGGCAACCTGCTCCAATCCTGCGGGGCCATTTTCGCCATCCTGTTTGTCCCGCTGCGCACCCTTTACGGCCTGACCTACACCCAATATGGCCTTTTGGTTTCGGTCAATTTTATTGTACAGGTCTGCTCTGACATACTGTTCAGCAAGCCGGTCGAGCGGCTGGGCTTCAGGCCTTTTGCGGTGCTAAGCCCCATTCTGACCAGCACGGGCCTTGTCCTTTTTGCATTAGCGCCGGTGCTGTTCCCGGGTAACGTATTTTTCGGCTTTTGCGTCGGGATGTTCGTCTTTGCCGCTGCTGCCGGGCTGCAGGAACTGCTTTTAAGCCCCATCCTTGACGGCGTGCCGATGCCGGAAGAGAAAAAGAAAAAGGCAATGAGCCTGCTGCACTCCTTTTTTGCCTGGGGACAGATTGGGGCCGTGCTGATCACTACGCTGTTAGTCTGGGTCCTGAAGGCCGAACAATGGCAGCTAATCACCGTACTGTGGGCGTTGCCGCCGCTGGTCAACGTTTTCCTTTTTGCCAAAGCGCCCCTGGACGCCAAAGTGTCCGCTGGGAATGCGATGTCCCTCAAACAGCTTTTTACAAGCAAAATCTTCCTTGTGGTGCTGCTAGCGATTATTTTTGGCGGCGCAGCCGAAGTGACGATGTCTCAATGGGCGTCGGCCTTTATTGAAAAGGGCCTAAACCTGCCCAAACTTCTAGGGGATATGCTAGGGGTCTGCGGCTTCTCGCTGATGCTGGGGCTGGGCCGGACGCTATACGGGCTGAAAGGGGACAGCATCTCCATCCACAAGGTAATGATTTTTGGCTCGCTTGGCGCATTCTGCCTCTATCTGCTGGCGGCGCTGTCGGGCAGCCCCTTTGTCGGGATGGCGGCCTGCGGCCTTACTGGTTTCTGCGTCAGTATGCTTTGGCCAGGCAGCATTGTCGTTGCATCGAGGGAGCTGCCGCTGGCGGGCGCAAGCATGTTTGCGCTGATGTCGGCCGGAGGCGACCTTGGGTCATCGGCAGCCTCCTTCCTCACCGGCCAGGTCGCCGACCGAGTGGAGGCAATGGGGCTGACGAGCTTTATGGGCAGCGCCGTTACACCAGAACAGGCCGCTTTACGGGCAGGGCTTTTCTTTGCGGCGCTCTTCCCGATTTGCTGCTTTGGCATCAACATCCTATTGCAGTGGATGACTGAGAAAAAACAAAAGGGAGAAAAATCATGAAATTTTTCAGGATGGATATCAGCGTATTACGGGGCGGTATTTCTGCCGGCATGATTACCGCAAAACAGCTGACCGCCGAGGCCTTTGACCGGATCGCCCAGTTGGACAGCGGTGAAAAGGGCTTCCATGCCGTACGCGCCTTAAATCCCGACGCCCCTTTCCTAGCCAGCCGGCTGGACGAACGGCAAGGAGCCGGAGAAACAACCGGCCCCCTCCACGGCATCCCAATCCTTTTAAAGGACAACCTCTCCACCGCCGACGGCCTGCCGACTGCGGCAGGGGCGGCAGCCCTAGCCGACAACTTCTGCACCGCCGATGCCGAGGCCGTCCGGCGGCTCCGGGAAGCCGGGGCAGTCATCCTAGGCAAAACCAATATGACCGAATTTGCCAACTATGTTTCGTGGACAATGCCCAACGGCTACAGCTCCTTAGGCGGCCAGGTAGGCAGCGTCTTCTCTGGCATCGACCCCTCCGGCTCCAGCACCGGCTCGGCCGTAGCTGTGGCGATGGGCTACTGCCCGGCGGCCATCGGCACCGAAACCTGCGGCTCAATTATTGCGCCCGCCATACAGGCTGGGATTGTCGGCCTAAAGCCCACCTTAGGGCTGTGCAGCCGGCGGGGCATCCTCCCCATCTCCCACACCCTGGATACTCCTGGCCCGCTGACCCGCAGCGTACGGGACGCCGCCCTGCTTTTAGAAGTATTGGCAGGACATGACCCCGGCGACCCCGCAACCCGGTTGGCGCAGCCGCCGTCCTTCACCGCTGCCCTGACCGAAGACCTTTCCGGCCTGCGGGTCGGCATCAGCCGCCTGTTCCCAGAGGAGGCCATCCCTGGACAGACCGAAGCTGCTTCCGAGGCGGCGAAGCTCTTAGAAAAGCAAGGCGCATCCTGCGTCCGGCTTAAAGAGGAAACTTTCTCCTGCAACGCCTTGTTCACCATTATGCGCCACGAGTTCCACGGGGACTTAGAACGTTACCTGCGCGATTTCGGCGGCAGCCGCCTCAAAACCCTCGACGGAATTGTCCGCTGGAACGAAGCGCACGCCGAAACCGCCCTCCGCTACGGGCAGGATATCCTGCTGGAGGCCCTAGCCGCACCGGAAGGCTATGCCGCGCCCGAGTACCTTGCGGCGCTGGCGGACAGGGAAGCGGTCATTGCCCGGCTTACCGAAACCTTTGAAGCAAATGGCGTCGACATCATCCTTATCCTTTCCGGCGCGCTGGGCCACCCAGCGCTGGCGGGCTTCCCCGACCTCACCCTGCCGCTGGGCAGAAATAAGGACGGCGAACCATTATCGGCGCTGCTGATGGCGCGGCCCTTCCGGGAAGACCAGCTGCTGCGGACAGGCTACGCGCTGGAACAGGCGCTGCTGCACCAGCGGCAGGCAAGAGCATAAAAAAATAAACACCTCCGCAAACACGCTCTCAAGGGGAGGCACCAAATGGAAAAGCTTTTACTTGTCGACGGCAGCAACTTGCTGTTCCAGATGTTTTTCGGAATGCCCGCGCGAATTGTCAATGATCAGGGCAAAGCCATCCAAGGGGTGCTGGGATTTGTGGGGGCGCTGTTAAAAATGATCCGCCAAGTCTCCCCTACCCATCTGGCAGTGCTGTTTGACAGCGAACAGCCAAACGGCCGCGCGCTCGCCGACCCCTCCTATAAAGCCAACCGAAAGAACGAAGACGCCCCTTTTTCCCAGCTGGACGATATTTACGAAGCCTTGGACTTTATGAATATCCGCCACACTGAAACCAACGGCTGTGAAGCAGACGACCTGATAGCCTGCTATGCGCTGTCCCTCTGCCAAAAAATGGAGGTCGTCATCGCATCTTGGGACAGCGATTTCTTCCAGCTGCTGTCCAGCCAAATATCTGTGCTGCGCTACCGTGGAAAAAATACCCTCCTCTGTACCCCAACCTATGTAGAGGACCGCTTTGGCGTTTCCCCTGCGCTCTATGCCGATTTCAAGGCCCTTACCGGCGACACCGCCGACAACATCAAAGGTGCTCCAGGGATCGGCCCTAAAACAGCGGCTATGCTGCTCAAAGAGTTCGGCTCCCTGAAAGCCATCCTAAAAAACGCTCCCAGCATCCGCAAGGCCGCTGTCAGAACATCCATTCTTCAAAACAGCGAAAAGCTGCAAATAAACTACCAACTCATTAAACTCGGAAAAGCCGTCCCCCTCCCCTTTGCCTGCTGCGAGCTAGCCTATTGCTACAACGGCATTACCACTAATGAAGCCCTCTGGGGCGCAGGCATACGTTAAAAACAAGACACCCCTCCAAAAAACAATCCTACTGTGCCGGCATTCAGGAGAACTTCCCGCTCCTGCCTATCGACGCAGTAGGATATTTCTTATTGGAAAAGTAGGCGTCCTGGCGATTAAAAAGTTTTGCGGGCTTAGCTCTGCTAAGCTGGGCTTTCTTCAAAAGCCGTCGTACCCCTATTTCGCGCCGCGGATAGCAGCGCGTTTGGAACGCACTTCAGCCAAGGACTGCCCCAGCTGCTCCTCGGTCTGCTGGAGGACGCTGTCCACATAGTCGCCAGTCGCTTTTTTCAGCTCGCGGATCTGCAGCTGGGCAGCGGCGATAATCTCGTTGGCTTTCATTTGGGCCTGCTTGACGATTTCATCGTGATCGATCATTTTCTGGGCGCGTTCTGCAGCGACGCGGGTGATCATATCGGCCTCTTTTCTGGCCTCGTCAAGGATGGTGCGGCGGTCGTTGACGATCTCCCGCGCTTTGGCGACCTCCTCGGGAATCATCAGGCGGATATCCTCAATCATTTCATGAAAACGCTCCGCTTCAATGGCGCTTTTACCGCCTGAAAGCGGGATGCTCCAGGCGCTGTCCAGCTGCTCGGCCATCATGTCCAAAATGCTCTCTACATCATTGTGCTCTGTTCTTTCCATTGTACCATTGCCTTTCTGGTCTTGCCCCAGGGAAGCGTCCCTGCGGAGCGGGTTGACTTATCTGGAAGGGTTTGCAAACCGCGCCTCGATTTCCGGCTGGATGCAGGCCGGCACTAAGCCGGTGATATTGCCGCCGAAACCGGCGATCTGCTTGACTAGGCTGGAGCTGAGGTACATATTCTCCGCCGCCGTGGTCAAGAACATCGTTTCCGCTTCGGGGTTCAGGCGCTTGTTGGCCAGCGCCATCTGGAACTCATATTCAAAATCTGACATCGCCCGCAGCCCGCGGACAATGACCGTCGCCTGCCGGGCGCGGACATATTCCACCAACAGGCCGTCGAAAGAATCCACTTCCACATTGGGGAGATGGGCCACCGCCTTTGCGGTCAGCGCCTCCCGCTCCGCCAGCGTAAAAGCGGTCTTCTTGGCGACATTGATCGAAATCAGCACAATCACCCGGTCAAACAGCGCCGACGCGCGGGTGATAATATCCAGATGCCCCATTGTAATGGGATCAAAGCTGCCGGGGCAGACTGCAATTTTCATGCCAGTGGCCATCCTTTCGTTATTTTCTGCCAGTCAGACAGAAGGTTCCGGGCGGACATAACTCGTGACGATAACCCTGCCGTAACGGTAATCCTTTTTCTTGACAAGCCCGCCCGCCTCATCTGGGAGCGGTTCGGAAACGCTGTGCTCAAACAGCACAATCCCATTTTCCGCCAGCGGGCGCTCAAGAAGCGGCAAAAGTTTCTCGCCATAGCCCATATCGTAAGGCGGGTCAAGGAAAATGATATCGTACTTCTCCGCCGCATGGGCCAGGAAGGACTCGGCGTCGCTGGCAATCACGCTCGCCTGCTTCACAAAACCGGCGGTCTGGACATTCTGGCGGATAATTTCCAGCGGCCCCTTTGCGTTATCCACAAACACCGCCTTGCGCGCCCCGCGGCTCAGCGCTTCGATGCCCATCTGCCCCGACCCGGCAAACACATCGGCTACGTTGGCGTAGGGCAGCCGGAAATGGATAACGCTGAACACCGCCTCCTTGACCATCTCGGCCGTGGGGCGGACTTCCTTCCCCTCCAGCGTTTTCAGCTTCCGGCCCCTGGCGGTACCAGTAATGACTCTCATATACAAAAATTCCCTTTCTTTTCTTGCAAACGCCCAACCCGCCGGCAGGCTTTTAACTTTGCCGGGCAGCCCGGCTATAAGAGGAAACGCTCATACACAGCCCAATCGACAGGCAGGTGGTAACCAGCGATGTGCCGCCTTGGCTGAAAAACGGCAGCGTAATGCCAATAACCGGCAGTACGCAAAGCACCATCCCAATGTTGATCATAATCTGGAACAGCAGCATCGCAAACACGCCGGTACAGATATAGCAGCCCAGCGCGTCTTTGGAAGCGCGTGCAATCAGCAATATTCTAACACAAATTGCCGTCAATAGCAAGATTACCAAAGCGCAGCCCATAAACCCCAGCGTCTGCCCCACATGGGTCAGTACTAGGTCGTTTTCGATTGCAAACACATGGACCAGATCGTCGGAGAAAAGCCCCTTGCCAAACAGCCGCCCCGAGCCTAAAATGCGCCGGCCGGTAAGCTGCTGGTAAGCCTCTTTCAGCGTCGCATTCTCCAAATCCTGCAGCACCACAAAGCGGTTCTTCAGATAGTCCGGAATCAGCCCGCTGTACCATAAAACTGGTACGGCCGCCGCCACAACCCCCATACCCAGAAAAATGTATTTGTAGGAGATGCCCGACACGAAAACCATGCATAGGAAAATGAAGAAAAACACCAGCGCCGTCCCCATATCCCCCTGTTTAAAAATCAGCAGGCAGGGCGCCGCCCCATGCAGGCAGAGCAGCAGCACATTCAGCGGCTTATTGACATCCTCCCGCACCTTGGAAAGGTGCAGCGCAAACGTCAGGATAAAGGAAAATTTTAAAAATTCCGACGGCTGGATTGAGATAAGGCTCCCAAACCGCAGCCAGGCCGCGTCGTCCGAGCCGTCAGGCTGGTAAACGATGCTCGCCGGCCCCACGAAGGTCAGCACCACCAGCCCCAGCGTCGCCGGCAGATGCAGAAACCACACCTTCGCCATAAACTTATAGCTGATGGCCGACAATACCAGCAGCGCCAAAATCCCCGCCCCGCCGTATAAAGCCTGCATCTTGAAACGCCGCATCGTAATAAATTCCGCCCGCGCCTCAGAATAGAGAATCAGGCAGCCGAAGCCCATCGCCAGCAGGCAAAAAAGCAGCAAACCCTTATCTAGCCGCCTAAAATACCGCCGCATTGCGCCCCAGATCTCTTTCAGCATAGCACCCTCCTTTGGGCTTTGGCGGCAGCCCCGCCAAAGGGCCGCCGCCCTGCCGGAGCGCGTCTCAGAAAAGCCCGCTGATATTCCCGTCGGCGTCCACGTCGATCAGCTCGGCGCTGGGGCGTTTGGGAAGGCCCGGCATCGTCATGATGCTGCCTGTCAGTGCCACCACAAAGCCTGCGCCGGCGCTCAAGCGCACCTCAGAAACATGGATTTCAAAGCCCGTGGGCCGCCCCAGCTTATTCGGGTCGTCCGAAAGGCTATACTGGGTCTTGGCCATACACACCGGCAGGCCGCCGTACCCCAACGCCGTAATGTCGCGGATAGCCTTAGAAGCCGCCGCCGAGAAAACAACGCCGTCCGCGCCGTAGATGGTCTTGCAGATCTTCTCAATCTTTTCTTCAAGCGGCGCGTCCAGCTCATATACCGGCTTAAACTGGTAACAGCCTTCGCAGCGGTCAATGACCTCAACGACCTTTTGGGCCAGCTCGACGCCGCCTTCGCCGCCCTTGCCGAACACCTCTGAAAGGGCGTAATCAACCCCCAGCTCCCGGCAACAGCTGTCAATTACCGCCAGTTCGGCGTCGGTGTCGGTGTAGAAACGGTTGATGGCCACCACCACCGGCACCCCAAATTTATGCATATTCTCCACATGGGCTTTGAGGTTGACAATGCCCTTTTTAAGCGCCTCAACATTTTCCGCTGACAGCTCCGCTTTGGGCACGCCGCCGTTATACTTGAGCGCCCGCACCGTCGCCACCATCACCACACAGCTGGGGGTAAGCCCGGCATAGCGGCACTTGATGTCAAAGAATTTTTCAGCGCCCAGGTCAGAGCCGAAACCCGCCTCGGTGATACAGTAATCGCCCAGCTTCAGCGCCAGCTTGGTGGCCCGCACCGAGTTGCAGCCGTGGGCGATATTGGCAAACGGCCCGCCATGGATCAGCACCGGCGTATTTTCCAGCGTCTGCACCAGATTAGGCTTCAGTGCGTCCTTCAGCAGCGCCGTCATCGCGCCCTCCGCCTTCAGGTCGGCTGCATAAACCGGCTTGTTGTCGTAAGTATACCCGACAAGAATCCGGGCAATCCTTGCTTTCAGGTCGGCAAGGTCTTCCGCCAAGCAAAGGATCGCCATAATCTCACTGGCTACCGTAATGATGAACCCGTCCTCGCGGGGGATGCCGTTCGCCTTGCCGCCAAGCCCAACCGTAATATCCCGCAGCGCCCGGTCGTTCATATCCAGGCAGCGCTTAAAGAGGATGCGCCGCGGGTCAATCCCCAGCGCATTCCCCTGCTGCAGATGGTTGTCCGCCATTGCGCAAAGCAGGTTATTGGCTGCCGTAATCGCGTGCATATCCCCGGTAAAATGCAGGTTGATGTCTTCCATCGGCACCACCTGGGCATAGCCGCCGCCGGCAGCGCCGCCTTTGATGCCGAACACCGGCCCCAAAGAAGGCTCCCGCAGGGCCAGCACTGCATTTTTGCCAATTTTTTCCATTGCCTGCCCCAAGCCGACCGAAGTCGTCGTCTTCCCTTCACCGGCAGGCGTGGGGTTGATGGCCGTAACCAAGATAAGCTTGCCGTCGGGCCTGCCGGAAAGCTCCCGCACCAGCCCCTCTGAAAGCTTGGCCTTATATTTCCCGTAAAACTCCAGCCCATCAGGGTCGATCCCCAGCTTTTCGGCAACCTGGGCAATGGGCAGCATTTTAGCGCCCTGTGCAATTTCAATATCAGACAGCATAGTCTTTGTCCTCACTTTCTAATAAGAACGGCAGAGGCCCGCCAAGGTCTTCAAGGAAGCGGGCAATTTATCAGGCAAACACCCTGCCTTTTATAGATGACTATGCTTATTATATCACAACTTCCCCTGCAATAGCAACTATATCCGCTGTTTTATTCAAAAAATTCTCAATTTCCGGGAAGAAAAACTCAAAACCGCATTGCACCCCTTCCTACGGGGAAAATCCGGAAAATTTTTTCGCCAAAATTCCTTAAAATCCGTTGAAATCCTGCATCTTTTCCGCTATAATAGAATAGGTACTTCTAAAATGGTCCCTTTAATTAGAATCCCAACTCAGCTTTATATTCCCGCCAGGAACTGTCAAATATACGAGGTGATAAAATACTTGAGCTTAAAAGAATGCGTAAAAGAGTCCTTTGGTAGAAATGCGGAAGAGCGGATCCTGCGTTTTCTGCTTGAAAAAGAGCTTGTTGAGTGTACCGACGACACGCTGCGATGGCTGAGGCTGTTTGAGCTATGCGAGCAATGGCGGGAACAGCTTTTACTATGGGAGGAACATACCTTCATAAACGGCATACATGGGTGGAACCTGTGCATGGGCGCATATAAACTGCGCCTCCCAGATAGGGATGATTGGACCGCATACCTGTACCGCATGACACTGCTGGCCGTTATCAGCGGCATGAGCGTTGGAGAACGAACCAGCCTGGCAGAAGGCGGGCGCAGGTTTCACAATTTTTCATCTGTAGCCAGTGATTTTTACGGGGACGGAAGCTATATCAGTTTAGCGCGGGAGCAATGGCTGGCGGAACTGACAGGCCTTTTGGAGAATTCACGGGAACAGTATCAGAGATTTCCTGGGAACAGCCCCGCCTATCATAGGGCAATGGAAGAAAATTATCCCAGATTCCATTCGGTTTTGGAATATCTTTCACAAGATACGGGCATCTGCGAAGCCGTCCGCATGAATCAATTCGGCGGAGACGATACCGTCTGGTATTTTGCGGAAACGCAGGATTCCTTTTATCTGCTGATGCTAAGCGACAGTATGTAATTTTATAAATATACGCCAATTGGTCAGCGACATGGCAGGGACACAAAAGCGAATTGGGAGTAATTAGAAAACTAAAAAATTCAGCTTAACAGGATTTACCAGCGCGGCAGTATCCATCCTGCCTTGCAAACGGATATCCTGGCGAGTAAAAAGGAAGTGGCATTTTGAATTATAACGAACATCCTCAAAACACCCAGGCCGGAACCAACCCGCCCTCCCCAAGGCCGCCCCGCCAAAGTGGGAAAAAGCCGATCGCCGCGCAAATCCTAGCGCCCATCTTGGGAATGCTGACGATCATTTTGGCAATCCTGCTGGCCACCGTGTGCCTGCGCAACACCTACTTGCAAAGGCAGAAGGAGAAAGCTGAAATGGAAGCTGAAACCGCCGTCGCCAAGCTGCAAGACGATTTGCAGCAGCTCCAGGCCCATCTGGACAACGACACCATCCTTATCGAGGACTTCAAAGACAACGCCGCCCGTTATAACGTCAGCGCCGAATTTATCCAGCGCTTTTTTGACGACGTGATCATTTACAAAGACCAAGGCATCGTCTATGAGCCCATCGACCCCAACCTGCCCAAAAACAGCTACGACTGGTCCTTCCTCACCCGCCAGGGCAGCCGCTACTCCTACCTGCCCGACAACGGCCCCGCCGCGAAGCTTGGTATTGACGTCGCTAAGTTCCAAGAGGAAATTGACTGGGAGAAGGTGGCCGCTGAGGGCATCCGCTTTGCTATGGTACGGATGGGGTACCGCGGCTACGGCACCGGCGCGCTGATGACCGACCCTAATTTCCAGCAAAACGTCGAAGGCGCTTTAGAAAACGGCATTGATGTCGGCGTCTATTTCTTCTCCCAAGCCATCAACGAAAACGAAGCCATTGAAGAGGCAGAATACCTACTCGATGCCATCAAAGGCTATAACATCAAAATGCCAGTCGTTTTTGACATGGAAATGATTGCCGAAAGCAGCACCGCCCGCGCTAATAACTTAAGCCCGCAGCAGCGCACCGCCATTACCAAAGCATTTTGCAGCCGGATTAAGCTGGCGGGCTATACGCCGATGATTTACGGCAACCCCGGTTGGATGCTCTCCAAAGTCAATTTTGAAGAACTGACCGAATACCCCCTCTGGCTTGCTCAATATTACCGCGAACCCTTCTTCCCCTATGAATTCCAGATGTGGCAGTACACCAACACCGGCCGGGTCAACGGCATAAACGGCAATGTCGACCTAAACCTCTGCTTCACCGACCAGTGGTGACCGCCCCCGATTCTTTACAGAAAGGTCTTGATTTATCATGTCAGGTGTCAATCCCCTTCGGGTCATGCTGGAACCGGTGCTGAATTTTCTAATCCCATGGGTACAGCCAGCCTCCCACGTTGTGACAGCGTTAGCAATCCTTTATTGCCTTCTGCTCGCTACGCGGGTCTGCCGCTATCATAAGAACGACCCCGATACTGCCGAAGCGCGGAAAAAATGCCTTGTCAGCCTGCGCAACGGGATTTTAAGCAGCGTAGCCGCCGTTGCCGTTGTTTTCGCCCTGCGCTGGGGGATTGAGCTTTTATCCCGCTGGATTCTTTTGTAACCTGCATTTGCCAAGGATTGGGACTTTTAGGGGCTTGCTGCGGCAAGCGAAACGCCAAGAAACCGCCCCTGCTGCACGGCGGCAAAATTGACGCTGCTTCCTTTAATTCCTAACATTTCGTTGGATAAATTAAATAAGAAAATATCTGTACAAAAGGCAGTGCCGCAGCAGAAAGGAGCCCCGCTGATGAATACGATCCATCCCACCGCTAACCCCTATGTCCGTTGTTGGACTGCTAAAAGCCAGCCTGCCGGGGCTGCGGCGCAGCCCGCAGCCCCTGAAAACGCCGGCATCCCCGCCGATTCCCTGTCGCTGCCGGAAACCGACGGTACAGATTGGACCAAGGCGACGGCAAACCTACTGGAAAAGCTGCAAAGCCGCTATGACAACGTCAATTTCCTCGTCGTCAGCGACAGCGTGATGCAAAACCGCCCAATGCTGGCAGCCTCGCTGGGGACCGGCCGGCACTTAGTTATGACTGAATCTTTCCTGACACAGATGGCCGGGGACAGCGAATCTTTCCTGCGCGGGCAGCTGCTGCTTGAGCAGGCCGCAGGCCAGCTTGCCGTCCAAAAAGACAATATGTCCGGCATCGGCGTTTTCCTGGAACAGAATAAACTGACCTTCTGGAGCACTGTCCCGCTGAAAGAAAAAGACAAGGACAGTACTGCGTCTATGCTCTCGGAAATGACTAAACAGTCGGCAAAACCCAATAAACTCGCCTCTATGCTGCAAAACAGCAAAAACAAGTCCCTTTACCGCTCGGCCATGACCGCCTACCGCCGGATCTCCGCCGCGGGCAGCGAATCGTCGGTACGGGGCGCGATGGCCGGCGCGCGCCAGAAGCGCGCGGCGTTGCTGAGCCTGATGCGCACCGGCACCCAAGCGGAAAAGCAGCAGGCCCGAAACGCTATTGCCCATCTTGACCAGGCAATCCTTAGCGGCAGCAAAAAAATCAAAAACCTCCGCCAGGAAGACGAGATGAACCGCAAAAAGCGCCGGCTGGAAGTCAAAAAACAGCAGGCGCAGCTGAAAAGCAAACGGGAAAAAGCCCGGTTGGAACGGATGCGCAGCGAGCTGAAAAAGACGAAAATCCTCCATCGGCTGTCGGAGCACGCCACCAGCCAGAACGGACAGATGGCGGTGCTGCGCGACCAGTTAAACGACCTGGAACGGGAACAGCAGCAGATGGTAACCGGCGGCTTTTCCGATACTGGGGCACCTGCCGAAGGCGTCGCCGCCCCTGAAGGCATTGTCGCCGAAACCGTCGCGATAGACGTTACCTTTGGCGCATCGATTGCTTTTTAAATGGATACGGGGGGTACGGGTCGCTTTCTGAAGAAAGCTCCGCAAAGACTTTTTATCGCCAGGGTACGCATCTGATCAACCATAGCCGCCTACTGCGCTGCCAGGCTTGACTTTTCCTCCTTCCTGTGCTACAGTAGGCTTAAGGCCTATTGAACGCCTGCTATGAAGGAGGAATTTTCATGCGGATTTCTACATCTATCAATATTTTTTTTGGCGGCGGCCCAGTCTACTACCAGATGAAACGGGTTTACGACGCCGGCTTTCGTTTTATGGACATCAACTTTGCCGACTGGGTCGACGAACCCTCCGGCGACGGCTTTTTCCCGCAGTCCGACGCCGCTTGGGAGGATTGGCTGTCGGAAATCGAGCGTTTCTGCCGCGATTACGGCGTTACCCTCAACCAGGCCCACGGCCCGCTGTTCAACATCTTAGACGAGGGCGCAAGGGGCGACCACCTGCGCAAAATGTGCCTGCCGACCTTACAGGCTGCCGCCCGTTTAGGCATTCCATGGGTGGTGTTCCACGCCGGCACAGCGGAAGGGGATTTCAACGACCCTGCGCACGTTGCCGCGCTGAAGGAAAAAAACCACCTTTTCTTTGACCCGCTTGTCAAGGAAGCCGAAAAGCTGGGCGTAGGCATCGCGCTGGAAAATATGTCTGACCGTTTTTCCAAAAACGGCGGCTGCTACTGCGCGCGTACCGAAGACCTAATCGATTTGTGCGACAGTTTCCACAGCGACTGCGTCGGCATTTGCTGGGACACCGGTCACGCCAACCTCCAAGGCGTTGACCAGCGCGCCGCAATAAACCAGATTGGCAGCCGTTTAAAGTGCCTGCACATCCAGGACAGCGACGGCAAAACCGACCAGCACACCGCCCCCTTCTACGGCTGCATCAACTGGGAAGCCGTCATTGGCGGTTTACGCGACATCGGCTACAGCGGCGACCTGACCTTTGAGGCCCATATGCTCACCAGGAAGCTGCCGGAGAGCTGCAAAGACGCAGGGCTGATGCTGATGTACCAGATTGGCCGGGAGCTGAAAAGCCGTTTTGAACGAAAATAAGGCGAGGTTTAGCCAAAAAGTTTCCAGGTAAAATAACTGAATCATACCATAATTTTTTGGCTGAAATATCACACATTCACCCTAAAAATACGATACCCATTTCATATTTATCCAGTACAATAGATCCTGTCAACGGGGAAATCCCCTTGGCAGGATCTTATTTTATCGGGAGGGATGCCAGGCAAGCACGCTTTAAGCAGAACGACAAAAATCATATACAGACAAACCTTGGAAAGGATGATTGATGATGAAAAAAATGGCAGTTTTATTTGCTTTGATTGCGGCCACCATGGCGATGAGCGCCTGCAGCGACACGAAAGACAAACCTTCCAGCAGCAACTCCGATTCCTCCATTTCCTCTTCCGTGCCTGAAAGCAGCCAGCCGCCGGAATCCTCAACGCCCGACAGCACCCCCGCCGACCCTGACGGCAGCGACAGCACCCCGGCCGACCCTGACGGCAGTGACAGCACCCCCGCCGACCCTGACGGCGGCGACAACACCCCCGCCGACCCTGACGGCGGCGGCAGCACCCCGGCCGACCCTGACGGCGGCGACAGCAACTCCTCCGACGCAGATTCCAGCACCTCTGGAACCACTGCCTAATCCATAACCGCATCCTCCAAAATGAGAATCCCCTTCATCTTAACCGGTGAAGGGGATTCCTTTATTTTTCCTGCTGTTCACGGAAGACGAAAAACCGCTGCCCAAGATAATTCAGCCCCATAAAGAAGCACATCCCCGCAAGCATCGCAACGTTATCCTGGAATGCCGGCGTCGCCGACGAAAACATCCACCGCACCAGCGGTTTCGCCACGCCATAGGCGCAGAGATAGCAAAGCGATATGTTGGCCACAAACCGCCAAAGCGTCTTCTTCGTCGCCGTTTTGCTCTTAAAGGTGAAAAAGCGGTTGAGGATATAGCTTAATATGCTGCCGAACACATAGTTCGCCGCCGACGACACCCAGTAGTCGAAATGAAACAGATTGTAAAAAAGGAACATCACCGCCGTGCCGAACAGAGTGTTCGCCACCCCCACAAGCATGAACTTCCAGAAAGTTTTGTCAAAAATCTTTTGTAACATTAGTCTGCCCTTCCTCTTTATGGATTCTTTTTCTATTATACCCTTCTGCATCGCAGACTGCAAGGGAAAATCTGTAAAATTACTGGGTACGAGAGGTACGGGAGTGCGACGCTTTTTGAAAGAAAGCCTAGCTTAGCAAAGCTAAGCTGCAAAAACTTTTATTCGCTAGGATGCGCGCCCGCACAACCATCCCCGCCTACTGCGTCGGCAACCCCGCGCATAAAGAAAGGGCGCACAGAAAACTCTGTGCGCCCAAGGAAGGGGCGGGCTTCAGAAAGCCGAAACCCGGGATGGGTTAGTTAAATGAAACCAGTCCAAAACTCAAGTTTAACGGAATTATTCCTCAGTAGGATTTCCGGCACCTTCAGGACCAGTGCCGGGGTTTTCAGGCTGACCGCCTTCACTGTTATCGCCGCCGGTACCGCCAGTACCAGGATTTTCAGTATTGCCGCCGTTGCCAGAACCGCCCTGGTTGCCGTCGCCGCCAGAACCACCCTGGTCGCCGCCGTCGCCAGAACCGCCCTGGTCGCCGCCGTCGCCATCACCATCAGCTGCTGCACGCTTAATCGTAGCACTTCTGGTAACAATTGTTTCGTCAGCTTCGTTCTTCCAGGTCAGTTCAACCTTCCAAGAACCAGCGGCCAATGTTGTCTTATCAGCCTGAGCAAAAGCAAAGTATAGGATGAGATTACCCTTAAACAGATTTTCAGCATCTGCACCCTTCAGATCAACCTCTGTGGCAGCGCCGCCAGCGATTGTGTAGCTTACCTTTACGGCACCTTCGGGTTTCTCAAATTGAAGACCGATGAAGCCATATTTAGTACCATTTATGGTTTGGCATAGTTCATCTTCAATGCTCACATCTTGTTTAGGAGTATACGAAATTGTATACTCATTATCAGCAGTTTTGCTGAATTCAACGCCTGCCGCTGTATATTTAGCGGGATAATTATAGTTAGGCGTTTCACCGGCATTGCCCACCGGACGAACTGTAACTGTTTGCACCGTGGAGACAGGAGTATCGGGTTCATCAGGATCAGGCGTTGTGGAACCGCCGCCGCCATAGCTAGGACGGTTAGGCTTGCTGGGGGTAGTGGGGGTTGTATCAGCGGGCGGGGTTGTCGGGGTGGTCTCAGCCGCTGTGCCGCCGGGGGTAGCTGCGGAAGAGAAGGTGCGGTCGGGTTCGGGGATATTGTCGCCGGTGGCCGCGCCGTCCTCGCCGAAGGTGTAGGTTTTGCCCGCGATGGTGACTTCGCCGGTCTGCATCGAACCGTCGGCTGCAATCGAATAAACCGCGTTGTCAACTTTAATGACGGCGCCGGTGACCATTGCGCCGGTCGGGGCCAGGTAATACCAGTCGTTGCCGCTGGCCACCCAGCCGGTGCGCATGGTGCCGGAGCTGCTCATGCAGTACCAGGTGCCGTTGTCCTGCACCCAGCCGGTAGCCATTGCACCGTTGGATTTGGTGTAGTAGTACTGGCCGTTGTCATTGACCCAGCCGGTAGCCATTGCGCCGGAGGGCTGCAGGAAGAACCAGCTGTTGCCGTACTGTACCCAGCCGGTCTGCATGGTGCCCTGTGCGTTGAAATAGTACCAGGTGTTGTCAATCATCTGCCAGCCAGTGGCGTTCTGGCCGTTTACGGTCCAGTTCCAGCCCTTGCCCTCGGTCTTCCAGGCAGCAGAAACCGCCATAGGGGTGCCGATGGCAACGGTAGCTGCCAGCATTGCTGCTGCCAGCCGTTTTACCATGTTTGTTTTCATAGATTGATTCCTCCGTTTTTTCTTGTTTCTCCGTTTCGCGCTGCGCCGCGCAAAAACTTCCAGGCGGAAACCCCTTCGTTTCCCTTCCGTCCGGACGCCCCGCAGGCAGCTTTATCGGCCGGTTTTTCCCGGCTCTCTTTTTGCGGAAAATAAAAACTGCTAAGACGGCGCACGACACCCGTCTTGGCAGCTTGAAAAAACCTGGACGCACCACAAAAAATTTACCCGAATCCCTTGCTTTTTGGGCGCAAATCGGGTATAATAAGCTTGTGGTGCAGAGGAATCTGCTGTACAACGGTGGCGTTAGCACCTGTGCAGGCCTGCTCGTGTTGGTAGCACTTGCAGGCTGCCGCATTTTTTATCTTCCTTATTTTCATTATAGCATTATTGCCGCAAAAATGCAAATCATTTTCTGGCCAAAACCTGTCGAGGAATTTGGTATGATTACACAAAAAAGGCGTGCCTTCTATTCTTGGAAGGCACGCCTTTCGCGCTTTTAGGACGGGGAACCGATTTGTCGACGCAGTAGGCGGGCATGGCTGTGCAGATACGTTCCCTGGCGAATAAAAGTCTTTGCTAAGCTTTCTTCAGAAAGCGTCGTACTCCCGTCCCCCCGTACTCCCGTATCCCCCGTACTCCCCGAAAAGAGGGTTGCATATATAAGAAGAATATGGTACAATGGGGATGAGAAAGTGTCGCCTTTTCAAGGGCATATCCCATGAAAGTGTACGCGACAAATAAACGAATTGGAGGACTACTTTTATGAGCACGATCTCGGTCACCAACGGCAGCACCATCCTCTCGCTGGACAGCGGGACGCTCCATGTCACGGTTGAAGCGAATGGGCGGCGCTGGCAGTGGGCCAAGGACTACACGCCTGTCATCCGCCTGAAGGACGGCGGGGAGAAGAAATTCTCCGACGCAATGGAAATCCGCCACAGCGTCTGGAAAACCGGCGTCGGCGACGGCATCCGCTCGACCTTCCGCGCTTTCCCCGAAGGGCGGGGGGAAATCCCGTTTACTTTTGAGACCATCGTTTGGGTGGAAAGCAGCACGGGCAACGTCTTTTTTGAGTGGATCCCGCTCTGCGACGAAGGTTTGGAAATCGAAGCGGTCTGCTGGCCCGGGCCGATGGAATTCGACTGCGCCGACAAGGGCTGGTACAGCGTGCTGAACATCGAACAGGGGCTTCTGCTGCCCAATAACTGGCCGGAGGAGCTGACGCGGATGCACTTCGGCGGCCAGCTTTGCAGCGCGGCAGCCTATATGCCCTGGTTTGGCCAGGTACGGCCGGACGGCGGCTATATCGCCATCGCTGAAACGCCTTGGGACGCCGCTTACAGCGTCGACCACCCTGCCGGCGGCCCGTACGCCCACGTCGCTTTCCGCTGGCTGCCCAGCCTTGGGAAGATGGACTACCGCCGCGTGGTCCGCTGCAGCTTCCTTTCCGACTGCGACTACAACGACCTGTGCAAGGTCTACCGCGCCTATGTCAAGGAAACTGGGCACTTCGTCACGCTGGCCGAAAAGGCGCTGCGCAACCCAATGGTTGACAAGCTGATCGGCGCGGCCTTCGTCCATAAGGGCATCAAGACCCACGTTTCCCCCAACTCTGACTTCTTTGACCCGGCGGCCCCCGACAAAAACAATTCCCTTACCCCCTTCTCGGTGCGGACAGAGGAAGTCCGGCGCTACCATGCGCTGGGGGTCGAAAAGCTTTACTACCACCTGGACGGCTGGGGCGACCCTGGGTATGACAACAAACACCCCGATTACCTGCCAGCCTGCGAAGAAGCCGGCGGCTGGGCAGGTATGAAAACGCTGAGCGACACCATGCAGGAATTCGGGTATATGTTCGGCATCCACGACCAGTACCGCGACTACTATTTTGACGCCCCCACCTTCGATAAGGAGTTCGCCATCCATGACCCTGACGGCGGCGTCTTTGAAATGGCGCGCTGGGCCGGCGGGCGGCAGAGCTACCTCTGCGCTTCCCAGGCCCCCTATTACGTCAAACGCAACTTTGAAGAAGTCCTGCGGCACGGCATCCATCTGGAAGGCGCCTATTTGGACGTTTTCACCTGCAACGAACCGGACGAATGCGCCCATCCGGAACACCGGATGACCCGCCGGCAGTGCCTCGAATACCGCGCAGCCTGCTTTGACTACCTGACTGCCAAAGGCATCGCCCCCAGCTCGGAGGAATGCGTCGACTGGGCCGTTGAAAGCCTCGTCTTCTGCCACTACGGCCCCCACGACTTTATGCTGGCCGCGCCCGGCAGCCCCCGAAAAGGCATCCCAGCGCCGCTTTTCAACCTGGTTTACCATGAGTGCATGATCCTTCCCTGGCCGATGGACCACCTGAAAGGGCAGGAAGACTATATGCTTTACGCCCTGCTCAACGGCGGCGCGGCCTATATGGACAAAGACGGCGCTTATCCCGGCGTAGACGGCGCTTTCGGCGACAGCACGCCGCTGGATGAAAAAATTGCCCGCTGGCGCATCGTGGCCGAATTGCAGGAAAAAGTGGCCAAATGCGAACTGGTCCGCCACGAACTGGTCGACGGCAACCCCGCTGTCCAGCGCAGCACCTTCAGCGACGGCACAACGGTCACGGTCAACTTCTCTGATTCTAGCTATGATATCGTATACGGCTGAAGGCGCCTAGCCCCCAGCCCCCCGAAAGGAAGGATTTTCGATGGTTACTGAAAGACTGGCGGCGGTACGCCGGCTGATGGCTGAAAAGGGCGTCGACGCCCTGATTGTCCCGACGGCCGACCCCCACCAATCGGAATATGTCGGCGAATATTTTAAGGCAAGGGCCTGGCTGTCCGGCTTTACCGGTTCGGCCGGAACGCTGGCAGTAATGGCAGACGAAGCTGGCCTTTGGACAGACGGCCGCTATTTTATCCAAGCAGAACGTCAGCTCGCCGGCTCCGGCGTCACGCTGTACCGTATGGGGGTGGAAGGCGTCCCCACAATGGAAGAGTTTTTGCTGGACAAAATACCCGCAAACGGCAAGCTGGCCTTTGACGGCCGGGTGATTGCCGGTAAAGAGGGCAGATCCTTAGCCGAAAAGCTCGCCAAAAAAGGCGTCGTCCTCGCTGTCCATGAAGACCTTGTGGGAATGGCCTGGAAAGACCGCCCTGCGATGAGCTGCACCCCCGCTTTCCTGCTTGAGGAACGCTATGCTGGGCGCTCAGCCAAGGAAAAACTCGCCGGCATCCGCAAAACTATGGCCGAGAAACAAGCTGACACCCATCTGCTGACCACGCTCGACGATATTGCCTGGCTTTTGAATATCCGCGCCGACGATGTGGCCTGCACGCCAGTGCTGCTCTCTTACGCGTTGGTAACAATGGATGAAGCATTCCTCTACGTCAACCCCAACGCCATTGGCGAAACGGTCAAAACCAGCCTCAGCGAAGCTGGCGTGACATTGCGTCCCTATGACGCAATCTACAGCGAAGACTTCTCCGGTAAACGGGTGCTGCTGGATACAGCCAAAGTCAATTTTGCCCTATTGGAAAAAATGGGCAGCGCCGTACTGATTGACGAAACCAACCCTGAACAGCTGATGAAAGCTGTTAAAAACAAAACAGAAATTGAAAACCTCCGGCACTCCCATATCCGCGACGGCGTGGCGGTTACCAAGTTCATGTACTGGCTGAAACAGAACGTGGGCAAAAACACCATCACCGAATGTTCCGCCGCTGATTACTTGGAAAGTCTCCGTCAAGAACAGGAAGGCTTTATCGAACCTTCCTTCCACACCATCAGCGCTTACGGCCCCAATGCGGCGATGATGCACTACTCCGCCAGCCCCGAAAGCGACGCCCAGCTGAAACCTACTGGCCTTTATCTGGTCGATTCCGGCGGACAATATTACGAAGGTACCACCGATATCACCCGTACGATTGCCCTTGGGCCTATTTCCGACGCGGAACGCTGCCACTTTACCGCTGTCTGCCGCAGCGTGCTGGCGCTGCAGAACGCACGCTTCCTCTATGGCTGCCGGGGCATCAACCTTGACATCCTTGCCCGCGGGCCTATCTGGGAATTGGGGATTGATTACCGCTGCGGCACCGGCCACGGCGTCGGCTATCTCTCCGGCGTACACGAAGCCCCCAACGGTTTCCGTTGGAAAATTGTCCCCGAACGCAACGACAGCGCGGTACTGGAGGCCGGTATGGTTACTACAGACGAACCTGGTGTCTATATCGAAGGCAGCCACGGTATCCGTACCGAAAACGAGCTGCTTTGCTGCAAAGGCGAAGAAAACGAATACGGCCAGTTCATGTATTTCGAGACGCTGACCTTTGCCCCCATCGACCTTGACGCGCTCGACCCCGACGCCATGACTTGCCGTGAAAAAGGCTGGCTCAACAGCTACCACCAGCAGGTATTTGAAAAGATCTCCCCCTTCCTGACTCCTGAAGAAGCCGAATGGCTGAAGCAATATACCCGCCCAATTTAATGACGGCTTTTAAAAAAGCCTTGCAAAACTTTTTAATCGCCAAGATGCCCGACTATCCCATATGAAAACGCCTACTGCGTCGATAGCTCATCGACGCAGTAGGCGTTTATAACATTGCATACAAGTACCCTGGCGAATAAAAGTCTTTGCTAAGCTTTCTTCAGAAAGCGTCGTACTCCCGTATTCCCCGTACCTTTACATATAGCTTTGCAGGTCGCTGATCATATCATCGCTGAGGATGCGGTCGGGACTGATCAGCAGGACGACAGTACCGCCTTGGTTGGCAATACCAGTCAGGTAGCGGCTGGTATAATCTCCGCCGCTCATGCGGGGCGGCGGGGAAACGCTCTCATCGGCGACATCGGTGACCTCATTGACTTCATCGACAATCAGCCCGATCTGCAGGGACTGGATATTGGTAACAATGATGCAGGTACGCTCGTTGTAATCAGCGGGCATTTTACCCAAGCGCAGCCGGATGTCAATCAGCGGGATCATCGTCCCGCGAAGATTTATGATTCCTTTGGCGTAGCTGGGGAAATCCGGAATTTCAGTAATCTCCTGCATTTGGATGATCTGCACTACATTGATAATCGGGATCCCAAAAAGCTGGCTGTCGGTCCAGAAGGTTAAGTATTTACCCTCCAGCTCGCTGTTGTCCGCCTGTGTCTGCTCTGTAAATTTTTCCATGGATGTCGCTCTCCTTTTTCCCCGTTTGGCGGGTTTCTGAAAAATATTTCCGACAGCGCGTTACGCTTCGTAAGCGCTGCTTTCTCCGTTCTCCGCGGCTTCCGGCATCATCATCGCAACCAGCCGCTGCTGCTTAAAATCATGGTAGATATCCGCTGCGCGGCCCTCATAATCAATCCCAAAAAACGACGGCACCAAAAACGTGAAGACAAAGTCCATATCCTCTTTTTCCAACAGCGCCGCCAGCGCTTCCGTAATGACAATGCCCTGCAGGAAAAGGCCGCCTGTCCAGTTGGAAGACACAATCAGGTTATAAAGCACCCGGCGGATCTGGCTGCCATTTTTCGCCTCCATATAAAGCTGCAGGGCCTTGCCCAGGAAACGTCCGGCAGGGGTCTGCTTCAAAGCCGACGCCTTTTCGTCCAACGCTTTGACACCGCCCTGCGAAAGGTAGGCAATATCCACCAGCTCGGTCACGACCTTCAAGGCTTCCTCCTTATCGTTGCGGGAGCATTGAAGGCGCTGGGCGAAAAAGCCAGTATCCATCATCAGCTGTTATTCATCTCCAACGCCTTGCGGATCATGGCCTTGACCACGTTCAGCGCCGTCAGGTTGACGTCGTAGGCATTGGAGGCCGCCATCAGGTCGATCATTTCCTCGGTAGTATCCACATTCGGATACTGGACATAACCGTTCTCGTCGGCCTGGGGGTGGGTCGGATCGTAGACAGACAGGAAATCTCGGTCGCTCTCGACGACCTCGGCGACGCGCACGCCGCCGCTCTTGACGCCGCTGCGGACCTGCCCGCGCTCTAGGCGGGTGCGCCGCTGCTCGTCGGTCAGCAGGCTCTGGAAGTTCAGCGCCCGCTCCTCAAACACCACCTGCTGGCGGCGGTAGGGGTCGCCGGTTTCGGTGACGGTGGTTTTGGCATTGGCCATATTCTGCAGCGCAATGTTGGCGCGGAAATTCTCCGCCGTGAGGGCAGAACCCACAATGTCCAAAGAACCTAAAAAAGGCATAGCGTTTTCTCCTTAGTAAAGGCTTCCCCGCCCCTGCCCAGAAGGGACAGAGGCGGTTAAAGCCGCTTATTTATTTGAATGCGTTATTGAGGATATAGCTGTAATTGCTGAATTGGCTGCTGACCTTGTCAAGCAGCATACTGTATTGGACGTAAGCCTTATAAAGCTCCATGCTTTCCACTTCGGCGTCGACGTTGTTGCCGTCGGGACGCATAGTCAGGTCGTCGCGGGTAAAAACCGTCGCCTGGTAGCGGCGGCCGCCGTCCCTGGCAGCGGCAAAAACTTCCTCAAAAGTAGCGTTCTTGGCCTTATAGCCGGGGGTTTCGACGTTAGATAGGTTCTGGTTATGGATCTGCTGCTGCAGCCAAGCGGCATTGAGGCCGCTCTCCATCACCCGAAAGCTGTCGCGCTGAAAAAACATAGTTTCTCCTTTCCTGCGGGGCGGTTTTTACTTCGCCTCCGCCTTCCCTCCTTCAGCCTGCTGCTTGGCGGCCTCAATATAGACGTCCCGCAGCTCGGCAATCATGCCGATAATATCATCCAACCCATCGGCGTTCTTATGGATATTAGCCTGGACGGTGACATAGCTGAAATAATCATACAGCGCATCCAGGTTGTTGGAAATCTCATACTTGAAATCTAGAGAAACCTGAAGATGGGTCAGGATCCTCTGGCATTTCTGCAGATGGGTGTTGGCGTCGGCATAGCTTTTTTTGGCGAGCGCCAGTTTGGAAAGGCTCAATTCTTTAATCAGCGCGTCGTAAAGGGTCGTCAAAATTTCGCTGGGGGTCATAGTCATGATCGACTGCTGCTGATAGGCCTTATAGTTTCCCAACATATTCGGTTCCTTTCCCTTCATCAATAGGAGGTAAACATCTGCGAGAGGTAGGAGCTTTGGCTGGAATAGTTGGCGAGGATGGATTCCATCGAATTAAACTGGTTCCAGTAACGCTGCCGTTCTATCTCGTATTTGGCCTTAAGGTCCTTGATGCGGTCTTCAATGCTCTTGATTTCATTGGTCAGGGTGTTGTTGTTCTCCGACGCCCAGCCCACAGCACCCGCGGTCTGCACCATGCTGCCAGGGTTGGCGGAGCTGGTTTCGGCGGCCGCCTTCAGAGCCTTGATCATTTGGGAAGCGATGCCGTCCTCGCCGGTGAACAGCTTGCTGATTTCTTCAGCATTGCTGGTCAACGCGTTGCGCAGGGTGACCTCGTCCAGATGAAGCTTACCCTTTTCCTTATAGTTGCCGGTATCAATGCCGATGTTATAGAGCGCGATATTGGAGCCGGCGGGCTTGGAGTAAAGGGCGATACGCATCTCGCTTAGCAGCGCAGAAGTCGCAGCGTCGCGGCGCAGCAGGCCCTGTTTGGCCTTTTCCTCCCACAGCTCGATTTCCCGGTCGCTCATCTCTTTCTTCTGGGCGGAGGTCAAAGGCTGGTAGTCGCGATAATTGGCCTTTTCATCGACATAGCCGTTAAGCTTTTCGATTAAAGCGTTGTAATCCTCAACAAAGGACTTGAAGGTGTCGACAATCTTATCAGTATCCTGGTAGGTGGAAATTACAGAGCCAACCGATTCGCCTTTATCATTTTTTTCACTGACTTTGGTCAGTTCCATCGTAATGCCGTCAATCTCAAAGGTATTGCTGTTGCGGGTCGTCTCGATGCCGTTGATGACGACTTTAGCATCTTCGCCGACGATTTTCCCATTAGGATCCGTAAGCTTTCCATCTCCAATTGTAAGAACCTTATCATTGCTGTTGGGATCAATGCCAAACAGCTCGGCGATTTCGGGATCGTTTTTCAAATCCACCTGACCGGCGCTGCCATTGGGTTTCTGAACAATTAGCCGGCCATCCTCATAAATGATTTCGCTGTCTTTGGCAAGGCCAATCAAAACTGGATCCATGTCCTTCAAAGCAGTGCCTTTCTGGTCCGCAAAAGCAGAAATATCTTTTAGCTGAACAATATCCTCAATTTTGGTGTCATCTGTAACACGGTTGGAAGTAGCGGTCTGATTAAAACCCAGCGCCAGCGCCAGGTCGGTCTTCATCCCTTCGGCCAGCTTATCAGGGTTCTCCTGGTCGACGGCGGTCTGCTCAAAGCTGACGACATAGCCGTCCTGGATTTCCAGCTCGCCGGTCTTGCTGTTGTAGAAGATATTCTGCTTGCCGTCTTCCTCGCCGTCCACGGTGCCAAACTGTTCCTTGAGCCACTTGTTGAGCGAATCAACAATCGTGTCGCCGTCGATCGTTTTGTCATCATCTCCGGAAGAAGCGGTGTAGGTGTAGGTTTTACCGTTGACGTTGATTTTCATCGTCGCCTTGGTGGTTTTATAATCCTTCAGCGCGTCAGGCTTGCCGGCGATGGTGCCTACGGTCAGCTGGCTGCTGGCCGCTTTTGAGGCAGGCTTTACCTTATCTTCCCCAAACAAGGCGGAGAGCAGGTTGCCCTCGGTCTGGACAAGCTCGATGCCGTATTTGGAGCCGGAAGAGTTGGCCTCCAGCTTAAAAGTATCCGAAAAAGCGGAGTAGCTCAGCTTGACGCCGGCGCGGCTGTTGTTGATGGCGTTCATCACGTCGCTGATGGTATTATTTTCGTCAAAAGTGAACTTCTCGCCGTTGATTTCAAAACTGTAGCGGCCGCCGGCCAACCCCAGCTCGGAAAGGGTCGAGGAAGTGCTCAGGGTGCTGGAGGAACCAGGGGTGATGCCCAGAAGGCCGGCGTTAGCGCCGGTAATACGCAGCTGGTGGCCGGCTTGGCCCTCTACATCCAGGGTAAACTTGAATTCTTTATCATCTGTCAGCTCAACCTTAACCGATTCGCCGAAGGCCAGCTCAACCTCGCGGCTCAAGCTATCCAGCAGATTCTTGCTGGTTGCCTCTATGTCAATTTCTCCGTCTTCATTCCGGACGACCTCGACGTTGTTCAGCGTGATCTGCTTCTGCACGCCGTCCAGGGCCATGTCAAAAATATAACCTGCATCCGCTGTCATTTGGGTGCTGCCCTCAAGCATCTTGCCTTCGGCTGTATCCGAAGAAACAGTATTGCTAAGGCCGGTTGCTATCAGCGCCAAGCTGGTGGATTCCTTGCTGTTGACCGAAACGCTGCTGCCGCCTTCTGCAAGCAGCCGCATCTTGCCGTCAAAAGCCTTTGCGGACACATCGGTAATGCCTTCTTCGGCCAGCTTCTTATTGATGGCCTCAGCAAGGCCTTCCTCGGTATTGGCTGCCCCAAGATTGATTTTGATGGTCTTTTTCTCGCCGCCTGATACAGTCACGTCCAAGGCCAATGTCTTATCAAAATTTTCCAGCAGCTTTTCGGTCAGGGCGCTGCCCTTAATGCTGTCGCTGCTCATCGGATGGCCGGACTGGAGGGACGCTTTGCTGGCCAGCTGGTTGACGATGACGTTCATATCGCCCATATTGGCGGTAGAGCCGGTACTGATAATCCGCACGGCGTCGCCGCTTTTGATGGTGGAAAGCATCGAACCGAACAGGTCCGGCGAGGCGAAGTTGGTCGCCAGCTGGGAATCAAACGAGGTATCAAAATATTTGCCCCGGAAATCGTTGATGGAGGTGATCAGGTCGCGGTAAATCTCCTGCCGCCAGATTGCCTGCTGCTTGAGCGCCTCCTGCTTGTCGATTTTGCTCTGGGTGCCGGACAGCATCTGGGTCACCATGCTTTCGGTGTCCATACCGGAAATCATGCCCGACATACCTTTGTTGGTACTGGAACTAACGCTGTAGTAATTAGAATTGCTGATGCTGGACATAGGAACAAACCTCCTTTGTCTGTCACTCTTTATGTCATATCTTGCGGCCGCCCTGCAAGGGGGAGGGAGCCAGCCCGCCGATGCCCATCAGACGGCTGTACTGCCCGGCCACCGAGGCGCCGCTTTGATTGATTTTCTCAATTTTGGCCATAATCTCGCTTTGCAGCGATTTGATGTGAGATTCCACCAGCGGATCGTACTGCTGGATACGGCTGGCGACAGCTTTAACGCCCATCGCAGCGTCGTAAATAGCGGCCAATTCCGGCGAAAGCCCTAACCGCTTGCAGCGGTTATGAAGCGCTTCCTCCACCTCGCGGCCGCCCTGCCCGGACAGCGCGCCCAACCGTTCCCGCAGGCCGACGACGCGCTCGAAGCACTGCTGCCGCTTGTCAAAAAGCGGCTCGATTTCTTCGACTGGCGCAATACACATGGCTTCAGTTGCCTGTTCAATTTGGAGAAAAAGCTCTTTTTCTTCGGCGATCAGCGATAAAATTTCCGCTGTCAGGGCCGGATTTGCATTTTGTGCACCCATTAGGTATTTCACACTTCCCATTTTCGTGCTATAATATGTTAAGACGGACTTTTTAATCAAGGCTCCCGGTTTGCAGCCTGGGGTACCCGGCTGTGGGGCCGCGGACCGTCCATTTAAAAGAATTCCAAGGAGGTCATAACCATGACTGGCACCATTTTCTCATCCCTGTTCCCCGCCGCGCTGAAATCCGCCGAAGGGGAAATCCTTGCCCGCGGCCAGGCGTCTGTGGATGTCAGACAGCAGAGCATTGAGTTTAAAAGCGATTTTGTACCGCTCTATCCAATCGGCACGCCGATGATCATTACCCGCCTGTTGGACAACGACGAGATCCACCAATTTTCCGGGAAGGTCTATATCTCCAACAAGCACCTGATGCGGTTGGTCTCGGTAGAGGACGAGCTGCTGCCCGGCGCAGAAAAGATCTACTGCTGCGAGATGTCCCTATCGGCAAAACTCCTCCCGCCGCGAAGCGGGCTTCTGTCTTTCCTGCAAAAAGGCAAAGCAATCGATATTACTGTTACCTCTGTCACCTTGCAGCAGCTGGAATTCCTTGCTACTACTGAAAAGCCGTTGGCCTTGGGGGAGGAATACCTTTTATCCGCCCAGCCGCAGCTGCCCATTGCTGACACCTTAATCCAGATCCGCCGCAGCCTCCCTGCCGGGGCCAGCACAAGCTATACCTGCGGGTTCGCGGCGCTGGATGCAGCGGGCGAGAGAAGCCTTCAGGCCTTTATGACCGACTACACCCAAAAGAACGCCAAGTTATTCTGACGTCTTCCCTTCCTCGCCGGACAGGCCGGATATGACCTGCCGCAGGCTGGAAGCGGGAAGCTCCACCGCCGCCTGGCGGTTGAACTGCACGGTCTGGTACAGCTCCTTGCGCCAGATCCTGCAGGACTGTGGAGCGGTGATGCCCAAGCGCACCTGGCCGTTGGCGCATTCGGTGATCTTGATTTCGATCACTTCTTTCTGCCCTTCGACTTCGATTAAGAAGGAGTCGTTGGGCTTTCTGCTTAAAATAAGCATCCTACTGCGCCTCCTTCGTCAGCGGATACCGGACAGGGTAATCCTGTTCCAGCACAAACTGCCCGGCAAGCCTTGTTTCAGGGTTGATGACGATGGGGCTGCGCAGGTTGACGGTGGATTTGGCAAGGCTTTCACGGATGGTAGCCAGCACCCAGCACTCATAGTCATTAGCCCCTAAAAGGGCAGCCGTATCGCCTGGCAGCACTGGCATATAGTCCGGCATCACGAGGCTTGGATCCACGAGGATAAAGCACAGCTCTGGCTCCTCGGCCGATTGCAGCCAAGCAAATCCATGGCCCATCGACTCGTCATGCAGAAGCAGATAGCGGCTGTGGCCCTCAAAGCCCAGCACCGGCCGCTGGAAGCGGATAATATTCTGTTCTTCGGCATTGATTTCGCCAAAGTCCCTTGTCTTGATTACCATGGTCTTCTCCTTACTCTATGGGGCTGGTTGTTCCTAAAATGCACAGACTCCCGCAGGCGAGAGGCTGTGCATTTCCTATCTGGGAAGGGGTCAGCCTTCCGGCGCCACATAGTCGGGCGCGGCACTGGGCGGAACGTAATGGGGGCCGCCCAGGTATTCGACATTGATGCTGGGGTACTGGAGGATTTCTACATGGAAGCTCCCCGGCACATAATCCATCGTCGGCGGAGTCACGTTCCAACTATGGTCCAGATAGCCTTCCTGATAATCGGTGTTCAGCCCGGCAGGGATCCAGGAAATCTGCGTGCCGCCATTGGGAAGGAACGCCGTATAGGACGACGGCTGTTCCAGCATTTTCTGGCGGTAAATATCGGCAATTGTCGTGCCGTTATAGGTCTCGGACATCTGCCGGCCGATATCGGTGTATTCCCGGGTTTTCTCCGTGATATTTTCGCGCCCTTTCTGGGCGGCATCCGCGACCAAGTCTTTGGGGCTGGCAAACCCTAGGCTCCGCCGCATCTCATAGGTGTCGAGCTGAACCCTGGTGTTGGTCGCTTCCAGATTCAGCTGGGCGTTTTTATGGGAAACCGTCCCTTCTGGCTGGAACTTCTGCCGGATTTCCAGTCTAGCCCGTTCGACCTGCATTTCGTATTTAATTGGGGTTGTTGTAATCTGCAATAGCTGCGTCATCTTTCTACACCTTCTCCCACAGGATTCGTTACGGATATTACCGCAGATAATCCATCAGCGAAACCGGAAGAACCCGGCTGCCCATCTGGAGCACCGCTTTCAGGACATAATCGTTCATGCTTTGGTTGGTAGCCTCCTCGGCGTCGTCAATACCCATCAGGTTCTGGATACGGATTTTCTGGTTATCCGCCGTCTTTTCCAGCCTTCCCTGCATCGTATCCAGGTAATTGGTCTTGGAACCGATGTCGGTGAGGTTCGCGCGGAATTTGTCCGACAGCTCGGTCAGCCGGTCGTCGACCTCTTCCAGCTCCTCCATCGAGTAATTCTCAATATTAGCCATAATATCATGAATGATATTATAAACGTTATTAGAGGTACCGTCGTCATCCTTGCCATAGCCCAAAAAATCCAGGCCAGAATAGGAAATCTTAAAGGCGGTGGTGTCCTGTACTTCGGAAGCCTTCATTTTGAAGCCCAACCCGATGTCCATATAAACATCTTCGTCCATGGGAATGGTGACTTTAGTAGGCTGATAGATAGGATCATTTGGATTGGGAGGCAAAGTTGGATCATTAGGGTCAGGTTGCACTGCAGACGGCTTCATGTAGAAAAATTCGCCAGTAGTGGGATCTTTCTGCACTTCGTCCATCGGGATACCGTTGTAAAGAATACGATCGTTTTCATCCAGCGTAAAGGGGGCTGTACTCATGTTGGTGCCGCCGAAAATATAGCGCTTGCCATACTGGGTGTTGCAGAACTGAAGCACCTCGTCCCGCAGGCCCCGAAGCTCCTGGGCAATCGCCTTGCGGCCGCCGGTCGAAGTGGGGTCGTTCTTTGCCCGAACGACCAGCTTGTGCACATCGGCGATAATGTCGCTGATGGACTGCATACAGCTCTCGGTCACGGTCAGCTCTTCGTTGATGGATTTGATGTTGCTCAGCTGCTTTTGGGTCTTATACATCTCGGTACGGGTGGTCAATACCCGGGTACCGGACGAAACGTCATCGGAAAGCTTGGTGAACCGTTTGCCAGAGTTAATCCGGCTTAGGGTATCCGCGTAATCAGACCGCGCCCCATGAAGGTACTTCAGGTAATTTCTGGCGGTCATTCTGTCTGCTACACGCATTGCTTTACTCCTTCCTATCTGTCATATTATAAGCCAACCCGTCCCATCCGGTTGACGATGACATCTAAAAGATCGTCCAAAGTCGTCATAACCCGGGCTGCGGCCTCATAGGCTTTTTGATACATCAGCATATTGGCAGTTTCCTCATCGCGGGAAACGCCCGAAATGTCGTCCCGGCGGTCCTGGAAATCGTCCGCTATCAGCGAGACTGCATCCCTTCTCCCTTCATGGAAGGAGATATCCGAACCCAGCTTGGAAAGGGTATCGTTATAGTATTCTTCAAAGGTGCCGGTGAAGGACTCGCCAGGGGCTTTGAAGGTGGTGTCAGCGCCGGTCAGGCGGTGGGAAATCTGCTGGGCGTAGTAGCGCATATCCTCGGCACGGCTGCAAATAAAGTAGCCTGCGCCGCCTTCCTGCCACTCTGTGCTGATGGTGATGTTAGCGGCTGTCGCGGAATTTTTAGCGCTGACGCTGCCGTCGGGCTGCTTCTCGCCCAAAAGGGTCTTATACTTGCCGGGGATAGGCTTGCCGTCGGCGTCGAATTCCGGCAGGCAGCTGTTGGCAACTTCCATCAGGGCGTTGGCAAAGCTGTCAATCTTGTCGCGGTAGTAGCGGATGCCCTGGGCAGAGCTTTCATTCTTACTTTGAACGTTAGCGCCGCGGCCATTGATAATGTCCAGGCTCGCCTTCAAAGCGCCGCTGGAAAAGAGGACGTCCTCGCCGGTTTCGCGCCAGCGGATGCCGATGGTGCCATCGTCGTTTTTCTGCATGAGCAGGGTATTATACTCAATGCCCTTCACCATCTGTTTGCCGCCCAGGTCTACGTCGACGGTGCCGTCGGATTTCTGGGTAACGTTGATATCGGCAAAGCTTGAAAGCTCATCCAGCAGAAGGTTCCGTTCGTCCATCAGCTCGTTGGGGCGGAAATGCTCGTTGTTGGGGTCGCTGACAACGGTGAAATCCTGGCTGATCATCTGGTTGATATGCGCCACCCGCTGCAGAATCTCGTTGACCCGGTCGACGTTGATCGACGTATCGTAAGTATGCTGGGCAGCAACGTTGTCCAGCTGGGAGTTCATCTGCTGCAGCACTTGGGTAATGTTTTTGAAAGCCGAAAGGACGATGTTGGCCTGGGTTTCCAGGGTCGGCTCGCTGCAATAGTCGTTTAAGCTGGTGTAGATGTTGGCCATTGCCCCAAAGAGGCCGGAAGTATCGGAAATATCCTTGCCGTCGCCCAAAGCGCTCTGAACATCCTGCAAAATCTCGGATACCTGGGAATGGTAGCTGGCCTTGGTGTATTCGTCCCGGAAACGCTTATCCAGGAATTCATCCCGCACCTGGCCAACGCCCAGCGCCTCGACGCCCTGGCCGGCAAGGCCGACCCGCTGGCTGGAAATCCTTGTGCTGTAGGCCGAAGGGGAGATGGCGGCGGTTTCCACCCGCTGCCTGGTATAGCCGGCGGTGCTGGCGTTAGCAAGGTTGTTGCCCACGATATCGATCCGCTTCTGGTTCTCAAAAATCGAGGACTTGGCAATCTCAAAACCCATAAAAGTAGGACGCAAAGTAATTCCTCCTTAAATTTTCTGTTCAAAGCCGCCGTCCGCGCCAAAGCGTTTGGCTGCCTGATAGGTGTCAAGCCCTCTTGACGGGGCCGCTTCCGGCATAATGCCGCCGTTTATCTGTAAAAATGTCCTGGCAATCTCCAGGTCGCCTTTGTTCAGCTCCCGGAGCTCCCCAGCCGCTGCCCGGAGCCTTCCCAGCACCCCGGCCAACTTTTCCTTCTCCGGCCCTTCCGCCATCCCGGCGAGCAGTTCTTCGGCTGTACCAGGAATGCCGGCGGCGTCCTGCAGCATCATCCGCTGCCGTTCCAGCGTTTCCATCTGCATGGCGCAGGCCTGCTGCCGCTGGAGCATCTGCTCAATGCGGACGGTATCGTCGCGCAGCAGCGCCTGGCGCTTCTCCTGCTCGTAACCCAGCATTTCCTCAATCAGCGCCAGGAGCTTTTCATGGACCTCCGTAAGGCTGTTCCAATCCGCCATGTCAGCCTTCCTTCCCATCCATCATAAAAGCGCCTTCAATGCGCCCTGCGCCGCAAACCCGGGACAACAAAGCTGCCGCTGTATCTTGAGCCGGGATGGGGCACTGGTCGCCCTGATAACTGGCCTTCAGCTGTTCCATCCGGCCTTTGGGAACGCTTGAAGCTTCCCTGACACAGGATGCCAGCGCCGTGTTAAGCTTGGCGCGGAACGCGCCCTCGGGGCTGATACGCACGCTGTCAATCCCAGAAACCGCCCCTGCCGCAAGCTCCTCTCCGCGCGCCCTTTTCAGAGCCGACGAAGCGCTGGACGCCGCATGGACCGGATAGCTTTCATGGATCCCTTTCAGTTCGATCATGACCTTCCCTCCTATTTCTGTATATACGCCCGCCAAAGCGGGCTTGCAGGGAGTAAACCCTTCTTCTATATCTAATATCGCACCCTGACGCAGAAAACGAAAGCCAGCAGCTCCCTTTTTTTGCAGAAATTCGCCCCGCCGCAGGTTCCGACAAAAAATTCACGAAAAGTCTTTCATTTTTTTTGGCCCATGTGATAAAATGATAAATAGGGAGGTGTATTTTGTGGCAAAAATCGTTTCCTTTATCAACCAAAAAGGCGGTGCCGGAAAAACGGCCTCAACCAATGCCATTTCGACCTGCCTTAAGCATATGGGCTATAAGGTGCTTGGCGTAGATTTTGACCCGCAGGGCTATCTAACGTTCAGCATGGGGGCGGACACCCATCAAAGCCCCACTATTTATGATGTGATCAAGCGCAAAGTCAAGTGCCGCTATGCCATCCAGCGCACTGAAGTCACCGACATCCTGCCGGCCGACGGCCTTCTGAGCGCAGTGGAACGGGAGTTCACCGGCCCAGGCAGCGAGCATCTGCTGGCCACGCAGCTAAAGACAGTAGCGCCGCTTTACGACTTTATCCTGATCGATTCCCCGCCGGAGCTGGGGCTTTTGTCGGCCAACGCCATCGTTTCCTCCGACATTGTACTAATCCCCGGCCTTTCCGATGGCTACAGCCTGCAGGGCGTCACCCAGGTGCATGAAACCATCTCCCGGGTCAAGCAGGCCTTCAAACCGGACCTGGTCTTCGGCGGAATGTTCCTTGTACGCTATTATCCCCGCGAAAAGCTCAGCCTAACCATCTGGGAAACAGCCAAGCAGCTGTCCGAATACCTGGGCATCCCGCTTTTGCAGACCCGTATCCGCCACAGCAACGTTATCAGCAAGGCGATGACTTCGCTGCAGTGCGACGTTTTCGACTACGCACCCAAAAACACGGCGGTCCAGGACTACCAGGCCCTGGTCAACGAACTGTTTGAAAGGAAGATTTTTTAATGGCTAAGTCCAAAAAGGAATTGGATCGGGACTCCATGTTTCAAAAGATCATGCCATCCCTGGCGGAGAACCCTTATGCCGTAGGAAATCAAGGCCCAGCCGCCCCAAACGCCGCTGCCAGCGGCGGCGGCAGTATCCCCCCCATTGAGGAGCTGCCCGGCGACGACAGCCTTTCCGCCCTGCGAGACAAGCTTTTCGCCCGTTCAGGGGATTCCTGCGCCCCCGACAGCGTCGCCACCATCAACCTGATGGAAAGCCTGGTGCTGCAGAACATCGACGCCGTCATCCAGAAATTCTCCTGCTGCAGCTGCGACCGCTGCCGGCGCGACATCGCCGCCTATGCCTTAAACCAGCTTCCCCCAAAATATATTGTCGCCGAAGTCTCCAAAGCCGACGACATCTCCCGCGATATTCCTACCCGCGCCGTCATGAGCGCGCTGGTCAAGGCTGTGATCCAGATCCGCTCCCACCCTAGGCATTAAGGTACAGGAGATACGTCGGCTTTTGAAAAAGCCTTGCAAAACTTTTTTATCGCCAAGATACCTGCTTATCTAACAAGAAACATCCTACTGCGTCGATAACAGCTGCCTGACGATTTCCCAGGCCCTGCTTACCGACGCAGTAGGATGTTGTATTTTTGCACACAGGCATCTTGGCGATGAAAAGTCTTTGCTAAGCTTTCTTCAGAAAGCGTCGTATCCTTAATTCAAGAGGATTTCGCCGTCCTTTTGATGGACGCGGCAGAGATGGGCGGTACGGACTAGGGTCATCCGCTGGGTGCCGATGGCGATATCAGCGGGGGGATAGATAACTTTAGCGGTGATCTGGGATTGGATATGGTCTTTCTTATCCCTCATTTGAAGGAGGCGGGCGGTCGTCTGGCTGAGGGTCATCCGCTGGACAGACACCTGCAGCCGCAGCTGGGAGAGCATCTTTTTCCGGTCCTCGCTAAGTGTAGCGGCGTCCTGGCTCTCCAGATAGCGGATGTTCTTCTCGGTCTGGGAGAGGGTATTCTCCAGCTCCTGTTTTTTCTTTTCCAGCTCCCGCAGCTCCTCCCAATAATGGGCAGGCAGCCCGACCTCCAGCGTAATCGCGCGGTTGGACTCGGTACCGATACTTTTGGCCTCAATGGTATTGCTAGCGGTAACTTTGCCGCCGACAATAATCCCTTTGCCGCCGGTGACAATCACGCTTTCATCGGTGGAAATCTGGCAGCCGATCATACTGTTGGCGTAAATGCTGCCGCGGGCCTCGACAATACAATTCTCCATAAACTGACAGCGTATTTCCCCTTTGGCTTTAAGCCGGCCTTTGGAGTTGCCCATCATGCCCTGCTGGATGTGGATATTGCCGCCAGCCTCAATAAAGGCAGCCTCGACCAGTCCCTGGACGACGACGTTGCCGCTGGCCTTGACGGTATAACCTTCCGAAACGTTGCCGTGGATGACAATATCCCCAATCATAGCGATATTGCCGACGCTGCCGTCGACATCGCCCTGGATATGCAGCACCTTCGAAACCTGGAACTTACCCTTTACAAAATCCAGCTGCCCTTCGCAGGCGGCCACCAGCGCGGTGCCGTCGGCATTTTTAACCACGTTATTGCCCATTGGGAGTTTAGGCTCCGTGCCAGCCTTGGCAGTACAGGGCCTGCCTTTGACGTCCCAGCCGTTAACGCCTGGCTGGGCGGGCGTCAGCCTACAGATGACCTGGTCCTTCTGCACAGTCTGCACCCAATTCAAATCCTTAAAATCGACGCAGCCGCCCTTTTCCACCGGCGCAAGCTGCCGCTCCCGCGGGAACAGCTCCTCAACCGTCCCGTCCTGGCCGTCGACGGCAGGCTGGCCGCGGGCAATGCAAAAGAGCCGGAAAAACTCCCTATTGGCAAGGGCGCTTTCCACGCGGCCTTCCAAACGGCCCCCAATAACGCCCGCAGCGCTGACGGCCCTGTGGACGGCCTCCGCAGTAAGCTCCTCCCCTTCCGGCGGCGCAAACAGGAAAGCCCAAGCCGACATCCCGTCGCGAGTGACAAACACCCGGCAGAGGTTTTTCGGCGCGGGGGGCGGCGCATCATCTTCGGCCTGCTTCAGCAGCAAGGCTGCCTCGCCGTCCAGCTGATCAACAAAGTCAACCAGCTCCGGCTCTGCCCGGCCTTCTAGGATAGCCTGGCCAGCGGGAAGTTTGCCCAGCATCCGCAGCCCCTCCCAAGCGGGCAGTTCGATTTCAGGCGGCGCGGCAGGCGTTTCAGGCGGAAGCGGCGTTTCAGACTCTGCCGGCCTGTCGGTAGGCGCGCCGGCTGGCGTGCCTGCGGGGGCCCGCTCTTCCTCGGGCGAGGCCTCCGTCTGCTGGAGAGGCCCCTTCGCACGGCCAAAAGGCCAAAAAGGGAAACGGCGGCTTTTCTTTTCGCCGGATTCTTCTTTGGGCGGGGTCGTCTTTTTCATAAAGGGTCCTTTCTGAAGCAAGCTTCTCAGCGGCGGCTTTTCATTTTGCGGATAGCCTCCCTTTGCAGGGCGAACAGCGCCTTGCAAAGTTCGTCGGTCTGTTTTTCCGACATCCCGTCGAACTGGACGCCATAATAAGCGCCGCCGTTATCAGGATGGGGCTTCTTCCAGCGTACACGGGCGTTAAACGAAAACGGCGGCACCTCCGGCACCAGTACAAGGTCGCTTAGCCGGATGACTGACCCGATGGCCAGTTCGTTTTTGGAGAGAATCTGCGCGCCGAACAGCCCAACGTCGACAATCCGCACCTTCCCCATGCTCATGCCGGAGTAGGTTAGGATGCCCTGCATACTGCTGCCGACGCGGACGCGGAAATTGCCGCGCTTTTCGGCGCTTTCCAGCACCTCCAGGCCGGTGATGCGGATAAACTGGTCGTTGGCGATAAATACCCGGCCGCGGACAATAAAGAATTTCGGGCTGTGGAAAACCACATGGACCATGGTGTTGCAATAGACAAGCGGCAGGCTCTCGCCCGGCACGGCCGCAACCTCCAGCTCGCTGCCTGACTCACTTCTTAGGCGGCCTATGCACAATAAGTCGCTGTTCTGTGTCGTAATTTCGCAAAGCGTTCCGATAAACTGTGTCAACGATGCTGCCAATATATTCCTCTCCTTTTTCAGTTCGCGTTGGCAATCGGCAAAGCCGATTGCTGTTTGCGAAAAACATAACGTCTGTGTCGCAGCTGGCGGCCTTGTATGTATATCATACGCTTCTCGCTGCCTTTTTGACATTTGCGGGAAGACGAATTGCTTTTTCCCCTACTATTATTATATAAAACTTTCTACAGATTTAGCAATAAGCGAAATAGACAATTTTTCAGCAAAATTTTATACCTGCCGTTTTTGAGCAGCAAAAGGGCCGCCCGCAAAGTACGGGCGGCTCTCTTCTTTCAGTCTGCTGGGCCTTCAGCGCGGACAGGGCTGATCAACAAGCGTTTCCGCTTCCCCATAGCGCGAAGGCGGGCGGATTTTGGCTAGGCTATTGCTTTGTCAAAACCCTTGGCAGTATCGCTGCTAGGAGAATTACTGGAGCAGCTGGAGGACCGACTGGGGCTGCTGATTGGCCTGGGCGAGCATCGCCTGGGCGGACTGCACCAGGACGTTCATCTTGGTGTAGTTCATCATTTCCTTGGCCATATCGGTATCGCGGATACGACTGTTCGCAGCGGTCAGGTTCTCAACGGTGGTATCCAGGTTGTTAATGGTGTGTTCGAGGCGGTTCTGGATAGCGCCCAAGCCCGCACGGGTTTTAGAAACGTTATCGATAGCCGCGTTAATCTTGTTGATTGCGGCACCTGCGCCAGTCTGGGTTTTAATGTCAATCTGGCCATCAGCGACGCCAAGAGCTTTGGCGTGCATATCGCTGACTTCAACAAGCAGCTTATTAAAGTTGTCGCTGGTATCGCCAACCTGAAGGGTGATACCCACACCAGCAATTACAGGAGCAGGGTCAGTAGCTTTTGCGGCAGAAACCGTAAGGGTATTGCCATTAACGGTACCATTCGCGACATTCAGAGCCTTTAAGGTTTCTTCAGCTGTTGCACCCTTGGTCTTTACTTCGTATTCTTTGCCGCCGATAGAAATCTTATCGCCGATATTGACTTTGTCATTATCCAGTGTAACCGAGGTGCTGGCGTTAGCAGCCTGAGTGATGGTCTTAAAAGCGCCTTCAAGTTCAGCTTTGGTGAAACCTGCATATTTGTTACCACCTGTAGGAGCTACTTCATCAATGTGAATAGTGTCATCATCCGCACGGTTGATGGCAAAAGAAGTAGCCGTAGTTTCACCTGTTTTAGTGATGTTGACAGTCTTATTTGAAAGCTGTTCTGTAACATATTTCAGCAAATCAGCTTCATCAATATCCTTTGTACCAATTGTATAGGCATCACCAGAGCCGGTAGTATTAGTTTTGCTGGAATCAAAGGTAAATACAGTATTACCAATTTTCAACTGGGCACCATTGGCAACCATTTCTTTTGTCAGCGTGAGGGTGGCACCCGCACGAACATCATCAGCACCCACTACAGGGTCTGTAACCTTTGTAACAGCGCAGTCTTCACGAACAGAAGGATCTACAGTAGCAGTTGCATCAACATTAGCATCGTCGCCTGTCAAGCCAATAGTTATCGCACCTGTAGGAGTCCAAGTGCCTTCCGTAACTTTTGCGGTAGTGTCCGTAGTACCATCAGCATTGGCAGCACCTACCCATGTAAAAGTGATTTCATTACCACTAACCGCGACTTCGTAGGCGTCGGCGCCAATTTTTACATTATCACCTGTTGTAAACAAGCCCGCAAGGTCACTAGCCTCCACTTCAACCAGGTCACCAGCTGTAGCTGCTGGGTCCAAAGTTAACGACAGATTATCCCATTTACCGGCGGCAGCGTCATACTTTTGAATTTTGTCGCCATTGGCAGTAGTCAAAGCAACAGTGGCTGTACCAGCAGTAGTTGTTTTTGACACAAACGAAGCAGCATATTCAGAGAAGTTAATACTGAATTTAGGTTTTACCTCGGCAGTACCAGCGCTTGCATGGTCTCCATCAACTGTTACGCCGGTTTTGATAACACTTTCTCCGCCAGTAGTGGCATCTGTTGAAGCGTTAATGGTGAATGCATCAGTATTCAGGCCCATTTTGCCGTTCAGCAAAGGCAGGGAGTTGAAGTTGGTGGAATCGGCGATGCGGTCGATTTCCTGCTGGAGCTGATCAATTTCGTCAGCGTAGTTGCCGCGCTGGGCGTCGGTGTAAACGCCGTTGGCGGCCTTAGTGGCCAGCTCGACCATACGGTTGAGCATATCATGAACTTCGTTCAGTGCGCCTTCAGCGGTCTGAACCAAAGAAATGCCGTCCTGAGAGTTGGAGGAAGCAGCTTCCAAACCTTTGATCTGGGCTTTCATCCGTTCGCTGATGGCGAGGCCAGCGGCATCGTCGCCTGCGCGGTTGATTTTAAAGCCAGAGGAAAGTTTTTCCAGACTCTTGGTGACAGCACTAGAGTTCATGCCTAATTGACGATAGGCGTTCAACGCCATCGTATTCGTTCTAACAACCATTCCCATAGTGATTTTACCTCCATGTTTGTCAGAGAACTATCCGTGTTCTCCGCTACCGAATTTGAATGTTTCGCCGCAGTATGTGCAGCACGGGCGTCCCACCGCCAGTGTTGCAGCAAGCTATCATTCTCCGCCATTTTTCCCATACGGCGGATTTTGCCGCTATTTCCCATACAGCGGCGGCTGCTATTTCCCATACAGCAGCCCAAGGCATTTTTCAGTGTGCACCCTCAAAAAAACCTTTCATGAGGGATTATCAAACCCAGGGCGATTTTGTAAATGCCCGTTTTCACCAAATGGAAAGTTTTTTTCTGTGACACTTTCACAAATCCGTTGTCTTTGGGCGCAAAAAAGCGCTGCCGCGAAAATGCGGCAGCGCTTTGGCCTGTCAAAAAATCACTCGCGAATCGACGCAGTAGAAGGGTAAAGTTGTGCCGACGGGTACCCTGGCGATTAAAAGTTTTTGCAGCTTAGCTTTGCTAAGCTAGGCTTTCTTTCAAAAAGCGTCGTACCCCCGTACTCTCCGTACCCTCCGTACTCCCCCGTTACTCCCCGTCGTCCAACGGACGCATAAGGTCGCTCCAGATGCTGTTGACATATTCCACCGTTTCGAGATATTTTTGCGCAACAAGGCCGGTGGGAAGCTGGAGGGCTTCGGCTTCGCGGCGCATCAGGTTCCACTCGCCCTGTTCGTAGGCGATGCAGATGCGCAGCAGCGCGCCGCATTTGCCCTCGCCGGCGACTAGGCCGTTTTTGACAATATCACTGATGGGAAGCTCGCGCAGGGCGTCTTCAATGGGCACTTCCAGGAGGGCTTCAAGGGTCGAGAACATACCAAGCAGGTAGGCCTCGGCGCGGGAAACCGGGAATTCCGGCACGAACTGCGAGAGTTCCTGGCAGAGGCTGCCGCGCTGGAACGACGTCTTAATCAGCTCGTCAGAGAGGCCCTCGTCGGGAGTGAAGCTTAGCAGATAAATCCACTGCTTCAGCTGCCCCAAGCCTAGGATGGTCAGCGCCTGCTTCACATCTTTAACGCGGTTGGGCATCGAGAAATAGGCCGAGTTGACCATCCGCAGCAGCGAGAAGGTCAGGGTGACGTCCAGCTCGATCAGCTGTGCGATTTCCTCTAGGTCCGGCTCTTCGCGGGTCACCGCCGCCATCAGCCGGAAGAAGCTGGACTGCAGGTGCTCCATGTGGCGCACCTGGGACTTGACCATTTCAGCCACGTTCTGGCCTTGGATGTAATCGCAGCCGTATTGAATCGCCGTCGCCCGCGCTTCCGCTGAGTTGACGTTGAAGGCTGCGGTCTGCTTGCCGAATTTGCGGGCAATGCCGATGCAGGTTTCGATATCCTTGCTTAGCGGATTGGAAAAATCCACCTTGATGATGTCCGTCAGCGGCAGGATGCCGAAATAGCGGTCGTTGAACTGGAAGCCGACAATCGCCAGGCGGTAGCCCTGCTTGTGATAACGCTGGATAATCATCTTGGCCACTGGGTGCACAAGCACGTCGTCGCCAATCTGGATAACCAGCTTATGCGGGTCGAACACCCGCGGGATATTCTGCATCAGCAGATTGGGGGAGAAGGTCAGGAAAACCTCCCGCCCTTCCGAAAAATTGCTCCCATCCAACTGATTAAAAAACTGGACAATGGCGTTGGCCACCGAAACATCGTGGGGGTTGTAGAGAGTCTCCCTGTCCTGATAATACAGCAGCTCATACGCGGCCAGCTTCTGGTCGTTGTTCAGCATGGGCTGCCGGGCAATGTAAGTCTCCATCTGACTGTTCCTCCTCAGCTTTTATCCCAAAAAATCTCCGCCCGGTCGCCGTCCTTCAGCACCGCCGTATAGGAAGCCGGCCGCCCGTTAAGCAGCTGGACGATCTGCCCTTGGGGGTTTTTGGGGTCAATGTCAGTATATGCCAGCAGGTTGAAAAATTCGTAGGGGGCGTCCCGCTGCGGGAAAACGACTTCCTGGCCGTTGAGCAGTACCCGCAGGGGGCCTGCCTGCCTGGGGGCAGCCTCGGCTGCCGCAGGCGCAGGCGGGACCGGAGCCGCTGCAGACGGGATCCGTACCCGCTGCGGCGCAGCCGGCGCAGATGAAAACGCAGGCTGCGCCGGCGCAGGCCGGAAAGGCGTTTGCTGGGCCTGCTGGGGACGCAGCGGGGCTTCATGCACCGAAGCGTTCGCCATGGCGACCTCGTCCCCCGGTTTTAAGCGATAGGAGAGCGGCTGCGCCGCGCCGCCGACTACAAACGTCTTCCCAACTGGGTCAAGGCCATGGACTGCGCAAAGGTCGGCCAAACTCTCAACCCTGCGGCTCACCAGCTCGTCCCGGCTTTCGATGCGGCGTTCGGGGCCGGCTGGGCTGCCGTTGACTAGGAAGGTTTGCCCCGCCGTCACCTCGACGCCGCCCAAGAAAACAGGGAAAGTCTCCCCTTCCGCGCTGAGATCCCGCAGGTAAACCGCAGCGTCCGCACCGGGCTGGGCCGGCTTAAACTCCAGACTATCCCCCGGGCGCACCGGGCTTTGCAGCGAAGCCGGCTCGCCGTTGAGGGTAATGACCGCCTCCTCGGGGAGCTGGCCGCGCGCCACGACCCGGCGGCCGTCGAGCGTATAGCTGACGTTCTTACCCGTCCGCCCCAATAGCTGGTCGTAGCGGACGCCGCCCATCTGCAGCACCCCTAAAACCGTACTGTTCCAGCTGTTCACCAACCGGCGGCGCTCGCCGTTGACCGTTACCGCCGCCGCATCCCCGGCCCCTTGGCGGACCGCAGTCAAAGCAATGCCCACCGGGGTGGCATACTCCGGCCCAAATACCGGTTCCTCGGTGACAATCATCCGCTTCATGTAGTTGTTCCCGCCTACAGCCACCCGGCTGACATCCATCGACAGCCCTTGGGCCACCAGCGGCGCAAGGCCGGGCGTCTGGCTGCCGCCGCCGGCTAAAAACACCGCCGACGGCGCTTTGCCGTTGACCTCCAGGATCCTTTCCGAAATCACCTGGGCAAGGTTTTCCACCGCCGGACGGATCTTTTCAAAAAGCTCCTCCTCTGATTCCTCATGAGGCAGCCCCAAAATATCTTCATAGGCAATCTTCTTTTTGAGCTTTTCCGAAAGGGTATGCTTAATCTCCTCAGCCGCCGCAAAATCAACCAAACAGCCCTGCATCAGCGCTTCGGTGATTTCGTCGCCGGCCACCGTCGCCATCGTATAGGCTGATACCCCGCCCCGCTCGCAGAGCGCAATATCGGAAGTGCCGGCGCCAATGTCCACCAGCGCCAGGTTCAGCTTGCGCAGGTCGTCGGGGATAACGGCGTTCATCGCGGCAATCGGTTCCAGCGTCAGCGCCGCCACAGTCAGCCCGATCTGGCGCATCGTCGTATAAAGGCTCTCCACGACCTCCCGCGGCAGGAAAGTGGCAATCACCGACACGCCGGCGACCCGCCCCTGATGGTCCAAGAGGTTGGAAAATTCGTAGCCGTCGACCGTATAGCTGCGCACCGAATGCCCGACGCTCAAAAAATCCATACCTTGATTCTCTTCCTCTTCCATCAGAGCCGAATAGGCGCGCTGGATCGCTTCAAATTCCAATTTGGCGACAAATTCCGGCGTAATCAGCCCGCCGCCGGTCTCCATCTCAAAAGACGCTTCCCTGGTGCGCAGCACCCGGCCTGCCGCAGCGATATGTACGCTTTTCAACGCAAACCCCAGCCGCTTTTCCAGCCGTTCTTTGACCCGGCCGGCAATTTTGGCGGTCTCGCCGATGTCTTCAATCTGGCCGTCGACCACCGCCCGCTTCTGGTACTCCTCCGTCTCGACGCAGCTGACCCGGAAATAGTCCCCATCCTGGAACCCCACGATGCCGATGACGCTGCGGGTCCCGATATCCAGCGCAAAAACCGCGCGCTCTTCGTCGACCATTGCTGTCTTCTCCTTCACCAAAGCTCTTCCTCCTCAGCTATCCTCGCCAATCTCTTCCAGGCATTTGCCTTCTTCCGCCATTGCCGCAGCCCGCCTCTTGCCCACATAACGGAAATGCTGCGGCGCAAAAGCGCGCCCAGTCAAGGCCTCTTTCCCCGCAGGATAACGCAGGACAAAACCGTATTCCGCCCCATAGGCCGTCAGCCAAGCATAGGCGCTAGTACCCTCAAAATCCTCCGTACCGCTGACAAAAAAGTCCACTGCTAAACCAGTATGATGTTCGTTTTCCCCCGGCGCAGCGCTGCCTTCGCCATCGTCTGCAAGCGCGGCCTGCTCTTTGACGCTGCGGTAGCCCGCTTTCAACGAAAGGGTGACGCCGTCCGCTTCAGCCGCCCGCAGCATCCGCCGTAGGGCCGGCGCGATACGGGTATCCACCCGGACGCCGCCTACCTGTTCCAAATCGACCGTAAAATCCCCAGGCAAGGGCCGCCCTTCCCCGACGATAACCGCCGCCCAAGGCTCTTGTTCCGCATGGAGCCCGCCCAGCACTGGCGTCAGCATCCCAAAAAGGCAGATCCCCAGCAAAAACACCAGCATCCGCCTGCCGCCAACAGGCTGCCGGCGTTCCTTCATATGTTCAGTTTCCAGACGGATCCGTTCCCGATGCTTTTCGGTCATGCAGCGCCTCCTGTATCCGGGCTGTGGTGATCGTTTCAGGCCCTTCCCCTTTTAGCTTGGCGGCCGTAGCCAAAATCTGGCCATAAATGGTCGCCACCACCTCGTAAAGCTCCTCGGGGATGTTTGCGCCCACCTCCAGCATACAGAGCATTGAGGCAGCACTGTCGTCGCGATAGATCGGGATACCCTGCTGCTCGGCAATATCAATAATCCGCTCAGCCACCGTGCCGTAGCCGGAGGCAATAACCACCGGGGCCAGGTCCTGCTCGGCATTGTACCGCAAGGCAACCGCTTTCTGATCAGACTTTGACATCCATACCCACCCTTCTATATGGCAGCGACTTGAAAACCTCCATCAGCGACCGGGAATGTTCCAACGTCTCCAGCCGCAGTTCGCCAGGACGGTACCCCAGCTCTGCCATCAGCCGCGGCGTGCCTTTCATCATCTGCTCGTAAGGCGCTTCATAACCCGGCGGACAGAAAAGGGAGAAGTCGATGGTCTTGCCATGGACAAAAAGCTCTACCTCAAACCGCCCTACCGCCTCCACATCAATGACCAGCAGCAAATGACGCCCCCGGCCCGCCCCTTCCGGCATATCCTTCTCGTCGCTGTCGGGGTTGACCCAAATCTCGGCAAACGCCTTCATATCCTGGTTCATGACCGGGATGACAAAATGCAGAAGCGGCGTGAAGTTGCAGGGGGAGGAAAGGAGGCTGTGGATAATCTTTTCGGTGCGCCCCATTTCGGCGGCGCCTTCCAGTTCCTGTTTTGACTGCTGGCCTAGAATCTTAATCAGCGCGTCCATAACTTTGGAGCGGTCGTCCCTGCCGCCTTTTGACGACAAGGAACGGATAAAATCATCCGACAGCCGGGCAAACCGTTGCCGCTGGGAAAGCCCCAGGCGCTGGCGGAGATAGAAGGCCGCCTCCTGGAAAGTCTCATAGCTGTCGTTATAGCGAGAAAGGTTATAGACTGAAATAGAAATATTTTTGGCGATTTTAGGCGAAAAAAGAACGCTCTCTTCCAGCTGTTTAAAAAGGTCAAGAGCCTCTTTTTTCAGCTCGGCGAAATTGCGGCTGGCGTCGTCCCTGGAAAAGCGCGCCAACAAATCGTCCATCTGGGCGGTGAGGCGCTGGCTTGAAGAGACGCTGTCGCGGATAAAGCGCAGGCTGTTGCGCACGGCATCAATAATATCATCCTTGCGCAGGAGGTTGTTCATTGCCTTGAGCATCCCCGCCACAGCTCCCAAAGTCTCGGGCTGCTGGGGGTTTTCGTTGACTAAATCCCGCAGGAAGTCAAAAATTTCGCCGTGGAAAATCGTCGAATCGCTGCCCTGACGGCGGATCTCGGCGGCAATGTCGTCCCCCTGCATCAAAAGGTTCTCGAAAGCCTGCTCAATCTCCTGAGTGAAAGCCTGGTTATTGGCCGGCACCAGCTTGAAAATCTCCTCCAGCAGCGTGATATTCTTCAGATAAGAAACGGTGACCGATGGATCCTTCAAAAGGTTCAGCAGCAGGGCAGGGGCATCCCCCTCCCGGAACATACTGTTATTCTGCTTCAAAAGCTCGCCGCGGTTCTGGGCCTGGTAGATCCGGGAGGTTTCCGGCAGGTCGAAGCTGGCGGTAGGGTCGATGCCGGGCCGTGGCTGTATCGGCTGGTTTTTATTGATAAGCGGCGTCGTAACCTTTAAAAGGTCTGCCATCCGGAATCCCTCCTCCCTTGGCTTGGAGTTTTTGCAAAAAAAGCCAAAAACCCATCCTCTGTAGTTTATTTATCAAATGAAAACCTTTAAACGAAAGGACGATTTCCTGAAAGCCAAGAAAAAATTTCAATTCCCCTTACGTTTTACGGGAAAAGTATGATAATTATATCGTAAAGCATATATTTTCATAAGGAATGGGAAGGTGAAACTGTGGATAACGAGATGGACAACTTAATGGCGGCCTTTACCCACGAAACCAACGAGGGACTGGAGCACCTTGATGAGATCCTTTTGGAATCCGAGCGCGATAAGAATATCAGCGAAGAAAATATCAACAGCATTTTCCGGATTACCCATACGATCAAAGGCTCCGCCGCTATGATGGAACTGGGCGGAATTTCCAGCCTGGCCCACGCTGTGGAAGACGTTTTCTACATCATCCGCGAGGATCCTCAAAAACTTACGATTGTTTTTGAGGCCCTTTTTGACCTGGTTTTCCAGTCTTCGGATTTCCTGAAAAACGAGATGGAGAAGCTGCAGGCCGGCGGCTATGTGGAGGACGACCCCTCCGCACTGATTGCCCAGCTGCGGGAACAGGCCGCCGTTATGAAAGGGGAGGCTTCTGAAGCGCCCGCGCCGGCCGCCGCCCCTGCCGCGCCGACTGCGACTGCGCCTGCCGCCCCAGCAGAAACGAAGGCAGAACCTGCGCCGGAAGGCTCCTACCGTATCCGGGTGTTTTTTGAAGACGACTGCCAGATGGAGAATATGCGGGCCTTTATGCTGATGACCCAGCTGAAGCACTGCTGTGAAAGCATTTCTTCCATTCCGGCAAACCCTGAAACCGATTCCAGCCTCAGCGCCGAGATCATCAAGAACGGCTTTATCCTGATCTGCAAGCCCACTGACAGCCTGGACGATGTCCTCAAGGCTATCGAGGGTTCTTTGAATATCAAAACCTACGAGGTGCTGCCGGACGAAAAACCCGAGCCTGCCCAAACGCCTGCCGCCGAGCAGAGCGCTGCACCCAAAGCTGCCCCCGCCGCGCCCGCGGCAAATGCGGCTAAGGCCGGCGCTAAACAGAGCCTAATCAGCGTCAACCAGGCGAAGCTTGACCATCTGATGGACCTGGTGGGCGAGCTGGTCACGGCGGAATCGATGGTGGCCCGCAACCCCGACCTCAAGGGGCTGCAGCTGGATAACTTCAACAAATCTATCCGCGAGCTGAAAAAGCTTACCGATGAATTGCAGGATATCGTCATGTCGATCCGGATGGTGCCGCTGCACAGCACCTTCCAGAAGATGAACCGTATTATCCGCGATATGTGCAAAAAGCTGGACAAAAAGGTCGAGCTGGTCACAGAGGGCGGCGATACGGAAGTCGACAAGACCATCAACGACGCCATCGGCGATCCTTTTATGCATATGATCCGCAACTCGATGGACCATGCCATCGAGCCGCCTCAGGAACGCCTCGCGCTGGGTAAGCCGGAAATCGGCCGCATTACGCTGGCCGCCCGCAGCGTCGGCGGCGAAATCCTCATTGACATCGCCGACGACGGCTGCGGCCTCAATGCCGAAAAGCTGCTGCAAAAGGCTAGCGCCAACGGCATCCTCACCAAACCCGCCAGCGAATATACCGAAAAGGAAGCCTTCCAGCTGATTATGCTGCCCGGCTTCTCTACCAACACCCAGGTAACGGAATACTCCGGGCGCGGCGTCGGCATGGACGTGGTGCGCAAAAACATTGAAAAGGTAGGCGGCACCATCTCAATCGCCAGCGCCAAGGGCAAGGGCACTACCTTTACAATTAAGATCCCGCTGACCTTGGCAATCCTCGAAGGGATGAACATCGCCGTCGGCGGCACGATCTTTACGCTGCCGGTCACCAGCATCACTCAATCCTTCAAGGTCACCGACCCCAGCCAAGTCATCCATAACACCAACGGCACCGAGATGATCCTGATCCGCGGCGAATGCTATCCGATTATCCGGCTGCATGATATCTTCAACATCCCTACCGACCAGCGGGATATCACCGAAGGCATTATGATCCAGGTGGAAAGCTCTTCCTCCAGCGCCTGCCTGTTCGCGGATGAGCTGCTGGGCGAATACCAGGTGGTTGTCAAGCCCTTCCCCGCCATCCTCAGCCGTTATAACCTGAAGGAACAGGGGATCTCTGGCTGTAGCATCCTGGGCGACGGCAGCATTAGCCTGATCCTGGATGCCAACAACCTGCTCAACAACCAACAGTAAAGGAGTGCACAAACCATGAGCGAAAATGTTGAGAACCAGGCCCTGCTGGAGGAGACCCGGGACGACCTGGACGGACGCTTCCTGCTGTTCCATATCAACGATCGGCTTTATAGCCTGATGCTCCGCTATGTCATCGAGATTATCCCCATGCAGAATATTACCTACCTGCCGGGTATTGCCTACTATATCAAAGGGGTTATCAATATCCGCGGCAAAGTGGTACCGGTCATCAGCACCCGCGCCAAGCTGAACTTTCCGGAACAGCCTTACGACGACAAAACCTGTATCATTGTTATTGAGATCCAGGAAATGACGGTGGGCTTGATTGTCGACAGCATCTCTGACGTCATCGCTGCCGACAGCAGTCAGATGGCTGCCCCGCCGGCCACCGGCGACACCGCCACCCGTTATCTCTCCTCGGTCACCGAGATTGAGAACCAGGTGATCCTGAACTTGGATTGCGAAAAGTTCCTTTATGAGGACTTGAGCGAATTTGCAGGGATTTGACCTTTTTAAGTCGCTTTACCCCCTGAAAACAATACTGTAAAACAAAAGGAGTGCAAGCCATGAACGGCAGTTCGCAGCAGCCTTCGGTTGTTAAAATCACCGATCAGGAGTTTACCGAGCTTAAAAATTTCGTCTACCGTACTTATGGGATTGACCTAAGCAAAAAGCGCCAGCTGATTGAGGGGCGGCTTTCCCATACCCTGCGGTCAAAGGGGCTTTCCTCTTTCGGCCAGTACATGAAGATGATCCAACAGGACGCTTCCGGGACGGAAATGCATCAGTTTCTCAATAAAATTACGACTAACCATTCCTATTTTGGCAGGGAAAACGAGCACTTCAACTTTTTATTGCAGACGGCCCTCCCTGAACTGGAACGGTCGCGGCACAACGACCTGCGCATCTGGAGCGCGGGTTGTTCGGCTGGACAGGAACCTTATAACCTGGCGATGACGATGGACCAGTATTTCGGCCCCCGCAAACAGCTGTGGGATACCACGATTCTTGCTACCGATATTTCTACCAACGTCCTTTCCAAAGCCAAGGAAGGCATCTACCCCAGCGACCAGCTGACCGGGCTGCCGCCCCAGTGGCTGAGCAAGTATTTTTCCCGGCTGGATGGGAAAAATTACCAGGTGATTCCCCGTATCCGTAAAGAAGTTGTCTTTAAGATTTTCAACCTGATGGACGCCTTCCCAGCTCGGAAGCCTTTCGACATCATCTTTTGCAGGAACGTCATGATCTATTTTGACGCCGAAACCATCGCTAGGCTGATCGACAAGTTCTACCAGGCCACAGCGCCAGGCGGCTACCTGTTCATCGGCCATTCCGAGACCATCAACCGGGAGACTACTAAATATGAGTATGTGCAACCGGCGATTTACAAAAAAATCAAATAAGGAGGAATTCACATTATGCCTCCGATTCGCGTTCTTGTGGTAGACGATTCTATCCTCTTCCGCACCAAACTCCAGATGAGTCTCAGCGAAGATCCCAACATCACGGTGGTCGGCAGCGCTGTAGACGCTATGGATGCGATGAAACGCATCGAAGAGCTGAACCCGGACGTGGTAACCCTCGATGTTGAAATGCCCAAAATGAACGGTATCGCTTTCTTGAAACAGCTCATCCCCAAACGCCCGACCAAAGTGGTAGTCGTCAGCTCGCTGCCTATCAACGCTTTGGACGCCCTCGACGCCGGCGCAATCGACTTTGTCAAGAAGCCCGGCCCGTCGCCGGGAGAGCTGCGGGCCTTTATCGAAGAGCTGAAGGGGAAAATCAAGATTGCCTATACTGCTAAGGTAAGGCAGGTGCCTAGGGGACGGCAGGCTGTGCCCTCCCTGACCTCCAGGCTCTCTTCTTCCGCGCCGATCCACGCTGATAAGAATACCATTATTGCGATTGGCGCTTCTACCGGCGGGACAGAGGCCATCATTGAGGTGGTCAAAAATCTTCCGCCTACTACCCCCGGTATTGTTATTGTCCAGCATATGCCGCCGAAATTTACCGAGCTTTATGCCCAGCGGCTGGACCGGATCTGCAAGATGCGGGCCAAGGAAGCCTCCGATATGGATCGGGTGGTCACGGGGCAGATCCTGGTGGCGGCTGGGGAATACCACATGACTTTGAAAAAAGATGCCAGCGGCTATTATATCCGTTCCCTGCAGGGAGAGCGTGTCAACGGCCATTGCCCTGCGGTAGACGTACTGTTTGACACCGTAGCAGATGTAGCCGGGGCCCATGCCATCGGCGTCATCCTAACCGGTATGGGCGCTGACGGCGCTCGCGGTATTACTAAGATGAAGCAGCGGGGCGCCTATACCATTGGCCAGGACAAAAACAGCTGCGTCGTCTATGGGATGCCAATGGAGGCTTACAAGCTGGGCGGCGTTACCAAGCAGCTCCCGCTGGACCAGATCGGCGACGAGATCCTTTATAAGCTGAGCCGCGCTGGCAAAAGCTGACGGGGTACGGGAGTACGGTCGCTTTCTGAAGAAAGCTCTGCAAAGACTTTTACCCGCTAGGGCAGGCCTTTGCACTGCCATAGACGCCTACTGCGTCGATGAGGGGTTTTTCCCTTTTTTTAGCCCGCTGTATTAACGGCGGGTTCAGTTTGCCCGGCGCATCCAAATTTTAAGAAAAGAAGTGTGTGACATGAAAAACCTAAAAATCGGCAAAAAGCTGCTGCTGACCTTTGGGTCAATCGTTGCGTTGTTCTGTATTTCCATTACCGTAGCCATTGTTGGGATGTCCAACATCGGGAATGGGTTTGAACGCTTTTATGACAATACCTATCCTGATATTGTCAAAACAGCGGATCTTTGCCGTTCTTTGCAGACTATGGCCAAAGGGATGGCTTTTACAATCCTCAGCGATGACCCCTCAATCCAGCAGACTTATAACGCTGAAAATGAGACTGAACTGCAAAATCTGAAAAACGGCCTTGCCAGCCTCCAGAAAAGCTATCCCGGCGATAAGAGCCTGGTATCTGATACGCTGACGCTGCTCAACGAAAGCGAAGTTGCCCGCAGCCAGATTACCTCTTTGACGGCGGAAGGCAAAAACACGGAAGCGGCCAATTATTTCTTTAATTCTTATCGTCCGCTATTGGTACAGATGCAGCAGAACCTGATGACCATGAACGACGTGATGGTTGCAGAGGGCGGAAACGACTACGACAGCTCCACCAGCGTCCAAGACCTGCTGCTGGGCGGGATGCTGGCCATTGCCGTCGTCGCGCTGCTGATCACGCTGATTTTGGCTGCACGGCTGACTACGGCGCTTACCAAGCCTATCAACCAACTGGATGCTGCTGCACAGCAGATGGCTAAGGGCGATTTGAATATTTCTATTTCTTACCAGTCGGAAGATGAACTGGGCGAGCTTTCCGACAGCATCCGCAAAATGGCCAGCATGGTTAAGACGGTTGTCAACGATACTGGCCGGCTGCTCCGGGAGATGGCCAACGGCAACTTTGATATCCGTTCGGAACATTATGATGTGTACATCGGCGAATTCGAGACGCTGCTTGCTTCAATCAGGAAGCTAAATATTGGACTTAGTTCGACCCTTGCCCAGATTAACCAGGCTTCCGACCAGGTTGCTTCCGGTGCAGAACAGGTTTCCTCCGGCGCGCAAGCGCTGTCCCAGGGCGCTACCGAGCAGGCCAGCGCTGTTGAGGAGCTGGCGGCGACCATCAATGATATTTCGACCCAGGTACAGAGCACGGCAGAAAACGCCTCGACGGCTGCCTCCAAGGCGCAGGAACTTGGCGCTAAGATGAGCGCCAGCAACGAGCAGATGCAGAGCATGATCCTGGCAATGGATGAGATCAGCAATAGCTCGGCCGAGATTGGCAAGATCATCAAGGCAATTGAGGAGATTTCGTTCCAGACCAACATCCTGGCGCTGAATGCTGCGGTTGAGGCGGCCCATGCAGGCGCTGCGGGCAAAGGCTTTGCGGTTGTTGCCAACGAAGTGCGCGACCTTGCTTCCAAGAGCGCAGAGGCTTCTAAAAACACCACTGCTTTGATTGAAGCATCGATTCGCGCGGTAGAAAATGGTACCCAGATTGTGGATTCTACAGCAGTTTCGCTGCGGAAGGCTGTTGAAGATGCCGGCGAAGTTATGGATGTAATTTCCAAGATTTCGGAAGCCACTACCCAGCAGTCGGTTTCTATCGGCCAAATCACGCTGGGCGTCGACCAGGTTTCCAGCGTTGTTCAGACCACTTCCGCTACGGCAGAAGAGAGCGCTGCAGCCAGCGAAGAGCTGTCCAGCCAGGCCCAGCTGCTTAAGGGGTCGGTAACGAAGTTCCATCTGCGCCGCGACGACGGAGCAGGCGCCATTGCCCCTCCACCCCAAGCTGCGCCTGTTGCCGACAGCTTCAGCAGCTTTGAAAGCGGCTATGATGGCGGTTTCAGCGGCGGGTTTGAAGAGAACCATGCGGCGTCTGCTGACGTTTCCTACCTGAGCTATGGCGACACAGGGCACTATTCCAGCAATGATAAGTATTGATTGGACACAATAAATAAAAGGGGGCCGCAGCTAAAAGCTGCGGCCTCTTTGTGTTCTTTGAATTTTTAATAGGTCCACTCTCCACGGTTCACCGATTTGATCAGCATAGTGCCGTCTTGTGCGTGCAAAAATAAGGTACGTCCGTAGTTTTTCCCGGTATCTTCAGCAATAATCGGGATGCGCAGATGCGCCAGCGCCGCCTTGACTGCTGCAACGTTGCGCTGGCCGATATTGGCCAGCGACGAGTTCCCTTTGCCGGCAAACATCTGCGCGCCGCCTGCAATCTTGGCCTTCAGCACCGTGCGCATCGCGCCGGCCTGTTCCATCCGCTGCACCAAGATCGGCAGCGCGGTGTTGGCAAATTTAAAACCCATGTTGCCAGTAAGGGCAAAGCCCTGGCTATCAGGCAGCATAATATGGGATAGCCCCGCAATTTTCCTGACGTTGTCGTAGAGGCAGATCCCTACGCAGGACCCTAAGGCATAAGTTACCAGAATGTCCGGCGCTTTTACGACGTTTAAATCCGATATTCCGACAGTGACTGTCCGGCTCATAATTCCAGCCCCAAACTCATCATGATTTTTTTCAGCGAATCCACCTCTGGGATCAGCAGGATATGGCTGCCGGCCTGTTCGGCGGTGCTGCTGAATTCGTCCTCAATAAAAATGATCTTGTCGCTGATGTTGGCGTAATAGATAGCGGGCACGCTCAGGATAGAGCCCGCCATATCCACGCACAGGTCAGGTACGCTGATATTGATGTTCAGCCCTGTCAGGGAAGACATGGCGTTAATGTAGGAAGCGGCCATGATATTGCCGACCTCTTCGATGGCCGACGAGCCCATTTCATCAAGCAGGCCGTCCTCTTCCAAGCTGGTACCCATCAGCGTGTTCAGCACCATATGGGCGAATTCCCGGTTCAGAAGGAACATGATCATACCACTCACGTCCCCCTCCATCGAAAGCATCAGCCCCACCAGCAGCTGCTCCGGGCCGCCCAGGTTCTGGGTGACTTCTTCATAGTCTAGGATCCGTACCCTGGGGACAGCAATGTCCACTGGATGGTTAAGCATAGTGGCCAGCGCTGACGCCGCATTGCCGGAACCGATATTGCCGATCTCCCGCAATACATCCAGATGGGTATCGCTGAGGTCATTATAGTTGTTCAGCTCCATAATAATCCACGCAATATCAGGCTACTGGTACTTTGGCACGCCCTATCCAGCCTGATATTGTTCCTTTCTTTGTAATCTTTTCCGCAGTTTTTACCTTCTCAGCCCACTGACGGTCTGCTCTATCTCGTCAGAAGTCTGGACAACCCGGGCACAAAGCTGATAGGCCCGCTGCGCGGCAATCAGGTCGGCCATTTCGTCGGCCAAAGAAGTGGCAGAGTTTTCCAGATAGGTCTGCAAAAGCTCGTAATTTTCAGTATCCGCCCGGATTGGACGGCCAGAAAGCGTATTTGTACGGTACATATTATTAGAGGCTGATTCCAGCCCGCCGGGGTGATCAAATTCAAAAACGCCGATCTGATCCTTCAGCACAGCGTAGTCAATTTCTTTGGTGGTATTGGTGTGCTCTGTCCCGTCGGCCGAGGTCGTACCGGTAGTGTGGGTTATGTAGGTGGCTGCGATATGGTCGCCGTTGCGGTCCAGCACATAGCCGCCGTTTTTGGATGTCAGGTAAAGGTCTTCCCCTTCTACGCTCCAGGAGAAAGCGCCGTCGCGGGTATAGAGCCGCTCGCCGTCTACTTCCAGCGCGAACAACCCTTCGCCGACAATGGCAAAGTCCAATTGGTTGCCAGTGTTACGGGGGCTGCCTTGGTTGAAGAGCATCCCTTGTCCAACTGCCCGTACGCCGCCGCCGGACAGGGGATCACTCTCAGCTTTGACGTACATTTCATCGCTGAGCAGGGTTTGGAAGGAAGCGACCTCCGGCTTATAGCCATAGGTGTTGATGTTGGCGAGGTTGTTGCCGACGGTATCCATAACACGCTGCGTTGCGATCAGCCCGGAAGCGCCGGCATAGAAAGAGGGTTTCATCATAATGGCTTATCCTCCTTTGGTTATATCGCTGCAATCTGCGAGGTTTTGCGGTCCATAGAATCGATGATTTGGAAAGCTGAGCTACAGTTGCGGAAAGCGTTCTGTGCTTCCATCAGCAGGGTCATTTCCCGGTTGGCATCGACGTTGGAGAGTTCCAAGCTCCCCTGCACCACCCGATAGCCGTCCGAATCGGTCAGCGCGCCGCCGTCTACAGCGCGGAACAGGCCATTATCCAGCTTTTCCAGCTCGGTGCCCTCCTGCGGAACTAGGATTTGCAGCGTATCCAGTGTTCCCCAAGCATCCACCAGCGTCCCGTCCTCGCGAACGTCGAATTTTTCAGTCTCCAGCAGGATCCGGCCATTGTGGCCCATCACATAACCGAAGTCTGGCAACACTAGGTAGCCGTCCTCGTCCATGTTGAACTGGCCGTTGCGGGTTAAGTAGATCTGGCCGTCGGCCCCAGAGATTGCATAATAGCCGGGGCCATCGATGGCCATATCCATATCCCGGTCAGTGGCTTTGATAACCCCGGAGTCAAACAGCGGGGTAACCTCTTCCACGGTAGAAACCGGTTTGCCGACGCCGAAAGTACCCATAGCAAGGGCCTCCTGACGGCTTTGCAGCTCCATTTCAAAGGCCGAGGTCACCAAGCGGCTGGCGCGGTAGCCAGGGGTCTGGGAATTGACCAGGTTGCTGCCTAGAACGTCCAGCTCGCGCTGGCGGGTCAGCAGGCCGGATGCGATGGTGTAAAAGCCTGTTAACATATTGTGTTTCCTCCTGTTTGTCAGCTCATATAGTCCTTCAGCACTGCCTGCAGCTTTTCCAAGGCAGCAGTGCGGATCTGAGAGATGCGCTGCTGAGTTAAATTCAGCACCTGGCCAATCTCCCGCAGGTTTAGATTTTCATAATAACAAAGGGTGATAACCTGTTTTTCCTTAGGGGAGAGCCGGTCAATGGCGTCCGCCAGCACATGGCGCAGCTCCTCGTCGAGCAGATTTTTTTCGATGTCGTCCTCGCCGGTCTCGCTGCTCTGGACGCTGTAGAGCTTATCGACCTCGCTGCCGTATTTCTGCTCCATCAGCTCTTCAAAGGAGACAGTTTCGACCATTGAAATCTGGTATTGGTACTGGCTAAGCTTTTTCTCGCTGATGCCAAGATATTCCGCCAGCTCCTTTTGGCTGGGGCGACGTCCCAGTGCCTGGGTCAGGTAATCGTCGCCGTTTTTGATCTTCTTGCGGAATTCGCGCGCCTGATTGGGCAGCCATTTTTGCTTACGCATATAGTTGATCAGCGCGCCGCGGATATTGGTGAAGAAAAAGGTATTGAACTTAATTCCCCGGTCGGGATCAAACCTCTCTATACAGTTTATCAACGCAAGTATGCCTTCATTAAAGAAGTCTTCTATAGGAATATCAGACAATAAGATTGACCGCATACTGTAAATTGCCACATTGACATATTTGCTGTAATGCAGCACCAGCTGGTTGCGCAGCTCCACGCTGCCGGTTTTTTTATATTGCCGCATCAGGCCTTCCGGATCGGCGACTTCGTTGTCGGAAATCTGCTTTCTCATTGTCCAATACCTCCTTTCTTGGGGACACCCGCTTTCTGAAGAAAGCTTGGCAAAGACTTTTATTCGCCAGGATACCTGCCTGCGCAGCCATAAAACCCTACTGCGACGAAATGCTGCCACTTTCTGAAGAAAGCTTGGCAAAGACTTTCATTCGCCAGGATACCTGCCTGCGCAGCCATAAAACCCTACTGCGACGAAACGCCGCTAAACGCGACAGAAACGTCCTGAATCCCTGTTTATTCAATAGAATCCGCATCGATAAGTAGAATTGACAAGGGATTATACTAAAGGTACTTCTCTGCCGCAGATGGACTTACCATATAGGGCCTTAGCGAATCAAACTCAAAGCTCAATGTTGCCCAGCGCCTGCACTTGTACCGAAGTGTCAATATCGTTAAAGGACAGCACTACAACGTCGGGGTAGAACTGGTCTAGGAGTTTTTTGAAATAGACCCGTACCACTGGCGAGGTCAGGACGATTGGCACCTGCACTACTTTTTTTACCTGGTTTAGTGTATCCGTTGCGGCTGAGATAATCCGCTGGATCATTTCCGGCTCTAGGGCCAAGTAAGCGCCGCCTTCGATGCGTTTAACACTTTTGAGGATGGCGTCTTCGATCTGATTGTCAAGGCTGACGACTTTCATCTGCCCTGCTTCAGAGAAGCGGTGGGTAATGGTGCGTTTGAGGGCCTGGCGTACATATTCAGTGACCATGTCGTTATCTTTGACAGTGGGGGCATAGTCGGAAATGGTTTCGAGGATGGTTTCCATGTCCAGAATCGGCACGCCCTCCCGTAAGAGATTCCGCAGGATCTTTTGCAGCTCGCCTACCGAAATGATACCAGGGACAATGTCGTCGACGGTCGTGTCACCAATACTGCGCTTGAGGTTGTCAAGCATCCGCTTGACTTCCTGGCGGGTCAACAGCTCGTAAGCGTGAACGCGGATCAGCTCAGAAAGGTGTGTAATGATGACGGAAGTCGGGTCGATTAAGGTATAGCCAGCCATTTCAGCCCGTACCTTCTTGTCGCCGCTGATCCATTTGGCCGGCATCCCAAAGGCTGGGTCGACAGTGTCAATACCTTCGACATCGTCAGCCATCAGCTCGGAAGGCGCTAAGGCCAGGTAATGGTCGACCAGCACGTCGCCCAGCGCAATCCGCTCGCCTTTGAGCTTGATTTCGTATTGGTTGGGGTTCAGCTGGCTGCCATCGGTCAAACGCACGGAGGGGATGACCATCCCCATCTCGTCGGCAAACTGCTTACGCAGCAGCACGATACGGTCTAGGAAATGGCTGGCGCTGCCTTGGTCGGCCAGCGACAAGAGGCTGTAGCCCATTTGAATGCCGATTGGGTCCACGTTAAGCAGGCCATAAACGTTATCAAGGTTTTTATAGAAGTCTACCTCGCTGGTGATTTCCTCGGTTACCGGCAGCGCTTCCTCTACGGGCACCGCACGCTTGGCTTTGCGCAGCAGCATGACGCCTAAAGTAATCAGCATAGCGGAAATGATGGTTACCTGCAGCACCGGGAAGCCGATAAAGCAGAGGAATGGCAGAACTGCACCAGCAATAATCATGACCATTGGCTGGCCGGTGAACTGCCGCAGCACATCGCTGTTCAAATCGGCTTCCGAGCCGGACCGGGTGACCAGCATACCAGTGGCCACCGAGATCAGCAGGGCGGGAATCTGGCTCATCAGGCCGTCGCCGACGGTGGATGTGAAATAGGTGTTGAAAACGTCGGCTTCGCCGTTTAACATACCCACTAGGAGGCCGCCTACAAGGTTTATCAGGGTGATGATAATGGAAATAATGGCGTCGCCCTTAACAAACTTGGAAGCACCGTCCATGGAACCGAAAAAGTCGGCTTCACGCTGGATCTTGCTCCGACGGTCCCGGGCCTGCTGCTCGTCAATCAGGCCGGAGCTTAAATCGGCGTCGATGGCCATCTGTTTGCCCGGCATGGCGTCCAAAGTGAAACGGGCCGATACCTCGGCGACACGTTCCGAACCTTTGGTGATGACGATGAACTGTACCAAGACGATGATCAGGAAGATGACCAAGCCCACGACCACATTCCCGCGGATAACGAATTGACCGAAGGTGTTGACCACCTCGCCGGCGTAACCGCTGTTGGTCAGGATGGACCGGGTGGAGGAGACGTTAAGGCTCAGCCGGAATATCGTCGTAATCAGCAAAAGGGAGGGGTAAATCGAAAACTCCAGCGTTTCCTTGATATACATCGTGATCAGCAGGATAATTAGGGAGAGAGAAAGATTCAGGATAAACAGAAAGTCCAGAATCTGCGGGCTCATTGGGATAATCAACGAGGCCACAATCACGATTACGAAGACCGTGATGATATTGTCGAATATCTTTAGCTTCATCTACTTTAAATCCTTCTTCTTCAGGCTGTATACAAAGGCGAGCACCTGGGCGATCGCCTGGTAGAACTTCTCGGGGATCTCTTCGTCCACATCCACCGCGTCGTAAAGGGCGCGGGCCAGCGGGCGGTTTTCGGTGACATAAACGCCGTGCTCTTCAGCGACGGCTACGATCCGCAGTGCCAAGCTGTCCATCCCTTTGGCCACCACCACAGGGGCGATATTCTCATCAGGGTTATAGCGGATGGCTACGGCGAAATGGGTCGGGTTACGGATAACCACGTCGGCGCCGGGGACGCTCTGCATCATACGCTGACGGGCGCGCTGCTGCTGGGCTGAACGCTGACGGCCCTTGATTTGGGGGTCGCCTTCCGTCTGTTTGTATTCTTCTTTGATGTCCTGTTTGCTCATGCGCAGGTTCTTTTCGTACTCCCACCACTGATAGAAATAGTCTGCAGCCGCCAGCACCACGAAGGCGATACTGGCTTGCAGGGCAATGTCCCAGATAGCGTTTGCGGTCTTGAAGATCGCTTCCTGGGGCGCCATATCCATCAGCCGTGGCAGCAAGAGGATCTCCTGTTGCAGCACCTGGTAGATGACGATGCCGAGCACGATGATCTTGACCAGCGATTTTAAGAGATCTACGGCGCTGCGCATCGAAAACATCTTTTTAAAGCCGTTTAGAGGGCTTAGGCGGTTGGCTTTGAAGCCAATACTTTTAAAGGTGACCAAAAGCCTTGTCTGGGCCATTGTCAGCATGATTGCCGTAAAGCCGCAGATCAGCAGCAGCGGCAGCGCCGTTTTAGCGAAGACGATGCAGGCTTCTACGAAAAAGACCTTCATGTCCCCTTCGGTCAGCGTCGTTTTGGCAGCGCCCATTGAAAGGTACTTTTGGGTCATATCTTGGAGGTTGGTGAAAATCCAAGGGCCAAGCAGTTTCAACGAGGAAAAGGAAACCAGCAGCGAGGCGGTCGTGATGGCCTCCTGGCTTAGGAAGACGTTACCTTTTTTGCGTTCGTCTTGTTTTCGTTTCGGTGTCGCCTTCTCGGTTTTCTCGCCGGCCATGGGATTTCACCACCTCCTTAAGGGCTGACTGCGGCAAAAGCTTTAAAAAGCTCCTGGATGCCTTGGAACATCGTATCAATGTAGCCCTCCACAAAACTGGAAACTGGGGAAGCGAACAAGAAGGTCAGCAAAAGCCCCATGATGATTTTCAGCTGGAAGTGGATGACAAAGACGCTGATCTGCGGGATTAGCTTCATCAGGATGCCCATCGCCAGCTCCATCGTGAAAGTAGCGGCCAAAAAAGGCAGCATCAGGCGGATGGACAGCGAAAAGGCTGTGAGGAAGATTTCGACAAGGAAAAGGCCAATGGAACCATCAAAGGAACTTTCCCCTAAACCGACCAGGCCATAGGAAGAAGCTGTCATTTGGATCAGGATTAAGTGGCTGTTGGTGGAGAAGATATACATGACAAAAAGGAACTGGAAGAGGTTGCCGGACAGCGAGGTCTGGATATTGGTGCCGGGGTCAAAGACCTTTGCCATGGCCAAGCCAAAGCTGGTGTCCATAATATCGCCGGCCACAAACAGCATATAGTAAAAAAACTGGAATATCATCCCGCAGGCCAACCCAATAAACAGTTCGCTCATCATGGTCAGCACAAACTCAATAGAACCCATCCCCTGCGCAATCGCGAGGTAACCTTCTGGAAGCGTCGGCGTCACTAGGATCGCCATTCCCACCGACAGGGCCGCGCGCAGCTGGCTCGGGACATTGCGCCGGGAGAGTATCGGGTTAAATAAAATGACCCCTGCCATCCGGCAGAACACCAGCACATAAAGGGTCAGCCTGGAAACCAGTACATTCAGATCCATGCTACAGCCCTGCCATAATATTCAGGATATGCGCGAAAAATTCATTGAGGTTCTGGAACATCCAAGAGCCCAGCCAGACCAGCATTAGCGCAATGACCACCAGTTTGGGCACAAAGGTCAGTGTCTGCTCATGGATCTGGGTTGCGGCCTGGAAAATCGCGATAATGAGGCCAATGACGATGCTGACAATCAGCATGGGTGCCGACAGCTTTAAAATCAGCCAGATCGCTTCCCTGAACAGGTCCAGTACCAACTCCTGCGACAAGCCGCCGCCCCCTTTCAATCAGCCAAACTGCCAGATCTAGTAGAAATTGAAGCCCCTCACCAGCATATCCATCACCAGCCCCCAGCCATCCAGCACCACAAAAAGCATCAGCTTAAAGGGAAGTGAAATGGTCGTCGGCGGGAGCATGACCATGCCCATCGACATCAGCGTGCTGGCAACGATCATATCGATGATTAAGAAGGGCAAAAACAGCATAAAGCCGATGGAGAAAGCCCGTTTCAGCTCGCTGGTGATGAAGGAAGGCACAATGACCTCCATCCCCAGCTCCATCAGCTGATCCACGTCTAATTCCCCTTCAATAGCCTCCCCTTCGCCGGAAATGGTGAGGAAAAGGTTCAAATCTGGGGCTTTGATCTGCTGGATCATAAACTTCTTTATCGGTTTTTGCATTGCTTCAAGCGCCTGTTCTTCATTGATGGTCCCCGCCGTATAGGGTTCTAGCCCTTGGGTGTTGACCTCTTTCAAGACCGGCGACATGATGAAAAGAGACAGAAACAGCGCAAGCCCAACCATCACCTGATTGGGCGGTGTCTGCTGCAGCCCCAAGGCATTGCGCAGGAATGAAAAAACTATGATGATCCGCGTGAAGCTGGTCATCATCAGCAGCAGCGTCGGGCCAAGGGAAAGCAGCGCGAATAAAAACAGCAGCTGCAGGGTATCCATCCCGTTAATATCACCGCCGCCGCCCCCCAGATCTACCTGGAAAGAGGCAGCACTGGCAAGCTGCGTCCCAACTAGGGCTACCAGCGAAAACACACAGCAGAAACACACCAGCCCCTTTAAGAGCAGCTTTTTCGGGCTGCGCCGCTTTTCCTGCTCCAGCGCCAGGGCCGGCGCTTTACTCCTCATGGTCATCACGTTCCCCTTCCCCTGTTTTTTTTCCAAACCATCCGGTGCTGTCCGCCCATCCGGAGATGCGGCTTTGCAGCACCGACTTAAAGTCTGCGCCAGCACCCGGCCCGTCAGGGCCTTCCGGGTAATCCGCCGGGTTCAGCTCGCCAAGGCAGGTAATCTGCTGCGCGGTAACCCCCAGCAGGTAGACCTTGCCGTCCACCCGCGCAATCACCAGCGACTGGTCCTTGCCCAGCATCGCCCGGTCCAGCAGCCGAATCCGGCTGCCCATCCGCTGCACGCCGCCTGGAAAGCCTTTAGCCAGCCATTTTGAAACAAAATAGGCTGCGGCAAAAACCAGGAACATTAGGAACAGGGTGCCCAGGATACTCAGAATCTGTTCCGGCATGGGCATCCCTCCCCCGTATCAGTATGGCCCATTAAAGCGGAAGTATTTTGGACACTGTCTGGATAATCCGGTCCTCTTTGAACGGCTTGACGATAAAATCCATCGCGCCCAGCTTGATGGCTTCCATAACCATGGATTCCTGGCCCATAGCCGAGCACATGATAACCTTCGCGCCGGAATCCAGCTGCATAATCTCAGCCAGCGCCTCAATACCAGTTTTGTTGGGCATGGTGATGTCCATCATAACGAGGTCAGGCTTTTCGCTCTGGTAGAGGTCTACCGCCTGCTGCCCGTCGGCACCCTCGATAAACTCAGAGTAACCGGCCTTGGTCAGGTGGTTTTTAATCATCATCCGCATAAATCCTGCGTCGTCAACGATCATAATCTTAGGCATATACTTTTCCTCCAATTCTTTTCATTAAAGCGCGCCGTTGAGAGAATCTATCAATTCTTTGGTTCCGACAATCTCGGTAATGCGAATACCAAAGTTGTCGCCAATCACGACCACATCTGCATAGGCCAGCAACTGCCCGTTGACGAGGACTTCTGCCGGAGCGCCGGTCTGTTTGTCCAGCTCCACCACAGTGCCCTGCCCAAATTCCATGATGTCCTTGATCTTCTTGCGGGTCTTGCCGATGACCACTGACACTTCCAGCGGCACGCCCATCAGCAGGTTCATATTTTTGCCGCTTAAAGAATCGCCGCCCGGCGCATTCGCGCCAAAGCTGGGGAACTGAGCCTTCTTGACGTTAACCTGGGGCTGGTCGGGCTGCTGCCCAGGCTGGCCCTGCTGGGCATAAGGCACCCCGCCGGGAGGCATCCCATAGCCATAGGGCATCCCGTACATATTGCCGTACATCCCCATCATCTGCTGCATCATCATTTGCTGCTGCATCATCTGCTGCTGGGGGTCGCCCTGCGGCATCATCTGAGGCTGTTGGGGCATTGGCTGTTGTTGCGGAGGCGCTGGCTGCGGGGGCTGCGCTGCTGCCGCAGGCGGTACCGGCGCAGCTGGGGGCGGCGCTGCGGGCTGCTGCATAGCCTCCATGGCTTCCAAAGGAAGCTCTGCTTCGGCGGCCGGCGCAGTTGGGACAGACGGCGCTGTAGGCTCCGGTGCTGGCGGCGCTGCCGGAGTCGAAACCGCCGGTTCTGGTGCAGGTTCGGAAGCGCTGTCGCCAATCACCCGGCGCACCATATCACGGACCAGATCCGCTTTCAAGAAGCAGCGGAAGCTGGAATCCATGACATCCTTGATCATCATCTTAAACGAGATTACAGCCACAGCTTCTTCAGGCTCAATCTCGTTGAAAGAAGCGTAAATGGAAGCAGTATTCTCCGCCAGCAGCGCCTCCGGCGTAGAGATGTCCACCGGCATGGTGAGAATCTCCGACAGCGCGGTCGCCGAGGCCCCCATCATCTGGTTCATAACCTCGCAGGCGGCGCTCATGCTCATCTCGTCAAACTCAAAATTCTCATCCACATCGCCAGCGTCGTTGCCCATCAGCAGGTTGAGAATGATCTGCATATCATGCTTACGGAAGACGATGGTGTTGGAGCCGACAATGCCTTTGACATAACGAATTTTAACGACAATGGCCGGTTCCAGCTCGGTGCAGTCCACCTCTTTGAACAGCCGTTGTTCAACGCTTGGGGTTGTAATGGAAACTTGTTTGTCCAACATGGATGAAACTGCCGTAGCGGCGGAACCCATGCTGATATTCAATATCTCGCCAATCGCGTCCAATTCCTGGGCAGTCAGAACGACATTTTCTGGCATATTCTTTTCCTCCAATGACCTTCCCTCTTTTCTATTGTAATAAGGAATCTACGAGTTTAACGGCTTTCTTCGTATCAGTCTGGCCAATACGGGCCGTATACCAGGGTGCTCCCTCCACAGTCACCGAAATATCATCGCTGATCTTCCGGTTCAGGGCCACCACATCGTTGACCTGCAGCCGCAGGATATCGCCCAAATCCATTTCGCACTGGTCGAGGACGGCGGCTATCTCCAGATCGGATTGCTTCAGGTAATCGAAAATCAGTTCGCGCTTAGCTTTCTCCCGGTCGGGATCCTGCTGGCGCATAGAGTGGGCATATTTCATGCTGAAGCTGTTAATGATCGCCTCCAGGTTTTCAGCCGCCATACAGATGTTGGCGTTGCCGGAAAACCCTTCCCCCTTCAGCTCCAGTGTGACGATGACCACCACGTCTTGCGGCGAGAAAGCCTGCAGCAGCCGCCCATTCGTCTCAATGCTTTGCAGGTCTGTCGTTACGCCGAAATAGTTGTTCCAAGCGTCATTAAGGTATTTGATGATGTTTTTCAGGACAAGCTCCAGCAGCGCCAGCTCGATCTCAGTATAATCGCGGTTGGGCGCGTAAAGCGAGCCGCTGCCGCCCATCAGCCGGTCCACCGCCAAAAAACCAAAAGAGGTGGAAAGCTCCAGCATCAGCGTCGTTTCCTCATACTGGGGCTGGGTAGGCTTAAAACTCACCATCCCCACAAGGGTGTTATCCGGCAGGGCATTATTGAACTCGTAATAGCGCTGCTCCTCGATATCCACTACATTGATTTCGCAAACATTATGGAGAATACTGGTGAGATAGGAGGAAGCCACGCGGCAAAAGTTCTCATAGAGGTTGTTGAGGGATTTCAGCTGGTCCTTGGTAAACTTCTTCGGGGAGGTAAAGTCATATTCCTTGACCTTCGTTTTTTCCTCCTCCGGCTCTGTTACGTTGCCCGACCGCATCCTGTTTAACAGTTCATCGATCTGGCTTTGTGATAAAGTTTCTGGCATTCTGTTTATTTCCCCCTTTCCGGCGTGGATTATTCATACGGTGAAACGTTGGCATCCACACCCGGATCAGGCGGGGAGTTGGCGTTATCCGGCTGAGTCTCGCCGCCGGCGCCGCCCGGCTGCTGGGGTTCGCCGCCCACATCGTCTTCTTCAGGGAAGAACAGGTCGTCGATACCGCCTTCAACCGGATATTTATCTTCTTCGTAAACGCTGCCGCCTAAGGCATCGTGGATATCGAAATTCATCTGGCTGTTTTTGCCGATAATGACCATCTCAACCCGGCGGTTCTTCTCGCGGCCTTCGCTGGTGGCGTTGTCGGCCACAGGGTAGTTCTGGCCGTAACCGACCAGCACCATCTTCTCGCCGTCGAAGCCCATCTGCTCCTGCATAAAGATGGCGACCCTGGCCGCGCGTTCGCCGGAGAGCATCCATTCGGAGATGTCATTATTGTTGTTGTTGGGGCTTTGGGCGGTATAGCCGCAGATGTTGACCATCCGGATCTGGTTTTCGTACTGCTTCAGACCTTCGCTAATAAAGGTCAAGGTTGGAAGGCTCCCCTTTTTCAGAACCGAGCGGTTCGGTTCAAAAAAGATACTGCTGCTGAAGCGGATGTAGATGACACCGTCCTCGCCCTGGCTGATATTGACGGCATCGCCTTGGCCGCTGCTTTCGACATATTCCTGAAGGTAATCGAAAAGCTGGTCCATATCCGGATCGGCTTCCGCGTCATAGGTAGGCATAGAGGTATAATCATCGTTCATACCAGTATCCCCTTCGCCAACCATTTCCGTCATCACATCCGGATCCATTTTCAGGGCGCGGATGAAGGCGTTGAATTTCTCCTCATTGACCGACGACATACTCAGCAATACCGCGAAAAAGGTCAGAAGCAGGGTTACCATATCGCAGTATGTATCCATCCAGCTTCCGCCGCCGCCGGAGCTCATCTTCTTTTTTCCCATAATCTCTACCTTTCCGGGCGGTTATACGGTTTAGTTGCCTTCACCGCCGCCATTGTTGTCGGCAGCAGAGGTGTACTTCTTCTGCTTATACTCAGGCAGCAGATGGATCAGCCGCTCTTCGATAAACTTGGGGTTTTCACCGGCCTGGATGGCCTGGACGCCTTCGCAGATAATCTGCTTGCAGAGATATTCCTCCTCGTGGCGCACGCGTAATTTGTTGGAAATAGGGCTGAAGAAAACGTTGGCCAGCAAGCTGCCGTAGAAAGTAGTAATCAAGGCGACGGCCATGTTAGGGCCGACCGAGTCGATGTCCGACAGGTCCTTCATCATGTTAATCAAGCCGATCAAGGTACCGATCATACCGAAAGCCGGGGCCAGCGCCGAGCCTTTGTCATAGAAAGCGATATCCTGCGAATGGCGCTCCTCCAAGCTGTCCATCCAGGATTCCATCTGCTGTTTGACCTTTTCCGGGTCGACCGAGTCGACGACCATCATCAGGCTGCTTTTCATGAAATTGTCCTGCAAGGCGTTGATGTCCTCTTCCAGGGCCAGCAGGCCGCTGATCCTCGCCTTTTTGGCGCATTCGACCAGCTTTGTGATGTATTCCTGGGGGTTATAGGTGTTGGGCATGATGATGATGCGCAGATGTTTGCCCATTTTTCCAAGGGAAGCGCCGGGGAAAGCGACCATCAGGCCGGAAATCGTACCGCCCACAACGATCAGCAAGCTGGCGACATCCCAGAAGTTCTTCAGGTTCTTTACGTTCAGGAGGTTTTCAGGGTCACGCAGGTTTACGATAATGCCGAACACCATCAGCACAATGGCCAGTACCCAGCCGATGATGGACATCAAGTCTATTTTCTTTTTCATGGCTTACCCCATTGCCTCCTCATCTGCCAGATGCAGGCGGCTGCATACGTCGCTGCACTTCCTTTTGAAGTCGATCACCCGGTTAACCACCTCGTCGATGGATTCCCGGACGATAAAATAGTTTTTGTCGGTCATGCGGATCGTGGTGTCGGGGTTTGACTCAATCAGCTCGATTAAGTCGGCGTTGAGCACAAAGGGGGTGCCATTGAGCTTCGTCAGATAAACCATTTCATCGCTTCCTTTATATATTTTTGCTGCTGCCATAGGCAAGCGGAAAGAAACTGGACCGGCTTTCCGCCTGCCTACGGCAGCGGCCCCGGGAAAGGCACTGCCTTACAGGGCCTTGCGGGCCGCCGTCCGACAGAGCGCCGCCCAACAGGCTGCTTCCCTGTATGCAGGAGGGCTTTCCCGAAGATGCCTAGAAAAAAGTCCCCGTATAATAGACGCCCAACTGCCGGCCAGATAAAAAAGGTTATCTGGCCGGCGCGGCGGGTATCTTCAGTTAGCGCTTGAGGTTGATCAATTCTTCAAGCATCGTGTCCGAAACAGTGATAACGCGGGAGTTTGCCTGGAAGCCGCGCTGGGCGGTAATCATGTCGGCGAACTCCTGGGAGAGGTCGACGTTGGACATTTCCAAGGCGCTGCTCTTCAGCGCGCCGGTGCCGCCGGAACCGGGGTCGCAAAGCTGCGGAGCACCCGAGTTGGCGCTGGCGGTATAGTAGTTTTTACCGGTTGGGGAGAGGCCGAAGGGGTTAGCGAAGTTTGCCAGCGTAATCTTGCCCACCGAGATTACGCCTTCGTCCGGCCTTGTGACCGAGACGGTGCCGTCTGCGCCGATAGAGATGCCGGTCAGCTGGTCAAGGGTAACCGGGCCGCCTTCCGTACCGCCAGTCAGCGTAAAGGTCTTGGTGCTAAAGCCAAGGTCTGTAGCGGGGGCGGAGGGTTTAGCAACTGGAAACGGAACAGTAGTCGTTGTACCATCAGGATTGTTAATAGTTTTACCATATGTGTCATCAGTCCAAGTAACGGCAGCGGTCGGCGGTGTTGTTAGGGGAGGATTTTGCCTAGCCATATATTGCTCCGTAAATGCTGTAAAAGATGGTTTATTTACTTCAATGTAATCATCGTCATCCAATTTTGTGCCATCCTTCATCAACAGCATTGTAGCGGCTGTACTGCCTTCCTTAAGAGTTCCTGTATATACCCCAGTAGGAGTCGTCATCTTAATAGTCCAAAATGCTTCCGTTGGAGGATTTTGCGTGGTATCACCTGGTGTAAAGTCTGCTGTAAAAGCTGTAAAGGCACCCTCACCAGTAAATCCATTACTCACTTTATTAACAGTCAAGCGCCCATCAAAAAAGCCCTTAGTAGCTCCGGAGATAGAACCAAGATCAACGCCAAAATTCTGCCCAGCGATTTGCTTACCCGTTAAACCACCATTGGCAAAAAGATCAGCCTTGTCTGCCGTAATGCTAAGTTCGCCACTGGGTAAGTCAGCATTACCGTTTGCTCTCCGGATAGCGCTGTTGATTGCACTAGACAAATCTTCCAAACTGGTAAAGGTCTTATTTGCATTCAGCTGGATGGTAACAGAACCAGTATTAGAAATAATCGCCTGTGCGGGGATGTCGTCTGCCAAGGTTTCGTTAGAAACGATGGTCACGCCGATGTTGCCGTAAGCGCTAGTCTTCGAGCCCTTAATCGTATAAGTAACGCCGTTGATTTTTTCTTCAACGGAAGGGACGGCGGGTTCGACTGCGCCGACGTTGTCCAGCTTGATGCGCTGGGTGTCGGGCGCGCCGTCGGTGGTGGTTGCGCCCAAGACGAAGTTACCGTTCATGTCCACCAGATAGCCGTTGGCGTCGTAGTCGAGAAGGCCCGCCTTGGTGTAGAAGATGTTGCCGTCGGCGTCCATGACCTGCAGGTAACCCTCGCCGGTGATGGCCACGTCAAGGCCGCGCCCGGTGTTCTGCATACTCGACTGGGTCATCATAGTCTGGATAGAACCCAGGGTGGAACCGTAACCGACGGTAGTTGGGTTGGTACCGCCGCGGTTGGCGGTGCCGGCGGAAGCGCCGGACAGGGTCTGGTAGAAAACGTCGCTGAAAACAGCGCGCTGGTATTTATACCCGTAGGTGTTGACGTTTGCGATGTTGTTGCCGATTACGTCCAGTCTGTACTGGTGTGTTTTAAGTCCGGCTACACCGGAAAACATTGCTCTGTTCATGGATTGCGATAACCTCCAAATCAGGGAACCGCCCGCGCCCCTCAGTCAGTCAGGGCGCGGATAAGCCTCCTCCAAAGGTCCGGCTCAAACGATTACGGTTCCATCTATATTCGTGAAAACATTGCCGCCTGCACTGGCGCTGTCCACAGCGGTAATTACTGTGTTGTTCTTGACACTGACCAGAAAGGCCGTGCTGCCCACCAGAATCAGCGGGGCTTCCAGGTTCTTTTCGCCCGCTAGCTGCACGCCCGCGTTTAAGCGCCTTAGGCTTTCGTCCGAAAGGTTGATGCCATTTTCCGCGGCCCGTTTGACTGCGTGGCGGGAAAAGGTTACGCCGCCCGCTTTTTCAATCTGCTCGCGGAGTACGTCTTGGAAGGCCAAGCGGCTCTCTTTAGACGACGGGGCAGATGCCGGCGCGTGGTCAATCCTTGGCGTGCTTGTAACAGGCGCGCCTGTTACAACAGGCGAATAAAATTTTAGGCGCAGATCCTCCATAATCACTTGCTCCTTTTTTGGTATTTCAGGGTCATTGCTCCTTGGTCTTGGTGCTTACCGGCTTGTACACGGCCTTGTTGCCGGCGCTGTCGGTAACCACCACGTTGAGGTAATAGGTCGTGCCGGGTTCCAGCCCTGTCAGCGTTTCCTCCAGAAAATCCTTTTGCTGGCCAACGCCGTAAAGGGTGCCCTTCTCTACCTCTTCAAGGGTGTCAAAGGGGCCTTCCTTGCTGTAATAGACACTGTATTTCAAGCCCGCCGCCGTGGTTTCGCTCTCAGTCGGGCATTCCCACTTCAGATGGATCTTGCCGTAATCGCCGCTGTCAGCCTCAAGTTTGAACGCGGTAGGGGTAACCTCGCATTTCTTCTCCTCAGACGGAGCGCCGATTTCCATGATTTGATGCAGCTCGTAGGTCTTGCCGTTAACATAGACAATGTATTTGTCGTCCACCAACGAAACCTTTTCGATGGGGCCAGTCGTCGTATCCAGCCCGCCGCTTACCGTAAAACGGGCGGCAGTAACGGTCTTGCCCACCAACGACATCGCGTAGCTGGTCTTAGAGAAAGCCAGCATATCCTGCATAGCCTGCATATTGGAATACTGTACCATCGAATTGACCATATCGCTGTTGTCAGCTGGGTTCATAAAGTCCTGGTTGGTCAGCTGGGCAACCATGATTTTCAGGAAGTCTTCCTGGGTCATGGTGGAGTTGTCCTTTTTGTCGGTAAAAACCGCGTCATAGACGCTGCCGGATCTGCCCGCGCCGCTTGTGCTCATATCGCTCACTGCATACACTCCTTTCTGCTATTATACATAGGTGTCAAGCGCCTGCGTCTCAAGGATCTGGGCGGTCTCCTGGACCTCCTCCTCTTCGGCAAGCCCTGGCCACCAAGGCTGCGCTGTACGATGGTTCGCTGCCTGGCGGTGTTGCTCTGCAAACTGCTGTTCGGCAAAGTGCTGCCCTGCAAACTGCTGGCCAGCCATATCAAATTGCTGGGAGAGGGCCTCCTGGCCTTCGGGCCGCTGTACAGTAACCTCGTTAACCTCGACTTCCATCGGCCGGACTGCCGCCCGGAGCGCTTCAAGCTCGCCGTTGAGCATCCTTGCGGTCTGACTGCTGCCGGTAGCAATGCTTAAAACGGTCTTGCCGCCTCTTTCCAGAAGCCGGATTGTGATTTCACCCAACTCCGCAGGTTTCAGCTTCAGCACAAACTCGTTCTCGCCCCGCGCCAAACGCTCGGTGATGCCGTTTTGCAGCTGATCAAGCAGCGGCGGCGCCTCAGCCTCCTCCGGCTCCTTTATCTCGCTGATGAAGCCCATCGGAATGCCGCGGCTCATCCGGCTTTGCAGCTGGTCGATGTCCAACGCTTCCACATTGGCTTTATCCTGCCCAGCAAGCTGGCGCTTAACCGCAGCAACGGCATTGCCGAAACGGCCCTGGGCCATCAGCATCGCGCTGCCGTCCTCCTCTGCAGCCTCGCCGCCATGGTTCCATGCCGCCGACTGGATATCTTTGGCCAGCATCTCGCCGAAAGCGTCGCCTTCCTCGCCCGCAGCAGCCGCCTTATCGGCAAAAGCGTTGAGGATCCCCTGCTGCACCTTCTGGTCTGCCGGACGGACTCCGAAAGCGTCGCTGTTTATGGCTGCCAGTGCGTCTTTGCCGCCAAACAGCTCGCCCAGTTCCTCGGCATTCAGCGTGTTAGCCGGGTTCATGAACAAAGCGCTCGCCAGCTCCTGAAGCATTGCCAAGTCCTGCAGCGGCTTCTGTTCGCCTTCTTCCTGGAAAAGCCCGCTTAAAAAGTCAAAGCTGCCTTCCTCTTCGCCAAGCCCGCCCATCAGCTGGGCAATCAGCTCCATAAACATATTATTGCCGCCGGAAGCTGAAACTGCGCCGTTTGCCGCCATAGCCTGCTGGATTTGCTGCAATTGTTGGATCTGCGGCATCGAAGAAACAATGTTTTCCATATCCTTTCACCTCCTTTCACTGCGGGAAACCCACTTATTGTGCGGCGATCCGATCGCGGATCATCCGGGAAGAGATAAACTCGGCGATTTCCAGCTCATCGGCCTTGGCCGCCGCCAGCTGGTACTCTTCCAACTGTTTCTCCTCCAGCTTATTCAGCCCGGAGACATCCTGTGACGCGGCAATGACCACCTTCAGCTGCCGCTCCACCGCCTCCTCGGCCTTATGCGCCTCCTCGTGCAGCTGTTCCAGCTGCACCCGGGCGCTCTCGAAAAACACCTGGTAAGACTTGATTTCATGGGCCTTGATGCCCTCCTGCTGCTTGGCCGCAAATTCCCGGTGCTTGGCTGCCTGGTACTGCACCAGGGCGGCAATCCTGTCGCGGATCTCATCCAGCTGCCGGTTTAACAGCCGCAGCGTCCCTTTTTCCTTGTCTAAGATCTGTTCCTTATAGTCCCGCATCCGCGCCAGACTGAACTTAAAGGATTTCATGGTTTGACACCCCTTGAAAAATCTTTCTGCCAGAAACCGGACAACCCTGCCCAGCGTCTCATTCTACAGCCTTTTTCATCAGCTCAATGGTCTCTTCAAAGGATATGTGGGAATCCGTCGCCTGTACCAAAAACTCGTTAATCCTATCCATATGCGCCATCGCGTCGTCCAATACCGGGTTGCTGCCGCTTTTATAAGCGCCGATTGAAATCAGGTCTTCGTTATCCCGGTAAACCGACATCAGGTTGCGCAGCCGGTTGGCGGCAGCTTTCTGATCGGGGCGGGCGATGCCGTTCATCAAACGGCTGACGCTGTTTAAAACGTCAATAGCCGGATAGTGGTTTTTTTCTGCAATCTTGCGCGAAAGGACGATATGCCCGTCAATGATGCTGCGCACGGTATCGGCAATCGGCTCGTTGGTGTCGTCGCCCTCCACCAGCACCGTATAGATGCCGGTGATGGAGCCTGTCTCAAAATTACCGGAGCGCTCCAAAAGTTTCGGCAAAGCCGAGTAGATGGACGGCGTATAGCCTCTGGCCACTGGCGCTTCGCCGGTACTCAAACCGATTTCGCGCTGGGCCATCGCAAAACGGGTCAGGGAATCCATCATCAAAAGGACGTGCTTGCCCTGCCGCTGGAAATATTCTGCTATCGAAGTGGCAGTCTGGGGACATTTATAACGCATGATTGCCGGCTGGTCGGAAGTGGCCACCACCAGCACCGACCGTGCTTTGCCTTCCGGCCCCAGGTCGCGTTCAATGAACTCCACAACCTCCCTGCCGCGTTCCCCTACTAGGGCGATGACGTTGATATCCGCCCGGACGTTTCGGGCAATCATTCCCATCAGCGTGCTCTTGCCCACACCGCTGCCGGCGAAGATGCCCATACGCTGGCCCTTGCCGATGGTCAGCAAGCCGTCGATGGACTTGACCCCCATCTCCATGCATTCGGTAATGGGCGGGCGGGCAAAGGGGTTGGCGGGCGCGCCGCCAATGGAAAAGGAAACGCCGCCAGCGATGGGCGGGCCGCCGTCTATCGGGTTGCCCAATGCGTCCACGGTGCGGTTAATCAGGGCGTCGCTGACGTTGATACGCAGTTTATCGCCAGTGTTGATCACCGGGCAGTCATAACCGATGCCATCGATTTCCTCATAGGGCATTAGATAGGCCGTGCTGCCGGCAATGCCCACTACCTCGGCTACAACCTCTTTGTTCTCCCGTTCCAGCCGGATGGTACAGATATCGCCGATGCTGCATAAAAGGCCGGTTGCTTCCACCGACATCCCGCTGATTTTGCTAACCTTCCCTTCCCGCGCACGCAGATCCGCTGCACGCAAAGCTGTGTAATAGGAAGAAAGGTTAAAATCAAAATCCGCCGCCATCCGTCTCACCCCTTATCAGCTGTTGTCGGCTTCCATCCCCCGGAACAGCGCCCGAAGGTTTTCAGCCTGCACCGACACCGACGCCACCAGCGTCCCCTCATCGGAGTTCACTCGGCAGGTATCGTCAGGGCAGGCCACAGCGTCAATCTCTACCCGGCCATGGTAATCGGGCTTGTTGACTTCGCTGCGCATATATTCCACAAGGCCAATCAGGCGTTCTGAAAGTTCGACTGTCAGCCATTTGGTGTTCTTGACCGAAGTAATGGCCTGGGTGACAAGGTTTGTTAGGATCAGGTCATCCTCTTCAATCTTCTGGAAAATGATTTTTTCGGCCACATCAATGGCCATGAACTTCAGCTCTTGGGCAAATTGGGTTAGGAAAGCTTTCTGCTGCCCCTGCATGGCATCCAGCTGCCTTTCCACCTCGGCGATGCTCTCTTTCAGCTCGCCGCGTTTCTGGCGCAGCCCTTCCTGGTACCCTGATTCAAAGCCCTCCTGCGTTGCCTGCTGGTAAGCGTCGCGATAAGCCTGTTCCCGGACTTCGCGGCGGATATCCTCCAGCATGGCCGCTTCTTCCGCCATAATCTCCTCCCGGGTTTTCTGAGGAGGGAGTTCCTCTTCCGGCGGCGGTTCCTCTTCAATGTCCGGCTCCTCTGCGGGAGCCTCTGCCTCCTCCTCTGGGGCTTCCAAGGCTGGTTCCGGCCCTTCTTCCAAAGGCGGCGCCTCACCAAAGAAAACGTCAGGGATTTCTACAGTGTCCTCGGTCTCCAGCAGCGCCTGACCCCTATAAATATCAGGCAATGATCTCGTCCTCCCCACCTCTGGAAATTACAATCTCGCCGGTTTCCTCCAGACTGCGGATGATGTTGACAATCTTCTGCTGCGCTTCCTCTACGTCGCGCATACGGACGTTGCGCAGATATTCCATATCGGTAATGATATTCTGTTTGGCGCGGGCGGACATATTGCCCAGCAGCGATTCCCGGACCTCTTCGTTGGTCGAGCCTTTGATAGCCACGGCCAGGTCTTGGGAATCCACTTCCCGCAGTACCCGCTGGATGGTCATATCGTCGAGCTTGGTAATATCCTCGAAAACAAACATCAGCTTGCGGATATTGTCGGACAGTTCGGGGTTCTTCTTGTTCAGCTCGTCGAAGATGTACTTCTCGGTCGCGCGTTCGGTGTGGTTCATGATGTCGGCCACATAGTTGACGCCGCCAATCTCGGCCATATCCACCGAAACCACCGCCGAGAACCGCCGGCGCAGCACATCCTCAACAATGCTGACGATTTCCGGGGAAACGCTTTCCAGCTGGGCAATGCGTTCGATTACATCCAGCTGGGTCTCCCGCGGCAACTCCGAAATAACGGACGCCGCCTGCTCCGCTTTGACATAGGACAAGACGAAGGCAATCGTCTGAGGATGTTCGTTTTGGATCATCATCATCAGGTTGCGGTAGTTGGCCTTGCGGATAAAATCGAAAGGCACCGTCTGCATGGCACTGGAAATACGGTCCATATAGGAGGCCGCCAGGTCGGGGCCAAAGGCCTTTTCCAAGACGTCCCGGGCATAAACGACACCGCCGTCCGAAATGACCTTTTGGGTTACGCAGAGACCGTAAAAGTCCTCTACCACCTCCTGGAGGGTTTCCGGCGGCAGCTTTTCCAGCTTTGCCACTTCAAGCGAAATCTTTTCAATCTCGTCTTCCCGAAGGTGCTTGTAAATCTGGGACGCCCCTTCGGCGCCCAGCGCTACGATAACCGCCGCCGCTTTACCGGCCGGCGACAGCTTAGTGCCGCCGCCGTTATTTTTGGATGCCATCGCTATTCACCCTCCTTCAGCCAGTTGCGCAGCAGGTTCGCTGCGATCTCAGGATTGGCCTGGGCGAAGTCCCTGACCTCGGTGACAATGGCGTCGTCCTTGGGATCCACTTTCGCCATAGCCGCTTCAGACAATTCACGCTTATACTGGTCAATCTCGTCCTGCCGCTGCTGTTCGCTTTCCTGCAGGGCGCGTTCCTTCTCTTTTTCCTTTTCTTCAGCGACCCGGCGCATCCGCTTGCGGATCAGCACAATAATCACAATCAGGGCGATAATCAGCAGCAGCACGCCGCCGGCCACCAGATAGACCCACAGTGGGATCTTGGAGAAGTCAATACCGCTGACAGGCTTATCGCCGTCCGGTTCCTCTGGGCCCTCCGAAGGCACATTGAAAGCAGCCACGAAGATGTTGTCGGGGTCAATGTCCGTTGCCGAAGAGATAATGCCTACCAGCTCTTCCCGGCGCAGGTCGGTCATGTTGTCTTCTTTGACCATCACCGAAACTGTTGCCCGGTCCAGCACCGCGTTGCCGCGCTCCACCTGGGTCTTCAGATAGCCGTAATCATAACGAACTTCGCGGTGGTAATCGTTGCTGTTGTTGATAGCTTCGCCGTTCTGATAGGGGTAGGTGGGGATATCGGTGTTGTCCTCCTCGCCCACCAAGCCGCCAACCGTCGTCTGGCCGTTGGTGCCCCAGTCCTCAATAAACTCAGTGACATAGCCGCCGTTATTGGGGTCGGCGCGTTCCAAAAGCTCCATCCGCTCGGTCATCATCTTGTCAAAATCGATGGTGACGCTGGCCACAGCCACTACCCCGTCCGTACCGTAACGCGGGCTCAGGATGCGCCTGGCATTCTGTTCGATGCGGTTGCGGATGGTGTTCTCCATTTCAAGCTTCTGCTCATCCGTGAGGGAAGAATTATTCGTAATATCGTCGCCCAGCAGTTCCAGCATCGTCGCTGCATCGACAATGCTGACATTTTCTGGGGCCAAATTCGGGACAGCGAACGCCACCACGTTCTTAATCGAAGTGACCTGGCTGCTGTCAAGGCGGACGCCGTTTTGCAGGGTCAGCAGGACGCTGGCCGTCGCCACCTGGTCATTGGTCGCCTGCTGCCATACATATTCGCTCTCAGGCGGCAGGGTGATTGTCACCACCGAGCTCATGACGCCGCTTAACCGGGAAAGGGTATTCTGGATCCGGTTTTGCAGCTGAAAGAGCAGCCAAGTCTGATTTTGCGATTCGGTCGCCGTCAGGCCCGAATGGTTGGAAAAGACGTCGTATGTAAGGGCTGTCTGCGGATACCCTTGGGCCGCTAGCTGCAAAAGCAGCGAGTCGTAGTCCTTAACCGGCACCATAACCTCGCCCTTATTGTTTAACTGAACGTCGGTGCCCATCGACTGCAGGGTCTGATAGACGCTGCTGGCCTCGCTGGGATCCATATCTGCATACAAAACGCAGTACTTAGATTTGCCTTGGTTGATGAGAATGGTGATCAGGATCGCCAGCAGAATGACGCCGGCTAAGATGCTGCCGAAGATGATCTTCCGTTTCTTCGGCATCTCCACAATATAGGTTTTAACTGTAACAATATGCTCTTTGATAGACTTCTGCGGGTTCTGTACCTCGCTCAAAGCTTACTCCTCCTCCAGTCAGCTCTCCTCATATTTAGATCTGCATCTGCATGATCTCTTTATAGGCGCTGACCATCCTTGATGTAAGCTGGACCGTGGTCTGCAGCATTGTTTCCGCCTTCATTGCATTGATCTGGATCTGGGCTAAATTATCCGCCTCGCCAAAAGCCAGCAGATAGCCGTCCTGATCGGCGACAGCCTTGGCCTGCTGGTAATCCGCATAGGCCTGGCTTAAAATATCCTTAAAAGAGCCGCCTGAAGGCTCAGGCGCGTTTACCTCTCTTGCTTCCTGAAGCTTCTCCAAGCCAGTCATCGCTTGAATGGGGACAATATACATGGGGGCTTCCTCCTCAGCGTCTTAATATCCTATAAAGGATTGTATATTTTATCCAAAAAACGGGGATCCCGCGTTAAGATTTCCCTTCCTGGCATGGAAACAGAAAGCCAAGCAGGGGTTTTCCTGTAAAAATGGCATACACCCTTCGTATGCCTTTTCATTATACACCCATTCAACAAAATTGTAAAGGGGCTTTGCAGAAAAAGTTGTTCTTTCTCAAAATACCAACATTCTCCCTGATAATTTTATCTTTTTCTGTTTAGGTTTGCAAAAACTTTCAGGCCCTTTGTGGTTAATGCTGCCATTCTCTGCCCATTATCGGAACAAGTTGGTAAATTAGCCATACCCACCCAGAACCAGCTATGCCCGAAACAAAAAGCCGGCATCTTTCATAAGGAAGCGCCGGCCTAAGCTGCCCTCCAGGATAAAACGCCATATTCTGGACGGCAGCAGGCAAAAAACTTATTCTTGGGATTTTTTACAAAATTACGGGATTTGGAACGGAAACCGCTGCCCGTTGTCTGTGCTGGGGGCAGAGCTGCTGCTGTCCTGAGTCTGACTGTTGTTCAGGGAGCCGCGGTCTTCGGACAGCTCCACTGTTACCTTGAAAGTAGAGGTCTTGCCAGTAACCGACTGGCGGTAGATGGTCAGCTCAATGGTATCGCCGGGTTTTTTCTGCTCCAGGATTGCCTTGACGCCGGCGCTGTCCCGCACATCCTCGCCATTGATCTGGGTAATGGTATCGCCGGGCTTGACCCCTTTAGCAGCCACGTCCATGGTCTCGTCTACCTCTGAAATCAACAGCCCCGGCGTATAGCCGTACATCGCCCCCAGCACCTCGCTGATGGGGTAATAGGTGATCCCCAGCCGTACCCGGCCGCGGACATAGCCGTACCGGACCAGATCGTCGACGATGGGTTTGGCGCTGTTCAGCGGGATGGCAAAACCAATGCCCTCAATATTGGTGGAAGCAAGCTTGCTGGAATTGATGCCCACCACCTGGCCAAATTTGTTGATCAGCGCGCCGCCGGAGTTGCCGGGGTTGATAGCGGCGTCCACCTGGATGACTTCCATGCTGATAGCGCCGGCGTCGGTTTCGCTGTCGATAGTAATGCTGCGGTTGAGGCCGGAAATAATCCCTTGGGTGGTAGAACCGGCAAGATTCAGCCCGGTGGGGTTGCCGATGGCTACGACCCGTTCGCCCACCACCAGCTCGTCGGAGTTGCCGAACTCGGCGGCAGTCAGATTCTCGGCGGCGATTTTGATGACGGCAAGGTCGGTCTGGTAGTCAATCCCCACCAGCTCCGCCTCATATTCCTCGTCATTATCCAGCACCACGACAATGCCGTAGGCCCCGGAAACGACGTGGGCGTTTGTAATAATATATCCGTCAGCTGAAAGGATTATGCCGCTTCCCGAAGAAGAAGCTTGGAAAGGGTTCTGGGCGGCATAGGTGACGATGCCCACTACCGACGGCCGCACCTTGACATAGATCGCTTCGGTGGAAAGCACGCCGTCGGCATAATTTTCGTCTTCAGGCGAAGGACGGTTATGAATCGTAATATCCATTTCAGGGTTGACGGGCAGCTGCGGAACAGATTCGGACGCCCCGTTCCCCGGCCCGGCATTGTAATTCTGATAGGTATAGATCAGCACGCCGCCCAGCGCCGCCAGCGTCACAACCAGCAAAACGCTCACAATGACCGCAAAAATTTTGATGCCGGTACTGCTTTTCCCCTTGGCCGGCCCCTCGGCGGCAACTTTTTCATACTCTGCGCCAAAACCGCAGCTGGGCTGCCCGGCCCCTTGCCAGGAAAAGCCCCCCTGGTTTTGGCTGCCGCCCTGCTCCTGGCCTACAAAGTCCGGCTGCGGATTTTCCTGCCGGCCGGAATAGCTCTGCCAGCCCGCGGGAGGGACGCTGCCGCCGTTCTGGGGCATCTCGCCGCCATGGTTCTCCGCACCCGCGCTGTTTTCATCAAACTGCTGGAAGCTGTTGTTTTCACTCATTAAAAATGCACGCCCTTTCTGTTATGATGACTATCTGGCAGTTGACTGCCGGTTTTTCAATTTCAGACACCTTTCAGCATAACGGATAAAGGTGAAGAAATTTCAAGCCTTTTTTGAAAATTATACGAAAGTTTAGGGTGCGGGCCGCTTTCTGTCGAAAAGCCCAGCTCAGCAAGCTGCACCGGCAGGCGGCACGCCTTATTAACATACGCTGTTTGGCCGGTAAAATACGGTTCAGCTTTGGCCTTCTTCCGATTCAGGCAAAACGGCCTGCTCCTGCCGGGCGGCGCTGCCGTACTCCTTCTCCTTCCCCTTCACCAACGCCGGGTTCTTGGCCCTGGCGGTAGGGACTGAAAAGACAAACTCCGTGTACTCCCCTTTGACGCTGCGCACAATGATATCGCCGCCATGGAGAGTGATAATAGAGCGCACCAGGTAGAGCCCCAGCCCCACGCCGTTTTTATCCATCCCGCGGGAGCGGTCGGTCTTATAAAAACGGTCAAAAACCCGGGGGATTTCCTCCTTACTCAGGCCTTCGCCGGTATTGCGGATGCTGATATAGGTCATACCGCCGTCGACATGGAAAGTGAAGGTTAAAAGCCCGCCAGCGTTGACAAATTTAACAGCGTTTTCGGTCAGGTTATAGACCACCTGATGAAGCAGGTCCGGATCGGCCTCCACCATGATCTTATCGGTGTCCAACCCCACCACGTCAAGCTGCTTTTCATCAATGGTGCGCTCAAAGCTGAAGACGGTCTGGCAAATAATCTCAACAATGTTAAACTGGGTGGCGTTGATTTTCAGCTCCCCGGCCTCAATGCGGGAGAGGTTCAGCATACTGCGCACCAGCCGCGAGAGCCGTTTCACCTCGTCGGAAACAATCCGCAGATAGCGGCTCTGCTCCTCGCGGGGGATCGTCCCGTCAAGGATCCCATCGACAAACCCGGCAATCGAAGTCATCGGCGTTTTCAGCTCGTGGGAAACATTGGCGATAAAGCTGCGGCGCATTGATTCCGATGCCGACAAAGACTGGGCCATATTGTTGAAGGCCATCGCCAGCTGGCCGATTTCGTCGTCGGCATCGTTGATGGCGACCTCCACCCGCGAGGAAAAATCGCCCTGGCCGAATTTTTTCGCCGCCTGGGACATCTGCCGCAGCGGCCGGACCATTTTGGCCGTCGCATAATAAGTCACGACAAAGGCCAACAACAGGACAGCTACTGCCGACAGCAGGAAAATCCGCAGCATCTGGATTAAAAATTCCGATAATTCCTCCGCCGAGGTGGAGATGAAGATATAGCCGATCCGGCCGCCGCCCGAAAGGGTAACCGGCTGCGCCATTGTATAATGGGCGTCCTTATAAAGCCCTTCCAGCTTGCCCATCTCGAAAAAGCGGCCCTCCTCCGACAGCGCCTGCAGCACCTTTTCCGGGATCTGGTAGGTGGTGTGAAGGCAGGGGGCATCCTCCGAACAGAGCTGGGTAGCCCCGCCGGCGTCGGTAAAATAAATCACGGCCCCGGTGGATTCTGAAAACATCTGGAAGCCTTGGCGGATGGTGCTGGAATCCAGGATGACCCGGGTGCCGGTAAGGTTCATCTGATAGTTATCCAGCACGATGCGCTGGGCAGCGCCCGCCCCCTTCCCCAGCAGCGCCATCTTCTCATCGGTAAAATATTTGGCCGCAAAGGGCAGAAACAGGGATCCTAATACCAAAATAGAGGCGATAACAACCGTGGCGCAAATCCGGAAATATTTAGAAAAAATACTCTTTTGCATCAAGCACCCCTTCTTTTACAAAACAGCCCCGAACCAAAAAGGCCGCCGCAGAAAGGGCAGCCTTCAGTTTTTGCTTCACATTATAAAAGGTCGGTGACTTCAAATTTATAGCCGACACCCCAAACCGTTTTGAGGCACCACTGGTCGGAAACCCCTTCCAGCTTTTCCCGCAGCCGCTTAACATGAACGTCAATGGTCCGGGAATCGCCGTAATACTCAAACCCCCAAACCTCGTCAAGCAGCTGGTCGCGGGTATAAACCCGGTTGGGATTGGAAGCTAAGTGGAATAAAAGCTCCAGCTCTTTGGGCGGGGTATCAATGACCTTGCCGTCAACCTTCAGCTCATAGCGGGTCATATTGACCACCAGCTTGTCGTAGCGCACTTCCTTAATATCCTGGGCCTGGCTGCTCTGGCCAACCCGGCGAAGCACTGCTTTGACGCGGGCAATAATCTCCTTTGTATCAAAAGGCTTGACTACATAGTCGTCCGCCCCAAGCTCCAGGCCCAACACCTTGTCAAAAGTCTCGCCTTTGGCGGTAAGCATGATAATCGGAGCCTGGCTCTTTTTACGGATTTCGCGGCAGACCTGCCAGCCGTCCAGCCCCGGCAGCATAATGTCCAGCAGCACCAGTTCCGGGCGAAGGGTCTCGAACTTGACCAGCGCTTCCTCGCCGTCATGGGCCAGGATTACGCTGTAGCCCTCCTTTTCCAGATACAGCCGCAGCAACTCGCAGATATTCTTGTCGTCGTCTACAACCAGGATTTTCCCCAGCGCCATAATTCCTACTCCCTTTCCAATACGGCCGCCAAGCTGCGGCTCCAAAATCAAACTATTACTTTAAATTATAGCATATTTGCTGGTCAAGTGATAGATTTTTTGTAAAGAAAAAGGAAGGTTTCAATTAAGCCGCCCGACGCGGCAGGCGGCTATGGCTGTACACACAGGCATCTTCGCGATAAAAAGCCTTTGGGCTTCTCTTCAGAAAACGGCCCGTACCCTTATTGCAAACCTTACACGTTATCCCGGTTTTTCCCAGTAATCATCCTCCAAAGGTCAACAAACATCGCCTTAATCCTGCCCCAAAAGGTAGTCTGTTCCGGCTCTGGGCTGTTTATCTGGGCTTTCTGCTCTTCAGTCAGCTTAATCTCCTTGCTGCGCATCACATACTGGATACTCTTTACACCGACGTTACGGCTGTCGGTCATTGATTGAGCCGGCGCTTTGGCGTCCATCAGCAAAAGGTTATCGCTGCCGCCGGTGTGGTCTTCCCACTGGCTACTGAGCAGGTCCTTGACCGTATCCATCGCGGCCCGCACCGAATCGGTTTCGGCAAGCCCGTCTGTGGACTGCCGCAGGGCGGCGCTTAGGCCGGAAAGGGCCTCTTTTGTCCCTATGTCCAGATCGCTGCCGCTGGCCTGCATCAGCTCCTTTGCCGAGCGGGCGGCGCTGCTTAGCGCCTGCATCCCCACAGCGGCCGAATCTGTCAGGGTGCGGGCATCCGTTAACGCCTGCTGCAGCTGCGGCTCATAGTTATCGTAAATCCCTTTGGCCTCCTGTAAATGGGTGATGGTATCGCCGGCGCTGCTGCTGATTTTGGCGGCAATCGCGGCGGCCTCGCGGCACTTCTCGGCGCTGTCAAGGATATCTTGGTTGTACGCGCCGTTTTTATCGAGATCCGCCAGCAGCTTCTCCGCCGAACCAGCTAGCTCCGACAATGTGCCAGTCAGGCTTTGCAGTTCTTCCAGCGTCCCGGCAGCCGGCTTTGCCAACCCCCCAATCATGCCGTTGATTTCCTCAACCTTTTCGTTGACGCCGCCAATCAGGCCGTTGGCCGATTCCAGCTGTTTCAGCTGTTCCTCAAGCTCGCCCGACGTCATCGCCTGAAGCTTGGCAATCTGCGCCGCCTCCGCTTCGGACTTGCCGCCGACTGCGACCAGAAAGGTTTGGAAGTCCGTCCCAGCTGGGAGCTGCCCTGCACCCAAGAGAGCCTGATACTGGGCGTATGCAGCGTCCGCTTGGGCTTTGGCCGCCCTTACCTCCTCGGCTGTCATCCCATTTACAGTCATGCCTGGTACGCTGGAAATGCCGCTGGTGCGCTTCAGGGCCTTGCTCAGCGTCTCCAAACTGCTTTCCAAGCTGCCCAGGTCGCTTTTCAGCGCCGCTGTGCGCTGCTTGGCGTTGTGAATATCTTTGGGATTGGCGAATTCCTTCTCAAATTCTGCCAGATCGGCCTGAAGCCCGACAAGCAGCTGCTCGGCCCGCTCCAGCTCCGGCCTTAACCCGCCGGCGTCCGTTTTGTCCAAAAGCGCCTGAATATCCATCAACGCCTGCCCAGCCGTTTCCAGATGGCCGCCGGCCGGACCCAGCGCCTCGGCAAGGCTATCGCCGGCGCTTAAAGCGCTGTCCAAGCTGCCGTATACCCGCCCTTTGCCGCTGGAAATAGTCCCACGGGCGCTATTAAGGCGGTCAAGGCCGTCGGCCGCTGCATTCAGGCTGCCGCCCATACCGTCCAGCGCATCCAGGATAGCATCCATACTGTCGCCGATGGCATGATAGGAATCTTCGGTTTCCTCTTTGGCCTCTTTCAGATCAGCCACCTTTTCCAGCTGCCCCAGCGTCGCCGGCACAGCCAAAAAGGTCATGCCGCTGTAGGAAAAGCCCTCGCTTCCGACCCGGATGGTAAAGTGCTGTTCTTCGCCGGGGAGTACGGCGTACAGTACGCAGTAAAGGTTACCCAACAGCTGCACCTGCGCGCCGGGCGCTTCTAAGGAGAGGATATCGTCGCCGTTGAACATGGAAGCCGCAACCAGCACGAGGTTATTTTTGCTGTAATCTGAGGCTGTCGCATTCGGAAGGGCATCCAGCGTGATTTCCACAACGCCAGTTTTGCCCGCCAACTCTTCAGCCGGCGTGGGGACACCGTTAAGGGTATAGGAAAGGGAAACCATCCAGGGAAGCTGTTCATACGGCAGGGCTGTCTTACCCTCAAAATAAAACTTTTCTGGCGCTTCATCCCCAAAATCGAAGGTTACGCCGCCCTCGGAAAGGCTTGCTTCCCGGTCGTCGGTCAGATTGATGACACTGTCATAGCTGCCGTAATCGGTTAGGGTATGCCGGCCTTGGGTGCGGTAACTTTTAACGACGCTGCTGTCCAAAAGCGCACCGTAATAGTCCAGCGTAGCATAATAGGTCTCGTCGCAGGCCGGCACCGCCTCGGCGGCGAATACTGGCGAAACGCTCCCTCCCGCCAGCAGCAGGGCTAGGCAGATGGATAAAGTACGGCGAACAACTGTCTTATAGTTCTGTTTCATAATATGGCGCACTCCTTTTTAAGCTTCAGAAGAGGTTTCAAGCGCAGGCGGCAAAGCTTTGGAGCTTCCGTCCCGCCAGCGCAGGCTGGTCTTGTCAATCAGCGGCTCGCAGACGGCGAGAATAGCCGGCAGCAGGAATAGGATGCAGACGGCCGAAATAAGCGACCCTCTGGCCAACATCATGCAGATGCTGCTGATAATTTCGATTTTGGAGATTAGGCCCACCCCCAATGTCGCGCAGAACAGTACCATAGCGCTGGTAATGATTGAGGAATCGGCGGAAGAAGCGGCATTTAAAATGGCCGTCTTGCGGTCAAGGCCTTTTTGCAGCTCCTCCCTGAAGCGGGTAGTCATCAGGATGGCATAATCCACAGTTGCGCCCAGCTGCACGCAGCCGATAATCGTCGGGGCGACAAAGGGGACGACGCCGCCTGAAAAATAGGAAACGGACTGGTTGATAAAAATGGCCAGCTCGATAGCGGCGACCAGCAGGATAGGTACCGACAGCGAACGGAAAGTTATGGCAATGATAAGGAAAATAGCCGCGATGGAGATATAGCTGGTGACGGCAAAGTCGCGGTCGGCAATATCAATCAGGTCTTTGGTCAGCACCGCCTCGCCGGTCATCATCCCGTCAGGATCGTAAGCTTTGAGGATGCCGTTCAGCGTTTCAATCTGCGCGCCGGCTGCATCGGAAGCCGTTTCATAGGCAGAGTTGATCATAACAATCTGCTTTCCCTCCTGGCGGCAGATTTTCAAAAGCTCTTCCGGCAGGAAAAAGGCAGGAATCGTATTGGAAACAAGCTTATCGTAGGCGATGACAGCCTCGACGCCATCCACCGCTTCCATCTGTCCCAGCATCTCCACCATTTGGTAGTGGGGAATATCGTCCCGCATGACGATAAAGTGGCTGGAAGCCATACCGAAATCGTCTTTCAACTTATTGGTAGCGACGATGGAAGGCATATCCTGCGGCAGCGCTTCGTCGAGCTTATAGTAAACGCCCGCGTGGCGCTGGCCGTAGATGGCTGGGATAAATGCCAGCAGGAAAAGGGCGACGAAGATTTTGCTGTGTCTGATGACAAACTGGTTTACTTTGGAAAGATCCGGCAGCAGCACCCGATGGGTGTGGCGGCGGATGGGGCCGTCCAGCACCAGCAGAATAGCCGGCAGCACAAGGATGACGGTCGCGACGCCCAGTATAACGCCCTTGGCCATGACAATACCGATGTCGCGCCCCAACAAAAGCCGCATGAAGCACAGGGCGATAAACCCAGCCACAGTCGTCAGCGAGCTGCTGAACAGCGAGGTAAAGGCGGCCTGGATGGCAACGGCCATGGCGTCGCGGTTGTCGGCATAACGTTTGCGTTCCTCCTCATACCGATGGTAAAGGAAAATGGAGTAGTCCATGGTCACGCCCAGCTGCAGCACGGCTGCAATGGCTTTGGTAATGTAGGAAATTTCGCCAAGGAAAATGTTGGTACCAAAGTTATAGAGGATGGCTGCGCCGATGCTCAGCAAAAAGGCTATTGGCAGCAGCCAGGATTCCAGCGAAGCCGCCATGACCAGGAAAGACAGCAGCACCGCCAGCGCTACATATTGGGGAAGTTCCTTGTCGACCAAATCCTTCGTATCTTTGATGACTACCGAAAAGCCGGCCAAGAAGCAGTGCTCGTTGCAGAGCTTACGCACTTGGCGGATCGCCTCCATTGTTTGCTCGGAAGCGCCCGGCGCGCTGTATTGTACGACCAGCATCGTGCCCCGCTCTGAAAAGAACATATCCCGCAGCGGCTCCGGCAGGAACTCTTTGGGGATTTGGATGCCGGCCATACTTGAAAGCCACATGGCGTTGTTGACGCCAGGCACTTTTTCAATGCGTTCCCGCAGGCCGTTTACATACTCCGGCGGCATATCTTCCACAATCAGCATTGTGGTGGCAGCCATTTGGAAAGGGTCTTCCAACAGCTGCTCCCCCTTGGAAGAATCCAAATCTGAAGGCAGATAGGTTAAGATATCGTAATTGATCCTTGTAGCCGCCGACCCGAACAGGCAGAGCACCAGCGCTGCTGCCGCAACGGCCAGCACGAGTTTGGGCTTGCGGGTAAGCTTATGCGAAATTTTTTCCAGCAAGGTTGTCACTCCTTCAGCAGTCTTAAAATGTCAGTCCTCATCAGTTATCCGGAAACTGGTTTCGATTATCGGGCGCTGGGCGGAAGCGCGCCTAGGCGCTTTAACAGCATAAAGCACGGTAATCAGGTCTTCTGCGCCATGCGCCATCAGCGAAAGCCCGGTAACCCGCCGCAGCAGCCGTCCGCCCTCCAACGGCCTTACCAGCAGCAGCAACCCGATTAAGGCCCCAACGGCTGCGGCAGCCAAAATCAGCCACCATTTTTCCATGCCGAAATGCCGGGCGTCAAGTGCGGTCTGCAACCGCAGCACGCTGTCCATCAGCACGACAATCCCGACAATCACCGGCAGCAAAACCATAATCTGGCTGCGGCGGAAAATCAGTACCCCGCCTACCAGCATTGAGAGGAGGCCAGCCGCCAAATCAAACTGAAAGGCCAGCCGGTAGATGTCGTTGGAAAAATAGCCCGTTAGACGGATAACCCCGCTTAAAAGCATCAGCGCCCCAATGGCGACGCACAGCATGCCGGCTGATAAATCCGGCCAGATAAATAGGCACAGCCCGAAAAGCGCACCGGCCGCTGCCGACACGGCAAAAGCCGCTTTCACCGATTTGACAAGTTTCATAAAGAGCTCCCTTCCTGCCGTTATCCGGCATTGTTTTCCTGATGCTCCTATCATAGCACAACAAAAGCCGAAGGGAAATGGACAACAGGCCGCGAATGGGCAAAGTTTTCCCGCTAAGGCCGCAGTGGGTAAATTTTGCCCACACAGCGAAAAATGTCACCTTGCCGCTTATCGGCGCAACGGGGGTTACGGATCGCTTTCTGAAGAAAGCTCCGCAAAGACTTTTAATCGCCAAGGCGCCTGCTTACCCTTGAAAAACCGTCTTCTGCGTCGATAGATTCTACCATTTTTTAAATGCGGGCAAAAGCTTGACTTGATGGAAAAAATTGTGTATAGTAACTTGTAAGGCAAACTTATTAAAAAGCCATCTGTTGGAGGGAAATCGATATGCCGAACCTGACCAAAAAAATCCTTGCAGCAACTTTAAAGGAACAGCTCGCCCGGATGCCGCTTGAAAAAATCACAATCAAAAGCCTGGTAGACGAAGCCCAGGTCAGCCGCAAGACCTTTTACTACCATTTCCAGGATATCTACGACCTGCTGGAATGGGTGCTGGTGGACGAGGGGCGGCGGATTTTGGAAGGACGCACGACTGTTGCCACCTGGCAGCAAGGGCTGCGCAGCGTGTTTGATTATTTCCAGCAGAACCGCGTTGTGATCCTCAATATTTACCGCTCGGTCCAACAGAATAACCGCCTGCTGGAACACCATGTCGCCCAGCTGGTAAGGCCGATGCTGGAGCAGATTTTCGAGGCTTATCCGGGCCATGAGCGGGTGACGCCGGACGACCGGCAGTTTATCCTTGACCTTTACACCTTCGGCCTGATTGAGCTTGTCCTGCACTGGATCGGCAGCGGCATGAAGCCCGACGCCGCTTCCCAGATGGAACGGATCGACCGCCTTTTCAGCGGCAGTATGTACAGCCTGATCCAGCGATGCATTGAAACGCGGGACAAACCGGTTATCTGACAATAAAGCGGGCAGTGGGAGGAATTTCTATGTGGCTTATTATGGCAATATTATCGGCATTCTTTGCCGGCATCACTGCAATCCTTGCCAAATGCGGCATCCGGAAAACTGATTCCGACTTGGCGACGGCGCTGCGGACGATTGTGGTGCTGATATTTTCTTGGATCGCGGCGGCCGCAGCCGGTTCCATCGGCAGCATAGCGGATACCCCTGCCCGGTCGCTCATTTTCCTCCTCCTATCCGGCCTTGCTACTGGGGCCTCCTGGATTTGCTACTTCAAGGCGCTGTCTATAGGCGACGTCAACAAGGTCGTCCCTATCGACAAATCCAGCACGGTGCTGTCGGTGCTGCTGGCCATTTTTCTGTTCCATGAAACCGAACGCCTAATGGTAAAGCTCGTTGGGACGGCTTTGCTGGCGGTGGGGATCTTTTTAATGATTGAAAAGAAAAAAACCAGCGAAACCAAAAATGGCAGCTGGCTGGGCTATGCGGTATTGTCGGCGGTGTTTGCCGCTTTGACTTCTATTTTGGCGAAAATTGGGATTTCCGGCGTAGAATCAAATCTCAGCACGGCCATCCGCACCGGCGTAGTGCTGGCGATGGCGTGGGCTGTTGTGTTCATCAAAAAATGGGCTTATTTGCAGGAACGGAGACGGACTGAACTGGACGAGGGGCAAAGGCTTAAGTTTGGCGATTTGCTGACAGCGGTCGGGATGCAGCTGAAAGCAGTGGAACACCGCGAGCTTGCTTTTATCGCGTTATCCGGCTTAGCGACGGGCGCTTCCTGGCTCTGTTACTATTATGCAATCCAGAACGGCGTTGTCAGTGTCGTGGTGCCGATAGACAAGCTGAGCATTACCGTCACAATCCTATTTTCTTACATCGCTTTTGGGGAAAAGCTTAGCAAAAAGGCGCTGTTGGGGCTTTGCCTGATGGTGGCAGGGACGCTGGCGATGGCTGTTTGGGCTTAGCTCTCATAGGGGTTGGGCAGGCTCCAGTCCCAAGTCTTCCCAGCATGGTACTTTGTCGTAAAATGGTTGTGCAGCCCGTCCCCCCAGAAATAGAGGTATTCCCTATCCAGCACCCGACCGGCCTCCGCGGCGCTTAAACGCCCTTTTTTCTCTTTATCCCAGCGGCGCACCACATCCTCCACAAGCCAAAGGATATGCCGGTTAAGCGGGTGTTTCTCGTTATAGCCGTGGAATTGATCCTCCGCCGTTACCACCTCGTAGATAGTATTGGGGAAATACTCATGGTCGACCCGGTTCAAGATACACCAGGCCACCGCCGCCATTTCCATATCAGATTTTGTAATAAAGGACTCGCCATAGACCGTCCTGGCTAGGGCTTCCAGGTCTTCTCGGCTGCAGGGGAGCGGCTCCGGCTCCTTTTCCAGATAATCGCTGATCATCCGCGCCGCCGGTACGGCCGCGATCTGGACTGAAACGGAAAACGCTTCGCTGCTTTCCCCCTTGACCAGCAAAAGCAAGAGCAGCGTCGCCGCCCCCAGACGGCCAAACCCCTGCAGGTCGGCCTCCCGCAGCTTCCGCCAAAACCGCCCTAGGTGCCGGCCTGGGTCCGGCCTGCTCAACCAGCGGGCCAGCTGCCAAAGCGCCCGACGCCCCTGGCGGCGCAATGATACCGCCGCGCCTGGCACCCTGTCCTGCCGCCGGACCCTTGCCCTATATTCCGCCATGGCCGTCCCCCCTTTCTGCGTTTTTGCTGTGCCGGGTAAGTGCGCGCCCACAGGCCCTGTCCTACAGTTTTTGCCGCAGTCAGGTTTTAGGCATATAATACAGTTCCAGTATAACAAAAATATCGGGGGAATGCAATGTTTTTCGACATTTCGCTGATAAAATATGAAAATAACGGCAAAAAGCAGATTTATCCGCGGAAAAGGCCGCAAATTTTATTGCTTTTTCTCGCAAATATCGGCAAAACAAAAAAGACCGGTAAGCCCGTCAAAAATCGGGTTTACCGGTTTGCATAGAATAGACAGTTTATGACGGATCTGCGGGCACAGTCAGCCCCCCTGCGCCAACTCCCGGCAGCGCTGCCGCGCCCCGTCGCCAACCTACAGCCCAGCTGCTTCATGCATCCAGAAAAGCGCGCCCGCCGCCGGGTCGGCAGTAATCGGCTTTAAGATGTATTCCTTTCTAAAAGGGAAATTTTGGCTATATGAGACGGCCTTCCCTATCCGTGACCTGCCCATCGATGATAAGGAGGCCGTCGCCTGCCCGAAGGGCTCCGATAAAATGGCCGATATCCTTTAAAGGGTAGGGGAAAGCCATGCCGGACACGCCGGCAAAGGCGGCGTCATGAATATCCGTGCCGGCTGTGCGCAGCAGAGCCGGATGGCTGCGGGCATAGGCCCAGGCTTTGGGGTTGAAATTCTCCGGATCGTCAGAACGGCCATTGTTGACCTCTATCCCGTCGATAATATCTGGGTCTATCTGAGCAGGGAAAGCGATATAGGGTGCTTTTCGGTAAGGGTGGGCGCGGATAACTAGCCCGCCGCTCTGGCGTGCCAGTGTGCAGAAATCCTCTATAGGCAGGGAGGTAACTTCCGGGTGCTGGAGCAGGAATGCTTCATCCAAACCATAAACCAGAAAATCTTCGCAGCGGGGATGACTGGTCATCTCCCAGCCGAAAAAGACCTGTACCCCCAGCGCTTCCCCAGTTTTTCTAGCCAAACGGTAGCCTGACATAAAGCGCTCTACCTGTACGGGCCAGCTAAGTCCCTGATACTCCTCGGGGCTTTCGGTGAGGAAATGGTCGGTGACAATTACGCCGGTAAAGCCCACTCTGTGAAAAGCCCCGACCATTTCCGCTGCCCCAGTACTGGCACAGGGGCTGACCTCGGCGGTGTGCAGATGGGTTTCATAGCGATAAAGCATCATTTTAACCTCCTTAATCTTTGACAAAGCCGATCATAACGCCTTGGATAAAAAATTTTTGGACAAAGGGATATAATAGAATAATGGGTGCGCTGGAAATCACAATCAGCGCGTATTTCAGCCCCGGAAGGCACTTGGGGAAAGGCCAAACCGCTTTTTGAACACTTTATAAAAAGTATTGGCGCTGTTGTAGCCACAGGCGGCGGCAATCTCGGCGACGGTCATTTCGGTAGCCTTCAGCAGCCAGAGCGCTTCGCCGACCCGCAACGCTTCTAGGTATTCGTTGAGGCTCTGCCCAGTCTGCTCCCGGACCAAGCTATAAACGGCGCTGCGGGACATATGGAAGATTTCGGCAATTGAGTTCGCATAAACGTCAGGGCTTTGGAAATTCTGCTGGATATAAGCCATGACGTTGGCCTTTGCTTTGCTGCCAGCGCTTTTTTGCCGGCTGACCAGCTTTTCTGCCAGCGCCAGCGCATCCTGCCGCAGCCCTTCAAACAGCTCGTTTGTTGGCTTGCTCTGATCATAACCTGTCAGCAAAAACTCGGGTAAGCGGGCATCCGCCGCCATTTCCAGCGCCATCCGCAATAGGTAGAAGGCCTGCGTCCCCTCTTCGCCGGGACTTATTGCGCCGGTACCGAGCATCTGCTGGAGCTGGTCAAAATAGCGGTTGATTTCCTCCGTGCGACAGGCCATTACCAATTTATAAAGCTGGCGGGCCTCCATCAGGTTCAGCGCCGGCGCTTTATCTGCAAACGGCGCGTCCTGAGCCGGGAAGAAACCGCGCCCAGCCTGCATCAGGTTAAACTGGGTATGGCAGAAGACCGCCTGTAAGTCCGGCCCTGAAAAACGCCCGCTAGCCCTTGCGGCTGCCCAGCCTCCCTGCGGCCCCAGCTGTCCGTCTAAACGCTCCAAACGGCGGATTGGCAGATGATTGAAGGCGGCAAACAGGGCGCCGCAAAGCACGGCAATCAGGATGGTATAAAAGATCATCTGCACCAGCGGCGCGTAAAGCTCTTTAAAGTAGCCGTTAGGGATCCCTAAGATCGCGGTGCATAACGTCATGGCAATCTGGGTAGACAGCAAGAAATAGCCCTCCGCAGGCGGGCTGCCAGGCTGATACTGGTAAGCATAAATCAGGTCGCCGAAAGCGTTGGTGATTGCCAAGAAGCTATTGACAGGCAGGGTGGGCAGGTTAAAAAGGCGGAAAAGCTCGCTCTCTTTGAACAGCGCCCCGGCGATAGCGCTGTCGCCGCTGCACCGGCCGGTAATAGTCAGATACTGCTGGAAGGCGTTCTTCTTTTTAGGGAGCAGCAGCATTTCCTCCGCGCTTTTCTGGAAAATTGTGCTGCTTTGGTCCAGGGTACGCTGCGCCTCGGCCAGATAGCCCTGCCGGGAGCGCTGGACAGCCCGCCCTAAAATCGGGGCCAGGGAAGCCATGATAAAGCAGCAGATTGCCAGATGCATGACGGTAAACTGCCAAAACATCGAAATGCGAACCTTTCTTCTAAACAGCACAGGATATCTCCCCTTTCCTCTATCTGTTTCATATTATAGCTGATTTTCTTTTCCCCGTAAAGACTTTTTGTGATTTTTGCTGGCCGCCCCATTGCCGCGCCGCTTCTTTTCTGATATACTGGAAGGGAACAGGCCGCTGGAATAGACTGGCAGCTGGTTATTATAAGGAGGAATTTACCTATGAGCGATAAACACACATTGGACAGATGGGACTTGGGTATCCTGTACACAGGTTTTGACGACCCGGCGATGGCGGAAGACCTGAAAGCGCTGGACGGCGCTGTTGCCGCCTATAACGAGCTGGCAGCCAAGACGGAAATGTTCCCCCACGCCGAGCTGATCGGGCGGTACCTTGCCCAGTCGGAAGCGATGCAGGCCCTGACCAGCAAGCTGTATATCTACGCCAACCTGCGCTACAGCGGCGACACCACCGACGCTGAAGCTTCCAGCATGGCTGGGCGTCTGATGGCAAAAATGAGCGCTGTTGCCGCCGCCGATACCAGGCTGCAGCAGGCCATTGCCGGCTTTGAGGATTTGGAAACGATTTTGGCAGAGGACGAAAAGCTTTCCGAATACCGCTTTTTGCTGACCAACATTCAAAAAGACAGCCAGTATCTGTTAAGCGCTAAGGAAGAAGAGCTGTTTGCGCGGATGAATATCTCCGGGGCCTCGGCCTGGGAAGATCTGCAGAGCAGCCTTACCAGTACGGTGCAGGTCGATTACCGCGGCGATACAATCCCCCTGTCGGCCGCCCGCAACCTTGCCTACAACCCCGACCCTGCCGTCCGGCGGGACGCCTATCAGGCAGAGCTGGCCTGCTATGACAAAATCCGTGATTCGGTGGCCTTTTCGCTGAACAGCATCAAGCTGCAAGTACTCAATGAATGCGAGCTGCGCGGCTATGAGTCGCCGCTTCAGAAAGCCCTTTACAAAGCCCGCATGAAACGGGAAACGCTGGACGCGCTGCTTGATGCTATGCAGGAATATCTGCCAAAATTTTGGCAGTACCTAAAGGCAAAAGCCAAGACGCTGGGGCATGGGAATGGCCTGCCCTGGTACGACTTATTCGCCCCAATGGGCAAAAGCGACCGCAAATACACGGTGGAAGAAGCAAGGGATTACCTGCTGGATATTTTCAAGAGTTTTGACAGCCAGCTTCACGATATGGTCGCTAGGGCTTTCAATGAAGGCTGGATCGACTTTTACCCCAGGGAAGGCAAGGTCGGCGGCGCGTTCGACTGCGGTGTCCCCACGGCGGGGCAGAGCCGGATACTGACCAATTTTGACGGCGCATTCGGCGATGTCGTGACCCTCGCCCACGAGCTGGGCCATGCCTTCCACGACCAACAGGTCTTCTCCCACCCCATCCTCAACCAGGATTACACGATGCCGGTGGCCGAAACCGCTTCGACTTTCAATGAAGTGGTGATTGTCAGTGCCGCCATCCGCGCCGCCAAAAGCAAGGAAGAAAAGCTCGCGCTGATTGAAAGCCAGCTGATGGACGCCTGCCAGATTATCTGTGACATCTATTCCCGCTATCTGTTTGAGCGTTCGGTGTTTGAAGCGCGGCCCCAGGAATTCCTAAACGCCGACCGCCTCTGTGAACTGATGCTGAACGCCCAGAAAACGGCTTATGGCGACGGTTTAGACCCCGATTGCCTGCACCCCTATATGTGGCTGTGCAAGAGCCACTATTACAGCGGCGGTTTGAGCTTTTATAATTTCCCCTATGCCTTCGGGGGGCTGTTTGCACGCGGGCTTTATGCGAAATATTTACAGGAAGGGGCGGCTTTCGTCCCAACTTACAAGGCGCTGCTCCACGCCACCAGCGTGTCGAACGTCGAAGACTGCGCCCGCATGGCGAACATCGACCTGACCGACAAAGCCTTTTGGCAGCAGGCGCTCCAGTCCCTCGCCGACGAAATCGACGAGTTTTGCGCGCTGGTTGAAGCATAAGGGGGAATTCCGCCCTCTGCGGAGGGCGGCCAAGGGCGCTGCCCTGGACCCGCTCAAGGGCCAAAGGCCCTTGAGAATCCCAACCCTTGGCAACCTTAGGAGAACATGACAAGCAAAAGCCGCGCCTTTTAAGGACGCGGCTTTTGGAATATGGGAATTTGTCCATCGATACAGCTGGCTAAAACATATCAAGCAGCGCTTTGGCTAGGGCAAAGGCTGCAATAACCATCGCCGCAGCCATAACTAGGCCAGCCGCCGCTAGGACGAATAAGACGATTGCCATAGCTTTTTGCAGGACGGGGCGTTTGGGCGGCTGTTTCGGCCGCCAGAGCGTTACCCCGACTATGCCGCAGATCATCCCCAACCCGCCGGGGAACACCGCGCCGATCAGCAGACAAAAAGCGCCTACCATTTTTTATTCCCCCTTTTCATCTGCACGCGAATGGCCGTCGGCACAGCCAGCTTAACGGAAATAGTCGACGCCGCTCTGGAAGAGCTGCTGGTCCTTGACGCCGTCAATATTCTTGGCCAGGTTGCGGCCCAGAACGCGCTCGCTGTGGCCCATCTTGCCGAAAACCCGCCCATCCGGCGAAGTGATGCCTTCAATGGCCATAACTGAACCGTTGGGATTGAAACGGATATCATAGGTAGGGTTGCCGGACAGATCAACGTACTGGGTCGCGATTTGACCGTTGGCCGCCATTTTTTCCAGCATCGCTGGCGAAGCGACAAACCGCCCTTCCCCGTGGGAAATGGGGATAGCGTGAATATCGCCGACCTGAGCGCCGTAAAGCCAGGGCGACTTATTGGAGGATATGCGGGTGGTCACCATCATCGACTGGTGGCGGCCGATGGCGTTAAAGGTTAGGGTGGGCGAGCTGTCCTGCATCTCGACAATTTCGCCGTAAGGCACTAAACCCAGCTTGACCAGCGCCTGGAAGCCGTTGCAGATGCCCAGCATTAGCCCGTCGCGGGCCTTCAGAAGGGTATGGACGCCGTCCTTGATGCGCGGGTTGCGGAAGAAGGCGGTGATGAATTTGCCGCTGCCGTCTGGCTCGTCGCCGCCGGAGAAACCGCCGGGGATCATGACGATTTGGGAGCGTTCCAGCCGTTTGGCAAACTCCAGCACCGATTCCTCAATATCTTCGCTGGAAAGGTTTTTGATGACGAAAACATCGGCTACAGCACCGGCCTGCTCAAAAGCCCTCGCGGTATCGTACTCGCAGTTGGTGCCGGGGAAGACCGGGATCAGCACCCGCGGAGAGGCGATTTTGACCGCTGGGGCCAGCGGTTCACCGCCCTGGTAGGCGTAGGTTTCAGGCTGCTCGGCGGGAATTTCGGTCTGGCAGCGGAACACCTTCTCCAGCCGCTCCTCAAAGGGCTTTTGCAGATCTTCCAGCGGAATCTCTACGCCGTCGGAAAGCCAAATAGCCGGAGTCAGTTTTGTGACGCCGATGACGTTTAGGTCCTCTACGTTGGCGGAACCTGCCAGTTCCAGCACAAACCCGCCGTAGCAGGGGTTGAACAGCTGGGTCTCGTCCAGTTTCTGGGTAAATTTGAAGCCGATCTGGTTGCCGAACGCCATTTTGGCTACCGCCTCAGCGACGCCGCCGAAGCCCAGCGCCCAAGCCGACAGCGCCTCGCCCTTTAAGAGCATTTGGCGCACCCGCTTAAAGACGGCTTTGACGCTTTCAAAATCCGGAGCGCCGTCTTGGCCGTATCGGGGCAGCAGCAGCGCCACCGGGCTGCTGACGCATTTGAACTCAGGGGTAGAAACTTTGGCGGCGTCCCCAACGGACACGGCAAAGGAAACAAGCGTAGGCGGGACGTCGATATCCTCAAAGGTGCCGGACATCGAATCCTTGCCGCCGATCGCTGCGCAGCCCAGCTGCAGCTGAGCCTCCAGCCCGCCCAACAGCGCCGCCATCGGCTTGCCCCAGCGGGCAGGGTTATTCTGGGTACGTTCAAAATATTCCTGGAAGGTCAGCCAGCATTTTTCGCTGTCGCCGCCGGCAGCCACAACCTTAGCCACCGATTCAATGACCGCATACATCGCGCCGAGATAGGGGTTCTGGGAAGTAATATAGGGATTATAGCCCCAGGCCATAATCGAACAGGTATCGGTCTCGCCGTTGAGCACCGGGATTTTGGCAGCCATCGCCTGGGTCTTGGTCATCTGGTGGCGGCCGCCATAGGGCATCGTGACGGTGCCTGCGCCGATGGAGCTGTCAAACATCGCCCCAAGCCCTTTCTGGGAGCAGATATTCAGATCAGAAAGATGGCCCATCCAGCCTTCGCGGGAATTGGCGCGGCAGTTGACAGGCTGCACCGGCTGAGTATGGATTACCGCGCGGGTGTGCTTTTCAGCGCCGTTGGAGTTTAAAAATTCCCTGGACAGGTTGACAATCTCGTTGCCGCACCAGCTCATCCGCAGCCGTTTTTCTTCCGTAACCTTGGCCACGACGGTGGCTTCGAGGTTCTCCGCATGGGCCAGCGCCACAAATTTCTCGACGTTTTCGGGGGCGACCACCACAGCCATCCGTTCCTGGGACTCGGAAATGGCCAGCTCGGTGCCGTCCAGCCCCTCATACTTTTTGGGCACGGCATCCAAGTCTATTTCCAACCCGTCGGCCAGCTCGCCGATGGCGACGCTGACGCCGCCCGCGCCGAAGTCGTTGCAGCGCCGGATTAAACGGGTCGCCTTGGGGCTGCGAAAAAGCCTGGCCAACTTGCGTTCGATGGGAGGGTTGCCTTTCTGCACCTCTGCGCCGCAGGTCTCCAACGACTGCAGGGTGTGGGACTTGGAGGAGCCGGTTGCGCCGCCGCAGCCGTCACGGCCGGTACGGCCGCCCAACAGAATGACCGCGTCGCCCGGCTCGGGAACCTCCCGGATTACGTTAGAGGCCGGCGCTGCGCCGATAACGGCACCGATTTCCATCCGCTTGGCCATATAGCCAGGGTGGTAAAGCTCGGTGACTTCGCCGGTGGCAAGGCCGATTTGGTTGCCGTAAGAGCTGTAACCGCGGGCGGCGGTAGTGACGATTTTCTTCTGGGGCAGTTTGCCTGCGAGCGTCTCGGAGCGGGGGATGGTGGGGTCGGCAGCGCCGGTGACGCGCATAGCCTGGTAGACGTAAGACCGCCCGGACAGCGGATCGCGGATTGCGCCGCCCAGGCAGGTCGCCGCGCCGCCGAAGGGCTCGATTTCAGTAGGATGGTTATGCGTCTCGTTTTTGAACATCAGCAGCCATTTTTCGATGCCGTTGTCAGTTTCGACGTTGATCCGCACCGAGCAGGCGTTGATTTCCTCGCTTTCGTCGAGATCGGGCAGCAAACCGTCTTTTTTGAGCTTTTTAGCCCCAATGACGGCGATATCCATCAGTGTCAGCGGCTTATCCTTGCCGGCCTTTACATAAAGCTCATCCCGCAGAGAAAGGTATTTCTCAAAGCTCCGCTGTACGGCAGGGTCGTCAGTCTCCATCTGGTCAATGATTGTTGAAAAGGTGGTGTGACGGCAATGGTCCGACCAATAGGTGTCAATCATCCGGATCTCGGTGATGGTGGGGTCGCGTTTTTCACTGTCGCGGAAATACTGCTGACAGAATTTGATGTCATCCAAATCCATCGCCAGCCCATAGGAAGCGATAAACTTAGCCAGCTGCTGCCCATCCAAGGCAATAAAGCCGTCAAGGGTCTGTACGGTGGTAGGAATGTCATAGTTTACCGCCAGCGTCTCGAAGCACTCAAGGCTTGCCTCCCTGGATTCCACTGGATTGATTAAGTGGCTTTTGACGGCGGCCATATCTTCCTCGGAAAGCGAACCGTCAATCAGGTAGATCCGGGCGTTCCTGACCTGCGGGCGCTCGCCTTGGGTCATAATCTGGATGCACTGCTCGCAGGAATCGGCACGCTGGTCAAACTGCCCCGGCAGGTATTCCACCGCCAGCAAGCGCTGGTTCTCACCAAGAGCGGGCAGCTCGGAGCTGGTCACATCCACCGCCGGTTCCGAAAAAATAGTACGGGAAGCGGTTTTAAAGGTCTCGCTGTCAATCCCCTCCACATCGTAGCGGTTAAAGAAGCGCACCCCTTCGATAGGCAGCCCCAGCGAAGCTTTGAGGTCGTGACGGACAGCGTCGGCCTCTACGGCAAATTCGGGTTTCTTTTCCACATAGATTCTGAATACTGGCATCTTGCATCTCCATGTCCTGGCAGCGGGCAGGGCAGAAAGGACGCGGGCCGCTGGCTGCCTTCCAGGCGGCTGCGAGAAACCCTCCCTGCAAAAACTTGATTATTATTATATAAGAACGTCTGCTACAGACGCTGTAAAAGAAGAGGAAACGTCAGCAAGCTCGCCCAAACAATGCTCGTCCAGCACGGCCGTAAGCCGCACCCTGATAAGCCGGCCGCAGGATGACGGCGGGCAGCGGACAATAACAGGGGTGTAATTCCTTGTCAGCCCCTCATAGCCCAGTGGGGTCTCGGTGGTCTCGACCAGCACCTCCTCCAGCCGCCCAGACTGGCTTAGCAGAAACTGCTGCCGCAGCTCATGGGCAAGCGCCCCCATCTGCGCGCTGCGGGCGTCCTTAACGGCCGCTGGAATCTGGTCCGGGCGGTCTGCGGCCACGGTACCTGGACGCGGGGAATAGGCAAATACATGGATTTTGGCGAAGGCCATCTCGCGGACAAAGGCCATCGAAGCTGCAAAGTCCTCGTCGCTTTCGCCGGGAAAGCCCGTCATTACGTCGGTAGTCAGGGCAGGATTGTCAAAAATCTCACGAATCATTTCGGCAATCCGGCGGTACTCGGCACTGTCATAATGGCGATTCATCCCTTTCAACGTGCGGTCGCAGCCGCTTTGCAGCGAAAGATGGAACTGCGGGCAGAATTTTGGCTCGGCAGCCATCTGTTCCAGATCCTCACGGGTGAGCAGCTCCGGCTCCAAACTCCCCAGCCGTACCCGGCGGATCCCTTCGATACGGCAGCAGATCTGGACAGCGTCCACAAGCCGCACCCCTTCAAGGTCCTTCCCATAAGAAGAAAGGTTAATCCCGACCAGCACAACCTCCTGATAGCCGTTTGCGGCCAGACGGGCCGCTTCCGCAGCAACGTCCGCCAAAGGCTTGGAGCGGACGCGCCCGCGAGCCTTGGGGATAATGCAGTAGGAACAGTAGCGCTCGCAGCCGTCCTGGATTTTCAGATAGGCGCGGGTACGGCCCCGAAGGCCCCGTACCGGCAGAGGCTCAAAAGGGTCGCCTTTCTGGTGGGACTCGATAGCCACCACCCGTTTGCCCTGCAGCGCCGCTTCAACGGCCTTTAAAAGCCCATGGCGGTTTTTCGCGCCGGTAACCACGTCCGCTTCGGCAATGGCCGCGGCTTCCTCTGGGAAAGCTTGGGGGTAGCAGCCGGTGAGCACAATCAGCGCCTTGGGACACCGGCGCTTCATCCGGCGCAGCATCTGCCGGGTCTTTTTATCCCCAACGGCGGTAACGGTACAGGAATTGACCAGATAGATGTCGGCGTCTTCCCCTTCGCCAGCGACAGCATAGCCGTTTTCAGCAAAAAGCTCCGCCAGCGCTTCGGTTTCGTATTGGTTGACCTTGCAGCCCAAGGTTACGAAAGAAATTCGCAGCAATGCATCCCCTCCTGTGCTGATTGGGCGGACAGATGTCCCCCTGTCTGTGAATTCGCATCAGATATTTAGCATTTGTGTACTAACAGGACGGGAATTCATTGTGTAAATCAACTAAATACCCATTCCATTCACTATTATTATAATGGATTAGAGAGAAAATGGCAATTAGCAGTTGACTTAAATGTGGCTTGGTGATATATTGTAAATGTAGTCAAAGTGGAGAAGAAAAAGGATGGCCCCAAAGGACGCACTGTCCGGCGCGCAGACAGACGCCCTGAAAGAAGCCAAAACCGCCCGCTTTCGGCTGCATAAGCAGATAGAGAAAAAACGAACCGCCCGGGCGAAGGATCCGGACGGGCAAGGACATCTCAAACCCTGAAGGGAGGACGCATTTATGAAAGTCTGCAACATTACCCTAAATACCATCAACGACGTTAAGAACTTCGTCAGCATTGTCAGCCAGTGCCCCTATGAGGTTGACCTGATCTCTGACCGGTATACCATCGACGCCAAGTCGATCATGGGGATCTTCAGCCTGGATCTCTCCAAGCCCATCCAGATGAACATCCACGCCGACAACTGCGACGAGTTCCTCGCACGGATCAAGGGCTTTCTCGCTTAAAAGCCCAATCGGGAAAGAAAGGAAGGTTATTTGTATGAAAACCCGTCACATCATGCTGGACACGATCAACGATGTCAAAGAGTTTGTCGGCATTGTCAGCCGGTGCGAATACGAGGTCGACCTGATCTCCGACCGGTACACCATCGACGCCAAATCGATCATGGGGATTTTCAGCCTGGACCTCTCCAAACCCATCCAGATGAACGTCCATGCCGATGAGTGCGACAGCTTTTTGAACGAGATCAGCCGTTTCTTGAAGGACTGACCTACACAGAAAATGTTTTAAACCGACAGCGAAGGAAAGACGGAAAACCGCACCTTCTGCTGTCTGCGGCGGGCGCTTTGACGCGCCCCAGATAGAGGAGGAAATTGCTTTATGTCTACTTGCAGCATTAAATTGAATGGAATCAAAGACGTTACCCGTTTCGTGAACACCGCCGGCCGCTGCCCCTGCGCTTTACAGCTGGTTTCGGGCCGCTATAAAATCGACGCCAAGTCCCTAATGGGCGTATTGTCCCTCGACCTGACCCGCCCGGTACGGCTGGAGGTCCAGAACGGCGACAGCGCGCAGTTTTTTGACGAAATCGCGCCCTATGTGGTCGCCTGATTCCATATTGCCGGAAGGGCCCGTTGTCCTTCTGAAGAAAAGAAAACGCCGCCTGCCTGCGGGGATTTCCCCGGGCAGACGGCGTTTTGCGCTGCTATTCCCGCCAAATCTGTTTCAGCCAGCTGTTTTTCGCAGGGCGCAGCTCCTTCTCCTTAAGTCCTGCAGTCTTGACCAGAATCGCATCCTCGCCGATGATTTCGATATCCTCCCAAGGGATGGTCAGATCGGGCTGCCGCCCCAGCAGCCCAAACCACCGCAGCCGCCCGCATACCACCAGAGCTTTTACCTGGGCCTTCTCCAAATCCACCAACAGGTGGTCGGCGCAGCCGATGCGGCTGCCGTCCGCCATGCTTAAAATTTCCTTTTGCTCCAACTCTCCGGAACGGACCTCCATCCTCATCCCTCCCTGCGGTTTTTTACCAGTCTATTCGTCTAAAACCGCCGGTATGCCATTTTTCGCAAACCAAACATCCTGAACCTGAAAAACCCGCCCGTTCAGATAAGCCAAAGGATGCCCCGCCGGCAGGGCAAACACCAGCTTATAAGCGTACAAAGCCTGTCCGTCAAAGCCCTTTGCCTTGTCTGCCCGGTTTTTCCCATATTTCCCATCCCCAACCAGCGGACAGCCGATATAAGCCATATGGGCCCGGATCTGATGGGTACGTCCCGTTTTCAGGTCAATCTCCACCAGCGAATAGCGCCCGTTGGATGCAACCACCCGATAGCCTGTCACCATCGTACGCGCGCCGGGCCGGGGGGCGTCGAACACCAGCGCCCGGTTCTGCCGCTCGTCTTTCATGTGGTAATGGGTCAGCAGGCCCTCTTTGGGCCTGGGGCAGCCCTTAACCAAGCAAAGGTAGTACTTACGCAGCTGCCGCTCCCGGATGCATTCGTCCAACAGCCGCAGCGCCGCCGCCGTTTTGGCCACAACCACGATACCACCGGTGTTGCGGTCGATCCGGTTGCAGAGGGCCGGCGCAAAGGAGGCTTCCGCCGCCGGGTCATACTCCCCTTTGTTATAAAGGTAATGCTTAACCCGGTTAATCAGCGTATCCGCTGCGCCGCCGTCGTCCTCATGCACCAAAAGCCCCTGCGGTTTATCGCAGAGCAGAAGGTTCCCGTCTTCATACACCACCCGCACCTCTGCCGGTGCGGCAAAAAAACCGGGGCGGTTTTCTTCAAAAAACTCATCGCTGATATAAAGCGCCACCCGGTCGCCCGGCTGCAGCCGGCAGCTGATTTCGCTCTTCCTGCCGTTGACCTTGATCCGCTTCAGCCGCAGATATTTGTACATCAGGCTCTGAGGCAGCAGCCTGACCGCCTTTTGCAGGAACTTGTCTAACCGCTGCCCGGCGTCGTTTTCATTGATGATAAATTCTTTCATTTTACAGTTCAAAATCCTCCGGCTGGTACTGGGGAAGCGGCGGCATCCGCTTAGGGATCCGTTTCAGCGGCGCGTACTGGAACCGCCGGCAGGAAAAATAAGGCGATACCACCCCATTTTTGGGGCAGAACACCATCTGTCCGTTCTGATCCGGTTTTCCCAATTCGCAGTAGCTGCAGGAGGGTTCAATATTCTTCCCAAATAATTTCATAGCAGCCTCCTTTTACCCTTTTAGTATAACAAACCTATTATGAAAACGCAAGAGGGGAACGGGAGTACGACGCTTTTTGAAAGAAAGCCTAGCTTAGCAAAGCTAAGCTGGGCTTTCTTCAAAAGCCGTCGTACTTCCTGCATTCCCCTCTTGCGTTCTTACAGATAGTTTGATATACTGGGAAGGAAAAAATTAGGGAGGTTTTTATGCAGACCTTGATTTTCAACGGCTCGCCGCGGAAAAACGGCGATACGACGTCCCTGCTGACGCTGCTGACTGAAGGGCTTTCCGGCGAGGTTTTGCGCGTAGACGCTTACGACGGCCTAATCAAGCCTTGTATCGACTGCCGGTACTGCTGGGAACAGCCCGGCTGCGCCATCCAGGACAGGATGCAGGAGGTCTACCGCTTTCTTGAAACCTGCGACAATGTTGTAATTGCTTCGCCTGTCTATTTCTCCGAGCTGACCGGCCCGCTCTTGTCGGTGTTAAGCCGGCTGCAGGCCCTTTACTGCGCAAGGGCTTTCCGCGGAGAAACCCTGTTTGGCCAGGACAAGCGAGGCTTGTGCATCTTAGTCGGCGGCGGCGACGGCTCCCTCTCCAAGGCAGAGGGGACGGCAAAAACCCTGCTACGGCAGATGGGGACGCGCGACCTTTTACCTCTTATCGCCTTTCACGACACCAACCGCCGTACCGCCGCCAAAGACCTTGTTTTGCAGCAGCAGCTTTTTGCGGCGGCAGAGGCCTTGTCAACGCCCCGTTAAAGAACGGCGGGAGATTTTTTGGCTGAACAGCCCATGATGGCTGCAATACCAATAAAGCGTCCCGCTGCTGCGGACGGCAAAGCGCGCCTCAGCGCTGCCTTCTGGGTAGAGCTTAACCAGCTCAAACCGGCCTAAGCTTGTGCTAAGGGCAATAAACGAAATAAAATGCTGCTTGTCCATCGGGTGGGTAAGCGTTAGGTAAAGCTCATCGTCCTCCCATTCGCAGGCCAGCCCGTGCGCTTCGTCCGCCTCCTCCGCTTCCAGCGGCGGCAGCGCCACGCCGCAGCAGGAAATCATCGCTTCCCCAGCGGCATGGATGATGTTGCCGCAGATCGGGCAGACATAAAGGGAGGCCCGCAACAGGTTCGCACCGCGGTTGCGGTTAACCACCTCTTCGCCGGAAAGCAGCTCCGGCAGGGAAATTTGCAGCACGGCCGCCAACGGCTCCAGCAGCGAAATATCGGGGAACCCCCGCCCGGTTTCCCATTTCGAGACGGTCTTCGCGCTTACCGAAAGTTTCTCAGCTAACGCCGCTTGGGTCAGGCCCAACCGTTCCCGCAATCGCTTAACGGCCTGCCCTGTTACATAATTGTTCATGTTGTTCACCATCCTTTCCTATCCAGGATACCATAGCGCCGGCCAAAAGGCAACCTACGCTGGGGAGAGTCGCGGCTCCGTATTATTTTTTACAGTATCGTTGTTTTGTGCTATTTACAAAACCCCCGGCGCGTGATAGGATATAGAGGGATGATATTGAAAGGCTCCTCACAGTTTTAGGAGGGCGTATGAAAAAACGCAAAAATTATGTAGCCTTTTCAATCGGTGCAGTACTGATTTTAGCTGTGACAGCCGGACTGCTCTGGTTAGTGTGGCATTATCTTTGGATCGGCATCCTTTTTATTACTATCGTCCTTTCAGCCGGCAGCCTTTATCGGCTCTTTATCCTATTGGCGCCCCGCGCAGCAGCGGAAAGATGGATGAAAAGATTTATCCAGCAAGGCTGCCTGTTTCATATGTCCTTCTTTGAAAGAAACAACGATTCCGATGAGGAAGGACCCTGCCTGACCCTTTCTCCGGCGCTGATCCGAAGGAACGGACTTTCCGAGCTGGTCTTTTCCGAAACACTGCCGCCGGAAAAGTGGGCTGATCCGCAAGAACTCGCAGAATTTCAAACAGAGATCTATTTCGGGCATACCTCACATTTTTTGTATTTTACCGGCAGGCTGAAAGCTATAAAATCCGACGACAACCATCTTTATGAACTTCAGTTTGTCCCCTCTTCTATCCGACTCTCTAACCGTATAAAACCTTTCACCCCCTAGTCGGGCAGGCTGCACCATATCGACGCAGCAGGCGGCTATAGCTGTGTAGGCAGGTATCCTGGCGATTAAAAGTTTTTGCAGCTTAGCTTTGCTAAGCTAGGCTTTCTTTCAAAAAGCGCCGTACCCCCGTACTCTTCGTCCCCCCGTACCCTCGTATTCCCTCGCAGCGGCGGCTGTGATTACAAATAAAAAAGGAGCTTTACCATGAAAATCGAAGCAAACGCAAAATTCATAATTACTGGTGACTCGGTCACTGACTGCGGCCGCGCCCGTCCCTACGGCGACGGCAACGGCGCGCTGGGCAGCGGCTACGCGATGATGACGGCGGCGGCGCTGGATGCGGTCTACCCCGAACGGCACATCCATGTCGTCAATATGGGCCAGAGCGGCGACACCACCCGCGAACTGAAGGCCCGCTGGCAGCACGATGTCCTCGACCTGAAGCCCGACTGGGTTTCAGTCATGATCGGCGTCAACGATGTCTGGCGGCAGTACGACCGCCCCCACCACCCCGAAATCCATGTGTCGCTGGAGGAATACCGCGCTTCGCTTACAGAGTTGGTCACTGCGACCCTCCCCTCTTTGAGCGGTATGGTACTGATGACGCCGTTCTATATGGGACAAGAAAAAGAGGAGATTTTCCGGAAAACGCTGGCAGGTTACGGACAGATTGTCCGCGAAACCGCCGAAAAATACGGCCTTGTCTTTGTCGATACCCAGGCGGCGATGGACGCTTATTTCGCCCATTACACCCCTTATGCAATGTCCGGCGACAAAATCCATCCCAACCATGTCGGCGGCATGATTATTGCCAGGGCGCTGCTGAAAGCGCTGGAATTTGACTGGAACCATTGAAATGGGGAAAGGAGCAGGGGGCTGCTATGAAAACATTGAATCTCTGCGGCAGCTGGCAGTTCAGAGAGGCTGGCGCTGACCGCTGGCTTGCGGGCGAAGTGCCAGGCTCGGTGCTGGGCGACTTGCTGCGCGCCGGCGAAATCCCCGATCCCTTCTGGCGGGAAAATGAATATGCCGCCCGCGCGCTGTTTGAAAAAGACTACGAATATTGCCGCAGCTTTACGCTGCCAGAAGGTTTCCTTTCAGAGGAGCGGGCAGAGCTTTGCTGCGAAGGCCTGGACACGCTGGCCAAAGTCTATTTGAACGGGCAGCTGGTGCTGGACGCCGACAATATGCACCGCACCTGGATCACCGATGTCAAAGCGGCCCTCCAACCCGGCGAAAACCAGATCCGGGTATATTTTTCCTCGCCGATCCGCTATGCCGCCGACGCTTTTAAAGCCGGCGACGTGACAATGGTCTCGGCCGGCTGTATGCCCGGCAGCAACTACCTGCGCAAGGCCCACTGTATGTTCGGCTGGGACTGGGGCCCGCAGCTCCCTGACGCTGGCATCTGGCGGCCTATCTTTCTGCGGGCGTCCTCCGGGGCTTTTTTAGAAGAGATTTATCCTGTCCAGCGCCACGCGGATGGGCAGGTCACGCTGATAGTCAACCTGCGGCTCTCCCACTGTGCGCCGGATAAAAAACGTACCGTCACGGCTGCGCTGACAGCGCCGGACGGCAAAACGCTGACCGTATCGGCGGATACGCCGGATGAAACGGCAGCGCTCACCCTGCTCGTCAAAAACCCCAAGCTGTGGTGGCCCAACGGCTTGGGAGAACAGCCGCTCTACCGTCTAGCGGTTTCTTTGGAAGAGGAAGGGGCCGTCCAGAACGAGACTGTGATGAATATAGGGCTGCGCACCCTGAAAGTTTCTACCGAGCCTGACGAGCACGGGCGGGAATTCGCTATGACAGTCAACGGCGTCAAGGCCTTTTCGATGGGTGCGGACTATATCCCCGAAGACAGCCTTTTCGGCCGCATCACGCCGGCAACAACCGAAAAGCTAATCAAAAACTGCGTCCGCGCCAACTTCAACAGCATCCGCGTCTGGGGCGGCGGTTATTACCCTGACGATTGGTTCTACGACCTATGCGACCGTTACGGGCTGCTGGTATGGCAGGATCTGATGTACGCCTGTAATATTTACGAGATTGACGAAGCGTTTGAGCAGAACATTGCGGCGGAAACCGCCGACAACGTCAAACGGCTGCGGCACCACCCTTCGCTGGCACTCTGGTGCGGCAATAACGAAATGGAACTGGCTTGGTTGGAATGGGAGAGCGTCAAAGACCACCCAGCGCGGCTGAAGGCGGATTATCTGTATCAGTTTGAATACCTGCTCAAGAGACTGGTCAAAAAATACGACCCAGAAACTTTCTACTGGCCTTCCTCGCCGTCTTCCGGCGGCAGCTTTGACAACCCCGGCGACCCAAGCTGCGGCGATGTCCATTACTGGGAGGTCTGGCACGGCAGACGCCCCTTCACGGATTACCGCAATTACCTGTTCCGCTACTGTTCGGAATTCGGGTTCCAATCCTTCCCCAGCTTCAAAACGGTGGAAAGCTTTACGCTGCCGGAGGACCGCAACATTTTCAGCCCAGTAATGGAGAGCCACCAGAAAAACGATTCTGCCAACGGCGCTATCCTCGCCTACCTTGCCGACAATTACCGCTATCCTAAAGACTTTGACAGTCTGATCTATGTTTCCCAGCTTTTGCAGGCGCAGGCTATCCAGTATGGCGTCGAACATTGGCGGCGGCACCGCGGGGTCTGCATGGGGGCAATTTACTGGCAGCTCAACGACTGCTGGCCGGTGGCCAGCTGGGCGTCGGTCGACTATTTTGGACGCTGGAAGGCGCTGCATTACACGGCGAAACGGTTCTTTGCGCCGCTGACGGCGAGCATCCTTGACGAAGGCAGCCGGATGGCGGTCTGGGTGGAGAACGAACAACGACAGCCAGCGAATTGGAAGCTGGAAATGTCCCTCAAGGATATGGGCAACCAAACCCTTTGGCAGCAGGAGAAAACCGGCACAGCCGAGCCGCTTTCATCGGCGGAGGTGTTGGCGGAAGATTTTGCCCCGCTGGTCAAGGGCCGGGAGAGGCAAACCTATTTCGAGTACCAGCTTTGGCAGGGCGGGAAGCTGCTTTTTAACGACGTGGCTTTTTTTACCCAACCTAAGCATCTGGAACTGCCCCAGGCGGCTATCCGCTGGACAGTTGCCGAACAGGGAGACGCCTTCGTTATTACCCTCACTTCCGACGCTTTTGCCCACCGGGCCGAGCTGTCCGTCGAAGGGGCTGACGCGGTCTTTGAAGACAATTACATCCCGCTGACAGGCGGCGAGCGCGCCGTCCTGCTGCAAAAGGCCGACCTAAGCAAACCGCTGACGGCAAAAGAGCTGGCGGAGCGGCTGCGGGTACGGTCGCTGCGGGACAGCTACTAATAAAAAGGGACGAGCCTGGAAAACAGCCCGTCCCTTTGGTTTATTCTGATAGAGATATTACTCAGCGTCTTTTTTGCCGCCGATGTTGACTCGCGTCAGCAGCGCCACCACGCCGATCAGCACTAACATCACGATAAAAATCGACAGCATCCCCAGCCCCATCACCTTCAGAGCGATCATGAGGTTGGCTATAGCTTCAGGACTGAACATTCAAAACGCCCTCCTTTATTTGATAAACATCGGGATCAGGTTCAAAATCACGCCGCCGGCGATGACCGACCCAATCTGGCCAGACACATTGGCCCCCACCGCCTGCATCAGCAGATGGTTTTCGGGATCTTCAGCAACAGCCATTTTCTGGATAACCCGCGCAGACATCGGGAAGGCCGAAATACCAGCAGCCCCGACCATCGGATTGACCTTTTCCTTGACAAACAGGTTCATGACCTTGGCCACCAGCACGCCGCCGACGCTGTCCATTACAAAGGCCACCAGGCCCAAGACCATAATCAGCAGCGTCTCCCAGGTGACGAACTGCTCCGCCCGCATTGAGAAGGAAATGGTGATGCCCAAAAGCAGGGTGATGATATTGGCGAATTCGTTTTGCGCAGTTTTAGAGAGACTGTCCAAGCAGCCGCATTCCCGCAGAAGGTTGCCAAACATCAAAAAGCCCACCAGCGCCACCGACATCGGCGCAACTAGCCCGGCAACCAGCGTGACGATTACTGGGAAAAGGATGCGGGTGGTTTTGCTCACGGATTTAGGGTTATAGGGCATCCGGATCATCCGTTCTTTTTTAGTGGTAACCAGCTTGATGGCCGCCGGCTGCACAATAGGCACTAGGGCCATATAGGAATAAGCTGCTACAGCGATAGCCCCCATATACTTAGAACGGAAAATCTGCGAAACCATAATTGCCGTAGGACCGTCTGCTGCGCCGATAATACCGATAGAGGCAGCGTCTTTCAGGTCGAAACCGAAAAGGCAGGCCAGCGCGACGGTAAAAAAGATGCCGAACTGTGCCGCTGCGCCGAAAATCATCATCTTAGGGTTGGAAAGCAGCGGCCCAAAGTCGATCATCGCGCCAATGCCGATAAACAGCAGGATGGGCAGCGCCTCGGAAGCCTCGATGGTGGTTTCGAACAGCCATTGGATAATGCCATGAGTCTCGCCGATGCCCTCCATCACCTGATCAATAGCACCGGAAAGGGGTAGGTTAACCAGGATTGCGCCAAAACCCATCGGCATCAGCAGCGCCGGCTCAAAGTCTTTGACAATGGCCAGGTAGATCAGCAGCCCGCCGATCAGATACATGACAATTTGCGCAGGCGTAATCGCCATAACGCCGGACAATAGGAAATCCATACCGTTTCATCTCCTGTTTTTTGGGGTTTCATCATCAAAAAAGGCCTGTGTCCCACGCTGCCGAAGGACACAGGTCTTGTCATTTCAAGTTAAACCATGGCGTTGGACCTGTTTGACCCTGTCCGCTACCCGGGATGTTGATTTAACTGCGCATGGAATTGCGCCGACTACTCCCCTGAAGATATTCTTTGATAGATTTAGTATAGCACAACTTAATGCAAATGTCAATTCCTTTTTTAGGAGTATAGGGCATCAGCGTTTAAAGATCTGAAAAAGTACAGGGCGCCTTCTGAAGAGAATCCCAAGCTTAGCAAAGTTAAGCGCAAATTTACACGCCTTCTGCGTCAAATACGCCGCCAACCGCTTTTCTTTTACAATTTGCTATGCAAAATTTTAACGTTTTGGGGCTATACTATATTTGAGAATATCAATTAGAAAAGGTGGATTACGATGAAAACTGCTGCTGTTATCTCTGCGATTCTATTTTCCGCATCCCTTTGCTTAGCTGCCGTGCTTGGGGCAATCAGGCTCTGCCAGCCCCAAGGCCCGCAGTATATTGTCATCGACTAACCTTATGCCGACGGGTATGCCCTGTTTTTTTGTGACAGGGCCTTGACTTATCCCTAGTTCTATGCCATAATAGAAGTATAGGCTTTGCCCTTTGTCTGTTCCGCCCCAGCCGTCTTTAACGGCGGGCAGGGGCTTAAATTTACATAAGGAGTTGTGACCCATGTTCTGTCCCCAATGCGGAAGAGAAACCAAAGGAAAATTCTGTTCCTACTGCGGCGCGCTGATTGAACAGGCTCTGTCGGATGAGCCTTATGCCGAACCCCAGCAGGAGCCTTTCCAGCAGAGCGGCCAGCCGCTGCCTTTCAGCCAGCCGGAACCGCCTGCGCCCCAGGCCCCGCCAATGATGCAGCCGCCGCAGCCCTATCAGAACCAGCAGCCACCCCAGACGTACCAGCAGCCGCCCTACCAGCAACAGCCTCAACAATCCCCTTATCAACAGGACAGCTATCAGCAGTCTTATGGGCAGCAGAACTATCAGCAGGGCGTCCCTCAAAGCGGTTACCAACAGCCCTACGGACAGCAACAGCCCACTATTATCATTAATAACGCCAATAATAACAGTAATACCAACGCCAATGCTGCCGGCGGAATGGGCGGCATGATGGTCAGCCCCAAAAGCAAAGGCTGCGCTTTCCTGCTTTGCTTTTTCCTTGGCTTTTTAGGTGTGCACCGTTTTTATGTGGGAAAAGTCGGGACAGGGCTTCTTTGGCTGCTGACCGGCGGTATCTGCGGCATTGGCGTGCTAATTGACCTGATTACGCTGCTCTTTGGCCACTTTACCGATGCTGCTGGTCTTCCGCTTAAAAACTGAAGATAAACATAGCCTTTTAGGCCAAAACATTGCGAGAAAAAATCGGATGGGAAATTTTTCATTTATGCAGCTCAACCCAACACAGACAACGACGCTGCTGCCCCAGATGTTTGATATCCTCTATGCCAACATGAGCTGCATTGCCCCAACAGGCAACAGCCGCGAGGAAGACTGGCGGCTCTGGCAGTCCTATATGGCCAGCGAACAAAATAAAGCGCAGGTCATATTGATGTACGCCGACGATACGCTGGCGGGATATTTCCAGTATCGTATAGAAGGGGATACACTCTGTGCCGATGAGATTGAAATCCGCCCCCAGTATCAGCGGACGTTCCTTTTTTACCGCTTTCTCCGGTATGCCGCCCAAAATCTTCCAATGAAGCTTTCGCGCGTTAAGGCGTACATCAACAAGCAGAACCTGAACTCTCAAGCCATTGCGGACAAGCTGGGTTTGCGGCCCGTGGGTGAGAACAAGAGCGGCCGCAGCTGGCTTTACGAAGGGGAAATGGACGGGTTAGCCAGACGCTTCTGTGGGACAAAGGGTCCAATAGGGGCCTAGCGTTTAAAAGCGCTGGAAAATTTATAGGTTTCTAATAATAGGGGGGACTGCTATTTAGCGAGCAGTCCCTCAATTTTGTTATTTAAATGGGTATTACATGGAAAAACAGCGCACAGGGGATCCCCTATGCGCTGCTGCACTTTAAGATTATTGCCTGCCCGCGACGCTGATACGGTTGAGCGCCAGCTTCAGCTTTACTTCCGCCCGATCCATTTCACTGGAGGAAGCGGCAGAGGCTTCCAGCATAGCGCGAGCGCGCTCGGCAGCCTGCTGGGCACGGGACAGGTCGATTTCGTCCTGCCATTCGCAGGTGTTGGTAACAACAGTCGCTACGTTGTCCCCCACCTTCAGAAAGCCGCCGCCGATGGCCGCAAAGCGGGCGTCATCCCGGGAGGCAAACTCCACTTTCATCGTACTGATGGCAAGCGGAGCGGTATAGCTGGCGTGATGCGCCATAATGCCGATGTCCCCCGATGTGGTGCGGACCATCAGAAAGGTCACGTCCCCGTCGTAGACAACACGGTCGGGGGTAACCACCCTCAGTCTAAAAGCTGCCATAACCGTCCCCCCGTTTCATCAGCGGCTCTGGGCTGCTTTTTCAACAGCCTCTTCGATGGTGCCGACAAACAGGAAAGCCGATTCGGGCAGGTCGTCGTGCTTGCCCTCAATGATCTCCTTAAAGCCGCGGATGGTCTCCGACAGCGGGACGTATTTGCCCTGCATACCAGTAAACTGCTCGGCGACAGTGAAAGGCTGGGAAAGGAAACGCTGGACTTTACGCGCGCGGGCAACGGTCAGCTTATCCTCTTCGGAAAGCTCATCCATACCCAGAATGGCGATGATGTCCTGCAGCTCCTTATAGCGCTGAAGGATAGACTGGACGGCACGGGCGACCTCGTAATGTTCGATACCGACGATGTCCGGGGTCAGGATGCGGGAGTTGGACTCCAGCGGGTCGACAGCCGGATAAATGCCCAAGGAAGCAATGTTTCTGGACAAAACGGTAGTCGCGTCCAGATGGGCGAAAGTGGTTGCAGGGGCAGGGTCGGTCAAGTCGTCCGCAGGGACGTAAACTGCCTGCACCGAGGTAATGGAGCCTTTGGTGGTTGATGTGATCCGCTCCTGCAGCGCGCCCATTTCGGTAGCTAAGGTAGGCTGGTAGCCAACGGCGGAGGGCATACGCCCCAAAAGCGCCGAAACCTCAGAACCTGCCTGGGTAAAGCGGAAGATGTTGTCGATGAACAGAAGCACGTCCTGGTTTTCTTCGTCACGGAAATACTCTGCCATCGTCAGGCCGGAAAGGCCGACCCGCATTCTCGCTCCGGGCGGTTCGTTCATCTGGCCGTAGACCAGCGCTGTCTTGTTGATAACGCCGGACTCGATCATTTCGTTATAAAGGTCGTTGCCTTCACGGGTACGTTCGCCAACGCCGGTGAAGACCGAGATGCCGCCGTGCTGGGTGGCAACGTTGTTGATAAGCTCCATGATTAAGACGGTTTTGCCGACGCCGGCGCCGCCGAAGAGGCCGATCTTGCCGCCCTTCAGATAGGGGGCAATCAGGTCGACGACCTTAATGCCGGTCTCCAGCACTTCATTAGAAGCAACCTGCTCTTCAAAGGTAGGAGCAGAGCGGTGGATCGGCATCCGCTTGACGTCTTCAGGGGCGGCTTTGTTGTCAACCGGCTCGCCGAGCAGGTTGAAAATCCGCCCTAAGGTCTGCTGGCCGACGGGGACGGTAATTGGGCCACCGGTATCTTTGGCGTCCATACCGCGGGTCAGGCCGTCGGTGGAGCTCATAGCGATGCAGCGGACGGTGTCGCTGCCGATATGCTGGGCAACCTCGGCAACGATGGTACGGCCATCCAGCTGCAGATGGATCGCGTTCAATAGGTTTGGCAGGTGGTCTGCTGGGAACCGGATATCCAAAACCGGCCCGATAATCTGTATCACCTTGCCAATATTCTGTTCAGGCATGAATGGGATCAATCCTTTCATTTTCGCCGGAAGGCCGCAAAGCCCATCCGGCGCAGACTATAGGATGAGGCAGTTTGCCAGGGGCTATTATTTCGTAGCGTTGGCCCCCGAGACAATTTCGGTCAATTCCTGGGTAATGGCCGACTGCCGGGCACGGTTGTAGCTCAGCGACAGCGCGCCGATCATATCCGAGGCGTTGTTGGACGCCGACTCCATAGCAGTACGGCGCGCGCCCTGCTCAGAAGCATAGGATTCGACAATGCCGCCGTAAATCATCCCCGACACATACTGAGGGATAATGCTGCGGTAAACCGCAGCCGGAGACGGCTCGTAGAGCATCGGCTCGCCGCGGCGGGGAGTATCGTCCTGATGCATGGCCAGGGGCAGCACCTGCAAAAGGGTGGCTTCCTGGGTCAGGGGCGTGACAAACTGGGTAAAAGCAAGATAGACGTTGCCAATCTCGCCTTTTTTATAAAGGGAAAGGATCCGGCTGGCCATCTCCATGGTCAGAGCAGGCTTCAGCTGCTCTGCTGCGCCGGAATAACGCCCTTCCACCTTCCAGGGCCGGTGGTCGTAGTGCTCGACGCTTTTTTTGCCGATGGCAATAATTCTTGTGGCAGGGTCCGCAATCTGCGGATCCACTAGCTTAAAAATATTGGCGTTGTAGCCGCCGGCCAATCCCCGGTCGCCGGCAATCACGATATAAAGCGGGGGCTTGCCGCTGCGGTCACGGGTGTAGAAGCTTTCTTCGTCGTGGGCCGCAAGATCGGTGATTGTCTCATAGAGGATGTTGAAGAAGGGGCGGGCGGATTCGGCCCGTTCCTTGGCCCTTCTTAACTTGGAGGAGGCAACCAGCTCCATGGCCTTGGTGATCTGCATGGTGCTTTCGACCGATTTTATCCGGTGCTTAATATCCTTCATGGACGCACCCATGAGCATTCCTCCTTGACATTATTCAGGTAAGCGGCAAGGGCTTGGGAGGCGGCGGCTGCCGGCCCCCTGCCCCGCCTTTCAGACGCTGACTGGGGCTTATTTCTCAGAAAGGAACTTTTTGACAAAATCTGTCAGCAGATCCTTCAGCGCCGCCTCGGTCTCAGCAGAGAGCTGGCCGCTTTCCCGGATTGCAGAGGAAATTTCGGGATGGGTTTCGTGGATATGCTCAAACAGCCGCTGTTCAAATTCGCCGATATCGCCGACAGCAATACTCTTCAGATAGCCATTGGTAACGGCATAGATGATCGCCACCTGGTCTTCGACGGCCACGGGGGCGTTCTGTTTCTGCTTGAGGACTTCAACGATCCGCGCGCCCTGGTCAAGGCGTTCCTTGGTATCTTTGTCCAGATCGGAGCCGAACTGGGAGAAGGATTGCAGTTCGCGGTACTGGGAGTAGGCCAGCTTCAAGGTACCCGAAACCTTCTTCATCGCCTTAATCTGGGCATTGCCGCCAACACGGGATACCGAGATGCCAGGGTTAACCGCCGGACGGACGCCGGAATTGAAGAGCTCAGTCTCCAGGAAAATCTGGCCGTCGGTGATGGAAATGACGTTGGTGGGGATATAAGCCGAAACGTCGCCGGCCTGGGTCTCGATAATCGGCAGCGCCGTCAGCGAACCGCCGCCCAGCTCAGGCGAAAGGTTGGCTGCGCGCTCCAAAAGGCGGGAGTGCAGGTAGAAGACGTCGCCGGGGTAAGCTTCGCGTCCCGGGGGGCGCTTCAAAAGCAGCGAAACGGCGCGGTAAGCCACCGCCTGCTTGGACAGGTCGTCATAAATGCAAAGCACGTCGCGGCCTTTGTACATGAAGTATTCGCCCATAGCACAGCCGGCATAGGGCGCGATGTACTGAATAGGCGCCAGCTCGGAAGCCGTCGCCGAAACGATGATGGTGTAATCCATCGCACCGGCACGCTGCAAAGTATCCACAACGCCGGCCACCGTTGACCGCTTCTGGCCGATGGCCACATAGATACAGATAACGTCCTGGCCCTTCTGATTGATGATGGTGTCTAGGGCGATGGCCGTTTTACCGGTCTGGCGGTCGCCGATGATCAGCTCGCGCTGGCCGCGGCCAATGGGGATCATCGAGTCGATGGCCTTGATGCCGGTCTGCAGCGGCCGGTTAACGCTTTTGCGTTCAATGATACCGGGGGCTGGGGACTCGATGGGGCGCGTCTCCTCGGTAATAATGGCGCCTTTGCCGTCGATGGGCTGGCCTAGGGGGTTGACCACCCGGCCCAGCATTGCTTCGCCTACCGGGACCGATACGATCCTCCCAGTGCGGCGGACGGTGTCGCCTTCTTTGATTTCCTCATCGGAACCCAGCAGCACCGCGCCGACAAAATCCTCCTCCAGGTTCAGCGCCATGCCATATACGTCGTTTCCGAATTCCAGGAGCTCGCCGGACATACAGCTGTCCAGCCCGTAGACACGGGCAATGCCGTCGCCCACTGTCACAACAGTGCCGACGTCCTTGAGCTCCAGCTTGCTCTGATAATTTTGGATCTGTGCTTTAATCAGCTGCGAGATCTCTTCAGGGCGCAATTCCATTTGGACCCTCCTTATCAACCTGATTTTGGAGCAGCTGCCTGCTCCGGCGGCGCTTTATAAAGCGCCGGTGGGCGGGGGTTAGACCACCACGCCCTGCAGCCTGCGGCGCAGGCTGGAAAGCCGCTCCTTCACCGAGCCGTCGACTTCTGCGCCCTCATAGCGCAGCAGGATGCCGCCTAAGAGGGATTTGTCCACGGTGTTCTCGAGCTGGATGCGCTTGCCGGTTGCCGCGGCGAGCTTTTCGCAGAGTTTTTGCTGCTGTGCGATGGAAAGCGGCACAGCCGAAACAGCCGTCACCAGCAAAATCCCCGCTTCTTTGCGGCAAAGGTCATAAAAAATCCCGGCAATCTTTGAAAACAGCGGGGTGCGGCCCTTATCGCTGAGGATCCGCATAAAATTGTACACCATCGGTGAGAGCCGCGCCTCCAGCGTGCTTTTAAGGATCTCCTGCTTTTCCAACGGCGTCAGCGCCGGGGATGCAAGCATCGCCAAGAACTGGGGAGCCTCCTCAAAGGCAGTGCAAAGCCCGCGGACCTCTTCCTGTACCTCGTTTAGCCGCCCTGCCTCTGCAGCCGCGTCAAACAAAGCTTTTGCGTAGACCGCCTGGGCTAGCTCTGCCACTGGTCATCACCTACGCTCTCAATGAACTCATCGATCAGCTTCCGATGGCTTTCGTCATCCATATCCTTTTCCAGCACCGAGCCTGCCGCCATCAAAGCGATATCGGCGATCTCGTTCTTGATTTCGTTGACGGCTTTCTTGCGCTCAGCCGCAATCTGTTCGTCAGCGCGGGTAATCATGCCGGAAGCGGTCGTTTTAGCTTCGTCGATGATAGACTCAGAACGCAGCTGTGCCCGGCGGGTTGCGCTGCGGACGATCTCATCAGCATCCTTTTTGGCCGCAGCGATCTTCTCCTCGTACTCGTCGCGCATCGCTTCCGCCTTTTCCTCGGCTTCGGCCGCGCGGGAATAGGTGTCCTCTACTTCCTTGCGGCGTTCCTCAAACATCTTCTTGACCGGCTGGTACAAAAAGCGCTTGAGGATGAAGAAGTTCAGCAAAAGGTTGATGAGGGTAAAGAGCAGCTGCCATCCGCTTACTGCAAAAATCGGTTCAGTTGGCATTCCTTTGTTCCTCCCTGCGGGAAAAATCCCAAATCGTTATTCCCCTTGCACCGATCAGCCCAGCAGGGGGTTGAAGAACAGCAATGCCAGCGCGATGAACAGGCCGTAAATACCGGTGGTTTCTGCCAGGGCGCAGCCGATCAGCAAGGTCTTGGTGACCGAACCGGAGGATTCGGGCTGGCGGCTGACCGCCTCGACCGCCTTGCCGGCGGCGTAGCCTTCACCGATACCAGGGCCGACACCAGCGATCATTGCGAGGCCAGCGCCGATAGCAGAAGCTGCTTTGACAAGATAGATACCTTCCATTGTGAATTTCCTCCAATTTTATAATGTTGACTGAATAGGGAGCCGCGCTAATCCGACGCGCCCGTGTTGCTGATGTACACCATTGTCAGCATACAGAAGATGAACGCCTGCATAAAACCGCTGAACAGGTCCATGTACAGCGACAGTATGGCCGGCACACCCACCTGCAGGATCGGGATAGGGATCCGCAGCATCGAGCTTAACGCGCCAAAAGCCGTGTAAAGCATCGACATGATGACGCTGCCGCCGATGACGTTGCCGAAATGACGCAGCGCCATGGAGAGCGGCGTTGAAAAGATGCCGATCAGGTTAAAGGGGAGCATGAAAGGAACGGGTTCTGCAAAGGACTTCATATACCCGCCGAAGCCGTTAGCTTTGAAGCCGTTGGCGTGAAGCAGCACCGCCGTCATCACCGCCCAGGTCGCCGTGGTATTGATGTCCTGCGTCGTCGAACGCAGGCCCACAAGGCCGATCAGGCTGCCAAACAGCGAACTGGCAAACAGCGCCATGATATAAGGGGCAAAGCTTTTATAGCCTGGGCCCATCGTGCTGTCTACCAGGTTGTCGATCATTACGACCACCTTTTCCGCCAGGATCTGCGTCTTTTTCCGGGGGATCTTCTCCATCTTATGGGTCAATACCAGCGAGAGGATCAGCAATAGTCCAGAAACAATGAACATATTGATGATGGTCTCATTGATATGGATCCCCCCAAAGACCGGGATGGTAAAGAATATTCTAGCTCCTTCCAATTGGTATCTCACCTCCTTTATCCAAATTGTGCCAAGCTGCCGCCTGGCCGGTCTGAAAATCTAAAACAGGCGAAAGGCCGCGGGGCCCTGCCGCCGTGTTTCCAAAAACTAAGGCCGCCTAGCTGACCTCCTTACGGGTCAGGGCTAAGAACAAGTAACTGACTTTGGGCGCAAACAAGGGCAGCACTGTGGCAAAAGGCTCCAGCCATTGGAACCCCGCCGCCAGCACCAGCCCATAAAACAGCATCCGCCCTAAGTAGCTGCGAACATAAAAGCGTTTGCCGGAAACCTCATCCCGGCCGGGAAGGCCCATAACCGTCCATTCCAACAGCAGCGCGTTGACCACGACCGCCGCGGTACCCAATAGGAGGCCGCCCGCCGCCCGAAGGCTTAAAAAGGAAAATACCGCCCCTGCAAGCAGATAGGCCGCATCAATAGCCAGGGCGCCTAACAGCACCCGCTTATACTCCTTTGCCTGCAATTTCAAGGCCCTACTCCCCTTTTACCAACATCCAACCCCATGAAAAAACGGGGGAAAGCGTCTGCCAATCCCCCGTTCTGTCTGTCAGATAAGCTTATGCGTCTTCCGGGCCCGCCCGGACAAAGGCCCCCAGTGCCGGCAGAAAAATCCCGCCTGGCCGGCAGCAGCGCTTTTGATAAGCTTATACCATCAACACAGCCCTGATTGGGTTCGCCAAAGATTTCCCCATAATAAAATGATTACTGAAATCATTGTATCACAAAAAGTTGGGTTTGCCTATCATAAACCGCCTTTGTTAATAAAAAATTCACGAGTTGCCAGCGCCGCGCCAGCCAAATAGAAGTTGCCGCCAAAAATATGTCCCAGCCGAATCAGCCCGCCCTGGACCGGCTGGAACTCGCTGTTCAGCTTTCCGGCAGCTTTTTCCGCCGCAGAAGCTGCAAGGTTTTCCCCCGTGCAGAGGATCCGGTCGGCGGCATAGAAACAAGCGAGATGGGTAAGGATCAGCTGATAGCTTTGCTGTAACGACAAAAGCGCTTCCTGGACGGCCTTATCTGCCGCATCCAGCCCTGCCTCGCAAAATTTTTCCTTAAAGCGCGCTGGGTCGTTTTCCGCTGCCAGCATCAGCGACGGGCATTCCCCGCCTGCATAGAGACGGTCGCAGAGGTTTTGGATGCCGGCAGCTGAAACAGCTGCGCAAGCCTTCCCCAGCGGCGAGCTGGGATATCGCTCCGAAAGCGCAGAAAGCGCCCCCGGCTGGGCGGCCAGGCCAGGGTAAGGCTCGCCGCCGACCAGCAGCGCGCAAGCCGGCTCCCTGCCGCAGCAAAGCACGGCAAGGTTCGCTGCCGGCTGCCCCGGCGTTGGGAAATAATCCGTTTCGGCGGTGCCAACCCCCACCGCCGCTGGGCCAAAGGCTAAAGGCAGGCTACAAAACTCGCTAAAGGCCCGCTGCAGCGCCGTGTAGTCGGCCTGGCCGCGCTCGTCTCGGGTAATCCCCAGCAGCGGAAAGCAGCTTTCGGCGACACAAACCCCCAGCCCCACGGCCGTGCCGACTTTTAAGTTGTTTTTATAGGCCATATCGTCGTAAAGCTCCCGCGCCATGCTCAGCAGCTGCTCCGCCGAACAACCCGCGGGGATGGGCAGCGACCGCTGCTCCACTAAGCCGCCCGTTAAGCTGCAGACCCCGATCCGCAGATGCCCATCCCCAATCACCAACCCGGCGGCCAGCCGCCAAGAGCCGTCGATGTCCAACAGCACCTTTTTCCGCCCCCGCGGAAGCTTGCCGCCGCGGGAAACGGCCTCGCCGCGTTCCCAGAGGATGCCCTGTTCCAGCATCTCGCCGGTAAGGATGGTCACCGCTGATTTGGTTACCCGCACCATCCGGGCAATATCCGCCCGCGACAGGGGGCCATTGTCCCGGATCAGCCGCAGAATATGGCTGCGGTTCACCCGCTTTAGGTCCAATTTACTGATACAGCTGGCCTCGTCCATCGTCTGTCCCGCCTTTCTGAACGTATTAGGGGGATACAGGCCGCTGGCCCAGCCCAGCAGCTGGGCTGCAAGGACTTTTTATCGCCAAGGCCGCCGTACGCGCAGCCGTCCCCCGGGCCGTCCCCTGTCCAGTATAGCAGAAATCCGGCGGCAAATCATGCTTTGGAGATGAATTTATTTGACGGCTGGATGAATTCGGGCTGTAGGTTGGGTGAAGGGTCAGATCTGCGCCAGTGCCTGCTCCAGGTCGGCGAGGATGTCTTTGGCGTCCTCAATGCCCACCGACAGCCGGACTAGGTCGGAAGGCACGCCAGCCGCCCGCAGTTCCTCATCATTCATCTGGCGATGGGTGCTGCTTGCCGGATGGAGGACGCAGGTCTTGGCGTCGGCTACATGAGTAGCGATGGAGGCCAGCTTCAGGTTCTTCATGAAAGCTTCCGCCGCTGGACGCCCGCCCTTGACGCCAAAGGAAACGACGCCGCAGCAGCCGTCAGGCAGGTATTTTTCAGCTAAAGCGTGGTACTTGTTGCCCTGCAGGCCGCAGTAATTGACCCAGCCCACTTTGGGATGGTTTTCTAAAAATTCTGCTACAGCCTGTCCATTTTCACTGTGGCGGCGCATCCGCAAATGGAGGCTCTCCAGCCCCAGGTTCAGCAGATAGGCGTTCTGCGGCGACTGGATGGAGCCAAAATCGCGCATCAGCTGGGCGGTAGCCTTGGTGATATAGGCCCCGGCCAGTCCAAAGCGTTCGGTGTAAGTGATACCATGATAGCTCTCGTCAGGCGTCGTCAGGCCGGGATACTTGTCAGCATAGGCGTTCCAGTCAAATTTGCCGCTGTCGACGATACAGCCGCCCACAGCAGCGGCGTGGCCGTCCATATACTTGGTGGTAGAATGGGTAACGATATCCGCGCCCCATTCAAAGGGCCGGCAGAGGATCGGGGTGGCGAAGGTGTTGTCGACAATCAGCGGCACACCGTGGGCGTGGGCAGCCTTGGCGAAGCGTTCAATGTCCAGCACGGTCAGGGCCGGATTGGCGATAGTTTCGCCGAAAACAGCTTTGGTATTGGGCCGGAAAGCCGCGTCCAGCTCCTCATCGCTGCAATCGGGAGCAACAAAAGTAAACTCAATACCCATCCGCTTCATGGTTACGGCAAAGAGGTTATAGGTGCCGCCGTAAATGGTCGAGGATGAGACTACATGGTCGCCGCAGGAACAGATGTTGAAGATGGCGTAGAAGGAGGCCGCCTGGCCGGAAGACGTCAGCATTGCGGCTGTGCCGCCTTCAAGGGCTGCAATTTTGGCGGCTACATGGTCGTTGGTAGGGTTTTGAAGCCGGGTGTAGAAATAGCCCTCCGCTTCCAGGTCAAAAAGCTTGCCCATCGCTTCGCTGGTGGCATAACGGAAGGTCGTGCTCTGGATAATCGGGATCTGACGGGGTTCGCCGTTCCCGGGCGTATAGCCTGCGTGCAGGCAAAGGGTATCCTGGTTCATGGTTTTGCCTCCTGTATCTTAAAATCGTTTTTATGATACCACAAAAAACTAGAAGGTGTCAAGACGAGGATATGGGAAGTAGGCAGCAGCGTTTAAAGAGCCGAAGGAATACGTGGAGTACGGGTCGCTTTCTGAAGAAAGCTCCGCAAAGACTTTTCATCGCCAGGATGCGCGTTAACACACATCCAACCGCCTACTGCGTCGGTGAATCTTGCCGCCTTGATAAAGAAGCCTTCGTTTGAATCCGTGTAACAAATCACACTAGATGCCGGAATTTCTTATGGAAAGTGTCATAATGGTAAATATTTTATGAAATCAATGCGTGATGTTTGTGAATTTTTTGCAGGGTAAATTTTTCATAACCCTTGCTGATCCGTTGAAAAAATGCTAAAATAAAAGATATGAAGCAGCGGTTTCCGCTAAAAGACAACAAGGAGGAATTTTCCATGAGCCAATCATCCAACCCCAACGCCAAGCTGTTCGCGATCCTGTCCTACCTGGGCATTTTCTGGATCGTCGGCCTGGTCGCAGCCAAAGACGACCCCTTTGTCCATTTCCATGTTAACCAAGGGCTTGTACTGTTTTTACTGAATGTCGCGCTGAGCATCATGACGCTGATCCCTATAATTGGGTGGATTATCGCCCTGGTCGGCTACATCTTCAGCGTGGTCTGCTTTATCCTGGGCATCCTTCATGCCGCCAGGGATGAGATGGCTCCGCTGCCCTTAATCGGCAGCATCCAGCTGATCAAATAACCTTATCAATAAACAGCAAGCGGGTCCAGCCTTAAACGCTGGGCCCGCCTTTTATTGACAGCTTTTTTACATCATGCCGCAATCCTCGTAATCCTGCCACTTGGCCCGGTAGGCCCGGTCGCTGAGGAAACGGTAGACCAGATAGGTCATCCCGGTGACTAGGGTCAAAAGCCCCAGCATCAACGAAACAGCGGACATAATTTCCAGCGAAGATTCGCTGTTCTTATTCGGCTCCATGATATGCCTCCCTTTCTCCTTTAGACAATTCCTTTCTTTCCATCATAACCAAAAAAAGCAGGATTGTCAACAGCATCGCCCGGGGTTTTGAAAAATTTCCGTAAACAGACATCTAGCGTTCATTCTTTTTTGGAACGGCCGCTTAGGCCAGTGTAGCCCCAGCCGTCGACGCCGCTGCGCCGAAGCGCCCCGAAAATCCGCAGCTTAAAGCCCTCGCTTTCTTGTTCCTTTTGCGCTAGGAACTCTTTGGCCTTCTGGCGGCTGGTGTAGCCGTCGGCAGGGCAGCGGCTTTTGACAATGGGCAGCCCGGCCCGTTCGGCGGCTCGCCGGACTTCCTTTTCCGGCGCAAACACCATCGGACGGATCATCCAAAGCTCCTTGCGGGAGAGATAGCTCTTTGGGGAAAAACACCCCACCCGCCCTTCGTTAAAAAGGTTCATGATAAAGGTTTCCACTGCGTCGTCAAAATGGTGCCCTAGGGCAATCTTATTGCAGCCCAACGCTTTGGCAGCGTCATGCAGCGCCCCCCGGCGCAGCTTGGCGCAAAGGCTGCAGGGGTTCGGTTCCTTGCGAACATCGAAAACAATTTGGCCGATGTCGGTGCGCTGCAGCGTATAGGGCACTTCCAGTTCATTACAAAGGGCCTCTATGGCGCTGTAGTCGGTTTCCACGCCGCTAAAGCGGGGGTCGAGCGTCACTGCCTCCAGCTCATAGCTAATACCAACAAACCGCCGCAGCCGGGCAAGCCCCGTTAAAAGCACCACCGAGTCCTTCCCGCCTGAAACCCCGACGGCAATCCGGTCGCCGTCCTCAATCAGGCCAAATTCTTGGATGGCTTTGCGCATAAGCCCCAGCATCCGCTGCAAAAGCGCCACTCCTTTCTGAGAAAAGATTCAGCGGCCGGACCGGCCGCTGATAGGTCTGCAAACATTATACTCATTCTTCATCCGCCGGGGCGGCTTCTTCCAACAGCGAAATGCAGATGCCAATCACGCCGTACTGCTTCTGCGCCTCCAGCGAATAATAACGCTCCATATCCGCGGCGTCCGCCCGCGCCAGCTCCTCCCGGCTGTAGCCACAGGACAGCAGCGGCAGGGCCGTGTAAAGCGCCTTAAAAGAATCAAAGACATACAGCTCTACAACCCTTGCCCACAAACGCTCGCCAGTCTCGCCGCTGCAAATAAAACAGATCGTATCGTCCACGGCGAGCTGCCGGCGCTTTTCATCATAAAGCCGCAATTCAATGGTTTTCGTCCCCTCCTTTATTTTGGAAAAGGACGATGGATTAAGATGCATAGTATGTTCCATTGGGTTTGTTCTCCTTTGCTAAGGCATGGCGGAAAGTTTGGATTTTATGAGGGGAAAATAATCTTTCATGTTTCTGCCCGGTTTTTGTACATACGAAGCCCCTAGAGCAGGTACTGATTGATGGCTGCATCGCTCCACACTTGGACTTCGATATAGCGTTCGGGGCCGCAGCGGCCGTCATCGTTCCAATCCTGCGGCAGGCCGTATTTCTCGATAACCGATAGGATTTCCTCATAAGTATACAGGCGGTGACGGTATTCCTTGCCGTCGTTTATTGTAGGGCTGAAGGTCGGCATTGAGTCCCCATAGGTAAAAGAGAGGGTGCGTTTATCAAACGCGCTGGCAGGCAGCCTGACAAAGGCGCTTTCTTCGTACCAGCCGCTCAGCCAGGGGCTGTGCCCAACCACCAAGTAATGCGGGCTTTCGCGTTCGATCCGCCCTCCCTTTTGGGCAAAGGCTGTCCGCAGGATCCTTTCGCAGTTCCTGCGGTGCTCCACATACGCCGCGTCCCTCTGGGCACACTGGCTGCGGGGCCTTTGAAGCTGTATGGTTTCAAAGAGCGCTTTTGCTTCCAAAAGGGGCAGGCTCGAAAGGCTGCGAAAAGGGCCGCTCCTTTTATCGTAATAATGATAAAAGTCTATCATTTCCATGCTCAAGGCTTCTCCGTGCAGGCGATAGCCAGCTCTTCCAGCTGCATGGCGTCGATATCCGCCGGACATCCGCTCATCAGCTCGCTGGCGTTCTGCACTTTGGGGAAGGCCAGCACGTCGCGCAGGTTCTGTGCGCCGCACAACAGCATACAGATGCGGTCAAGCCCTAGGCCCATGCCGCCGTGGGGCGGCGCGCCGAACTTGTAGGCCTCGACTAAGAAGCCAAACTTGGCCTCAATTTCCTCTGGCGTCAGCCCCAGCGCCTTGAACATCTTCTCCTGAAGCTCGGAATCGGTGATGCGGATTGAGCCGGAGCAAAGCTCCACGCCGTTAAGCACCAGGTCGTAGGCTTTAGCCCGCACCGCGCCCGGATCGCTGTCCAGATAGGGCAGGCACTCGTCCATCGGCATTGTGAAGGGATGGTGCATCGCCGCCCAGCTGCCGCTTTCTTCATCCCACTCAAAGAAGGGGAATTCGGTAATCCAGAGATAAGCGTACCCTTCGGGGATAATGCCCATCCGCTTGGCGCAGGTCTGGCGCAGCGCCCCCAGCACCGGCAGCGTCACCGCATCCTTATCGGCCATAAACAGCGCCACATCGCCCTTTTCGCAGCCGACACTGTTAAGGATTTTGGCCAGTTCTTCCTCGCTGAAAAATTTGGCGAACGAGCAGCTGGGTTTTTCGTCCATCCAACGAACAAAGGCCAGCCCTTTTGCGCCGATGCCCTTGGCCTGCTCAGTCAGCTTGTCAATCTCCTTGCGGGTGTAGACCGATGCGCCGTTTTTGACTATGATGCAGCGCACGCTGCCGCCCTTTTCAACTGCGTCCGTAAAAACTGCAAAGCCGCATCCCTTAACCAGCGCCGAGACGTCCTGCAGCTCCATGCCGTAGCGGATATCCGGCTTGTCCGAGCCGTAACGTTCCATGGCGTCGCGGTAAGTCAGCCGGGGCAGCGGCGTGGGGATCTCCACCCCCATAACCTCTTTCATCAGGTATTTGACATAGCGTTCGCCCATCTCCATCACGTCTTCGGTGTCCACAAAGGACATCTCCATATCGATCTGGGTGAACTCTGGCTGGCGGTCGGCCCGCAGGTCTTCGTCGCGGAAACAGCGCGCCAGCTGGATATAGCGGTCAAAGCCCGCCACCATCAGCAGCTGCTTATAAATCTGGGGGGACTGGGGCAGCGCATAGAACTTCCCCTTATGGATCCGGGAAGGCACGACATAGTCCCTGGCCCCTTCGGGGGTCGACTTGATCATCATTGGGGTGTCAACCTCAATAAATCCATTGTCCGCAAAGAAATCCCGCGTCACCTTCATAATATTCGCCCGGCGCATCAGGTTCTTTTGCAGCTCCGCCCGGCGCAGGTCCAGATAGCGGTAACGCAGCCGCAGCTCCTCGTTGGTATCGGTTTCATCGGTGATATGGAAAGGCGGGGTCTGGGCTTTAGCCAGAATGCGCAGCTCGGTAACATAGACCTCGACCTCGCCGGTAGGCAGGTCAGGGTTGACGCTCTCCCGACGGCGGACGGTACCCTTGGCCATCAGCACATACTCCGAGCGCACCTCTTTGGCCTTCGCAATCACCGCCCGGTCGCTGCTGTCGTCAAAAATCAGCTGAACAATACCGGTGCGGTCCCGCAGGTCGATAAATACCAGTTCCCCTTTGTCCCGCTGCTTTGCCGTGAACCCTCCTACCACGATCTCCTTGCCCACATCTGCGGTCGATACCTCGCCGCAGTAGTGGGTACGCTTCAGCCCCGCCATCAGGTCTGCCATGATGAAAACCCCTTTCAAAAATATCAGACTGCCCCGCCGAACAACCCCTGCAGGGCCGCGGCGTCAAAACTTTCGGTAATCTGCCCCAGCTCGGCGTCGTAAAGAAGCCGGCTTAAGGTCTCGCTGTCCAGCGCGGCCAAGGTACGCTCCCCAGTGGCGGCGTTTTCAACGATGCAGCCGCCCTTTTCCATCGCCTCGCTGTTAACCAGCGTCAAATAACGCGCCCCCAGCGCCGCAGCCTGAGCCTGCTGGGCGCGGATATCCTGTTCCGGGAAGCCTGTCTCGGCAAAAAAGCCTTCGCCGCGCAGATCCGCCGCCAGCCCCATCGCCAGCAGCTCCGCTTCCTCGCCGCCCACTGCAAAATAAAAGTCGCAGGGCATCGGCCCAGGAAGTGCTGCCTGTCGGGCAGCCAGCGCCCGGCTAAGCGCGCCGGCGCTGATCCGGCAGCCGACGCCGCCCGCAAAAGCACCGCCGCTGCAGAGCGGCCCTTCAAGGCCCGGCAGCGTAATAGCAAAGCCGGCCTCGCCGCCTACAGAAACCGCAAACCCCAAATTGAGCGCCTCCAGCCGCCTTTTCAGCCCCGCCAGCCGGGCGTCTTCCGGCCCGGAAAGCGCCAGCTGGATATCCGTCAGGTCAAACCGCGCAAACAGGTCGGCCGCCATCGCCGCCAGCCCTGCCTCTGCGGCCGGTACCGGCGCGCCGTAGATGGCCGCAGCAAAAAATTCCTCCCCTTCGCCCGCCCGGCCCGCGCCGCAAAGCTTTACGGCAAACCCGCCTTCCAGGAAAAGGGCCGCTTCCTCGCCGGCGGCCGGAAAATCCGCCCCATCCGGAAGATGCGCCTCCAAAAAGCCATGCACGGCGGCAACGTCAAAAAACTGCCGCCTTAAAAACGGAAACAGGCTCTGCTGCCGCCGCCAGTCCCTGAAAACCCCTTCCAGTGCCATAGGCACCTTCCTTTCCGAATAAAACCTCCATGCGCATAAACGAAGCAAGCCTATCCTTACAATAAAGATAAACTTACTTCGCTGGCAAACGTTCATTATTTTGTGAAGCGCAATGGATCAGTACCGCTGGCTCACGATCATCCGCCAGTCCAGATCGCCCCGTTCCAAGCCGTGAATCAGCACTTCCGCTGTCGCGATATTGGTCGCCATTGGGATATTATGGACATCGCACAGCCGCAGCAGGTTCATTTCGTTGGCCTCCAGCGACTTGGTAGTCAGCGGGTCGCGGAAAAATAAAAGCAGGTCGATTTCGTTGCAGGCGACCAGCGAAGCGATCTGCTGATCGCCGCCCTGGGAGCCGCTTAAAAACCGCTTGATGCTAAGGCCTGTTGCCTCGCCGATCTGTTTCCCCGTCGTACCGGTCGAACAGAGGTTGTGACGGCTTAAAATCCCGCAATAAGCGATGCAGAACTGAACCATCAGCTCTTTTTTGGAGTCGTGTGCAATCAACGCGATGTTCATAAATGGCTTCCCCCTTAATATATTGCTCCCAGCCGGGGCGACGTCTTCCCCCTCTGGCCATATCCAAAACCGTGCAGGCCCAAAGCCCTAACGGCCCCTTTTCTTTCTTTCCGCCGGCTATCAGCAGACCAGCAGCGGGACATACTCGCCCGCCATCCGCCGGACAATCGCCCCGCATACCTTAACCATGCCGCTTTCGCAGCCAACCGGCATACCGGCTGCCGCCGCCAGCTGCACGCCGCCGTCTTCTGGGACAACGCCGATCAGCTGCGACCCCACCCCGTCGATGACTTCGTCCAAATCCTTGATGGCCTGCCGCCTTATCTGGCGGCTATCCACCCGGTTGATGACCAGCCGATGACGGGAAAAGCCCGCCGCTGCAAACCGCCCCACCAGCACCCCGCCGCTCCGCACGCATACAGGGTCGGGTGTCACCACCGCCAGGAGGCTGTCCGCCGCCGCTAAGCCCGCTTCTACACTGAAGCCCAACCCAGCTGGCATATCCAGCAAGATCAGGTCAAAATAGGGGCGCAACCCGTTTATCAGCAAACGGATATCCGCCAGGGACATCCGCCCCGTAAGCGACGCCGGCGCTGCAATGACAAAGAAGCCCGGACGCCCAGGCGCCGCCAGCAGCGCGCTGCTGATGCTGCAGCGCCCCTCCAGCAGATCCCCCAGGTCATAGACCACCCGGTCCAGCCCCAGCATCAGATCCATGCCCCGCAGCCCGGCATCGAATTCCACCGCCAGCACTTGACGGCCCGCCAAGGCCGCCGCCGTGCCAAGCCCGACCGCCAGGGTTGTTTTTCCTGCGCCCCCCTTGCCGGAGGCAATCGCCGCGACATGGGCTTGATGGGCAGACATGGATAAACCCTCCCCGCAAATCATTTGGCAGCAAAAGGCATGGTGACACGCATTTCATGATAAGTATAGCACATCGGCGGACAAAATTCCAGTGCCATTTATCATTTTTTCCTAATTAACAAACTCTTTTCTGTCTCTTTGGTAATTATTACACAAAGGCATATTGTATTTTGTCGGGCCGAGGCGGTATCTCAGCCCATTCTGGCCATAGCTGGGTTTTTTCCCTTCCCCACCGTCTGGTAATAGGCATCCAGCACCTTGCGCACCAGCCAGCTGGCGTTCTGGCTGTTTTCCAGCATGATGCCAATGGCGATATCCGGATCGCCTACCGGGGCAAAGCCAATAGCAGCGGAATTGATAATATCCAGCGTCTGCTGGGGGGAGCCAGTTTTAATGGCCACAGGGTAATCTAGGTCCCGCAGGCTGTAGCCGGCGGCGGTGACGTTATTTGCAGCCCCCTGCATCCCGGACACAATGGCAGCGTAATTTTCGTCGGCAATCTCAAAGGAGGAAACCACCGAAGGCTCGGTTGCCGAGATAAGCTCGCTGTCGTCATAGCTGCGGATTTCCTTGATGAGATAAGGCTGATAACGGGTGCCGCGGTTGGCCAAGGTCATGGCCTGCACCGACATCTGCAGCGGCGACACCAATGTATCCATCTGGCCAATCGAAGCCTGTACGACGTTGCCCTGCACCCAAGCGCCGCCCAGCTGCTGGCTGCGCTCGGGGCTGGAAATGCCGCCGGTCGCCGTAGGGATCTCCAAGCCTGTTTCCGTCCCCAGCCCCATCCGGTGGGCATAATCAACAATCTTATCAATCCCCAGCCGCCTGCCTACGTCATAAAAGAAAATATTACAGGAAACCGTCAGCGCCTGGGTCACGTTGAGGTTGCGGTGGTACCCCAGACAGCCGGGGCGGAAGGTATTATTCGGGATAATATCATAATAACGATAAATCCCGGTGCAGTTGACGGTTTCCTTCGGGGAAATAATCTCCTCCTGCAGGCCGGCGGCGGCCACGACGGTCTTAAAGGTCGAGCCAGGCCGGTAAAGCCCCTGGGTCACCCGGTTGGTCAGCGGATTATGCTCCCCCACCTTCAGCTGTTCAAAATCCTCGTAAAAGCGGTTGACATCATAGGTAGGATAAGTCACCATTGCCAGTACCGCGCCGGTCTTAGCGTCGAGCACCGAAATGGCCCCGCCCTCGACATTGCTGCCTTTCTTGGGGTCGTTAAGCCCCTTCAGGTATTCGATATAAGCGGCCAGCTCCTCGTAGACCCGCCGCTGAAACTCGCTGTCGATCGTCAGCACCACCTTAGCCCCAGGCTGGGAGGGGGTGGTGACCGTCTCGCTTAAAATCTCGCCGTTTTTGGACTGCTCGACCGTCCTTTCCCCATCGACGCCGTGCAGGGTCTGCTCCATGATCCGCTCGATGCCGGCCTTGCCCACCTGGTCACTCATCTTGTAGCCTTTGCCGCGGTAGCCTTCCCATCCGGTCTCAGGGTTATCGTTCCATTCCTCGGCGTAAATAGGCCCCAGATATCCCACCACATGGGGCAGCAGCGTCCCGTCGGGATAAACCCGGATATCATTTTCAGCCACGTCCACGCCGGGGAAAAGATGGGACTTCTCTTTAATCTCCAGCACCGTCTGCGCCGAAACATTCTCGGCAAAAACATACTGATTATTATTGACCGAAAAGTCGGAAATGACCATGCCATAGCGCACGCCGGCGATCTTCCGGGTCACGGCGGCAGAATACCCTTCAATGGAAAAAGTTTCCTCCTGCATATAGTACATACAGTCGCTGGCCGTAGCGTAGACGTTCAGCTCCAGCTTCTTTTTGAGCGTTTCAATCTCCCGGTCGCGCCCCTCTAAAAACTGCGGGGAACCAGTGAGGGTAATCGGCAGCGGGTCATACCAAGTCTCGCCGTTGCGCTCACAGATTTTAATCAGCTCGGCGATAATGTCGTTCTGCTGTGATTTAGGCAGGAAGGAGTAATAGAAAACGATGTTCAGCCCCGTCTCATTTTCCGCCAGCGCCGCGCCGTTGCGGTCGACGATCTCCCCGCGGGCCGCCTTCAGCGGCAGTACGCTGGTGACCGACGCCTGGGTCTGGGCATAATATTTCTCGCCATTGACCACTTGGTAGCTCATACTGACCAGCAGATAGAACACGCAGATCGCCGCCGTCATCAGCGATAAGATAATCAGCCGCATCCGTTCTTTGGGTTTCCCTGCCATTTTCCCTTCCCTTTCTTAGAATATGGAGTACGACGGCTTTTGAAAAAGCCTTGCAAAACTTTTTATTCGCCAGGATGACTGTTTGCTTCACAGGGTTCGTTCTACTGCGCCGATAGGTACAAGCCGACGCAGTAGAACCTGATGGCTGTTTACCCAGCGGCCCTAGCGAATAAAAGTCTTTGCAGCTTAGCTTCGCTAAGCTAGGCTTTCCTTCAGAAAGCGTCGTACCCCTATGCCCTTACGGTCAAACTCAGCTTATCTGTAAGCCAGCGCACCAGATAATAAATCGGTATTGCCGGCAGTGCGGTGTAGGCCGTCTGGGCCAGCGCTTTCCAGAAATAGAGGAGCGCGCCGTCGTAACCCCAGATAAAGCTGTAAAAGAAAAAATTCCACAGCCCGCAAAGCAGGCTCACGCCCAAGCAGAGCAAAAGGAAGTTCGCCAGGTTCACGCGGATACAGTACATCGACAGAAGCGTCACGGCGGCGCAGCAGACCAGCAGCACCATCCCGTAAAAGCCGAAAAGCTTGCCGGCGGACAGGTCCCAGAGGAAACCGGCCGCCACACCGAAGGCCGCCGACGCGCCCTCCCGCTCGAAAAAGGCCACCGCCACCGCCAGCGGCGCCACAAACACCGGCTTGACCCCCCAAACGGCAAAAAGCCCCGGCGCGCCCTGCAGCCCGCAAAGCAGCAGCAAAAGCAGCAGGTATATCCCCCATTTCAAAACGGCGCGGGCGTTTTTCCCAAACTCAACTTTCACGGCTCCACCCCGTCTTTCCCGCTCTGTTTGCCCAGGAAGCCAGTGATGACAAAAACGTGCTTGACGCTGCCGATGTCCGCCGCCGGCTTGATTTCAGCGGTTTTGGTAATGCCTGACTCCGAAAGGCTGACCTTCTCCACCGTCCCAATCACCAGCCCATGCGGGTAATAGCCGCTGGTACCCGCCGTCACCACCAGGCCCCCAACCGCCATTTCGGTGTCCTTGGGCAGCAGTTCCATCCGTGTCCGCCCCTTTTCAGCCAGCTCAATCGTGCCGGTGATATTGCCCGACTCTTTGCTGGTAATTTCCAGCGCGCCGACGTTAGTTTCTGGGCTGAGGATGGTGGTCACCCGGGCATAGGTCGGCCCCACAGACGAGATATACCCCACCAGCCCGTCGCCGGTCACCACCGGATCCCAGACCGATATGCCGTAGACCGTCCCGCGATCAATGGTAAAAGAACCAAACTGGCTTGATGGGTCGCGGCCGATAACGCCAGCATCCTGGAACTGCAGGTCGGGGCTTAGCTTTTTCAGATCGAGGATTTCCCGCAGGCGCTCGTTCTCGGTGACCGCCTCGGAATAATCCACTAGCTGGCGGCGGAGCTCGGCCACTTCCGCTTTCAGCTGCTGGTTTTCGTCATAATTTTTGCGGGCGTCGAAAAATACCGAAAAAAAGTCAGTAAAACCATCAGAGACCACGGCTGAAAGTTTCTGGAAAGGCGTCAGCACATAGGAAAACACCCGCTCCGGCAAGGTCGCAAGGCCGCCGGTGCTGGCAGCATAAATCAAAATCCCGGTGATGACGGCCAGCGCGGCCATCAGCAGCTTAAAGCGCAGGCTGTTGAAAAAATCCCTCACGCCGGCCTCCCCTTTCCCTTATCCCTTAATAGCGCCCATCTTCCTCGCTGAGCATATCGGTAAGCTTGTCAATATTGTCAAGCACCATCCCCGTCCCCTTGGCGACGCAGTCCAGCGGGTTCTCGGCAATCTGTACCGGCATCCCGGTCTCACGCCCGATCAGCTGGTCAAGCCCCCGAAGCAGCGCGCCGCCGCCGGTCAGGGTAATGCCTTGGTCGATAATATCTGCCGCCAGCTCCGGCGGGGTGCGTTCCAGGGTATTGCGGATGGCCTCAAGCACCAGCGCGAGGGGGTCTTCCAGCGCGCCGCGGATCTGGTCAGAAGAAATGACGATATTCTCCGGCAGGCCGTTTAAGAGGTTGCGGCCCTTGATCTCCATATGGAGTTCCCCATCGGCCGGGGGAATGGCAGTACCGATCTGGATTTTGATATCCTCCGCCGTCCGCTCGCCGATCAGCAGATTATAGCGCTTTTTGATAAAGCCCGTAATCGCGGAATCGAATTCATCGCCGCCAACCCGCACCGACTTGGCTGCGACAATGCCGCCCAGCGAAATCACCGCCACCTCGCTGGTGCCGCCGCCGATGTCCACTACCATCGAACCGGTCGGTTCCGCCACTGGAAGCCCTGCGCCAATTGCCGCCGCCATCGGCTCCTCAATAATAGAGACCCGCTTGGCGCCCGCCTGCTCGGCGGCGTCCCGCACCGCCCGGCGCTCTACGGCTGTGACCCCTGACGGGATGCAGATGACTACCCGCGGCTTGCTCCAAAAGGTGCTGCCGATGGCTTTGCGGATAAATTCCTGAAGCATACTGGTGGTAATGTCAAAGTCGGCGATAACGCCGTCCTTCAGCGGGCGCACCGTCATAATCGAGCCGGGGGTGCGGCCGATAACGTCTTTGGCTTCCTTGCCCACGCATTTGACTTTATCATTTCGGACATCCACCGCCACCACGCTGGGTTCGCGGATAATGATGCCTTTGCCTTTCATATAAACCAGGGTGTTGGCAGTCCCCAGGTCGATCCCGATATCTTTGGAAAACATGATTCTGATCCTTCCCTTTCGGCAGATTTACAAAACAGTAGCCGTCGTCCCGAAATGGCCCTTTCCCTATCTTCTCCGGAAAGTCCGCAATAATCCTGCATCGGGAGTCCTTATTTATTATAACCTGCATCTGCACTTTACACAATAGATTTTTAGTGAATTCTGTCGATTCCACAAAAACACCGGAATATCTGCCAAATATGCCCTGATTATTTGCACAATCTTACAATTCAGACGAAGATTTTATCCTACAGCGCCTGCAGCTCCTTAGCGAGTCTTGCCACCGGCAGCCCCACCACATTAAAATAGTCCCCGCGGATGGCTTTCACAAACAGCCCGCCCCGCTCCTGGATGCCGTAAGCGCCAGCCTTATCATAAGGTTCCGGGGTATCCAGATAGGCTTCAACCTCTTTTTCCGACAGCGGGTAAAAATCCACGTCGGTGGAGGCAGTAAAGGTTTTAAATTTTTTCTCCCCCATAATCAGGTCCTGCCAGGCGATAGCCACGCCGGTGACCACCTGATGGGTGCGGCCGGAAAGCCCCAGAAGCATCCGCCGGGCGTCGGCGCGGTCTTTGGGTTTGCCCATCGCCTCGCCGTCCGGCGACAGGACGACCGTATCGCCGCCCACATAAAGCGCCTCCGCATCGCCGCCGAACTGGCTGCGGGCAGCCAAAGCCTTGCCCTTGGCGAGGGCGCGCACCAGCTCTTCCGGCGGCAGCCCCGCCTCTTTCAGTGCCGACTCGTCAAACTCGGGGACTTTTATCTGGAAGTCCGCCGTAATTAGCTTCATCAGCTCCTGCCGCCTGGGGGAAGCCGAAGCCAAAATAATCTGCCGCATCTCAATTCAGCCTTTCTTAAACCTATTCTGTCCTGTTGCGCGTAACCTTTTGATACGCCTTTACACACAAAACCATTATCAGATAAAGGGCCGCCCCGTCAAACAGCAGCCCAAAAGGGTTCAGGTGCATCGACATAAAAGGGCTTGTCTGAATCCCTGCCGCGTTTACCACGAGAAACGGCACGGGAAAGCCGACCTGGTATCGGGCGCTGCCCGCAGCCCTGAACGGCAAAAAATAGGATAACAATATTTCCATCCAAAAAGCCAGGTTCAAAATGCGCCAATTTATCGTTTTAAACGCCTTTTTCATGCTGCCGCCTCCATCCTATATCTTTGCTGTGCCGGTAGAGCCAAAACCGCCCCCGCCCCGCAGTGTTTCGTCCAGCGTCTCTGCCTCTTCAATATTAGGGAACAGCACCGGCGTCACCACCAGCTGGGCAATCCGGTCGCCGGGGTTGAGGATAAAGTCATCGCTGCCATGGTTGCGCAGCGGCACCGCCAACTCGCCGCGGTAATCGCTGTCCACCACCCCGACGCCGTTGGCCAAGGCAATCCCCAACTTAGCCGCAAGGCCGCTGCGGGCATAGACCATCCCAGCCGTCCCCTGCGGCAGCTCTGCCGCAAGCCCGGTCGGCACAAGCGCTGTCTCCCCGGCTTTGAGGATAAGCGGCCCCTCCAGGCAGGCCGATAAATCAAGGCCCGCGCTCTCTGGCGTCCCCCGCTTGGGGATTATTGCGCCGGGGCGCAGCCTCTTAAACCTGATAACCACCCTTTTCCCCCTTTTTCACACCACAAGCCTTCCGGCCCTTTTCCTGCTGACGGGCCAAACCTCTGCGGGAAAATCCCCGCCGCCCGGCCCCAAAGCAGAGTTTTCCACCTTTTAAACAGAGTTATCCACCGGGCTTTTCCCGAAAATCCGCTGAAATCTTACCCTTTGCCTGCCGCTTCTTCAAACTCCGCGGTAGTAAAGCCCCCTTGTTACTCCGTAGGGCAGCTTTTCCCCACGTTTCCAGCAACGGATCACTTCTTCCGCTTCCGCCGCAGTCTCAGTCGTAAAGGACAGCAGCCCAAAATCAAAGCCATGAAGGGCTTCCTGCTGGTCAGTCATTGAGGTGGGGACGCTGTTGTAGAGATAGCTCACCCAGCCGTCGCAGCGCACCGGGAACTCTGCCTTCATCCGGTCAGTAAGCGCGCCCTGGCCTTTGCAGGCGGCGCAGCCGATGTTCGCTTTCACTGGGCAGTTGCGCACCGCCATCACTGTCAGCCGCCCGTAGGCGAATATTCCCAGCGGCAGCTGGTTCCTAATCGCCCGCAGCCAGGAGAGCTTCCCCTCCGGGGAAACGACGGCGGCGCAAAGCCCCAGCCTTTCTGCCTCGGCCAGCGCGCAGGAGTTGCTGAGGTTCAAAAACATCCCGCCCACAGGCTTTAACCCCGCCTCCCGGCAAAGGGGGAGGTGGGCCGGGCTGTCGCAGTAGATCTCCCCAATACCCTGGGCCTTGAGCTGTAAAAGCAGTTCAAGCAGCCCCGCCTCTGAAAAAGTAAAGCGCGGCAGGGCGGGCAAGAGTTTTTCCTTGGGGAAAGGCAGCTCCGCCAAATCCAGCCCCTCTGCCGGCAGGATCACCCGGTCGAGCATCCCGGCTGCCTTAGGCGTCAGCTGCGGCAGCGTGCGGAACTGCCCCCAGCTTTGCAATACCCCGGATTTTTCCCGTTGGGGGTAAACCGGAAGTGGTAGGTCACAGAAAACGGCCTCCCCGCCCTCCCGCAGCTGGGAAAGCTTCCCCTCCGCCTCCCGGCGCATGGCATTGAGGGCGCTGGGCGGAAGGTTCAGCCCCTCCTCTGCCTCGCCGGAAAGCTTGGCAAGGAAATAAGGCGTACCGCCCAGTTTGCCGAGGTTTTTCTCTGCCGACGCAAGGCTCGTGCCAGCCGTACGGGCAGGTTCCGGACAGGGGCCTTCCGCCGAAACTTCCCGCTCCCCGTCGGACAGCGTAAGGACCGCCTGCTCCCCAGCCTTCAGGGTGAGGGACATCGCCACCGGCACCCGGGGCGCCTCTTTATGGTAAAGCCCTCGCAAGGACTGCAAAACGCCTTCTGCCGCCGCTACGTCGGACTTGGTGCGCACGCCGAACATCGCCTTATCCCGTTCTCCATCAAAATAGCCTGAAGTAAAGCCGGAACGGGAAAATACCGCCTGCAGCCCCGCCATATCCGGCTTCCCCCCATCCAAGGCCGTCCGGCAGGCCGTCACAGCCGCCGCCACATACTCCGGCCGCTTCATCCGGCCCTCAATTTTTACCGATGAAACGCCCATTGCCGCCAGCTCGGGCAGGCGCTCCACTAGGCTCATATCCTTCAGCGAAAGCGCCTGCGCCCCGGCGGCTTTCCCACCGGCACAAGCCGTAAAAGGCAGGCGGCAGGGCTGGGCGCACTGGCCGCGGTTGCCGCTCTGGCCGCCGATGACGGCGCTCAGATAACACTGCCCGGAAACAGACATACAATGTGCCCCGTGGACAAACACTTCGGTCTCCAACGGGGTACTGTCGACAATCGCCTTGATTTCCTCACGGGTCAGCTCCCGGGCCAGCACCACCCGGGAAAAGCCCAGCTCCTTTGCAAGCTTTACGCCGGAAGGCGAATGGATCGCCATCTGGGTAGAGGCGTGAAGCGGGATGGACGGAGCCATTTGCCTTGCCAGCATCGCCGCCCCCCAGTCCTGCACAATCAGCGCGTCCACCCCCGCCCGGCAGGCCGCTCGGATGCACGCCTTCAGCGCGGGGAGCTCTTCGTCAAACACTAAAATATTCAGCGCCTGGTGGATTTTTACGCCGCAGCGGTGGGCATACTTCACTGCGGAAACCAAACCTTCCTCGTCAAAGTTCTGACTATTCTTGCGGGCGCTGAAATTTTTCTGCCCCAGGTAGACGGCGTCTGCACCGCAGCGCACCGCAGCCTCCAGCGCTTCCATCGACCCGGCAGGCGCCAGTATCTCCAGCTTTTTCCTTATCACGGCCTGCCGCCCACCTCGTCCCGCAGGGTCAGCAGGGCAAGGTCGCTTTTCAGCTTCTCGTTCTCCTGCCGCAGTTCGGCGGCCTCCCGCCCCAGCCGCTCGGCCTCGATGCGGGCAGCGGCAGCCTCTTCCACATACCCTTTGATCTGGGCGCGGAAATTATCCACGTCACAGGTGGATTTGGCGCTTTCATCCATCAGCGCCAGCGCCGTCATCACCGCCGCCGCCGGAAAGGACGCCTTGTTCTCATCCATAAACGCGTTAATCCGCCCGTCCAGCTCCCTCGCCAGCGACACCACATAGGCCGCGTCCTCCTCCGTCTGTAGGATATAACTTTTACCGCAGATGGTAATCCTCACACGGTTTTTCATCGATAAAATCCTCCTCAGCCCTGCCGGCTCCCGGCAAAGGCAGGTTCTAAATTCACTCTACCCGCTGCGTTGACTGGAACACAGCGATAAAACGCGGCGGCACCACTTTGTCCAAATGGTAATGGCCAAAAAACCAGCGGCTAAAGCTGCAGGCCTTCGCCACTTCGTCCAGGTAAGCGTGCAGGGTGCTGACCTCGTTGTCGTCTATGCGGATAAATCGGCGGATCGAAGCCGGCGCATCGTGGCTGACGATAAGGTCTACATGGCCGCCCGCCTCCCGCAGGCGCTCAAGGCCGCGGGCCATCTCCTCCTCGGAGGGCTGTTCTTCGCCCCACCACATCCCGGAGCTGTGCCCTATATCCAGCCATTCCTCGTCGCTGTAGCCGCCGCCAAAGGCAAAGACCTTCTTGCCGCCAAGCTCGTAGATCTCCCCCCGCAGCAGCTGGTAGAGCCGGCCGCTGATCTGACGGGCCTTTCCGCCGCAATATTCAACAATAGGATAGCCTTTCAAAAGATCATAATTGTCCCTGCACCCCTCTACAAAGAGGGTATCGTGACGTCGCTTCCCTATTTTCTTCAGCATCTGCTGCTCTTTTTTGGATCCATCCCAGACAAAGCCGAAGTCCCCGCAGATAATCAGCGCATCTTCTTTTTTCAGCTTTTTGACTGCGGGCTGCTGGAACCGGGAAAAATCCCCATGAGTATCCCCTGTAATTAGAATCATCTTTTTCCGCGCCTTTCCATCCCGCTTAAAAGCGGGGACACCAGGCGCTGAAGCAAAACGCCACGCCCAGTCGTATCTATAGTATACAACATTTTTTGCAGCACGGCAACCGCTTTCATTCAAAAGCGGCCCGAAAAAATGAAAATTTTCGCGAAAATACGCCCCATTCTGCCCTAAAAGACAGATAGGGTATGAAAATTGCGGCTTTTTGCTGAATTTTTTCTTTTCTGGGTTCACAAATCCCAATTTTTGATATATAGTAATAAGTAACGAAAACTGCAAAAGTGCAGGGGTACAAGCCGCTTCCTGAAAAAAGCCCGGCAAATTACCCTCCACCGCCTAAGCGGCTGCCTGCACAGCCATAAACGCCTATTAGCAGACAATAAAAGGGGGAACATTATGGAACATGAAAAAATTGCCCAGCTCCGGCAGTGGGTGGGCGAAAGCCAACGCATCGTCTTTTTCGGCGGAGCCGGCGTTTCAACGGAAAGCGGGATCCCGGATTTCCGCAGCACCGACGGCCTCTACAGCCAGTCTTATGATTTCCCGCCGGAAACCATCCTCAGCCGCAGCTTTTTTGACGCCCGCCCAGCGGAATTTTACCGTTTCTATCGGGACAAGATGCTCTGTTTGGACGCAAAGCCCAACCGCAGCCATCGGGTGCTCGCCCGCTGGGAGAAGGAAGGGAAGCTTTCCGCCGTCGTCACCCAAAACATCGACGGCCTTCACCAGGCGGCCGGCAGCGAACGGGTTTACGAGCTTCACGGCTCTATCCACCGCAACCGCTGTATGCGCTGCGGCAAAGCCTTCCCCGTATCTTTTATCGCCCAAGGAACGGATATCCCATATTGCAGCTGCGGCGGCATTGTCAAACCGGACGTCGTGCTTTATGAGGAAGGGCTGGACAGCAGCACGCTGCGCGGCGCAGCCGACGCTATCCGCAGCGCCGACCTGCTGTTGGTAGGAGGCACTTCTTTAGCGGTCTACCCAGCCGCCGGCCTTCTGCAATACTATCAGGGGAAACGGCTTGTGCTAATCAACAAATCCCCCACCCCGGCAGACGGAAGGGCCGACCTGCTGCTGCCAGGATTGCTGGGGAATATCCTTTCAGCTGCGGCTGGCCTGGAACCGGAGGAGGATAACTGATGAAATTAGAATTCAACAAAAAATACACAACTATCGCGATTTATGCGGTGATGGCCGTGTCAGCCGCCGCAGCCATTATCCTAATGCTCGTCCATCTTGACCAGGTCAAAGCCATTGCCGTAAGCCTATTAAAACTCCTATCCCCATTTATCTGGGGATTTGCCCTAGCTTACATCCTCAACCCTATCCTTGTGATGTTTGAAAAGCTGCTTGGAAAAATCGGCAAAAAGAAAATGTCGCGAAAACTCACCCGGGTATTGAGCGTGCTGCTGACTTGGGGGCTGGCGCTGCTGATTTTAGTCGTTTTCTTCAGCATTGTCATCCCGCAGCTAATTTCCAGTATAGGCAGCCTCGCCGCCCTATTCACCGCCTGGATCAACGATATCGCCCCGTTAGTCTACCAGTTTATTGAGGATTACGACCTGCAAGGTTTTGTGGCAGGCATCGATTCCGACGCAATCAGCAAGCTTCTCAACACGGCCAGCGATATGGTCAAAGGCTTTTCAGGCTACCTGACCACCGCGATCCCTCAGCTGGCCAAGGCCACCGCCAGCTTTGCCTCGGGGATCCTCAACATCGTACTCGGGATAATCATCTCCATCTACTTGATGTTCAGCAAAGAACTATTCTTCGCCCATATCAAAAAATTCCTCTACGCCTTCTTCCCCAAAAAGGGCGTTGAAAAGGCGCTGGAAATCACCCATACCTCCAACCGCATCTTTTCCGGCTTCATCAGCGGTAAGATCCTTGATTCCTGCATCATCGGCGTGCTGTGCTTCATTTTTATGAGCCTATTCCGCTGGCCTTACGCGATGCTGATCAGCGTCATTGTCGGCGTGACCAACGTCATCCCTTATTTCGGGCCGTTCATCGGCGCAATCCCTTCTATCCTGATCCTTTTGATTGTCGACCCCAAAACAGCCATCTTCTTCGCCATTTTCATCCTGGCGCTGCAGCAGCTGGACGGCAATGTCATCGGCCCGAAAATCCTAGGCGACTCCACCGGCCTTTCCGCCTTCTGGGTCATCTTTTCCATCACGGTATTCGGCAGCCTGCTAGGCCCGCTTGGGATGTTTATCGGCGTGCCGCTGTTTGCCGTCATTTACACCCTTGTCCGCCAGCTGTCCGGCTGGATGCTCACCCGCAAGGGGATGTCGCCGGACACCAAGGACTATTCCTCCCCCGACCAGCCCCTTTTCACCCGCCAAGATTCCTAACGGCGTAAGGGTTCATAACATTTCTGCCGCAGCAGGTTGGCGGTATCGACGCAGTAGGCGTGTAAATCTACGCCGACAGGTACCCTGGCGATTAAAAGTTTTTGCTAAGCTTTTTTCAAAAAGCGTCGTACCCCCGTACTCCTCGTCCCCCGTCCCCCTACTCAAGCAGTTTCTCGCGCAGGGAAAGCAGCAGTTTCTTCTCCCGCCTGGACACCTGTACCTGAGTCATGCCGAGGGCGGCGGCTGTTTGGGTCTGGGTTTTGCCGCCGTAATAGCGCAGGGTCAGCAGCTGCCGGTCCCGCTCCGGCAGGGTAGCCAGCAAATCGCGCAGGGCCAGCCTATCGGCCAGCAGGTCTTCGGGCGAGGCCACAGGCAGATCAATCTGCCCGCCGCCCTCGTCGTCGCCGGCCGTCAGCGAAAACGGGGGAAGGCTGGCGCTTAGGGCGTCGGCAGCCTGGGCAGGCTCTACCCCCAACGCTTCGGCCAATTCGCCGATGGTCGGTTCCCGCCCGAGCGCTGTGCCCAGCCGTTCCCGCTCCCGGACTGCCTTCACCGACAGCTCCTTCAGCGAACGGCTGACTTTAACGGCGCCGCCGTCCCTGAAAAGCCGTTTCATCTCCCCCAGGATTACCGGCACCGCATAGGTGGAAAACTTCAGCCCGCGGCTGGCGTCAAAGCCTTCTACCGCCTTCAGAAGCCCCAGACACCCGGCCGAATACAGCTCCTCATACTCAATCCCCCGGCCCTTCAGCCGATGGGCCATCGCGTGTACCAGCCCAATATTTGCCGTGATAAATTCATCCCGGGACAATGTTTCATTCATGGAACTCCTTTCCCTGCAGCTGCCGTTCCATCCGCACGGTCGTCCCTTTGCCCGGCGCAGAGCGCACCTTGACGCTGTCCATAAAGGACTGCATCACCGAAAACCCCAGCCCAGAACGCTCGCCGTCAGGGCTAGTGGTAAAAAGCGGCTCCATCGCCTTTTGGATATCGGGGATGCCGCAGCCCTGGTCCTTGACGGTGATAGCAATCCGCCGCCCTTCATAGATCCGGGCTGTGATCCGCACCGGCCCAAGCCCCTCCTGGTAGCCGTGGACAATGGCGTTGGTGACCGCTTCGCTGACGGCGGTGCGGATGTCGCAAAGCTCCTCCACCGTAGGGTCAAGCTGGGCAAAAAAGGCCGCTGCCGCCGCTCTGGCATAGCTCTCATTGCAGGAGCGGCTCTGCAGAATAATCGTCGTTTCATTTTGCGGTTTCATTGATGTCTCTCCCTTTGTATGGATTCTGTCTTTGGCCTTCAGACCGCCCCCAGCAGGTCCAGCCCCGCCATCTTCATCATCGCCCGGATCCGCGGCGACGCCCCGGTCACGGTAAGCGCGCCGCCCATCGAACTGATCAACCGGTACCGCCCCATGACCAGCCCGACGCCGCTGGAGTCCATAAAACTGACCCCAGAAAAATCAAGGATCAGCTTTTTAGGGAGGCAGCCCTCGGCGGCCTTGTCAATGGCCTCCCGCATGGCCGCCGCCGAATAATGGTCGATATCCCCCTGCAGCCAGGCTGTTAGGGTATCGTCCCGGTAATCTGTTTTGACCGACATGGTTCAAGCGCCTCCTTCTCCGCAAAAGCCTATCCGGCTTGTCCTTTATAAGCATACCGCGCCGGGCTGGAAAAATCTGTCGAAAGCTGCCGGCTTCAAAAAGAATTCATCCGTTGAAACCTTTTCGCCCTCTGAAACGTCTTATATGAAAGAGCGATCTGAATCGAAAACACGGGCGGCCTGCCCGGATTGGGGGAAACTACTATGTCGCAACATCCTGCCTATTCAAAACCGCCCCGCAAAAAGAAAAAGCGGGGATGCGGCTGCTTTTTGGGGGTGCTGCTCCTGCTGATCGGCATCGGAGCGGCGGTATACGGCGGCTCCATCCTCAAGGAGCTGAACGTCGTCGACTTTACCGGCGACGATTCCCGGCTGGGGATCGCCGAGCCGGAGGACGAGGTCAAAAAAAGCAACCTCGGCAACGACGGCGTCGTCAACATCGCCCTTTTCGGCGTCGACCAGCGGGAAGGGGAAACGGCCTTCCGTTCCGACGCAATTATGATCCTCAGCGTGGACAAGCCGGGAGGCAAACTGAAGCTTTCCTCCATTATGCGGGACAGCCTTGTGGAAATTGAAGGCCACGGCCAAACCAAAATTACCAAAGCCTATTTCTACGGCGGACCAGAGCTGGCGGTCAAAACGCTGAACCAGAATTTCGACCTGAATATCCGCGAATACGCCACGGTCAATTTCAAGCAGATGGCCGACATCATCGACGCAGTGGGCGGCGTAGAGATCGATATCTCTGAAGCTGAACGCGAAAATGCCAACAACAGCATCCGCGAACAATCCCTTGTAGCGGGGCTGCCGGCGGACTATATCGAATCGGCAGGGCTGCAAACCCTAAACGGCACCCAGGCTGTCGCCTACGCCCGCATCCGTTATGTGGGCAACGCCGACTTTGAGCGCACCTCCCGCCAGCGGGAAGTGCTGCGCAAGGTGTTTGACAAGGCGCTGGATATGAACCCCTTACAATACCCGGAATTTGCCCGCAAGTTCCTGCCCACCGTTGAGACGTCGCTGGATTTGGGGGACATCCTCTCGCTTGCCGACGTGATGCTGAAAAAGCCGGCGCTCGAGGATGTGCGCTTCCCCACAAACGCTGACCTGATTGGCAATGGCAGCATTACTGTAAACGGCGAGAACTGCTTAAACCTCGACCTGGAGAGCACCAGCGAGAAGCTCCATGCTTTTATTTACGAGGATATCGACCCCACCACCGACGCCGACCGGCGGTCAAACGGCCAGAAAGCGTCCGATGGCGCGTCAAATTAGAAGGCCATTGCACATAACGAATAAGAATCCCGCCCTTTGCTTATTGACGGCAAGAGCGGGATTTTTTTCGATATTTTGTTGCTTTATACCACGCTATATACTGCGATTATTATATAATCTGGCAAACCATACAAATTGCCAAAGAACAATCGTCTGCCAATCATTGACATACCGACAGCTTTCCAGTATAATAGGATGCATAAATAAATTTCCAAGGACCATTGGAAGGAGATGCTGTTGTGAAACAATTTGTCGGCATGAGCCAGAGAGGGAGTTTGGAAGAGGCTGTCAACGGCCTGCGAAACCCCCAATTTATCATGCTCTTGTCAAATAACGACCAATTCGAGTCCCATGTTGAGGAGCTGGAGAAGCGCTTCCCCGGTGTCCCCAGCATTGGCTGCATTGGGATGAGCTACCAGGTGAATATTATCGAAAACGGCGTCAGCGTTATCGCTTTTTACGACGGCGTTATCGCGGCGGCCAATGTACTTGAGCAGGTATCCGTTATGCCGGTGAAATACATCCGTCGGCTGGAGCAGGATATACAGACGGTTGGCGGCAGCGAAAGGGATACCGTATGCATCGACTTCTGTACCGGGAACGACGCCTGCGTTTTGACTACCATCAATACGGCCCTCCGGCAGCGGGGCATCCCCCTAGCGGGAGGTACCGGCGGCGAAGGCCGGGTTTCCGCCAACGGCCGGATCTATCCGGACGCCGTAGCCTACGCCTTGATCCGCAACCTGAACGGCCGGGTAAAGACCTATAAGGAAAATATCTATCACCAGATGGGGAACTACCGCTTTATCGCCTCCGACACCGACCGCGCCAATTACATACTGGGTTCCTTGAACGGGCAGCCCGCCAAACAGGTCTACAAGAGCATCCTCCATGTCAGCGACGAAGAGATCCTGACCCGCACCTTCCAAAACCCCTTCGGCAAAATCAACGGGGACGATACCTGCATCATTTCCATTAAGGATATCAGCGGCAATGCGCTGGCCTGTTTCCGCCAGGTAAACGATTCAGATGTCCTGATCCTTTTGGAACTGGGGGACTACCGCGCTATCGCCCGGGAGACTATCCAGCAGATCAGCAGGGAATTCCCCCGGCGCTCGGCGGTATTTTCAATAAATTGCCTCTTCCGCTATAAACTCTTTTCGGAACAGGGGTATATGCAGAGCTATTTGCGGGAGATGGCCTCCTTAGGCTGCCACGCCGGTTTTGTGGGTTATGGGGAACACTACAACAACCGCTTTGTCAACCAGTCCATGACCTGCGTGGTCTTTGAGTAAAGGAGAAAAGGATATGTTGTTTTTTGCAAAGAACCGGCAGCCCAAGCAGCCCGGCCAGGAAAAGAGCCTTTATCCGATCCTCCATGTGGCGGATAGCTTGAAAGCGTACCAGCAGGAACTAGTGACAAAAGAGGTGGCTTCCCTTTCGGAACTGGGCAGGGTCGGCTCCGCCTTCTCCGGCGTGCTCAGCGAGGCAGACCAGTTCCAGGAAAAGCTTCAGGAACTGGGGTCTTCTTTCTCGGATATCGACCAGACTTCGGAGCATTTCAGCCAGGTCCGCGGGGCGATTGCCCAGACTGTCACAGAGGCCCAAGGCCAGATTGAAGCGCTAGGGCAGACTTCTATACAGGTACAGCAGTCTTATGAAGAAATGGCAGAAACCTTTTCCAAGCTCCAGGCTGCAATCCGGGAGATTCAGCAGTGCATGGGAAAGATTGTCTCTATTGCAGACCAGACCAATATTTTGGCAATCAACGCTTCGATTGAAGCTGCCAGAGCCGGCGTAGAAGGCCGGGGATTCGCCGTGGTAGCCGCCCAGGTAAAGGAGCTGGCGAAGGAAATCAAAGATTTGACCGAGGAGGTCAACACCGGCGTCAGCGACGTAGAGGACCGGGCCGGCGAACTCAGCGACAGCATCCGGGCCTCCCAGCAGACCCTGGGCCAGAATGCAGGCATTGTCGCCCAGGCAGATGAGAGTTTTCGTAAAATCACCACTGCCGCTGAGGGGGCTGTGGATGTACAAAACCAGATTTCCGAGGTTATTAGCTCATCCCAAGGGAACCTGCAGGCGCTCTGCCTATTTTTTGACCAGATCAAAGCGCAGTATCAGGAGGTTGTCAAGCATATTGACCGGGCCAGCCGCTTAGGCACCACCAAAAGCGCCATGTTTGAGGATATGGACAATATGATTTCACAGCTCCCGCCCATTGTCAAAGACTTAGAATCGCTGAATTAAACCGATTGGCCCGCTTTCCCGCTTTCTGAAGAAAGCTTGGCAAAGACTTTTATTCGCTAGGGTACACGTCAGCATAGATTTACCCGCCTGCTGCGTCGATACCGCTGGCCAGCCGCGATATCCTATACAGTGAAAGAGGGCTTGACTTAGAGTCCCCTCTAAGATGTATCATGATGGTATCGTTTCCATCATCAAAAGGAGGACTTTTTATGACATACTTAGGCGAAGATATTAAAAAACTAGGGTTTGGCCTGATGCGGCTTCCCATGATCGGCGATGAGGTAGATCTGCCCCAGACAAAGGAAATGGTCGACCTATTCCTGAAAAGCGGGTTTACCTATTTTGACACTGCTTACGGCTATCTGAACGGCAAGTCCGAAGCAGCTGTCAAAGAGGCGCTTGTCGACCGCTACCCCCGGGAATCTTTCCAGCTGGCAACCAAGCTTCCCGCCTGGGCGGGGGCGGCCAACGCCGAAGAGGCGCGGCAGATGTTCTTTACTTCCTTGGAACGCACTGGCGCGGGTTATTTTGACTTCTACCTGCTCCACAACCTGGGCGACAACCGCACCGAAGCTTTTGACCGTTTTGATATCTGGAATTTTGCTAGGGAGCAAAAGGAGAAGGGACTGATTAAGCATCTGGGCTTTTCCTTCCATGACAAAGCCGATGTGCTTGACGCCGTCCTCACCGCCCATCCGGAAATGGAATTTGTCCAGCTGCAAATCAACTACGCCGACTGGGACAGCCCGAGCATCCAGTCCCGCGCCTGCCTGGAAGTTGCACAGAAACACGGCAAGCCGGTTATTATTATGGAACCAGTCAAGGGCGGCGCGCTGGCAAACCTCCCCGTCCCCGCCGCAGAAATTTTGAAGGCGGCAAATCCCAACGCCTCCCTCCCTTCCTGGGCCATCCGCTATGCGGCTTCTCTGCCGGGCGTTATCACTGTCCTGAGCGGGATGTCGACGATTGGCCAAATGGAAGACAACCTTGCCACAATGGCTGATTTTGCCCCGCTTTCCGACAAAGAAAGGGAAACGGTCGCAAAAGTGCAGCAGGTGCTGAAAGACCTGCCGCAGGTCCCCTGCACCGACTGCCGCTACTGTGTCAAGGGCTGCCCGCAGCAGATCAACATCCCGGGTATTTTCAAGGCGATGAACACGCTGCTTGTCTATAATAACCCTGGGCAAGCCCAAGGCGACTACAACTGGGGCACCCGCGAAGGCGGCAAAGCCTCGGCCTGCATCGGCTGCGGCCAGTGCGAAGCGGCCTGCCCGCAGCATATCCAGATTATTGGCGAGCTGAAGCGCGCCGCAGAAACTTTTGAAAAATAAAAGCGGCGGGGGCGGGTGGTATTGTTAAGCCTGCCCCTGCTGTTTTTGGACAAGGAGTTTATATGAAAGCACGAATCTCGAAAGTGTGCGCCGCGCCGTTGGTTCTTTTTTATCAGCCTAACGGCGTCGCGCCCCAGGGCAGTACGGTGCAGGGCCTTTTAACCGGCGCTGACATTCCTTGCAGGGTAATTGGCGAGGAGCATCTCTGCCAGCCCGTCGGCACGCTCTGCGGGCTTGAGGGCTGCGCGGCAGGGAAAACTGATGGTATGCCGCCTTTCCCCCACCCGGCAATGGTGCTTTGCGGTTTTGGGGACGCCGGGCTGAATAAACTGCTGCGGCTGCTGCGGGAAAACGGGCTGTCTATCCCGCACAAGGCTGTTTTGACCGATACCAATAAGGATTGGGCGCTGGGCTTCCTGCTGGAAGAAATTGAAAGGGAACGGCAGGCTATGGCGGCCGCCCGGGGAAGGATAGAAAACTGATGCGCAGCGAAACCCAGATGATGGAACAGATCCTTGCTTTTGCCCGGCAGGACGAACGCGTCCGAGCCGTCGGGATGGAAGGTTCCCGTTTAAACCCTAAGGCGCTCAAGGATGAGTTCCAGGATTTTGACATTACCTTTTTGGTCACAGAGATGGAGCCTTTCAAGGCGTCTGACAGCTGGCTTGACGCTTTCGGCCCGCGGCGGATGATGCAGAAGCCCGAAGCAATGGCGCTGTTCCCGCCGGAGCTGGGGAACTGGTTTTCCTATCTGATCCTGTTTGCTGACGGGCGGCGGATGGACCTGACGCTAGTACCGCTTGAAGAGCTGCCGCTTTACCTGCAAAGCGAGAGCCTGTTGACGATTATTTTGGATAAAGATGGGCTTGTGCCGAAGCCGCCTGTCCCTTCCGATGCCTCCTTCTGCCTGGAAAAGCCGTCGGTCGCTTTCTATGACGACTGCTGCAACGACTTTTGGTATACGGCCGGCTATGTGGCAAGGGGGCTTTGCCGCAAAGAGACGCTGTTTGCGGCCGCCCATTTAAACGAAATCGTCCGTCCGAATTTACTGCGGATGATCCGCTGGCAGGTGGGGATTGAAACTGGCTTTACAGCCAACACCGGCAAGGCTGACAAATATTTGCAGGGTTATCTGTCTGCGGACCATTGGGAGAAACTGCTGGCTACCTACAGGAATGACAGCCAGCAGGCGCTCTGGCAGGCACTGTTTGGCGTCCTTTCCCTGTTCCGGGAATTCTCCCAGCGGGTTGGCGAACAGCTGGGGTACCGTTACCCTGATTACGACGAGGCGATGACGCCTTATCTGGAAGGGCTAGCGGAGCGTTTTGGCGAGGCGGAGGGATGACAGACGCCTGCTGCGAAACCTGCCGCTGGTTTTACTTAGACATCCGCGAGACGGTTTACCGCCGGGGGGAATGCTGCTTCTGCAAACGCAAGCCCTTCCCCTTCAGCAGGCAGTACAAAGTCGGCGAAGGCAGCCGGATCAGCCGCAAGGGCTGCTGCAAAAACTATGAGCCCAAAAGCACAAATCCCGGTTTTTGCTGAAATTTTCAGCAAAAAAGCGGGATTTTTTAGGTCCAATCATAAAAAATGCAAAACTTGCTGCAAAAGCAGCAAAGTTGTGCTATAATAGGAGAAACTTAGCAGCGCTTCGGCCCTGCCCTACAACATAGCGAGGAGAGAAAATCAATGGCACAGCAGAAAAAAATGGTAGAGGCCATCACGTCAATGAACGAGGACTTTGCCAAATGGTACACCGATATTGTCAAAAAGGCTGAATTGTGCGATTATTCAAGCGTCCGCGGCTGTATGATCCTGCGGCCATACGGCTATGCGATTTGGGAAAACATCCAGCACATTTTGGACGGCAAATTCAAGGCGACTGGCCATGAAAATGTCTATATGCCGATGCTGATCCCCGAAGGGCTGCTCCAGAAAGAAAAGGACCATGTCGAAGGTTTTGCGCCGGAAGTAGCCTGGGTCACCTATGGCGGCAGTGAGCAGCTGGCCGAGCGGCTCTGTATCCGCCCGACTTCTGAAACCCTTTTCTGTGAGCATTATGCCCATATTATCCATTCTTACCGCGACCTGCCCAAGCTTTACAACCAGTGGTGCTCGGTTGTGCGCTGGGAGAAGACCACCCGCCCCTTCTTACGCACCGCAGAGTTCCTCTGGCAGGAAGGCCATACGATGCACGAAACGGCTGACGAAGCCAAAGAGGAGACGCTGCGGATGCTTGACGTATACGCGGATTTCTGCCGTGATGCGCTGGCTATCCCGGTGCTGTCCGGCCAGAAGACGCCGAAGGAAAAGTTTGCCGGCGCTGAGGCTACCTATACCATCGAAGCGATGATGCACGACGGCGTTGCGCTGCAGGCCGGCACCACCCATTATTTCGGCGACGGCTTTGCCCGCGCCTTTGATATCCAGTTCACAGGGCGCGACAACAAGCTTGCCTATCCCCACCAGACCTCCTGGGGCGTCTCCACCCGGCTGATCGGCGGTATTATTATGACCCATGGCGACGACAACGGGCTGGTGCTGCCCCCGGCCATCGCCCCTATCCAGCTGGCCATCATCCCGATTGCACAGCATAAGGAAGGGGTGCTGGATAAAGCGCTGGCCATCAAAGAGCGGCTGTCGGCCATTGTCCGGATAAAGCTGGATGATTCTGACAACACCCCCGGCTGGAAATTTGCCGAGTATGAGATGAAGGGCGTGCCGCTGCGGCTGGAGCTTGGCCCCAAGGATATCGAACAGAACCAGTGCGTGCTGGTGCGCCGCGACACCAGGGAAAAAATTGTCGTTTCGCTGGACGAGCTGGAAACAGCCGTCCCTGCGGCCCTGAAAGCTGTCCACGACGGCCTTTACGCGCGGGCGCTGGAAAACCGCCAAAACCGCACTTGGGATGCTCTTACCTGGGAAGAATTTGCCGGTATCGCCAGCGAAAAAAGCGGCTTCATCCGCGCCATGTGGTGCGGCGACGAAGCCTGCGAGGATAAGATCAAGGACGAAACCGGGCTTAAGTCCCGCTGCATCCCCTTCGGCGAGGAGCCCATCGGCGACGTCTGCGTCTGCTGCGGCAAACCGGCGAAAAAGCTGGTCTACTGGGGTAGGCAGTACTAAGGGGATACGAGGGGTACGACGCTTTCTGAAGAAAGCTTAGCAAAGACTTTTAATCGCTAGGATACTCGTGTGCGCAACTGTTAAACCCTACTGCGTCGATGCCATCCAAGCCGACGCAGACGGACTTATCTTGCGAGGTACCCAGTCATCTTAGCGATAAAAAGTTTTACTCGATTTTTTTCAAAAAATCGCGGCCCGCAGGCCGCGAAATTCTCCTTCCAAAAAAGGCCAGAGAATTTTCCCTGGCCTTTTTATAGTTTTGGTTCAGCTTTTCAGAGCCATGCCGGCGGATTGTCCTGAAAGGGGCGCTTCCAGTAAACTCCGTTTTTCTGCGCCAGCTGCAGCTTCTCCCGTTTGCTTTGCAGCACCGCTTCATCCATCTGCCGCAGATACCTCGCAGCGCCGATCTGGGCGTCGGAGCCATCGTAATCCTCGCTGATCAGAATATCCAGCATGAGGCCGGCTAGCGTGCCGTCGCTTCTGTGGTTGGCAAAGAAGCTGTCCAGCTGCTGCTCAAACCGGATACTGCAGCTTTGGATGAGATATTCGCAGAGCTTTTCCATATCCCAAGCGCCGTCTTGGAAAGGGGTTCGGGCTTCTAACTCCTCCCAGCTCGAAAAATACATTCTGCACCTCCTGCATCCCAGCCGCAGGATGGTTTCTGCGGCCTCTGCAGCGTTATCAGCCAGCAGGTCTGCGCCTGCTTGAGTAAGTTCTTCCCGCCCCCTGAATCCCCAAGAAACACCCAAGCAGCGCACGCCAGCGTTTTTGGCGGTCTGCACGTCGATATCCGAGTCGCCGACAAACAAAACCTCGCGCCTTTTTAAGCGCAGCTGTTCCATCAGCAGATATAGGCCATTGGGGGAGGGCTTGCGTTCAACGCCCTCGCGCTGACCGGCCACAAAGTCAAATATGCCGCCGAAAAAATGGGAGACGATCCATTGGACAAAGGTGTCAGGCTTATTGGAAAGTACCATCAGCCGGAACCCTGCTTTTTGCAGCGAGACGAGCATCTCTAAAATCCCGGGATAAGGCCGCGTCCGGTCAAGGCAGATTTCCCGATAGCGCCCGTCGTAAAGGTCGTATACCTGTTTAAAAAGGACGGGATAGTCTGCCCGCTTTTCCAGCCCCTTTGGCAGCGCACGCTCAATCAGCTTTTTCGCCCCGCTCCCTACAAAGTAGCGGTAGGCTTGCTCTTCGTGGGTAGGGTAGCCCGCCTTTTCAAGGGCAAAATTGACGCTGTCCGCCAGATCGCCCAGCGAATCCAGCAGCGTCCCGTCTAAGTCAAAGACAATCGCAGCAAGATTATCCATACGCAGCCCCTTTTCTGTTTTTATCATAAACAAAAGCCATCGCTGCCGATGGCCCTCATCAGTACGCAAAACCGCCAAGCGCTTTTGAAGCACCTCCCTTGGCGCGCTGCCCCCGGCAGACGGCGTCAGCCAACGGCCCCTCCGCAGCCGCCCTTCCTTTGGCCCGGCGCCGGTTTCCGCCTGCTCCCCAACTTTTTAGCAGGTAGTCCCCAGGCAGCCAAGCCGCCGTACCAAACAGCCGCTTGCTGACCCTTGTCCTCGTTTCGCCCGCTGGGCGCTACACACCGCAGGAGCGCCGTCAGACGTCCCTGCCGCCGGAAAGCCGAAACCCCCAGCCTGCAGAGCCGCCCACAGCTGCATCCCGCCGGCCGGCTTTCTGGCAAAGCTTGCCGCTCTGCCGTCCAACGGGCCATTGGAATGTGCTTCAAAAACGCTCAAGCATAGGCGTCTTGTTATAATATACCATGAAATGGCTAATTTGTAAAGAAAAAATTTTCAGTTCCAGCTCGAAAATGCGAATCTTTGGCAGCTTTTACAGGATAAGGCATCAATTTTTGTCCTGGTTCTGCTGGCATAGCCAAAAAATCTACCAGACGCATAAAGGGAGCGGGGTTTTGGATACTGGAAATGTATAAAATTACGAAGCTGTTTTCCCGCTTGGTTTTTTACCCCAGCCGCCTTTGACAACATTGCCAATCCCTGTTTTTTGCGGTATAATAGCTTTGTGTGATTCGCAGAAAATGCGCCTGCGCCCTGCCTGTCCCGCTGCATTTGCATATCTGGCGCTTCTAGGCTACAATAAAAGCAACCCTTTTAAAGCAGCGCGGCGGGTTGAATGGGTTTCGCAGGATATTTTTTCAGGAGGTAACTTTTATGTTGCAGCGTCCCCCCCGCGTCATCGCAATCCATGACCTTTCCGGCTTCGGCCGATGCTCGCTTTCGGTGATACTGCCGGTCCTGTCGGCTATGAAGGTGCAGGCCTGCCCGGTGGTCACCGGTGTTTTGTCCACCCACACCGGCGGGCTGGGCGAAGTGGCGCTCCGGGATCTGACCGATTTTATGGAGCCTGCGCTTGAACATTACAAAAGGCTCGAGCTGGAATTTGAGTGCATCTACAGTGGCTGGATGAGCTCTGCCGAGCAGATTGAGGCCTGTTTGGATTACCTGGCGGCCTGGCCGAAGGCGTTGGCGGTGGTAGACCCTGTGATGGGCGACCATGGGAAACCCTATAAAACCTACACGCCGGAAATGTGCAGCCGGATGGCAAAGCTTGCCGCGGCGGCAGACCTGATTACGCCAAACCTTACCGAAGCGGCAATCCTGTTGGGCGAACCCTGCCCGACAGCGCCGCTGCGTCAATTTGAGGCCAAAGGGATGCTGGCAAGGCTAAGCGAGCAAGGCCCGCGGCTTGTCACGATTACTGGCGTGGAAATGGCCGACGGCACAGTGGCCAATCTGGGCTATGACCGGGAACGCGGGGACTATTGGCGGGTAGACTGCCGCTATGTGCCGGCCTCCTACCCCGGCACCGGCGATATTTTCGCCAGCGTGCTGGTGGGCGGGCTTTTGGGCGGCGACAGCCTGCCGATGGCCATTGAACGGGCCACCCGTTTCCTGGAGGTTGCGGTGCGCACTACCTTCAGCTACGGCAGCGACACCCGTTACGGCGTGATGCTGGAATCCTGCCTAAGCTTTCTGACGGCCGACCAGGTGCTGGACCGCTACCGGCTGCTTTAAGGGAAAACTTCAAAGAGAGGCGATACCTCATGTCTGCTGTTGTCAATCAAAATAAAAAGTTCTTGAAAATGATTGCGGTGGGGCTGATGGCTGCACTGGTTTTTGCAGGGAATTATTTGCAGATCAAAATCCCTGTTTCTATTGGGAGCGTCACCCGGATCCACCTGGGCAATTCGATGTGCCTGCTGGCGGGGCTGCTGTTCGGGCCGGGGGCAGGCGGGCTGGCTTCCGGTATCGGCGCGGGGCTTTACGATCTGTTTGACCCGATTTACATCCTCTCCGCTCCCTACACGTTCTGTTCTAAGTTTGCGATGGGTTTTATCGCAGGGCTTTTGAACCGCCGGTTTGCTGAGAAGGAAGGGCATTACCGCCCAGCTGGGGTTATCCTGTCGGGTGTGGCCGGACAGGTTGTTTATATCTTCCTTTATCTGCTGAAGTCTTACGCTGCGCTGCGGCTGGTGGGGACTGCGCCCAACGCTGCGCTGATTGCAGTTGCGCCCAAAATTGCAACATCCTTTGTCAATGCGGCTGCGGCGGTGGTCATTTCTGTGCCGCTGTTTTTTGCGCTGGACAAGGCGCTGCGCCGCACCGGGTTTTATACGCTGATCCATGCCCAAAAGGCTGAAAAGGGCAGTTATTGGAACCCGGTTACCGGGATGCTGGCCGCCTACTGCTGCCTGATTACGCTGGTGTTCGCAATCTATCTGGGGTCGGTCAACAACATCCGCAAAGCTGAAGCCGAAAAAGAGGCTGCTGTCGCGTCGCAGCTGGCCGATTATGAGGCAAAGCTTCAGTATCTTGCCGACGAGCTGAACGTTACGCTGCCGGAGACGGAACCGGAAGGCTGAGCAAAACAAAACCTTCCTTCCGGATTCGCCCAAAGCAGGATTTGAGGGAAGATAAATATGCCAGTGACAGATAGCCAATATGGCAGAACCATAACAGAAACCAGGCGTCTTCTCATCTGGGAAATGGTTCCGTCTGACTTCGACGCACTGTGCAGAATATTGTGCGACGAAGAAGCCATGCGCGCCGCTTATGGGAACACATTCAGCATAGAAGAGGCGCGAAACTGGATGAATAGGCATTTCAAAAGATATGAAACGTATGGTTTCGGCCTTTGGGCTGTGGTATTAAAAGAGACTGGTGAAATGATTGGCCAATGTGGGTTAACCATGCAAAGCTGGCGGGAAAAAGAACTTTTAGAAATAGGATATCTGTTCCAGAAGGCCTGTTGGCACAAAGGCTATGCCGCAGAAGCGGCGGCCTGCAGGGACTATGCTTTCTCTGCCCTTCATGCAGACCGTGTCTATTCTATCATTAGAGATACCCATACGGCTTCCCAAAATGTCGCGGTGCGAAACGGCATGAAAATTGTCGAAAGAAGCTGCGCAATGTGCTGAATACGCGGAAAAAGGAACTGGCTGCGAAGGCTTGAAACTGTCAAAAAAAGGTATTGCTTTTTTGAGAATATCCGCCGCATAGATGGTTACAATACTACTGCCGACGCGAAAGGAACCTTTCAGCGCACGGCAAAGCCCAAAGGCAGGACGCTTTGCGGGCAACCCGAACCGGACTCTCCGGCAGAGTCCCCGGCGGCAAGCCTGTTTTACCGGTCCGTGAAGATGGGCGCCGGCCCCCGCGGCCGGTAAAAACCTCCGTCCTTATTGCTCCTTTGGGAATAAAGTTTCATGTGCAAAAAAGGAGTAATTTGATTATGAAAAGCAATAACAATATCGTTGTCCCTGAAGCTAAGCAGGCTATGGAAAAGTTCAAGATGGAAGCTGCCAACGAGGTTGGCGTTTCCCTGAAGCAGGGCTATAACGGCGACCTGACTTCCCGCGAGGCTGGCTCTATTGGCGGCCAGATGGTCAAAAAGATGATTGAGAGCTACGAAAACTCGATCAAATAACTTCCCCCTCTGAGCAAATGGCCCCTGCCCCGGAATACCGGGGCAGGGGTTTTTCATGATTGGGCGTTATAAAGGATTGCTGCCGGAAAGCCGTCAAAATAGAGATAGGGGTCTTCATCCTCTTCATTATCATAATAGAGGGTAATACGGCTTAACGGAGCGTCCATCAGCGCTTTAGCGGCTTCCTCCCCAAGGGCCTCCCCGACAACTGCGGCCGCCTCGGCGATTTTTTCCTGCGGCGCGTCCGCAGGCAGGGCGGCAAGGGTCGCGTCACAGTACCAGCTGGCGGTCTTCCAGCCGCCGTGTTCATCCTGATATTCGCCTTCCTCAAAATTGACGTTATAGAGCGCCCGGCGGTTATACTCATCTATCAGCTCGCCGATATCCAGGCGGTAATAGGAATCGTCGTCTGCGTCGGCGTCAGCCGGGCGGGTATAGTATTCCGGCACCTCATTGAAAGTAATTTTCATGCCGTAGACGCCGGTATAAAGGCCGCTGCCGTAAAGGTCCTTGCCGGCGTAGAGTTCTGTTTCCACATAAATCCCGAACATCCGGGTTACCCGCGAGATCTCATAGCCGAAAGTGCCCTCCGGCAGGCTGGAGCCCATCCGGCTGGGTTCCAGCCGGTCGACCTGCCGCCTGGAAAGCCCCAGATGATACATCATCCGCGCCGGCGTGCAGCCCCATTCCAAATTCTGATAGCTGTCATAGCCATAAGTGTCCATATAAAGCTCGGACTGGCCGCAGGAACAGAGCGCAAGCAGCGCCGCCGCCGCGCACCACAGCCGCCCTTTCTTGAAAAGCTTCGCCATTGCTGGTATCCACATCCTTACTGCGGGGAAACGCCGGACGCAATTTCCTCCTGCTGCTTTTTGGTGAGTTTGGAAAAGATCAGCCCATAGGCTTTGTCAGCCAGCGCTTTCACCTGCTCATCCGACGGGAAGTCCCCCTCCGGCGCTTCCGCCAGCCGGTCGCGCTCTGGTACGGCCGCAAGGTCAAACCAGAGGGTCAGGAAGGCTTTTTTATTGGTATAATAGCCTGGCGCGGCGGCCTTGTACCGCTGGCGCAGCGCATCAATATCCAGCTCGCTGCAACGCAGGGTCAGCGCGTGGGCTTCCCCGCCTTCACCCGACAGGGCAGCATGGGCAAAGGACTTGCCGCCGACAAAATAACGCAGCCACTGCCATTCGGGTTTATATTCCACCGTCACGCCAGGTTTTGCCCGGACATACCCGTCAAACCATTCGTACATTGGAACTCCTTTTCTGCTTACGGGGTTAGCCCCGGATGCTTAAAAGCTTCTGTTTGAGGTCGGTTTCCAGCTTAGCCAGCTCGGCTTCGGCCTCGACCCGCTTCTGATGCCCCTCCTGCTGGATGCGCATCACCTCATCAAGGGTGGTGATCAGGCTCTCGTTGGTCATCCGCAGGGTCTCCATATCGACGATGCCGCGTTCCGACTCACGGGCGGTCTCGATGGTGGCCATTTTGAGGGCTTCGGCGTTCTTTTTCAGCAGCTCGTTGGTCAAGTCGGTGACCTGCCGCTGGGCAGCGGCGGCCTGCTGGGAATGCTCCACCCCCAGCGCCAGCACCATCTGGCTTTTCCAAAGGGGGATGGTGTTGACCAGCGTCGACTGGATTTTGTCGACCATCAAGGTATCGTTGTTTTGGATCAGCCGGATCTGGGGGGCCATTTGGATAGAAATCATCCGGGTCAGCTCCAGGTCATGCAGCTTCTTCTCAAAACGGTTGCAGAGGTTCATCAGGTCGTTGGCCGCCTGGGCGTCCTCCGGCAGGCCGCTTTGCTGGGCCTTGGCCTGCAGCTGGGCGAGATCCTGCTCGCGGACCATCTGCAATTTCTTCTTGCCGGCCAGGATGTACATACAAAGCTCTTTATAGTAGGCAATGTTCAGCTCGTACATCTGGTCAAGCAGGGCAATGTCTTTCATCAGCGTCACCTGATGGCCTTCCAGCACATTGCAGATCTTGTTGACGTTGGTTTCGGCGTGGTCATATTTGGCGCGCATGGCGGTAACGCGGTTGGAGGTCTTCTTAAAGAAGCCGAAAAGGCCCTTTTCCTCCTCGGCGTCAAAGCTTTTCAGCTCGGTGACGACGCCAGCCAGCATATCGCCTACTTCGCCTAGGTCCTTGGTGCGCACGCTGCCCAGCATATTTTCAGAAAAGTCGGCGATTTTTTTCTGAGCGCCGGCGCCGTATTGGGTGATCATGGTCGAGTCACGGATTTCAATCTTGGGGATAAAGTCTTCCACCATCTTCCGCTCCGCCTCGCTCAGCGAAGCGGCGGGGTCAGGCGCAGCAGGGCTTTGCACCGGCGCAGCTGCGGCGGGTGCAGGGGCAGGGGCCGCAGCGGGTGCGGGCGCTATCTCCGCAAAAGGGTCCAGCGTCAGCTGGGGCCGTGCGGCCTGAGGGGTTTCAAGTTCAGCCATGGGTCATTCCTCCTTGAGTTATGGGGATTATCTCACAGATGCAAAGGGTTATCCGGGCCTGCCGGCGCTTCAAAATCGAAGGGGAGCTTTGACGAAGCGGGTTCCTGCGGCAGCTCCGCCGCAGCGGCAGCCGCTTCGGCGGCTTCTTCAGGCGTTTTGGCTGTCGGCGCGGCAAAATCTTCCTCGCCCATCAGCCCTTCCTGGGTCAGCATTGCTTCCAGCACCGAAATATCCGCCGATAGATCCATCAGGTCGTTTTTGACCAGGTCGGCATAAAGGTTCTCAAAGGCCAGCTTGATATTTTTCAGCGCGCTTTTGATTTCAGCCTTTGTCGCTTTGACTTCCGCCGTTTCCAGCCCGCGCTGCTCCAGGTCGCGGTAGGCTTCCAAAAGCTTGAGGGTCGTCGGCAGGTAGTAGGACATGAATTTGCGGATATCCGAAAGTTTTTCGGGATGTTCTTCAACATAGGCAAAGATTTTCTGGCAAATTTCCGCCAGCTCGTCAAGCCGTTCGGAAATCTCCGCCTCTGGCAGGTCGGCGTTAATCTCCCGGATACGCCAGATATAGCGGCTCCCCTCCGCCTTCATCTGGGCGAGGGCCGCCTGGGTGGGGCTGCCCTCGGAAGCCAGCTGCTGCTGGCGGGCGTTTTCCCGGGTAGCCAGGTACTGCTGATAGGTAGGCTTATTAAGGATGATGCAGGTATGGCGCTCATCAAAATAGCCTTCCGGCAGATAGCGCTGTTCCAGCATCCGTTCCAAATCCTGCACAGCGCGTTTCTCCGACACGCCCATCGTCGAAGCGATGTCGGAAATTTTGCAGAAATCCTGCCCCCGCAGAAGGCCCCGGTAATTTTTATAGCGTTTGGTGCGCTTAACGTTGCTCATCCCGACCAGCAAAAGCAGCACGCATAACGCGCACAGCGACCCCAGAACCGAGGTACGCAGGATACCGCCAAGCTCAATATAGGCAAGCGTTTGGGCAAGGCTTTTCAGGGCAGCCGCCCCAAAGACCGCTGTCCCAGTTATCCCGGCAATACTCTGAAAGACGGCGCCGCCGCTGCGGATGGGGACCAGCCCCGCGTCTGCCGGGCGGGCCGCAGGCTTCCCGGCCTGCGGCGCTTGCTGCCCCGGCACATAATTCCAGCCGCTGCGGATAGGCTGCGGGCGGCCGCCCATCTGCCGGCGGATCTGCTGTTGGCGGGCGCGCTGCTGCTGACGGAGCATCTCCTGTTGCTGCTGTTGTTGGGCCTGGCGGGCCTGCTGCTGGCGGCGGTACTCCTCCTGCTGGCGGGCGCGTTCCTGTTCCCGCATCCGCTGCTGGCGCTCAAATTCCCGCTGGCGCATTTCCTGCTGGCGCTGGAGCTGCTCCTGCTGGCGGCGATAGGCCTCGCGGCGTCTCGCCTGTTCCTCGGGGGACGCAGGGTCGACGTCAAGCTGGGAAAAAGAGCTGCGCACGGTGCTTTTCAAATCAGAAAATTCTTGGGAGCTCAGTACCTTCTGCACTGAGTCGTTGATGTCTTTAGCCAAATTCGTAAAAATATCTTCAATCATAGCTTCCTCCGCACCCGTTAAAGGTTACCAAAGGGTACGTTTCCATTATAGCCTTTTTTTGCCCTTTCTGCAATATCTAAACAAAAGAATTCACATTCTTTTTTTAATCGCCTGGGTACCCGTCCGCCCCATAACGGCCGCTTGCTGCGTTGGCCCGAATAGGGGATTGGCTTAAACGGCGTCTGTCGTCAGGCTAAGGCAGAATTCCTTTCAGCTATGAAACGTCCAAAGTCTGCCGGGCTGCCTTTGACAAAAAATTTTCGGGGCACCCGCAGCAGGTAGTTCTCCCCCTGCCACAGGCAAAAGTCCCCATTATCCTCTGTCAAAGCGGTAAAGTCCCGGTACTCGCTGGCCACCTGGCTTCTGCCGTCCACCACCGTCACCCTGTCGGCAAAGATAATCCGGCGAATCCAGCGCTGGCCGCCGTTGACCTCCAGCACCGCCTGGTACTGCCGCCGGATGGCCAGCTCTGGGCGGAGAAAAGCGCGCTCTGCCGCCAGCAGGACAAAAAATATCCCCAGCAGTCGGAACACCCCGCCGTACAACATGACGAGCAAAAGCCCCATCAGGGCGATAATCCCTTCCAGCACCCAAGCCGCCCGCCGGGCCTGTACGGCCTTTTTCCCCAACGGCCGGCGCAGCCAGCTGTAATAAAGCGCTGGCGTGACCTCAAACTCCACCTCGAAGGCTGGTTCCATTCCTATTCCTCCTTAGATCCCCCCTATGTCGGCGCGGGTCAGCGAGCAGCCGACGATATAGCACTTTTCTTCCTGATTTTTGATATAGTCCACCACATAAATCGTGCCGTCGGGCAGCTGTACCCAGCCGGTATAGCCCAAGTCGGACTCAGGGCTGGTATCGTAATTCAGCGGCATAATCCGCACCCACTGCTTGGCCTTGTCGCCGGTGAGCACGGTCTCTTTGTCTGTAACGGCGAGGAAGGTGTTCTGCGTCCAGGTCCCCAGCCAGCCTTTCTTAGCGCCCTGGCGGTAGCGATAGGTAATCATGATTTCGCCGGTGTCAAGAAAACCGCCTGTAGGTCGGTGGCAGCAAGCCAGCGGGATTGTGTAAATATCGCCCCAGTGCTCGCCGTTGTCTTCCGACTTCGTAACCATACATTCATAGCCCTCCGACGAATTCTCCCGCATAAGACAGACCAAAAGCCCCGGCTCTACCTCTAGGATATAGCCTTCGCAGAGGTTATAGCGGGGATCCTTTGCCACAACCACCGGCTCCGACCAGGTCACGCCCTTATCGTCGGAATACCACAGCCGCTGCTGAAGGTTATGGAAACCGTCGATATTGCCGGCGTGGCAGGAGATAATCCAGCGGCCCGACTTCGTTTCCAGCAAACGGTCGGGGACAATGCCTTCAAAGCCGGTGGTGACAGGCTCTGTCCAATGCTCCCCTTCGCCGTCGCCGAACCAGAGGAAAATTTCCCCGCGGGGGACGCCGTCCCGGCGGATAACCCGGTTGCAGGTTACGGCGATCCGCCCGTCGGCAAGCTTTGACATCCGCGGACAGTCCCAATGCTCCTTGCCGTCGGAATGGATGGCCTCGGTCATCGGCTTTTTGGGCTGCCAAGTCCTGCCGTTGTCAAAGCTCTCAGCGTAAACAATACGGGAATAGGAGCGGTCGCCGTGATGGGTGCATTCGCAGAAGGCGCAAATCAGCTTGCCGCTGTCGGTGAGCAGCAGGTCTGGCCAGGATTCGTAGATTGCACGGTCGTTGCTGACAATGTAACGTTCAATAGCCATAGTAGTTCCTCCTTATTCGGCTTGTGGAATTTTAGGGGCGATTCACTCTCTTATTATAATTCCTGACAGCCCATGACGTCAAGCTTTTCCAGCAAAACTATAAAGGCGGGTCGCTTTCTGAAGAAAGCTCCGCAAAGACTTTTATTCGCCAGGATACGCATCAGCACAGCTATAACCGCCTGCTGCGTTGATAAATTCTACCATTTTTCATCTGGCAAAGGGTTTCCAGTTGAACAGCACAGCCATAGCGCCAAAATTCCTCCCCACCGCCGTTAAAGACGTTCAGGTCGATAAACGGCTCCTCGCCGGAAAATCCCTCCAGCCGGCCTTTGGAGGAATACTGCCAAAACACCCAGGTTTCCCCTTCAGCCAGCGCCGGCTGACGCAGCACATCGCGGATCCATAGGTCAAATTCTCCATCCCAGCCCCGCAGATAAAGCCGGTAACAGCGCATCGTGGTATAGACAATCGGCCTTTGCCCATAGTGCTTAGCGAGAACTGCCAAAAGCGCCGCCAGATTCTCCCGCACCGTTTCAGCGTCCGGCGGCGCGCGGTCATAGCTGCCGTAAAACTCCAAATCCACCGCCGGCGGCAAGTCGGTCTCCGGCACGGCGGCAATAAAATTTTCAGCCTGCGTCTCCGGCGCACTGTCAAAGCTGAAAAAATGATAGGCCCCCGTCCGCAGCCCGGCAGCTTTCGCGCCGTCCAGGTTTGCCGCAAAGAAAGGGTCGCGCCAGCTGCTGCCTTCGGTGGCCTTGACAAAGGCAAAGTCTATCCCCTGGCCGGCAATTGCCGGCCAGTCAATCTCACCCTGATAATGGGAAACATCCACGCCGCGCACCGGATAACGCCCCGGCCAGGGATTCTGGAACGATAGAATGCCATAGTGGAACAGAAAGCCTGTCACCAGCGCCAGCGCTAACGCCGCCGCTATCGCGCCCTTACCTTTCAGCTTCGTCGTTCTTTTCCCAGGAAAAAGACTGTTTGGAGTCATTGCCGCACCTCCGCATAAAACAAAGCAGGCAAGGGAAAAGGCTCCCCCTTGCCTGCGCAATCGACGTTCCCCTATTTGCCGCAGACTTTCTTACACAAAGCGGCCCTAGCCGCCCGCCGCAGCGAGTGAAACCTTTCCTAACCTTTCAGTTCCACCTCAATGACAGTGTCAATAGGGTCCGGCAGCTTGGGGCTGCTCCCAAAGGAAACAAAGGCGATATCGGGATAGTTGTCGGTAATCCAACTCTGGGAGACCTGCATCTCGCTGCCGTCCTGTAGCAGGCGCACCTTTTTAATCTGGTCAGCCTGGATGCCAGTCAGCGGCACAAACCCGACAAGCGGTTCGGTAACATGGTAGTAAAGCAGATTCCCATTGCGGGTAATGCGGCCGTAGTCCGGTTTGGGGACGCCCGCTAGGCCGCAGCCATAGATGGATTTGCTGTTCAAACGCATCCAACGGCCAATGCCGGCGAGGATCTCCAGCGACTCAGGCGGGATGTTCCCGCGGGCATCCGGCCCAACGTTCAAAAGCAGGTTGCCGCCTTTTCCGACGCACTCTACCAGCTTTTTGATCATCATCTCGGCTGACTTGAAGTGTTTGTCCTTCGCGCAATAGCCCCAGTTGTTGTTCATCGTAATGCAGGCTTCCCAGGTAACGGGGTTGCCGTTCACATCCCGGATACCTTCGGGCGGAATGATCTGTTCGGGGCTGACAAAGTCGCCGGAATAATCGGTGGGGCTGCCGCTTAAAAGGCTGCCAAAGCCGGAACCGCTGGCTTCCAGCCGGTTGTCAATCAGGATATCGGGCTGGTAGCTGCGCACCATTTTTACCAGTTCCGACGCCCGCCATTTCTCGCCGGTCATATCGTCATAAGAAAAGTCAAACCACAAAAGGTCAAGCTTGCCGTAACCCGTGCACAGCTCCTTGACCTGGCCGTGCATATAGGTCAGATAATTGTCAAAATTACGCCCAGCTTCCAGCCCTTTATAAGCCTCATTGTCCCGCATTGGGTGCTGGCGGTCGCCATAATGGGGATAATCAGGGTGATGCCAGTCAAGCAGCGAGTAGTAAAGCCCGACCTTCAACCCTTCGGCGCGGAAAGCCTCTAAGTATTCCCGCACGAGATCCCGCCCGCAGGGGGTGTTGGTCGATTTATAATCGGTCAGCGCGCTGTCAAACAGACAGAAGCCGTCGTGGTGCTTGGCGGTGAGGACCGCGTATTTCATACCGGCCTCCTTACAGGCCTTCGCCCAGGCTTTGGGGTCAAAGTCAACCGGGTTGAACTCCTTGAAAAACGGCTCGTAGTCCTCAATGGTCATACGCTCGGTGCTGCGCAGCCACTCCCCGCGGGCCGGGATGGCGTAAAGCCCCCAGTGGATGAACATCCCGAAACGGTCGTGGGTAAACCACTGGATGCGCTTATGGTAGGCGTCCCAATCAAACATAGAAATCTGCTCCTTTCATTGTCAGCAATACAGGCTGTCTAGGGGGGTTGCTTTCAGTATATCATGCGCCTTGCAGAATATCAACTGTTTTTCTATATTTGCAGTTAAAATTTTATGCGGTTTCTGAAAAAGCGGCTCGTCCCTACTGCGCCATCCCTGCCAGCCATTCAAACGCCACCCGCTCGTCGCCGTTTGCCAGATGAATGATCCCCCGCCGGGAAAAGCCGTTTTTTAGGAGCATCCGCTGCATCGGCAGGTTCTGCTCGTGAGTGTCAATGCGGATGTAGTTCGCCCGTTCCATGCAGTAGCGCAGGCAGAACGTCCCCACGCCCCGCCGGCCGGCGGCTGCTACCCGGTGAACCACCCAGTAAGGGCTATCGGAAAGCCAGCTGCCGCCCTCAATCATTAGATAGGCGGGATCCGGCCCCGGCCCAAAGTAAAAACAGCCCACAGCTTTGCCCTCGTCCAGGCAGAGATAACTTCTGCCCTGCTCAATGTCGCTTATCAGCTGGGCAGCGGGGGGATGGACTGTTCCCCACTGGTCGGGATTTCCCATCTCGCGCATAAATTCCCGCGCAGCGGCATAAAGGGCCTCCATTGCCGGGAGATCGCTCAGCTCAGATTTACGAATTTTCATGATGAACCTTTCCATAAAGCAGCGGCTCGACCTGCCGTCGGACGTGGGCCGCCATCGTGTCAAAATCAAAAGTCAGGTCAGAAAAAATCGAAAAGGCGTACACAGCCTGGTAAATCAGCATCCCCAGGCCGTTCATCGCCGTCAGCCCCCGGCGGCGGCTCTCTTTAAGCAGCGAGGTTTCGGCGGGTTTATAGACGATATCGCAGACGGCTGCTTTGGTTTCGTCCAAAAAGGAAAAATCGGCAAAATCACCGTCAATCCCAGCCATCCCCAGCGGGGTGGCGTTGATGATGACGCCCGCTTCTTTTGCACATTTCCCCATAGACAATGGGGAAAGTTCGCCGATTTCCACCCGCTCGCCCTGGAAGGCGGCCGCCTTGGCGGGGGTGCGGCAGAGCACCGTAACCTTTTCCGCCCCAACGTCCAGCGCCTTGCGGCAAATGGAAAGGGCCGCGCCGCCCGCTCCCAACAGCAGGATTTTCCTGCCCTCCATCTGGACGCCGCAGGCAGCCATCGCCGCCCGCAGGCCGTCGCCGTCGGTGTTATAGCCGTACAAAGCGCCATCCCTTATTTTGACGGTGTTTACAGCGCCGCAGCTTGCGGCATAGGGGTCAAGCTCCGCCAAATAGGGCAGGATGTTTTTCTTGTGGGGGATTGTGATGTTAAAGCCGTCCAGTTCCTGCCGGGCTTTCCCGACAAAATCCGGCAAACCCTTTAGCGGCACATGGAAAGCTTCATAGGAACAAGGTTGCCCCAGCTTTTCTGCGATAGCCCCCTGAATAGCCGGCGAAAGGGTATGCCCGATGGGGTCGCCGATGACCCCCAGCTTTAGTTTTTCCATGCCCGCGCCTCCTTAATTTTTTGCAGCAGCACCTTAGTAGTTTCGGAAATGGGGCCGTTGTTTTCCACGGTAACCTCCGCATAGCGGCGGTAAAGGCCGATGCGCTGCTCATAAAGGCTGAAAATATTCCGGCGGTTTTGGGCCAGCAGCGGCCGATCGGCCAAATCCTCGCCGGCAATCGCCATCGGCGCCCTGTCAAGGAACACCACAAGCCCTTTTTGGGACAGCGCTGCCATGTTTTCCTCCCGCAGCACCACGCCGCCGCCAGTGGAGATAATCACCCCATCCATCCCGGCGCAGCGCTTTGCGCAGGCTGTCTCCATATCCCGGAAAGCCTTTTCGCCATCTTCAGCAAAAATGGCGCTGATGGGCTTGCCGGCCTCTTTGACGATTTCGTCGTCCATCTCCACCGCCGGCATCCCCAGCGCCTCTGACAGGACTGGCGCCAGCGTCGTCTTGCCGCAGCCGGAAAGGCCGATCAGCACGATGTTCCTTTTCCTGGCGGTTCCCGCCGCCTGCCTTAGCCATTCCTCCTGCAGGATGGCATACAGGAAGGTATCCTGCCAACGGGGGTTGCCCTGCCCATCCTTGAAAAACCAGATATTCTGCCGCAGCTCCCCCTCCCGCCGCAGCCCCAGCCGCTCTAAAAGCTGCCAGGAACGGCGGTTTTCGGGGTTGCACTCGGCAAAAACACGATGCACCCCCTCGCGAAAAGCGGCATCCAGCAACGCTTTCGCCGCCTCCGCTGCAAAGCCCTGCCCCCAATAGCGGCTGTTGAAGACAAACCCCAGCTCCCGGCTGCCGAAGGGCCGTTCACCGAAATAAAGGTTGCCGATCAGCTTCCCTTCCCCCTTTAAGCAGACTGCGACGAAAGCCGGGTCGTCCGCCCGGCTGGCAGCCTCCTTAACTGCCTGCTCTTTGGAAAAAACATCGTAGGGCTCGTACTGCACCGTTTCCGGCTGAGAGAGGTATTCACAAAGGGCCGCCCCGTCCGACGATGCAAAGGGCCGCAGCAGCAGCCTTTCGGTTTCAATTCTCATAACTGACGCGCCTCCACCCTATTTTCATAATAGCCCAACACCCGCAGGGACTGGGTTTCAGCCTCCACCTCGCCCAAAAACCGTTCCAGCCGTTCGTCAATCGTATCCGCTGTAAAATCCAAGAAAAACAGATACTCCCAGTTGCAGTCTGACAACGGACGGGACTCGATTTTCAAAAGGTTCAGCCGTTCGCGGGCAAAAATCCCCAAAATCCGGTAAAGGCTGCCGCTGACATGGGGCAGCGAAAACATCAGCGAAACCTTGTTGTTCCGGGCGGTATGGCAGGCTTCTTTGGCCAGTATCACAAAGCGGGTCTGGTTCTGGCCTTTAAAGTTGATGCCGTCGGCGAGGATCTTTAAGCCGTAAAGCTCCGCCGCCCGGCGGCTGGCGATGGCCGCTTTGCCTTTATCGGGGCTTTCGCTGACCATTTTAGCGGCGGCTGCGGTGTTGTAGACTGGGATCAGCTGCCAATGGGGATAGGCTGACAGGAATTCCCGCGATTGCGAAATGCCCTGCTCGTGGGAATAGACCCCCTCGATATCCGCAAGGGTCGTGCCGGGCTTCGCCATCAGGCACTGGTTCACAGCGATAGGCTGCTCGCCGATGATGGAAAAGCCCCTGCCGGCAATCAGGTCGTAGACCGCCGAAATCGAACCGGTAGAGCTGTTCTCAATTGGCAGCACCGCTCGGTCTGCCCGGCCATCCTGCACGGCATCCAGCGCATCCGCAAAAGAATCGGCCTGCACCAGGCCGTATTCGTCCAGCCTTCCCGCCGAAACCTCGGCGTCAAAATATCGCAGAGCGGCCTCCTCGGCATAGGAGCCGGGGACGCCGGAATAAGCAGCTTTCAGCATAAAAGTCCCTTTCTTTGTTGTCAGAGTAAGATTTTACGATTTACCTTGGTCTGCCCCATACAGCCCTTAAATTGCATCCAACCGATATTCTGTCACAATCCCGCCGTCTATAGAGAGAATCAGCCAATTATTATCCAGGCGGTCAACGCCCAAATAATAGACAAGAACAGAATCCGGCGGAAAGGATTGCCTACTGATGGCACACAGGACTGTTCCACGATCATTAGGCATGGAAGCCTCCTTCTGCCGCTTCCAGTGTTATACTAGCCCTAAAGCAGCGCTTCCAGCACCGATAACGCCGCTGCCGCCTCAATGACTACCGATGCGCGGGAAAGGATGCAGGGGTCGTGACGGCCGTGAATCTCCAGCGTTTCCTCAGCCATTGAGGAAAGATTGACAGTCTGTTGAGGGCGGCTGATGGAAGCGGTGGGCTTGATGACAGTCTGAAAGATGATGGGCATTCCGTTGGAAATACCGCCAAGGATGCCGCCGTTGCGGTTGGTTTTGGTCACGACGCTGCCGTCCTTTAGCGTCATTTCGTCATTGACTTCATGGCCATAGGCCGACGCGAATTGGAACCCCAGACCGAACTCAATGCCCTTGACTGCTGGGACAGCAAAGATATTCTTGGCAATGACGCCCTCTAAGCTATCCCGGTCAGGCGCGCCCACCCCTGCCGGCAGGCCGGTAATACCGCACTGAATCAGGCCGCCGACCGAGGTCACGTCCATCCGCGCCGCCTGGATGACGGCCTGCATCCGCTCGCCGGCAGCATCGTCGATGACCGAAAAGCTTTTTGCAGCGATCTCTTCGAACAGCGCCGGCTGCAGGTTCACCGGGTCAAAGGGGACGTCCCGCTCTGGGCCAATCTGTAATATATGCGCGCCGACGGCAACGCCCCGCTCCCTTAAACAAAGCTTTGCAACCGCGCCTGCAAAGGTCAGTGCCGCCGTCAGCCGTCCGGAAAAGTGGCCGCCGCCCCGATAGTCATTGTGGCCGCCGTAGCGGACAAAGCCGGTAAAGTCGGCGTGGGAAGGCCTTGCGAGGTCTTTGGTCCGCTCATAGTCCGCCGAGCGGGTGTCGCCGTTGCGGATAATCGCGCATAAGGGCGTGCCGGTCGTTTTGCCCTCAAAAACGCCGCTGAGGATTTCCGGCGCATCCCTCTCCAGCCGGGTCGTGGAAAGGCCGCCCTTCTTGGCCCGACGGCGGTCCAAGTCCCTGCTGATAAAGCCCATATCGACCGCCGTGCCGGCGGGCAGGTTCTCCACCACGACGCCGATAGCCGGGCCGTGGGACTCCCCAAAAATACTGTATCGCAGCTGCATCGCTTCTCCTCCTTCAGCATTCCTCGGCAATGCCGCCGAGATCCTTGAAATCCTCCCAGAACTGGGGATAGGATTTTTTTACACATTCCGCGCCGCAAAGCGTCGCTTTTTCGCGGCAGCCCACCGAAGCAGCAGCTGCTGCCATCGCAATCCGGTGGTCGTTTTGGCAATCCACCGGGACAATATTGCCAGGAAGGCTTGCTTCCCCCTTTACTGTCAGCCCGTCCGGCCCTTCCTCCGCCTTTGCGCCCAGCGCCCGGAGCATCGCCGCCGTTGAGGCGATGCGGTCGCTTTCTTTAATCCGCAGCCGCCCGGCATTTTCAAAGCGGGTTTCCTCCCCTGCCCGGAAAGCCGCAGCCGCAGCCAGCGCCGGCACTAGGTCAGGGATGCCGTCGGCATCCACGCAGACTGTCCCCGGCGCTTTAAAACGGCCGAGGATCCCCTCGAAGGCCCGGTCGCCCTGCAATGAATTGGGGTTGAGGCCCAAAAGCTCTACCGACGAACCGATAAAATTCGCCGCGCCGAAAAAGGCTGCCTGGGAATAATCCCCCTCCACCAGCATCTGCCGGGGATGATAGCGCTGGCCGCCGGGGATGAAGAAGCTGCTATCCCTTTCCTCGACATGGACGCCGAAATCCGAAAGCGCCTGCAGCGTCATGTCCACATAGCCCCTGGAAGACAGCCGGTCGGTAATCCGGATTTCGCTGTCGCCCTTGCAAAGGGGCAGCGCAAACAGCAGCCCAGTGATAAACTGGGAACTGACAGCGCCGCTTAGGGCGTAAACGCCGCTTGCGAGACGGCCTTTTACGGCCAGCACGCCGCCTTTAAGCTGGTACTGGATATTTTTTTCTTTGAACAATTCAAAATAGGGGACGAGTGGGCGCTCCATCAGCCGCCCGCGGCCGGTAAAGGAAGCGCCGCCGCACAGCGCCAGCGCCACCGGGATTAGGAAACGCAGCGTCGACCCCGACTCGCCGCAGTCAAAAGTCGGGCAGCCTTCCCGCTGTCCGCCGCCCTGTACCACAGCCTGCCCCTTATGGGGAAGGGTATACGACGCCCCCAGCTGCCTTACTGCGGCGAGCGTGGCTTCGATGTCCTCAGAAAGGCTCAAGTTGCAAATCGTGCTTTCGCCCTCCGCCAGCGCCGCCGCAATGGCCGCTCGGTGGCTCATGCTTTTGGAAGCAGGGACGGTTAGGCGGCCCGACAGCGGCGTTGGGGTAATCTTTAGGTTCATGCTTCCCCCTCCTGGCGGCAGAATTCCCGTACCCAGTCGGCAAACTGCGCTTTAGGCATTTTTTTAAGCAGCGTGCTGCCGATACCAGTGCTGAAAACGACAGTAATGTCGCTGCCGCTGCCTTTTTTGTCGTAGCTTAGCGTTTCCAGCAGCGCCTCTTTGGATACCGCCTCGGCTTTATAGGGCAGGCCAAAGGCGGCCAGCAGCCGTTCCAGCCGCGCCGCTGTCCCCCTCGGGGTGATGCCCTGCCGCTCGCCGATATGCAGAATGGCCGCCATCCCGCAGCAGACCGCTTCGCCGTGCATATAAGTCTGATAGCCCCCCAGCTTTTCATAGGCGTGCCCCAGCGTATGGCCGAAGTTCAGCACCATCCTGCCGCCAGCCTCTTTTTCATCTTCGATGACCACTTGACGTTTGCAGTCGCAGTTCTGGTAGAGCAGCTCCTCCATCAGCGGGCGCAGCGCCTCCCGGCTTGGGCATTCTTCCAGCATCGAAAAGAGCGCCGGCAGGCGGATGACGCCGTGTTTGACAACCTCGCCCATACCGTCCAAAAACACCCGCTCCGGCAGGGTATCAAGCGTGTCCGGATCCATCAGCACCAGCCGCGGCTGGTAAAAAAGCCCGGCAAGGTTTTTCCCCTGTCTCAAATCAACGGCCACCTTGCCGCCAACCGAAGCATCCACCTGGGCAAGCAGGGTCGTGGGGATTTGGACAAAAGGGATCCCCCGCAGCAGCGTCCCCGCCGCAAAGCCCCCCATATCCCCAGTGACGCCGCCGCCCAGCGTAACGATCAGGTCGCTGCGGGTGAGGGCAAAGGGGGCAGGGGCCAGCAGCCCGTCGTAGAGCATTTCCAGCGTAGCAAGGTTCTTATTCTTCTCACCAGCGGGGAAGATTACCGTTTTGACCGCAAAGCCTGCCGACCGCAGCGACTCCTCTACCCGCGCGGCATAGAGCGGCGCGACGTTGGAGTCGGCAATAACAGCGATATTTTTACCATGATAGACGGCTTTCATGCGGCTGCCTGCTTCGTCGAGCAGCCCGCGGCCAATTAAAATCTCGTATCCGCGCCCGCCGGAGAGCGGCACCTCAAGCTTTTTCATGCGATCCCTCCTTATAACGTCCGTCCCATCAGGGCCGCCATTGGCCGCAGCCCCTTCATCAGTTCGTCAAAAGCGGCGGGGGTGATGGACTGCTTGCCGTCGCAGAGGGCCTTGGGCGGGTTGTTGTGCACCTCAACAATCAGCCCGTCCGCGCCGACCGCCACGGCCCCCCTGGCCATTGGCTCCACCATCCAGGCAATGCCGCAGGCGTGGCTGGGATCAATGATAACCGGCAGGTGGGAAAGGCGCTTGAGCATCGGCACCGCCGACAGGTCAAGGGTGTTGCGGGTGGCAGTTTCAAAGGTGCGGATACCCCGCTCGCAAAGGATGACGTTCCCGTTGCCGCCGGCCATGATATATTCGGCGCTCATCAGCAGCTCCTCAAGCGTTGAGGAAAGGCCGCGTTTCAGCAGGATGGGTTTGCCGCAGTGCCCCAAAGCCTTCAAAAGCTCAAAATTCTGCATATTCCGCGCCCCAACCTGGATTACGTCCACATCGGCAAACAGCTCCAGATGCTCTATTGACATAATTTCGGTGACAATCGGCAGGCCGGTCTCCTTTTTGGCTTTTAAAAGCAGCCGGATGCCCTCGTCATGCAGGCCCTGGAAGGCGTAAGGGGAGGTGCGGGGCTTGAAAGCGCCGCCGCGCAGCATCGACGCGCCGCTTTCTTTGACGGATTTTGCCACAGCGACAATCTGTTCCTCACTCTCTACCGAACAGGGGCCGGCAATCATCGCAAGCGCCCCGCCGCCGACAGAGGCTTCCCCCACAGGGATAACGGTGTCGTCAGGGTGGAATTTGCGGTTGGCCATTTTATAGGGCTCCTGCACCCGCTTGACAGCCTCTACGGCGTCGCTGGCGGCGATATCGTCTTCGTTGAGCTGGCTGGTATCGCCCACCAGGCCGATGATGCTGGAATGCTCGCCGATAATGGTGTTGGCGGTAATGCCGCCCAGGGACTCGATGCTGTGGATCAGTTTTTCCACTTCGCCTTTGGACGCGCCGTTTTTGAGGATGATAATCATGATGAAAACTCCCTTCGTTTGCCGCACCAGGGCTTTGGGAAACAGGCCGCCCTTTGCGGGCAAAACAAAAAGCCTGCTTCTTTCTTACCGAAGATGCAGGCTTCCATTGTCTTTATCAGAAAATGGCCGTTACAACACCGCTGGTACAGAAAGATTCCCACACAAATCCAAGCCGGAGCCAAAATAAAAGCTCCAGCCGAAAAAGCTGGTAAATCGTCTGCTCATCAAAGCAGCTGCCATAGAGACCAGTCCCTTTCCTAGTTACTCTGATATTTTAAAGTATAATATGGTTTTGCCAAATTGTCAAGCAGAATTTTCAGTTGTGCAGGGCTTATCAAAAACAAGGATAAAATAATTAAGTTTTTTCTGCTTTTTCATGAATTGAACTTGACTTTTCTTTTTCACCGTGCTATACTTAAAAAACAGACCCGATAAAATGGTATCTTTGAAAATTATATTTCAGAAAAATTTGCCGAAAAGTGTACTTTTCGGTCATTATTTTATTTTCAACAGTATACCATAAATTCCCTTAATATGCAAGGGGTTTTCCGTAAAACTGTAAAAAAATTCAATGCATTTACTTTTCTTTAAAAGCAGCTAGGGCTCTTGCCGAAAAGTACACTTTTCAGTCATTATTCTTTGGTGCGGTAGTTAAAAGGGCGTTGGCCCCATTGACTGGGCTGTTATCCTACAACACTATAAGAAAGAGGTACCCACCACGGAAAGCATCGTCATGTTCCTGCCATTCGTTTTTCTAATCATCTGCGTCATCTGCGCCTTTAAGGAATCCAAATACACCGGATTTTTTCGGACAATCGGCGTCTATGGCCGGATTGCCGCCTACTTAAGCACCTTGCTCCCATTAGGGATTATCATGTTTATTGCCAGCTTTTTTGTCGACGGCATTGGAACATGGGCTGAGCGAATCCCGATGTTGATTGCAGCCCTGATCGGGGCGGCAATCGTCGCCTGGTCCTATTTCAAGTGTCCCGTCCCTTATAGGAAAAGGCTGATTCCCTGTATGCTGGTTTCAGGGCTGGGGGTAGCGCTTAAAATCTCCCTTTTCTTCCTCGTCTTTGTCTGGAAGCTCACTGCGCCGGAGGTCGCCCAGCTGGAAGACGGCACTACCGTGTGCATCGACCCCTGGACTGGCGGCGTAATTGATCCGTCCACCGGCCGTACCGGCCACGTGGATCCCAACAACCCCAACCGGATCATCTTTAACGGCTGACCCTCCCTCAAGGGTTAGATATCTCGCTTGAACGCAAAACCGCCGCCGAAGCTTTGCACTTCAGCGGCGGTTTTGCTTAGGCTATAAAAAATCAGCATTTTAGCCCGCAGTCGGTATTCGCTTCTTCATTCAGCTCGTCGTTTTTGACGCTGGCATAGAAACGGTAGCCGCCGGCAAAATTATAGCAGGTATAGCCTGCCGCCGTAAGAATCCGGCAGGCAATATAGCTGCGCAGGCCTGACTGGCACATGACATAAACCGGTTTGGATTTGTCCAGTTCATCCAGCCGTTCCCGCAGCTCATCGACCGGGATATGCAGCTCAAAACCCTCGGCATGGCCCGCGCTGTACTCGGTGTCTGTCCGCACATCCAAAAGGGTTGCGCCGCTGGCTCCAAGGCCCGCCAGGTCTTCATAAAAGAATTGGTTCACCTTCCCGGTGCGGGCGTTCTCCGCCGCAAAACCGGCCATGTTCACCGGGTCTTTGGCCGACGAATACGGCGGCGCATACGCCAAATCCAGCTCCGGCAGCGCCTCAACTGTCCCGCCGGTCTGCATGACGGCGGCAATCACGTCGATCCGCTTATCCACCCCGTCAAAACCGACGATCTGCGCCCCAAGGATCTTCCCCACCTCCTGGCCAAACAGCAGCTTGATGGTCATAACCCTGCCGCCAGGATAATAAGAAGCATGGGAAGCCGGCGCGACGATTATTTTATCATAGGGGATGCCGGCTGCTTTGGCGGTACGTTCATTGATGCCGGTCGAGGCGGCCGTCATCTCAAATACTTTCACCACGGAGGAAGCGGCTGCGCCCTTGTAAACTGTCCATAGCCCGGCAATATTGTCGGCGGCAATCCGCCCCTGCTTGTTAGCCGGTCCGGCCAGCAGTACAGCCATCTTCTCGCCGGTTACCAGATGAGGCACCGAAACAGCGTCCCCGACGGCATAAATATCTGGGTCAGAGGTCTGCATATGCTCGTTGACTTCAATCGTCCCGCGTACCCCTAAAGCCAACCCAGCGTCGGCAGCCAGGGTACTGTCAGGCCGGACGCCAATCGCCAGGATAGCGATTGAAGCTTCCAGCGCCCGCTCGCCGTCCAGCTTGACCAAGATACCGTCTGCGGTCTCTTCAAAGCCAGTAAGCTCGCTCTTCAGCAGAAGCTCCACCCCTTTGCTGCGTATATGGGCATGAATAAAGCTGGCCATATCTTTATCCAGCTGGCCTAAAAGCTGGTCAGCCTTCTCAACCAGCGTCACCGCAAGCCCCAGCTCCTTGAGATTTTCGGCCATCTCCACCCCAACAAAGCCGCCGCCGATAATCACAGCCGATTTTGCGCCCGAACCAGCCGCTTTTTCGCGGATTTGCAGCGTGTCCTCTACTGTGCGCAAAGTGTATACCCGTTTGCTGCCAATACCGGGAAGGTCTGGGATAATAGGCCGTGCGCCTGGGGCAAGGATCAGCTTATCATAGCTTTCCTCCCAAACCTCGCCGCTGTCCAGCGCGCGGACTGTCACCGTTTTTTGAACGCGGTCAATGGCAGCAACTTCATGGCGCACCTTGACCTGGACCCGAAAACGGCTCCAAAAACTTTGCGGGGACTGCAAGGTCAGCGCGCGCTGTTCTGTAATGCTGCCGCCAATATAATAGGGCAGGCCGCAGTTGGCGTAAGACATATAGCCCGAACGCTCGAAAACCAGGATCTCCGCCTCCTCGTCCAAGCGCCGCAGCCGGGCCGCAGCCGACGCGCCGCCGGCAACACCGCCGACAATAACAACTTTCATTCAAATTACCGCCTTTCTTCTGTGGTTTTGCAAACTACCAGAGCGCCCTTAAAGCCGCCCAAGGAGCTTTCCTCTCCTATGATACCATATCTTCATCAGGCTGTCACGCCTTTACGCGAATATTTCCCGCAGCAAGCGAAAAATTGCCCAAAAGTAAAATGTAAAGGAGCCACAGAAACAAAATTCCTGCGGCTCTTTCATATGAAGGGGAATCCCAAAAGGTGCAACCTCTCAATCCGGACGGATATAATCCTGTTCAAATTCTTCTAAGCTGGGATAGCGGCAGATTTCCAAACCATTATCAGCATATAAACGGCCGTACGCCTCAAGCACCCGGTCAAACTCGGCAGCAGAAGCTGCCAAATCCTGGACAGAGAAGCTGGAAAACAAATCAAAATGAGGGATATTAAAATCTGCAAAAAAATCGTCATAATAATCCTGGCAGCTAGCCGCTGTCATTAGGGAAAGGTATGGGCTGTCCAACTGGACGGCCCGGTGCATTTTCCAGCGCCAGTTGGAAAATGCTTCTTCATAGGTGCCTTCCAGGGCTTTAGGGATAATGGGCGGCTTGGGGGACAACTCTTCCCGGAGCACCGCCAGGAAATCTCCGGTCAGCTTAACCAAAGCTTTTGCCGCCGACTTAACCTGTTCCGCGCCTTCCGCCTCAATTAGGCAGCAGTAAGCGTCCATAAAACCGTCGGGAAGACGGCCTAAAGCGCTGATCTCTGCCGGGATGCTCTGGATGCCGTGGCCGACATACGCTTTATTCACCATATATACCACATATTCTATGTAGTAAAGCGTCACTGCGGAAAGATACTTGCACGTCCCATCTTCATCGGACAAAAACAGCTTACCAAGCGCTTCCAACGCAGAATGATAGTATTTTTCCCCTTTTTCCAAATCCTCCAAACAAAATGGGCGGGCAAGCACAGCCCTTAGTTTTTCCCGAAGCGATAAATATCGGGTTTCAACTTCCTGATTAGCGGCATACACAATATCCACATTCAGCAGCTTGATTACATGGGGGTCAGGATATTCAGCCATTCGCTCAAGCCTTTCCCAAGTTTGACAGTAAATGTCATGCCCCACATCTCCAATAATCACAGCCTTAGCAAGTTTTCTGCCGGATTCGCTATTAACTACAATCAGCAAATCAAGATCTGATTTTTCATAATAATCGCCGCTGGCAAACGAGCCGGCTATGGCAATAAGGTCCACCGCCCCTGGACAAACCAGGTTTGCTTTATCCGTTACCGCCTGAATAATGCGGTGGTTCCGTGCAAGAAGGGCGTTTCTGTTATTTTCATTCATAAATCCACCCACCCAATCTTTGACAAAAACAAAAAACAACCCGCATCTGTTTCTAGGGGCAAATGCGGGTCATCAAAATCGCTCCCCCAGTTGGACTCGAACCAACGACATTTCGGTTAACAGCCGAACGCTCTACCGACTGAGCTATGGAGGAATGTAGGAAAGAGACCTTAAAAGAAGGTCTCTTTCATTGTGCCGGCACCGCTCTATCTTCCCAGGCC
>JAAWDH010000003.1 GCA_022793675.1 Oscillospiraceae bacterium
GCTGCGCCGTCTTCGCCGAAGGTGTAGGTTTTGCCCTCAATGGTGACTTCGCCGGTCTGCATCTTGCCGGTCGCGTCCATTGCATAGGTCGCGCCGTCAACCTTGATTACGCCGGTGACCATGTCGCCGCCGGGGGCCATGTAGTACCAGCCGCCGTTCCAGGATGTCCAGCCGGTAATCATCGCGCCGGAAGTGTTCATCCGGTACCAAGAACCGTTGTCGTTCACCCAGCCGGTGGCCATTGCGCCAGAGCTTTTAAGGTAGTACCAGGTACCGTCAGCCATTGTCCAGCCGGTCGCCATCGCGCCCGAGGGAGCAAGGTAGTACCAGCTGCCGCCCTCCTGGACCCAGCCGGTCTTCATCGTGCCGGTCGAATCCATAAAGTACCACTGGCTGTCAATCCACTGCCAGCCGGTGGCCTTTTGGCCGTTGACGATCCAGTTCCAGCCTTTGCCGGTGGTTTCCCAGGCGGCCGAGGCGACGGTTGGGGTTGCCGCAACAATGGACGCTGCCATTACTGCGATTGCAGCCCGCTTGAAAAGGTTTGTGGGTTTCTTCATGACTTATTTCCTCCATCTATAAGGTTTTTGCAAAAATCGGCTTACCTCCATTCAGCCTTCAAAGGATGTTGCCAAAAGGTATACATTTTGGCAAGCTGTTTTTTATTGGAGATTTTTCCAAACAGGGCTTGAAAAGCTTCAGATTTTGTGGTAATATTATAGATGTGACGAAGGCAAAAAAAGGCTTGCCGAAATGTATACTTTTCAGCAATTTATCCACTTTGCCCTTTCTGTACAAAATAACACAAGCCGGCAGGAACTATCAAAGTCCCTGCCGGCTTTTCCCGTCTGTTTTTGATCAGCAGAAGGGGTTCTCGGTCGGATATGGATAGGATTTTGGGCGGTTGTAGCCAATGTCTGTCACGCCTAAATAGCGGAACAGGTCAAAAAGCGCTTTGCCGTAATGGCCAAAGGCGACTGCGCCATGGTGGGGATAACGCCCTTCAATCAACACATGGCGGTAAAAACGGCCCATCTCTGGGATGGCGAAGATGCCGATGCCCCCGAAGGAACAGGTCGCCGGCGGCAGGATCTCGCCTTGGGCCGCATAAGCCGAAAGGCCGCCTTCCGCCCGGCCCTGCAGCCGGAAAAGGGTGATGTCGCCGGGTTTGATGTCCCCCTCCAGCGTGCCGCGGGTGATGTCCGGCTCACGGTCAGGCTCTAGGCCGCGGTGCATAATCAGCTGGTACTTCATTGCGCCGCTCTTCAGGCGGCAGGCCGGCGTGTTTCCGCAATGGAAACCCATAAAGGTGTCAGTGTGGACGTAGGGGAACTTGCCCTCGATTTCAGTGCGGTAAAGGTCGGCAGGGACACTGTTGTTGATGTCCAAAAGCGTTACCGATTCGCCCGAAACGCAGGTACCAATGTATTCGCTCAGCGCGCCGTAAATGTCGACCTCGCAGGAAACCGAGATCCCCCGCCCCGTCAGCCGGCTGTTGACATAGCAGGGTACAAAGCCGAACTGGGTCTGAAAGGCCGGCCAGCATTTATTGGCAAAGGCGACAAACGGCCGCGAACCTTTATGCCCCTCCATCCAGTCCAACAGCGTCAGCTCGTACTGGGCGAGCTTGGGCAGAATGCCCGGCATTTTGTTGCCCTCCCCCAGCTCCGCCTCCATCTCGGCCATAACGCTGGAGATACGCGGGTCGCCGGCGTGGGCGTTAAAGGCCGCGAACAGGTCAAGCTCGGAGTTTTCCTCGATTTCCACCCCCAAGTCAAACAGCTGCTTGATTGGGCCATTGCAGGCCATAAAATCCTGAGGGCGGGGGCCGAAAGTGATGATTTTAAGCTGCGACAGCCCCAGAACAGCTCTCGCCACAGGGATGAAGCCCGCGATCATGGCGGCTACGCCTTCAGCGTCGCCAACCGGATAGGCTGGGATATAGGCGCGGATATTGCGTAAGCCCAGGTTGTAGCTGGCGTTGAGCATCCCGCAGTAGGCGTCGCCGCGGCCGTCCACCAGCGCCGACGACGATTCTTCTGCCGCCGCAGCAAACATCACCGGGCCGCCGAATTCTTTCGCCAGCAGCGTTTCCGGGGTCTCCGGCCCGAAGTTGCCGAGATAAACCACCAGCGCATTGACGCCTGCCGCCTGGACATCGGCCAGCGCTTGTTTCATATCCAGCTCGTTTTCAATCGTCACCGGACATTCATAAATCTCGCCGCCTTTCGCTGCATACGCCTTCACTACCGCTGCGCGGCGGCTTTCGGAAAGGCTCATCGGGAAACAGTCGCGGCTGACTGCGACAATACCCAGCCTCACTTTTGGGATATTCTGCATACGTCTTCCTCCTTGGGTTGTCTTTTCTCTATCATAGCACAGCCAGGCGTAAAAATCCAGCCCCCTGCTATATAAAATTTGCAGACGAAGATGTGGCAATTTAAAGGGATCCCACCAAGTTTTCCACAACATCCTTTAAGAGGAACGACTTTCCACTTTTCAACTTTGGCAAAGTACTATTTTCCCCTAAAAGCCGCAGTTTTCCCCATTATCCGGCTGATGCAACCTGATTAGCAGTCGTTTTACGCGGTGTAGAATATATGTTCTTATTTACGCTCTTCCGCTTTCTTTTCCGCTGATACAGCAACAAGCCGCTTTCCCCTAACGCTGCTGGAACCGCCGGCTCGCGGAGGCTGCCGCCTGCAAAGAACCCAAGCAGCTGCTTCCCAAGCTGCAGCTCTTCCGCCAAAGCCCTGCCGCAAGCCAGCATTGACGCCCAAAAAAGCATCCCCAACGCGTCAAAGAGCAGATGCTTCGATAGCAGCATCCCCCGCCGATGCACCAAGAAGGTCACAGCTGCAAGCCCAACGCTCACCCAGACCGAAGCGGCAGCCCTCCCTAGGCCCAGCCGGAATTCCCGCTCTGCCAAATAGCTGTAAAGCCAAAAGAAGAAAAGCCCGCTGCCAAAAAGGGCTGTGGCCAGATACACTGCCATAGAAATTTTCATATTGCACACTCCTTTGCCGATACAAGAAACGACAGTTCTATTTTTCACATTGCCGAACATTCATTCAATAATGCTATTATAGCGTGTTTTTTCGGATTTGTCAAGGGGTTTCTTAAAAATACTCCGCGAAATCCGAAAAAATATTCCTATCGGTTTGTTAATATGGCAGGATATTCTGGCTGTGCCGACGGGTTATCCTATAGTAAGCGCCGTTATCCCAAAATTGGTTGTGCCGGCCTTGCAAAGCGGGAAAAAATCAGGTATAATGAAGATAAAAGCATGGAAATTTCGTTTTATACATAACAATATCTGTGGAGGGACTTATGATGACCGGACTTGTACTCGAAGGCGGCGGAATGCGCGGGCTTTTTACCGCTGGCGTGCTCGACTGCCTGCTTGACCAAAAAATTTTTATCCCTTACTGTATCGGCGTTTCCGCGGGGGCTTGCAATATGACGGGCTACTACTCCGGGCAGCGCAAGCGCAGCTGCCGGGTCAACACCGAATTTGTCAACGACAAGCGCTATATGAGCTGGGAAAACTTCATCCGCACTGGCAGCTTGTTCAGCGAAGAGATGATGTTCCACACCATCCCTGAAAAGCTGCTGCCTTTCGACTACGACGCTTACGAGAAAAGCGGCTGCCAATGTTACGCTGTGGCGGCGAGCTGCTTGACTGGCAAGCCGGTCTATCTGCCGGTGACCGACCTACGGTATGATTACCAGCCGGTGCTGGCGTCGATGTCCTTGCCGCTGATTTCTAAAGTCGTGCGTTATAAAGGCGACGAGCTGCTCGACGGCGGCATCTGCGACCCCATCCCCGCCAAGCGGGCGCTGAAAGATTGCGACAGGCTGGTCATTGTGCTGACCAGGCAGGACGGCTTTGTCAAAAAGCCGGAAAGCACCCTCAAACTTTCGCGGATCCTCTACCGCCATTATCCAAAACTGATCCGGGTGCTGGAACAGCGCCACGAAATCTACAACGGCCAGCTCGCTTTCGTCCGGCAGCTTGAAGAGGAAGGGCGGGCCGTGGTGATCCGCCCTGCCGCGCCTGTTGCTATCGGCCGCACCGAAAAGGACGTGGCCAAGCTGGAAGCCCTTTATGAGGAAGGCTATAAGCAGGCTATGGAAAAAATCGACGCGGTCCGCGCTTTTGCACAGATGCGCTGAACAGGAGGGGCATTATGGGATTTTTTGATAAGTTTAAGAATAAGAAGGCGCAAAGCAGCCCGCAGCCTGCGGAACCACAATCTGTGGAACCGCAATTTGCGGAGCCGCAATTTTTTGAGGAATCAGGCGGCGTCAGCAAAGAAGAAGCCATCCGGCAGTTCCAAGGGCTGCACCTCGCGCCCGATACCCCGATTGGCGTCGTCGGCGGAGACTGCCATTACGGTGGGTTTTCCTGCCCAGATGCGCTGGTCGTCTTTTTCAACGGCGACGAAGCCCATCCAATGCGGATTGAAAAGTCGGCGTTTATGACGGTCAAGGAGATTGTTGCGGACATCCGTTTCTATATGCAGGCGGGAAAGCCCGACGAGGCTATGAGCTGCGCCATCCAGGGTTTACAGAAACAGGAAATGGATTGGGAGCTTTACGAGCTGGCGGCGATCCTTTTCTGGCGCTTCCGCCATATCGAAAACGCTAACGCGCTCTTTTTGGCGGCCTACCGCTGCGAAGATTGCCCCTGCAAGGCGCATATGCTCTGCCAAGCCGCGGCAACTTTCTGCATTATGCGCAAGCCTGACGAAGGGCTTGCTTATTATATGAAGGCGCTGGAGAAAGAACCAGGCAATCCCGAAACGCTCCATGACCTGGGCGGGTTTTACTGGGACAACGGCGACCTTAGAAAGGCTGCGGGCTATTATTTCCAGGCATTGGCGGCTGACCCTTGCTATTTTGACAGCTACGAGGAGCTGTCGAACCTTTTCAAGCAGGTAGGCGGACTGGATTGGAAGCAGCCTTTTATGGACTGTTTCCAGAATAAAAAGCCGATGGCGGCCAGCCAGCTTAAAAAGGCGGAAGCTGACATGGAAAGGCTTTTGGAGGGACAGCATGACGGAAAATGATTCTTTTGATATTTCCGGCGGCGTCAATATGGCAGAGGCTGTCCGCAAATTCCAGGGGCTGCGTTTTGCCCCTAGCCGCTATACCCTTTGCGACAGCGAAGGGATGCGCTTCCAGCTGAAGTCCCTCCCTGCCACTGTCAAAGTCTTTTTCAACGGCGACATGGGACATCCTTTATCTATTGCCAAAGCTGCTTTTATGAACCCGGCGGACATCCTGGCGGATGTGAAATTTTATTTGCAGCAATCCCGGGAAAGGGATGCGTTAAAATGTGCCGAACAGGGGCTTTACGTCGCAAAGCCCAGCTGGCCTTTGCTGGAAAAGGCCATCGAGCTGCAGCTGAAGTTCGGCGATATGAAGGGATTGGGCCGCAGCTGCCAGCTCGCCCACGACTGCGAGGAATGCCCCCGGAAAACCCATATGCTCTGTCAGGCCGCCAACGCCTATACGGCCGTCGACGAGCGGGACAAGGCTTTAAACCTTCTGCTTCAAGGGCTTTTGGAAGAACCCCGCGACTCGGAGGTGCTTTGCGCGCTCGGAGATTTTTACCTTAAGGAAGGCAGCTTTCAGGCTGCGGGGGATTTTTTCATGATCGCAATGGAATCAAACCCCGGCGAGTTTGCCGCCTATGAAGCCCTTTCCGACCTATGCGCCATTGTCTGCGAAAAGGTCGGCGCAGCCGAGCTGCTCGGTAAATGGAGCCTGCGGCTGTCTGACTGCTCTTCGTCAAAGTCGGCGATGGAGCCGGCTGAATTTGCAGCGATGCGGGCCGAGCTGAAAGGCTTTTTTAAGGGGGAAAAGCTGCCGTAAATGGACGGGGGTACGACGCTTTCTGAAGAAAGCTTAGCAAAGACTTTTTGTCGCCAGGACACGTATCTGCGCAGCCTGAAAGTCCTACTGCGTCGACCAGGCAATGGGAGTACGACGCTTTCTGAAGAAAGCTTAGCAAAGACTTTTCGTCGCCAGGGCGCGTATCTGCGCAGCTTAAAAGTCCTACTGCGTCGGCCTGCGCCAGAAGTTCACCTCGGCACGCAGCTTCCTTTCGTCCGCCAGCCAATCGAGCCAGAGCTGATAATATTCGTCAAAGCTGGCCGCCACAAAAGCGCAACTGCCTTCATTGTCGATATCGAATACCTGTCCAAACCGTCCGCCGGCGGTAATAAGCCCAAAGTCCCATTGGCAGCCGTGGGTACCCAATTCCAGAAAACCGGTGGTGCTATAGGGCTTGTCTTCATCAGGCAGAGTATAGACAAAATACCGCTCTGGCGATTTGGCATAGTTTTCGGGAGAAGTTATCGCATACTCTTCCACTTCATCTGGCTGCATCGGCCGCACTTCAAAAGGAAGGGCAAGGCTCTGGCAAAAGGATGCCATCAGCAGCGGATCCCTCGGCTTCAGAAAATCCGCAAAAGAGTCAATCCCGTAACCTGGCCCTGCGCCGCCGTCTCCGACTTCGGTAATAAAGCGAAAATAATCCTCCGGGAGGCGGAAACCGTACTGTCCTTCCGCCTTGCGGACAAAATCTGCCGCTAACGGCGGGCGGAACTGGTAGCGGTGCTTTGACGCCCCGAACGCCTCGCAGCCCGGGTCAATTTCCTGCGCCCTAGCCAGTATTTTTTTAATTTGCTGCCTGTCAAACATAGTGTTCTCCCATTTCCATAATAATTTCCGTCCGGAAATATTGCTCCTGGGAATGCACCTTTTCGGCGATTTTCTCTTTGCTGAAAGCGGCGCCTTCCGGGCAGACGGCCCATTTTTCCTCTATATCGTCAAACCTGTGGATGACGGCGACTACTTTTCCGGTAAACGTTTCGGCCGGCTCCTCCACGCCCAATAGATAGGCGTCCTGCTCCTCGCCGTCCGGCGCAGGCACGCCTTTGACGCAGCCATAATTTATGGGGCAGAAAAGGCCTTTGTGTTTAGGATGAAAACTCCCAAGCGGCCTATCGATCGTAACAGTGACAATATCCCCAATCATTCGCGGCACCCTAACACCTTTTCCAGCGTCCCCTCTAAACCCATCGCCATCCGGTAAAAGCCCAAGTCATTGGGGTGGCAGCCGTCTACCGTACAGCCGTCCCAGCCCTCCCCGGCAAACAGCGCTTCGCCGTCGATAAAATAGACGTTTTGGTCGCCCTCCGCCAGCGCCGTTTCATAAGTCCGGCGGATGATCTCCCGCCGTTCCCGCCAGACGCCGCCCCGCAGCAGCACGTCGGTGGAAGTCATGAAGATAATCGGCAGCAGCGGCTGGGCTTCCCGCACCGCGCGGTAAAGGGGCAGATGAGTCTTTTGCAGGTAATCCGCATCCGGCGCGTTATGGTCGTAGTCGCAGACAAACGCCGCCATTGGGAGCTGGGCGAGGTAACGGCGCATCGCCGGTTCCGCTTTGCCGCTGCCCGAAAAGCCCAGGTTGACGTATTCCATATGAAGCCTTCGGGAAAGGATCGCCGGATAGCTGTTGCCAGGGCGGGAAGCGCAGCCCCCTTGGGTGATGGACGAACCGTAAAACACCACCGGCTTTTCGTTGCGGTAAGGGGCCGGCGCTTCCAGGACGGCATCCCGCTTCAAAGCAATGTACAGCTCGCTGACCCGGTCGTAGAGCGGGAAATTCACCGTATACTCCGCCAGCTCCCCATCGGCAGCTACGGAAGCGCTGTAGCCCTCCTTCATCAGCGTTGGCGGCATAAATGAAGCAAGGTAACAAGGCTGGCCCTCTGTTTTCCGGTAGAGGTCGAAGCCGGACTGCCCCAAACGGGTGAAGTGCGGCATCAAGTCCTGCACCGCCATCTGGGCTTCAATGGCAATAAAAGGCGAATCCGTCCGAAAGCGCACCCGGCCGCCGGCAGTATCGGCATTCAGGCCCGCCACGCCTTCGGACACCTGTTCGGCGGTCTGCTGCGGCATCCGCAGGAAACCCCTTCCCTCCTCATAAAAAATACCAGAAATTGCAAAGGGCGTTTTTTTGATGTCCAGCCAGACAATATCCGGTTCGGTAATTGCCGTTTTCAGCTGAAAATTCTGGTCAATCTCTGTAAGCTTCACAACCTGCCTCCCTTTCCTGCATCAAATCACACGGAAAAGCTTGGACAGCTTTGCCATGATCTGCATATAGCTAATGCCCCGAACGACCTTATTTCCCCCGCGCGCCAGCCCCGCCACCAGGTGCAGCAGCGCCAGGTGTTCCTCCACCTCGTCCAGCCGGCAGCCCTCAATATAATTCAGACCGATATATTGCAGCAGCAAAAGCCCTTGGGTTTCACGCTCCATCGCCGAATTTTCGGCGACAAGCCCTTTGGCGGCGCTGCAAATAAACTGGTAATCCTCCTGGGACAACATTTGCTGCGGCATATGTACCTCCTATTCCTCCAGCGCGTACTGCCGGATAGCCTTGAGGACGCCGTTATGCTCGTTGCTCTCGGCGATAAAGCGGGCGTACTGTTTCAAGCCTGGGTGGGCGTTTTCCATCGCAAAACTGTAGTAGGCATGGTCGAACATGGCGGCGTCGTTGAAATAATCCCCAAAAGCCATCGTTTCCTCCGGGGCAATGCCCCAGCGCTGCTGAAAATAGCGCAGCCCGACGCCTTTGGTAATGCCGGCAGCCATGACGTCCATCCAGACGCTGCCTGAAAGGAGCATCGTCAGCGAAGCATCCAGCTCCTCCCCGAACGCCTCCCGCAGTGCTGGGATAACGTTTTTCTCCGGACCGTTCAGGTCCAGGAGCGCTACTTTGTAAATATCGTCGTCAATGGAAGCAAAATCTTCACGGAGCTGCTCATTGACGTAATATTTGCTGATTTCATCGCCGTATGCCGGTTCTTTGGCGGCGTGGTAGCTGCCGTGTACCCCGCACAGCACCAGCCGGATCCCGGGAAGGCCGGTGCAGACGTCGATAATTTTCTGCACCGAAGCCCGGTCCATCAAGTTTTTCTGCACCACTTCGCCGTTTTCTACCAAACAGGCCCCGTTGTCGCAGATATAGTCCACCCAATCTGAGTGCGGCTCGAAATTCTGCCATAAGGTCGCATAAGAACGCCCGCTGGCGGCTAGGAAATGGATCCCTTTAGCCCGCAGTTTCTCCATCACCTCGAAAAAATCCGCTGGCAGGCCGTCCTGCCGGCTCAGCAGCGTTCCATCCATATCGCTTGCTATCAATTTAATCATCAGGCTCTCTCCTTCAACACCCGGATCCGGGTTTTCTCTCTTTATCATACCACACCTTTCCCCAAATCACAACCTTTTTCTGGCGGCGCCGTGTCGCCGCTGACAATTCGCGGCGGGCTGTGCCCGCAGACAATTCGCGCCGGAAATCCAGCAAGCCGGATTTCTGCTTCGGATAAACACGGCCGGTTCTCCCGCGGTTACGGGCGGGTGGTTCCAGCTCCTATCGGACAGTTATCGACGCAGTAGGCGGTTAAATTTGTGCTGGCGTGTACCCTAGCGATTAAAAGTCTTTGCGGAGCTTTCTTCAGAAAGCGACCCGTACTCTCCGTACCCCTCGTACTCCTAGCAGCAAACAAAAAATGCTATTTAACAGCTTATATCGTCTCTGGAAAAAACAGCAAATTTTCCTCTTTGGCATATTGCACAAAGGATGGCTGTTATTTTGTAATCCAAAATCGCTGGTTCCCTCTTGACATCTGGTTAAAAAGCGCTTATTATGGAGATGTAACCGATTACAGGAGGTGGAATTGGGTTGGCAACCATCAAGGATGTGGCTAAGGCTGCCGGCGTTTCGGTAGCGACAGTCTCCCGGGTGCTCAATACCAGCGAAAACGTCCGCCCGGATACTGTCGAGGCGGTCAAGCGTGCGATTGAAGAGCTGAACTATCACCCGAATTTCCTGGGACGGACCCTCAGGCGGCTGGAGACTTTGAAAATCCTTGTAGTGGCCCCGACAATCTCCAATCAGTTTTTTTCCCGCGTTATCCGGGGGATACAGTCCGTCGCCCGGCAGAACGGCTACCATGTGATGCTGGGCATCACCGAATCCGACCGCGAGGCGGAGCGCGAATATGTCGAAATGGCCCGGCGCAAGCTGGTGGACGGCTTGATTTTCCTCCACTCTGCGCTGCTGGCCGACGAAATCGACAGCTTGGCAGCTGGCTGCCCGATTGTCTTTGCCAACGAATTTGTCAGCAACGCCCACGTCTCCACCGTCAGCATCGACAACCGCCGCGCGGGCTATGACGCCGCCGTCTTCCTGCTGGAAAATAACCACCGCCGCATCGCGTTTGTCTCGGCCGGCGCGCTTTACGGCTCCTCCTCCCTGCGGCAGGAAGGGTACTGCGCAGCGCTGCGGGAAGCCGGTATCGACCCCGGCAGCCAGCCTTTCCTTTATGAAGGGTTGACCTTTAAAGCCGGACGCCGGGCGGCAAACAGCCTCTTGCAGATGGGCAGCCTGCCAGACGCCGTCTTCGCAACGTCGGATTCAGCGGCAATCGGCATCATCAGCACGCTGGCTGAAGCCGGCGTCAAAGCCGGCGAGGATATCTCAGTCATGGGGTTCGACGACAACCAGATCGCCGAATACTACCTCCCGCCTTTGACGACAGTGTCGCAGCCCCAGCTGGAAATCGGTCAAAAAGCCATGGAGCTTTTGATAAATAAAATCAAAAACCTAGCCTGTGAGGACCAGCATTTGACGCTCCCCCACCGGCTGGAAATTCGGTCGTCGGTGAAACTCGCCGCGGCCGCAGAGAAAGGAAGATTATCATGAACAAAACAAAAGTCGGCATTATTGGATGCGGCGGCATTGCCAACGGCAAACACCTCCCCGCGCTGAAAAAGCTGGCGGCCAAAGGGCTGATCGAAATCGTCGCCTTCTGCGACCTGATCGAGGAACGCGCTGTTAAGGCGGCAAAGGAATACGGCACAGAGGATGCCAAGGTGTACACCGATTATAAAGAGCTGCTCAAGGACAACACCATCGAGGCGATCCATGTCTGCACCCCGAACCGCTCCCATAGCTTTATCACTGTCGACGCCCTTCATGCCGGCAAAAATGTCATCTGCGAAAAACCCATGGCCATCAACAGCGCAGAGGCCAGGAAAATGGTCGAGGCAGCCCAGGAAACCGGCAAGCTGCTGACCATCGGCTACCAGAACCGCCAGACCCCTGAAGTCCAGTACATCAAGAAGACCTGCGACGCCGGCGACCTGGGCGACATCTATTACGCCAAGGCCCATGCGATCCGCCGCCGTGCCGTCCCCACCTGGGGCGTGTTCCTCAACGAGTATGAACAGGGCGGCGGCCCGCTGATCGATATCGGCACCCATGCGCTGGATATCACCCTGTGGACCATGAACAATTACAAGCCCAAAATGGTCGTGGGCAGCGTCTACCATAAGCTGGCCGACAAGCTGGAAAACGGCAGCGGCAACGCTTGGGGCGACTGGGATCCCAAAGAATTCACCGTTGAAGATTCTGCTTTCGGTTATATCGTGATGGAAAATGGCGCGACCATCGTGCTGGAATCCGCTTGGGCGCTGAACAGCCTGGACGTTATCGAAGCCTCCACCACCCTCTGCGGCGACAAGGCTGGCGCAGATATGCGCAGCGCTGACGGCAAACGCGGCGGCGTGCGCATCAACGGCGTCAAACACGGCAAGCAGTATGTCGAAATCCCTGCCATGGGTGCTGGCGGCGTGGATTTCTATGACGGCACTGCCATTAAGCCTGCCGACGTGGAGCAGGAGATCTTCTACAGCGCTATCCGCAATGGCACTCCCCTGTGCGTGCTGCCCGAGCAGGCTTTCGTGGTTACCCAGATTCTGGAAGCCATCTACGAGTCTGCCAAGACTGGCAAACCCGTCTATTTTGACTGATTCGCGGCAGGATTGACTTTGTAAGCGCCAAGGGCGGCGGCGGTTCTTTTGCGGCCGCTGCCGCCTGCTGTTTATGCTGATTATTGAGTAGAAAGGATGAGTCCCATGAAATTAGGCGTTATGGCGGTACTGTTCGGCGATTGGGATTTGAAAAAGACCTGCGACTATCTGGTCGCCCAGGGCTGCCAAGCTGTTGAGATCGGCGCGGGCGGCTATCCGGGCAAGGCACTCTGCGATCCAGCGGTGCTGCTTGCCGATCCCAAGAAGCTTCAGGAGTTTAAAGACACGATTGCGGCTTCCGGCCTGCAGATCAGCGCGCTGAGCTGCCACGGCAACTACATCCATCCCGACAAGGCCATTGCCAAAAAGTTTGACGACGATATGACCAACACCATCAAACTGGCCAAGGAGCTGGGCGTGGATACAATCAACTGCTTCTCCGGCTGCCCCGGCGATTGCGAGGAGTCCAAGCGCCCCAACTGGGTGACCTGCGCCTGGCCGACCGATTACCAGGAGATTTTACAGTGGCAGTGGGATGAAAAGCTAATCCCCTATTGGAAAGAGAAGGTCGCTTTTGCCAGGGAGTACGGCGTCACCAAGTTCGCTTTTGAGATGCACCCCGGCTTCTGCGTTTACAACCCTGAGACCCTGCTGAAACTCCGCGCGGCCGTCGGCCCTGAAATCGGCGCGAACTTCGACCCCAGCCACCTGGTTTGGCAAGGCATCGACCCTGCCGCCGCCATCCGCGAACTGGGCCGCGAACACGCGATCTTCCATTTCCATGCCAAAGATACCAAGATTGACCCTTACAATGCGGCGGTCAACGGCGTTTTGGACACCAAGTCCTTTACGGATGAAGCCCACCGCAGCTGGCTGTTCCGTTCGGTTGGCTATGGCAACGACTACAGCTACTGGAAGGATATGATCTCTGCCCTGCAGCTGGCCGGCTACGACGGCGCAATCAGCATTGAGCATGAAGACAGCCTGATGACCCCAATGGAGGGCCTGGAAAAAGCAATCGCTTTCCTGAAGGAAGTTATTATCTTCCAGCCTAAAATGACCGAGACCTGGTGGTCTTAAGGAAAACGAAGACGCCGATTTCCTTGGCAATCCCAAGGAAACGTGGACTGAATCTGGAAACTGGCATCAGCTGGTTTCCAGATTCTTACAGGCGCAAAGTGTAAGGCCGGCAGGATGAACCTGCCGGCCTTACTTTGGGGAGAAATGATGAAAATAAGAAGTCTGTCAATGTTTTAGGCGGCGGCGCAGCCACCATCCGACCAGGGCCGCCGCAACGGTCCCCGCTCCTATGTAGAGCAAAAAGGACTGCCGGTCAGATGCTTCCGAAGTATTGTCTAAGCTCGTCCTGCTGTCTTCTATCAGACGTTCCAGCAGGTCGGCGTTCTGTTCGAGGGTTTTGGGGTCGATCCCCAGTTTTGCCAGCGCTTCCAGCTGTTCAGCTGTCAGCTGGGACAAATCGCTCACACCGCCGATGATCTCCAGCGCCCGGCGCATCAGCCGCATATCCGGCATCTGCCCGAAAGGGGTCTCCGAGGTATCGGTTTCAGGTTTAGGCGTATCGCCTTCTGGGAGCAAGCCAAAGGGATCGAATTCGCTTTTTGACGGGGTGTCTGCCGAAGCGGAAACTCGCTCGCCCGCAAAGCTGCCTGCAAGCAGCCCCAGCATCACAAGGACGGTTAGAAAAACCCCCGCAGCCCTTAACCGGCTGCCAGCTGCATAAACCATTCCCAATCACCTCGGGATAAGACGGCGTTCGCGGTACTGGGCTGCCCGCCCAGCGGCTGTTTCCCTCTCAACCTGTAGATAGTATAGCCCCTGAAAGTGACGGTTTCTTGAACATTCCTTGAATTCTCCTGGAAAATTCAAGTTTTTTCGGCGGTACCATCGACTTCTGGCAGTGAAAACCAGAAATTGCTCCCCTCCCCCAGCTTGCTTTCAACGCCGTATTTCGCGCCGTGCAAAACCAGCACGCTCTGGACGATGCTCAGCCCCAGCCCTGTCCCCAGCGACGACCGGCGGTGGACTTTGTCGATTTTGTAGTAACGTTCCCAGACCAACGGCAGCTGCTCTTCAGAAATGCCTTCGCCATTATCGATAATTTCCAGTTTTACCCATCCATCCGCCCGACTCTGCCGCAGGCGGATGGATTTTTCTTCGCCGCTATAGTGGAGGGCGTTGTTGATGAGGTTGTAGACGACCTGGGTCAGCCGGGTACGGTCGGCCTCGACGAAGGCTTCGCCGTCGCCTTCAAAGGTAAAAGCAACGCCTTTGTTTTCGGTCAGTTTCTGATAGCGGGCCAGGATGCCTTGGATTAGGGCGGTAAAACTGAAAACGGCGGGGCTTAGGGTCACGACGCCCGCCTGCAATTTGGACAGGTCTAACAGGTCGTTGACCAGCTCGGTCAGACGGTTGGCCTCGTCAATGATGATCTGCACGTTTTCGGGGGTGTTTTCCCCAGGCAGGTCGCGCATTACCTCGGCATAGCCGGTAATCATCGTCAGCGGGGTGCGCAGGTCGTGGGAAATGTTGGCCAAAAGCTCCCGCCGGAGCTGCTCGACCTTTTCTAAGTCGGCAGCCGCCTGGGTCAGGGTCTGATCAAGCGCCAGCACCTCTCGGTAGCCGCCCCGGCCGGCATAGGGGGTATAGCTGCCGCCCGAAAGCTGCCGGGCGGCGCGGCTGATATCCATCACCGGCTTGGCGATATGGCGGGATAGGAAGTAGGCAAGCACAAGCGACAGGATCAGCGTCACGCCGGTAACCATCAGCAGCTGGATGCGCAGCGTCTGCACGGTAGCGCCTACCGGAGAGACAGTAGTATCTAACAGCAGCATCCGCTCGCTGCCGCCCTGTTCAACCAGCCGTACGCTGATGATGCTTTCCCGGTCGTCAAAATAATAGGGCTTTTTAACCAGACGGTCAAAGGGGGCCTTGCCCATTGTAAAACTGCCGTAACCGCCCTCCTGGTTGAAGCGCGCCAGGAAAGTGCCATCGTTTTCGGCGGCGAAATTATATAAAATGAACAGGTCAAGGCTGGTCATCCGATGGATCAGGCAGTTCGGCAGCGTATCTGCCGACGCCACTACCTGCCCGTCGGTGGTCAGCAGCATCGCGCAGATCTGATTATCCGCCACCAGCTCTTCCAACACCCCGGCAATGTCCTCAGAAAAAGCTTTTTTGGCCACGGTTTCCGAAGCGGCGCGTATTTCGCGGGTTTTGATGCCGCGGTAAAACTCGTCCAGGAAGACCACCTGCAGCAGCCACAGCGCCGCCAGCATTGCCGCCGTGAAGCTGAAAAAAGTCAGCAGCAGCCGCCATTTAATAGAAAGCTGCCGTTTCCGCTTAGCCTTCAAAACGGTAGCCAACCCCCCTCAGCGTCACGATAAAGCGGCTGTACGGCCCTAGGCTCTTGCGCAGCAGCTTGATATGGGTGTCGAGCGTCCGGTCGTCGCCGTAAAAATCGTAGCCCCAGACGTTGGTAATCAGCATTTCCCGCGTCAGGGCAATGCTGCGGTTGCGGGCCATATAGAAAAGGAGGTCGTATTCCTTGGGGGAAAGGTCGATCCGCTCCCCGTCGACAAAAACCATACGGCCGGTAAAATCGATGGTCAGCCCCTCCATTTGCAGCACTTCCCTGCCCTTTTCGGCGGGCTTTTCGGAACGGGAACCGCGTTTGAGCACAGCGGCCGCCCGCATCATCAGCTCGCGGGGCGAAAAGGGCTTGACGACATAGTCGTCGACCCCCAGCTCGAAGCCATGGATGCGGTCGTATTCCTCGCCGCGGGCCGAGAGCATGATGACGGGAACCTCTTTGGTTTTGCGGATCTCCCGGCAGGCTGAAAAGCCATCCAGCTCCGGCATCATCACGTCCATGATGATCAGGTCGTAGTCGTTTTCGCGGCATTTTTCGACGGCTTCCATGCCGTTGACAGCCTCGGACACCTCGTATTTTTCAAACAGGGCGTATTTTTTGATAATCTCACGGATATTGTCTTCGTCGTCGACAATCAGGATATGCGCCATGCTATCTCCCCCTTTTTTAGTTTTCCTACTGCTTACTATAGCACTTTAATGTGAACATCTTGTGAAGGGACCTTCCCGAAGGATAAGGCGACGGCAGAGTACGGAGGGTACGGAGAGTACGAGTCGCTTTCTGAAGAAAGCTCCGCAAAGACTTTTAATCGCCAAGATACCTGTTTACCCTTAAAAAGCCGCCTACTGCGTCGATAGTTGCTGCCGATAGAAGCTGGAACCACCTGCCCGTAACCGCGGGAGAACCGGCTATGTTTATCCGCAGCAGAAATCCGGCTTGCTGGATTTCCGGCGCGAATTGTCTGCCAGCACAGCTGGCCGCGAATTGTCTGCCGGCATAGCTGGCTGCGAGGGAAAACTTAGCTTGACAAAAATGCAAAAGTCGGCTATAATTGCAAATGAGAATCATTCTCAATTAAAGCGTTAGGAGCTTATTCTTATTATGGATACCTTTGTTGATATTTTGCTGGATACACTGCTGGACACCGCCAAGGCTTTGCCGCTGCTGGCAGCCGTCTATCTGCTGGCGGGCTGGCTGGAACACCGCGCTGGCACAGTACGGCTGCTGGCGAAGCTTCCCCATCAACTTGACGTGGTGGCGGGGGCGCTGGCAGGGTGTATCCCGCAGTGCGGCTTTTCGGCAGCGGCGGCTTCTCTCTACCAGGAAGGATTCATCGGCGGCGCAGCGCTGGTGGCGGTATTCCTGTCCACCTCTGACGAAGCACTGCCGGTGCTGCTGGGGAGCAGCGGCAACCTGAAAATGGTGGCGCTGCTGATTGCGGCAAAGCTTGCCATTGCCATTGGGATGGGGTTTCTGCTCAAGGCTTTCGTCTTCCGGCAGGAGACGCTCCGGGTGGCGGACGGTGACGCTGTCGCCCGCGCCGAACACCAGGCAGACGCCCACAGCTGCTGCGGGCAACACGGCTTCTGGAAGGAGGCGCTGCTGCGCACGCTGAAAATCGCAGCGTTTTTGGCGGCGGTGCTATTTTTCGTCAACCTGGGATTTGAACTGGTTGGCGAAGAACGACTGGGGAAGCTGCTGCTGTCAGGCAGTTTTTTGCAGCCGCTGCTCTGTACGCTGATCGGCATGATTCCCAGCTGCGGCAGCTCGGTGCTGTTAACGGAGCTTTACCTGGCCGGCGGTATTTCCTTCGGTTCAGCTGTAGCGGGGCTTTCCGCCGGCGCAGGGTTCGGCTATCTGGTGTTGCTGCGCGGGGATAAGAAAAAGGCAATTAGGGTGATTGGCTGGACTTTTGTTACAGCTCTGGCGGCAGGTTTTCTGATGACGGCGTTCTCATAAGGCAAAGTCCAGCTGCAAAAGCCGCTTTTCGCCCGGCAGTAGCTCGGCCTGTTCGTTTATAAGCCGGTAACCGGCTTCTGCCAGCGCCTTCGTCAAAGCGGCGGGCGGTATTGCCTGATGGACAACATCAAGCCCATCGAAAATGTGAAGATAAGGCGAAGCCGAAACAAACCCCTTCTCCCCTTCCCCTACAGCGTCCAGCTGAATGCCGCAAGAGACATATTTCGGGGCAACCTGCTTCACCAGTTCTGTAAACCGTCCGCAGCCGATATATTCCACCAGCAAATTGGCAATCAGCAGCTCGGCGTGAGGCAGGCTGACCTCACCCCGCAAATCGGCGCAGATACAGTATAGCGTTCCGGAAAGCGCCGGATAACGCTGCCGGCACGCTGCCAGATAGCTGGCGTTAACATCCACGCCATAGAGGCGCTTTATCCGCTTAGGGTCGGCATGGCGCAGCCCGTTCCCGCCGGCAATGCCAAAGATCATCACCGTTTCGGCCCCAAAGGCAAGCTGCCGCTCGGCCATCCGCTCCAGCGCCTGCTGCTGCCTGACCGCCTCATCGCACATATGGGCCTCATAATCCGATAAGGCGATGCCGACCCAAGGGTTTGGCTTCAGCTCGCCTTGGTAAAAGCAATCGGCCCACGCCGCTTCAAACTCCGCTTTGCTTATTGGACAGGCATAAAACCCTTCCCCCCAGACAGCAGCGTTCAGCTCCTCCGCCGTCGGGATCGGCACGATTTCGATGGCGTCTGCGTATAAATCAGGGATATTCCGGCGGTGCCGGTCGGCAAAAATATCGATAGAACGGGCTGCCAGCCGTTCATTGGCGGCGTCTACCTCGTAAAGGATGACAGCTGGTTCGGAAGCTGTCGCATCCAGCCAGAAAAGTTTTAGATACTCCATAATTTTCCTCTCTTAAAGAAGGTTTTAGTAATGAAAGAACAGCAGCCAAGCAGCCAGCTTTTGAAAAAAGCTGGACTGAAGGTAACCCGGCAGCGCACCGCCATCCTGGACATCCTGTTGGCAGCGGACAGCAGCCTGACCGCCGATGAACTCTATCTAATGCTGAAAAAGCAAGGCCACCGGCTGGGCCTGTCCACCGTTTACCGCACCCTGTCCTTGCTGGAGGAGTATGGGCTGATCCCCCGCGTGGGGCTGCCCGGCAGCAGCCAGCGTTTCTTCCCCAAAGCCGCCGGACACCGCCACCACCTGATCTGCACCCAATGCCGGGCCAGCGTCGAGCTGGACCGCTGCCCGCTGGGGGAATTTTCGACGGAAATGGGCGACCGTTACGGCTTTGCCATTACCGGGCACGCCCTCGAAATTTTCGGGCTTTGCCCAAAATGCCAAGAAAAGGGGCGGGAAGATGTTTGAAAAGGATTTTTATCAAAATGTTGACTTTACCAGCGCGGAAATCCTCGAAGAGCGCCTTTGCGGGATGCGGTTCTTAGGCTGCTGCTTCCGCGACGCCGATTTTGCTGCCATTGCGCTTTCAGGCTGCCAGTTCGAGGATTGCTGCTTCGACGGCGCTTCTTTCAGCGGGGCCAAAGCCCAGAACACCGCCTTCCTCAATTGCAGCTTTGAGATGGCCGATTGCATGGGCATGGCCTTTGCCGACTGTAAATTGACCGGCAGTTGTTTCCTCTATACCCGTTTCCTCAACGCCGAAATCGGCCCCGGCGATTGGTCCTATACCACCCTTACCGAGGCAAAATTTGCCGGCTGGCAAATCGAAGGGGTTAGCTTCAAGGGCGCGGACCTAACCCGCGCCGATTTTTCACGCGCTACCCTCCGCCGCTGCGACTTCAGCGAAGCCAACCTAACTAAGACTACTTTCCAAAACGCGGATCTGCGCGAAAGCGTCATGCACGGCAGCAACCTGCTGGAAGCCGACCTCCACGGCGCGAAAATCGACCTGGAGCTTGCCGTAACGATAGCGGAAACATTGGGCGCAAGATACCTGCCGTAAAAGCGCGGGTTTCGCACAGCCAGGCTTGCTTCAAAAGCGGTTTTGTACTCTTCCGTAACCATTATATAGAAAAACAGCGGGACAGTCAAGTGCTTTTTATGCAAATAGCGTCTTGCGCCGCTTTGGCGTTCATGATACAATAAGGATAGGTTTTTGCCTTCCAAAACCGGGACGACAGATTGCTGTGCAAAAAAACGGAAGGTGCTGCACGGCTTTAACAAAAAGGAGATTACGATCATGCGCGTGATGTATAAAATTTACGACAAAAAATCTTATTTGAATTTGACCCCTACCGCCCGAAAAGGAGTACTATATGAACGAAATGAAAAACGCCAGCCGCCAGAAGGCGGTGCTTGCCGGGATTGATACCGGCGTTTATGACCTTTTCCAGTCCTTGGAAGAACTTGCGGAGCTGGCCGACACGGCCGGCGCGGACATCGTGGGCCGTTTCACCCAAAACCGCGAGAGTGAGGACAACGCCACCTTTATTGGCGGCGGCAAGCTGCGGGAAATCCGCGATTTCTGCCAACAGAGCAGCGTCGACCTGCTGATTTTTGACGGGGAGCTGAGCGGCTCCCAGCTCCGCAACATCGAAGACATCACAAATGTACAGGTCGTCGACCGTACGATGCTGATTCTAGACATCTTTGCCCAACGCGCTGTGTCCAGCGAGGGCAAGCTACAGGTGGAACTCGCCCAGCAGAAATACCTGCTGCCTAGGCTTACCGGCCTGGGAACAGCCCTTTCCCGCCAAGGCGGCGGCATCGGCACCCGCGGCCCCGGCGAAACCAAACTGGAGAGCGACCGGCGGCACATCCGGCGGCGGATCACGGCACTGGAAGAGGAACTGGAAAAACTTGGCAGAAGGCGGAAGCTGATGCGGCGTCAGCGGGAAAAAAACGAGACGCCGGTCATCGCCATTGTCGGCTACACCAACGTCGGCAAATCCACCCTTTTGAACCTGCTGACCGATTCGGACATTTATGTGAAGGACCAGCTTTTCGCGACGCTTGACCCAACTGCTAGGGAGCTGACCCTGCCCGACGGCCAACGGGCCGTCATAATTGACACAGTCGGGCTGGTGCAGCGGCTGCCCCACCAGCTGGTAGAGGCTTTCAAGTCTACCCTTGAAGTGGCAGCCAGCGCCGACGTCATCCTGAATGTCTGCGACTGCTGCAGCGCCAACGCCCGGCAGCAGCTGGAGGTCACTGGGAAACTGCTGGACGAGCTGGGCTGCGGCGGCATCCCCGTTGTTACCGTCTACAACAAAATCGACCTGCTGCCTGTCTCCGCCCCCCTGCCTGACAGCGCCGACGGCAGCCGGGTGGTGCATATCTCGGCTAAGGAGCAGGTTGGCATCAACCGGCTTTTGGCGGCTATTTGCAGCTGCCTTGCCGAATCAATCGAGGAACTAACGCTGCGGATCCCTTACAGCGAAGGGGCGCTCCCCGATTTCATCCGCCGCAAGGGCCGGGTGTTGGAAGAACGGTTTGAGGAAGACGGCGTTGCCATCCGGGCGCTGCTGCATAAGCGCTACAAGCATCAGGTCGCCCCCTATGTCAGTCGATAAATCCATATCCCTTTAAATTATGATACAGAGCGGCAGTTGGCCCAAACGCGGCAGCTGCCGCCCTTTTGATTTTACGCTGGAAGACACCAAATCCCTCCGCCCGGCATAGGCTGGTAAAAGCAAACCGGACTGGAGGGATTTTTTGATGCTCTCGATTCTGCTGTTGCTGCCAGCGCTGGCAGCCGATACGCTGGCGGCTGTGGTGGCCTGCGCCGCCAAAGGGATCGCAATCCCTTTGCGTTCCAGGCTAGTGATGGCGTTGGTAGGGAGCGTTTTTTTGCTGGCTGCCATGCTGGGGGGCGCAGGGATTGGCCGGATCCTGCCTGAAAATGTCTGTAAAGCAATCTCCTTTACAGTGTTGTTTTTGTTGGGGATCAGCAGCCTTTTTCGCACATTCCTGCAAAATACGCTAAAAAAGCTCAAAAACAGGCCCAAAAAGATGCAGTTTAACCTGTTAGGCCTTTCTTTCCTGTTGTCGATCTGCGCCGACGAGACAGTGGCGGACGCGGACGGCTCCAATACCTTAAACGGCGCTGAAGCGGCGGCGCTGGCGGCCTCGCTGTCGCTGGATTCGCTGGCGGCGGGGCTGGCGGGCGGATTTTCGGCCGGCTGGGCGTTTGTCGCAGCGGCGGCCTGCCTGCCGTTACAGGTCGGCGTGATCGGGCTGGGCGTTTTCCTTGGACGGGCGGCGGCGGAGAAATTCCCCCAAAGCCTGCCGGAACTGGCAGGCGGGTTTTTGCTGATCCTGCTGGCCTTTCTGCGGATTTTGTAAAACTGTTAGACAAAATCAGCCGCGTGGGCATGGGCGTAACGATAAATCAGAAGGTTCAAGTTGCCGTCTGGATAAGCGGAAAGTCCATGTTCAATTGCATCCAGTTTGTCCCAAATTTCCGGCGTCAGCTGCTCGAAAGAAGTATCCTCGCCGCTTAGAAGTTCCTCTGGCAGCAGCGCCATCATCCGCTCAATCAGGCCGGCATATTTCGGCGCGCCAATTTCCTTGAAGGCAGCGACAATCTGCGACGCATATTTGGCATAGGGGCTTTCAAAAAGGCTGATTCCCCCGTCGGCTTCGTCCATTTCCCAGAACATATTGCAGAGCCAAAGGGTTCGCTTAGGGCTTGGGGGCGCGTCTAGGGCATCAAAGGCCCCGCTCTCCCGCCAGAGGATCTCACCGAGGAGCCAGGCAAAATCGTGCGGGTCCTCCAGCGCGAAAAGCGCCGCTATATCCCGCTCGTCGCGGATGCGTTCCAGCTCGGCCCATTCCCGGAGGAGCTGTTTTTTGGATTTCATCAGGATTTTTCCTCCATTTTCTGGAAAATTGATTGGATAAAGGCGGCCTTGCCCTTTGTATACGAGGCCCGGTCGTCAGGGTGAGCCACTGCTAACGAACGCTTCAGTCCCTCATACGCCGCCGCTTCCTCAGGGTGGCTGTTCAGATAGTCGCGAAAACCGACCAGCTGGTTAAAGCCTGGATTGTCAGGGCCGTAGCAGTGGATGTGCTGCAACGAAATCTCCTCTCCCGACGCCTCATCCCGCCTGCGCAGGACAAAAAGGTGACGATTTTCATCATCGGGCCGAGAGCCGCAGTAGTCATAGCCCTTATCGGTCAGCGCCTTGGCGTCCAGCTCCCCAATCGCCGAAAAACGGACGGCAACGTCTAAAACTGGCTTGGCGCAAATGGCGGGAATCGCCGTGCTGCCCACCCATTGGACATCCAAAAGCTGGCCTGGAAAAACGTTGTAAAGCATTTCTTTTACTTCCAAAAATTCCCGCTCCCAGCTGGGGTCATGGGCCATCAGCTGGACAGCATAACGGGATACACCTTGCATCTTTAGTTCTCCTTTCGACGCAGTAGAACGTCCTTATGGGGCCGTCAGGTACCCTGGCGATTAAAAGTTTTGCGGAGCTTTTTCAAAAGCGACCCGTACTCTTTCGTAACCTAAACCTTTTCCTTTAAGTAATAGATGGTCACGCCGGGATTCATCGTCACGCAGCGCCGGGCGATGCGCTTGCTGCGCACCTCGGTGCGCACCACCTCCAGCAGCACGCTGCCCCGGTGGTAGCCGTGGATAATCTCGATTTGGCGCACCTCGCTGCCGCAGCTGACTAACAGCCGTTCCAGGTATTTCTTAGCGTCGGCAGCGTTCATGTCATGTATGTCCACCTTCAGCACCCCCGGCAGGTCAAGTGGCGCTGGAGGCTTTCGGGGCTTCCGGGTTTTGGGCATGGCCTATTCCCCGTCCGGCGTCAGGGTCATCTGCTCCCCCAAGTCCTCGCCCCGCAACAGGAAGCCCGCTGCTGGCAGGGTCTTCGTCCGATAGCGGTGAGGGTTCTGGAAGGTTTCAGGGGTCAGCAGAGCCACTGACTCTACGCGGCCGTTCTTTTTAAAGGCCATTACCGCTACGCCCTGGTTGTCGCGAGTGGATTTGGCGGCAATCAGCGCCGGGCTGAAAATTAGATGGCGCTTTTGGTTGGAGGTGAGGACGTATTCGCTTTCCTCCGCCGGCTGGAAAATCGCCACCAGCGGCGAACGGTCGCTGTAGGCGTTTTGCAGCTTTTTGCGGTTGGTTTTTGTGGCATAGGCCGACAGCGGCACCTTGGAAACCTTGCCGTTTTCAAAGAAAAACAGCAGCTCGCCGGAAAAATCCTTGGTCAGGATTGTCGCCATCAGCTTCTCCCCCTCGTCAAAGCCCAGGCGGGAGGGGATGTAATCGCCCATCACGCTGGCTTTGGTTTCGGAAAAGTCGGCAAGCTTTGCTTTGTACACCTGGGCCTTATCGGTAAAGAACAGTAGCTCGCAGAGGTTGCTGCCCTCCTGCTGCAGCGCCACCGCGTCCCCTTCCTTGAGCTTCTGGACGCTGCTCATCCGCAGCGATTGGGGGGTAATTTTCTTGAAATAGCCCTCCTCGGTGACGAAAACGTGGACGGGATAGTCGGGGGTCTCGTCTTCCTCGTTGTAATCGGTTAAGTCAGCGGCGTAGACAAAAAGGCTCTTGCGGGGCTGGCCGTATTTTTTAATGACCTCCCGCAGCTCGCAGCTGATAATTTTATTGATGCGGCGGGGGCTTCCAAGAATTTCCTGCATTTCGGCAATGTCCAGCTCCAGCTGCTTGATTTCCTCCAGCCGCCCTAGGATATAGGCGCGGTTTAAGTGGCGCAGCTTGATTTCCGCCACGAATTCGGCCTGCAATTCGTCGATGCCGAAGCCAATCATCAAATTGGGGACGACTTCGGCTTCTTCCTCGGTCTCGCGGATGATTTGAATGGCTTTGTCGATGTCCAGCAAAATTTTGGACAGACCCTGCAGCAGGTGGAGCTTCTCACTTTTTTTCTTCAGGTCGAACTGCACCCGGCGGGCGACGCAGCCCTGCCGGAACCGAATCCATTCCAGCAAAAGCTCTTTGGCCCCCATCACCCTGGGGACGCTGTCAATCAGCACGTTGAAGTTGCAGGAATAAACGTCCTCCAACGGGGTGACTTTGAAAAGCTTCTGCATCAGCTTTTCGGCGTCGACGCCGCGCTTCAGCTCAATCGCCAGCTTTAGGCCGCTTAAATCGGTTTCGTCTCGGATATCGGCGACTTCCTTGATGCGGCTCTGTTTAATCAGGTCGATAATCTTGTCGATGATCGCTTCCACCGTCGTGGTGGGCGGGATCTCGGTGACTTCGATGCAGTTCTCGGCGCGGTCGTAAGTATAACGCCCCCGTACCCGGATAGAGCCGCGGCCGGTCGCGTAAATCCGTTCCAGCTCCGCTGGGTCGAGGATCACGGTGCCGCCGCCGGGGAAGTCCGGGCCTTTTAGGGTGTCCGACACCTTATGGCCAGGGTTTTTCAACAGCTCTATCGTTGTTTCGCAGACCTCGGCGAGGTTGAAAGGGCAGATGGCGCTGGCCATCGAGACGGCGATGCCAACGTTGGCGTTGACGAGTACCGAGGGGAAGGTGGTGGGGAAAAGGGTAGGTTCCAGCATCGAGTTGTCATAGTTGGGCACCATGTCGACGGTGTCCTTGTCGATATCGCGGAACAGCTCGGCAGCAATCTTTTCCAGCTTGACTTCGGTGTAACGGGAAGCGGCGTAGGCCATATCGCGGGAATAGGCTTTGCCGAAATTGCCTTTGGAGTCTACATAGGGGTGAAGCAGCGCCTCATTGCCAGTGGAAAGCCGCACCATCGTTTCATAAATGGGGCCGTCGCCGTGGGGGTTTAAACGCATCGTCTGCCCTACCACGTTAGCCGACTTGGTGCGCGCGCCGGTCAGCAGCCCCATCTTGTACATGGTATACAGCAATTTGCGGTGGGCGGGCTTGAAGCCGTCGATTTCGGGCAGCGCCCGCGAAACGATGACGCTCATCGCATAAGGCATATAGTTGACCTCCAGCGTTTCGGTGATCGGCTGTTCGACCACCACGCCGGCATCTTTGATATAGGCGTTATTTGGGCTTTTCTTTTTCGCCGAGGGTTCCTGTTTCCCTTTTTTTGCCATGTCCTTCTCCCCTTCTTTTTAGAATTTATGTTGGCCCTGCGGCCGCGGGCCAATTTGGGACCCGATAGACTGGACAAATTCTTCAATCAGCATATTGACTTGCTCGGGGGCATCCGTATTGGAATTATGGCCAGCGCTCGGCAGCCAGACAAGCCTGATGCCCGTATTTTTATGCCACGCTTTGTTATATCTGATGCAGGAACCAGCGCGGTCCTTCTCCCCGCATACCAGCAGCGCCGGGCAGCGAATCTGGTAAGGCAGGTCTGCCTCCATCGCTTCAGCCAGCATCCGGAAACCGTGCCCAGACAGCTTTGCATACCTTTCCTGGCTGCCGTCATACGCCGCCATCATACCGCGCATCAGCTGCCGCCCATATTCTGAAACCGCTACGCCGTTGGTCCCCGATTTCAGCAGCAGTTTCCAGGGGAAATGGCGGTACACCGGCTCCATCCTTTTCAGCATCCAAATTTCTGCCGCCGTCACATATTTCCGCTGCAGCGGCGCGGAATCGATTGATACAAAGCCTTTCAATTTCCCCGGGAACAGCTGGGCGTAGGCCTGCCCGACGTAGCCGCCCATAGACTGGCCGATGATGACGGGGGCTTCGACGCCTTCGGCGGTCAGGATCCCGTCCAGCCACCTTGCCTTGTCCATCAGGCTGAAGGTCAGCTCAAAGGGCCAGGAAGCAGCATGACCAGGCGCGTCCCAGACGAAAATGCTATACTTCCCCTCAAAATATGCAATCTGTTTGTCAAATAGCCGGTGGTCTGCCGTTAGGCCCGGCAGGAAAACCAGCGCCAGGCTGCCGCCCGCCTTGCTGAACCAATAATGGATCGGGCCGTTGGCTGTTTGGTATATCTTTTCAACCATTGCAGCCCTCGCCGCACAAGACGCGTTCAGCGTAATGGACAGAGCCCATGGCATCCTTGGCGTAAAAGTCTGCGCCGATCATATCGGCATATTCCTGGGTGAGGACTGCGCCGCCCACCATCACCAGGCAATCGGGCTTTGCCGCCCGCAGCTGCCGGATGGTCTCTTCCATCGAAGGGACGGTCGTGGTCATCAGGGCGCTTAGGCCCACCAGCCGGACGTTTTGGGCAGCCGCCGTTTCCACCACCGTTTCCGGCGGGACATCCTTCCCTAAGTCAATCACGTCAAAGCCGTAATTTTCCAACAGCACCTTGACAATATTTTTGCCGATGTCGTGGATGTCGCCTTTGACGGTGGCGAGGATGACCTTGCCTTTTTTCCGCTGCGCCTCGCCCGAGCGGCTCAGGGTATCCTTGACCACCGAAAAGGCCGCCTTGGCCGCGTCGGCGCTCATCAGCAGCTGGGGCAGGAAAACCGTCCCCTGTTCAAAGCCCTTCCCCACCTGGTCAAGCGCCGGGATCAGCGTTTCGTTAATTACAGCCAGCGGTTCGGACGCCGCCAGCGCCGCCGCAGCCTGCTGGGCAGCGTCCTCCTTCAGCCCGCGGACGACCGCTTCAAAAAGGGTTAGGCCGGACTGGGGGCTCGGCGCAGCAGGGGCCTCTTGGCCGCCGTAAGCGGCGATATAATCCGCACACTGGCTATCATGGGCAAAAAGGGCGCGGAAGGCATGGTAGGACTGCATCATGGCGGCGCTTTTGGGATTGATGATGGCGGCATCCAGCCCGGCCTGCAGTGCCGTCAAGTAGAAGGCGCTGTTGACGATTTCACGTCTGGGCAGGCCAAAGGAAACATTGGAAACGCCAAGCACCGTTTTGACCCCAAGCTTCCCTTTGATAAGCTTCAGCGCCTCCAGCGTCGCCATTGCGGCCTGCTGGCCGGAGCTGATGGCCATCGTCAGGGCGTCGACGACGATATTTTCGCGGCCGATGCCGTAGCTTTCGGCGGTACGGACAATTTTTTCAGCAACCGCCAGCCGCCCGGCTGCCGTTTCAGGGATCCCCCCTTCGTCGATGGTCAACGCTACGATGACGCCGCCGTATTTTTTGGCAAGCGGGAAGACCGTTTCCATACTTTCCTGCTTGCCGTTGACCGAATTGATCATCGCCTTGCCATTATAATGGCGCAGCGCCGTTTCCATTGCGGCGGGGTCGGTGGTATCAATCTGCAGCGGCAGGGTGACGACGCTTTGCAGCTCCGACACGACCTTTCCCATCATTTCTGCTTCATCGATTTCAGGAAGCCCGACGTTAACATCAAGGATATGCGCGCCGCTTTCCTGCTGGGCGACGCCTTCGCTTAAAATATAATCGATGTCTTGTTCCCGCAGCGCCTGTTTAAAGCGGGATTTGCCGGTGGGGTTGATGCGTTCGCCGATAATAACAGGGTCAGGCCCGATTTCTACCGCCATTGTCCCCGATGAAACCACCGTCCGGCGGTTATCCGGCAGCGGCAGCGGCGGCAGATCTTTACAAAGCTCTACCTCCCGGCGCAGATGCGCCGGCGTCGTCCCGCAGCAGCCTCCCAGCATCCAAACGCCCCGTTTGGCGACTTCGCGCATTGTTTGGGCAAAATCTTCGGGGGAAACGTTATAAAAGGTTTTGCCGTCCACCACCACCGGCAGCCCGGCGTTGGGGTTGACAATCAGCGGGATGGAACAGCACTGGGTCAGCTCGTCCACCAGCGGCAGCATCTGCGCAGGACCAAAGCCGCAGTTAAGCCCCAGCGCATCTACGCCCAGCCCTTCCAGCATCGCGACGGCGGCGGGGATATCCGCCCCAGTAAGCAGCCGGCCCCGTTCGTCAAAGACCATTGTTGCAAAAACCGGCAGGCTGCTATTTTCCTTGGCCGCCAATACAGCCGCCTTCAGCTCCATCGTGTCGCCCATGGTCTCAATGAGGATACAGTCGGCTTCGCCGCCGGCCCGCACCATCTCTGCAAAAGCGTTATAAGCGTCGTCAAAACCCAGGTCGCCCATCGGCTTTAGAAGCCGCCCGGTAGGGCCGACGTCCAGCGCCGCATAACCATGCCCCGTTTCAGCGATAGCCTTCTTAGCCAGCGCAACCCCGGCGCGCGCCAGCTCCGGCGCTTTTTCCCCAGCTTTCAGGCGGTTGGCGCCAAAAGTGTTGGCTTTGATGATGTCGCAGCCGGCGTCAAGGTAGCCCTTATGGATTTCAAGGATCGTCTCGGGATGGGTGAGGCTCCAGTTTTCGGGCAGCTCGCCTTGGGGCAGTCCCGCTTTTTGCAGCAGGGTTCCCATCGCCCCATCAAAAAAGATGAGGCGCTTCCCCAAAAGTTTTGCAAGATTTGTCACGCGAAAACCTCCTTTTGGAATATGGGGTGAAGCGTTTTCTGATGGCCTTATTGCGTCGGCAAGCTGGGAAATTCAATAAAATCAGGCGGCAGCGCCTGGACAAGCCAGACGCCGTTGTCAGCCTGATAGAAGGTATAGCCGCAGCGGCCAGCCTCGCCGGACAATATAGTTAAGACGATTGTTTCGCCCCGGCGTCTGCCGCCGACGTTACGGGCGGTGCCTTCGTCGCTGGAGAGGTGCACGTATTGCCGTCCCATCGGTTTTAGGCCCCCGGCGCGGATGCTGTCCAGCGCATAGGCTGTCGTACCATGGTAAAGGGTCTCGGGCGGCTGGACGGGCTGGTAATCCATCCAGACGTCGACGCTGTGGCCCTGGCAGGCGCGGATTTTGTCCCCTTCAGCGTTATAGGCGTAACGGCCTTTGGCGTCAGTGCGGACAATTTCATCAAGGATCTGCCGGTCGATGGTCCAGCCGCGGCGGCGCGTCCCGTCGATCAGCGCTTCGACATTAGCCCAAGCGCCGTGGTATTCCAATTCAATCCCAACAAGCTCTGGCTGGTGGCGGAGGACCAACGATAAAAACTTGCTCAGCGACTGCTGGCCGTCCGGCTGCCTCTTTTTCTTTTGAAGCATTACGGCTTCCCCCTTTACTGTAATTAGGCCCTGCGGAAGGGGCAGCCCCTTTTCCCGCAGGCAGCGCATTTGTGGACGCCGCAGCGCCCTTTGTCCGGCGTCAGGCCGATCACTGCCGACACCGATTTGCTTGGGACCATCATCAGCGACGCCGTAACCGAAAGGCCAATGCGTCGGTCGCTCTCAAGAAAACTTAACAGCGGCTTTTGGAAACTAAGCGGCAGGTCGCCGTACCCTGGACTGAAGCGCGGAACCAGGTAAAGCCCTTCTGCCGCGGCGGCAAGCCCCTTTTCGCACTCGTCGCAAAAAGCCTCAATAACAGCAGCCGCGGCAGCCTGTATGGCTACCGTCCGCCCCATCCCCGAAAGGGTGCTGCGGCGCAGCAGCAGGTCGACGCCAGTCCCCAGCGTCGCGGCAAACAGGAAGGCTTCGGTGCAGCCTTCCAGGTGCCTATAAAGGCTTTTGCTGGCAGTTTCCAGCTGCCCCAACCGCACAGAGCCGCCTGTTTCCAGCGAAAGGCTGACCCGGCGGCTGACCTGCCTTGGGACGGCTGCCGCCATAACCTGGGCGAGAGCCTCCTCAGCCAGCGCTTTCAGCGCCCCATCCGGTTCGCCGGAAGCGCCCATATAGCGGTAAATCTCGCGGCGGTCTATCTGCAGGCTCATGACGCGTCCCTGCCCAGCACCGCCGACAGGTTATCAAAAATCTTTGCCGCTACATCGGGCTTATTCATGGTATACAGGTGGATGCCGCGGATACCGTTGGACAACAGGTCGATAATCTGCTCGGTGGCATAGGCGATGCCGGCCTGCTTCATCGCCGCTGGGTCGCTGCCAAAACGGTCGATCATCACTTTCAGGCGATAGGGCAGTTCGGTGCCCGAAAGCTCAGTAATCCGCTTAATCTGCTTGGCGTTGGTCACCGGCATAATCCCCGCCAGCACTGGCACAGTAATATTTTTGGCCAGCGCCCGGTAAAGGAACCGGTAGAGGATGTTATTGTCAAAAAACATCTGGGTGGTCAGGAAATCGCAGCCGGTCTCCACCTTCCCTTTCAGGTAATCTAGGTCGGCTTCCTTGCTTGGGCACTCGATATGCCCTTCCGGGTAGCAAGCGCCGCCGATGCAGAAATCGCCGGCCGCCTTAATTTCGCCGATTAGTTCGCTGGCATAACGGTACTGGCCCGGCAGCGGGAAGTCGGCGTCTTTGGGGATGTCCCCCCGCAGCGCAAGGATGTTCTGCAGCCCCGCCGCCTTGATCTCGCCGATGGTTTCGCGCACCTTTTCTCGCGTAGAGGAAGCGCAGGTCAGGTGGGCCAGCGTCGTCACCCCAAATTCCTCCTGGATCATGCCGGCGATGCGGATGGTGTTCTGGGAGGTGCCGCCACTGGCCCCGTAAGTGACGCTGATAAAATCCGGCCGCAGCGCTGCAATCTGTCTGGCGGCTTTAACGACACCGGGGAAATCATCGTCTTTTTTCGGCGGGAAAATCTCGCAGGAAACTGTCGCTTGTTCCCGTCTCAGCATTTCAGTAATTTTCATAGCTGCTCCATTCTGCCGCCCAGGACGGCTTTCGGATTATTCCGTACCTTTTATTATACCGAAACGGCGCAAATATTGCAAGGGTTTCTTTGTAAAAGTACGGGTCGCTTTTGAAGAAAGCCAAGCTTAGCAGAGCTAAGCTCCGCAAAACTTTTAATCGCCCGGGTACACGTCAGCACAAGCTTAACCGTCTACTGCGTCGATAGGTATAATACGTACTCACCAGGAAAAGTGAGTGCGTATCGTTTTTATATGGAACTACCTGCCCGTAACTGCGGGAGAACCGGCATTGCCTGCCGGCACAGCCGGCCGCAGAGGACGAAACCCCCATAAAAATACACAGCCTGCCAGAGAATATTTCATGACAGGCTGCACTTTATTCAGGTTTTACAGACTTCAAGGTAGGACGCGGTAACTGTTCCCGATACCTTTCCCATAAAATCCCGCCCTTTTCGTACAAAATAGAGAAGCCGGAACTTTTCGTTCCGGCTTCTCGGCTGGTTGGGATGGAAGGATTTGAACCCTCGGAATGACGGGGCCAGAACCCGCTGCCTTACCCCTTGGCTACATCCCAATATCTACGAGCCAGAGACAATTGGTTGGGCTAGATGGATTCGAACCATCGGAATGAAGGAGTCAAAGTCCTTTGCCTTACCTCTTGGCTATAGCCCAGTATGAAAGGTGGATAGTGGGATTCGAACCCACGGCCTTCAGAGCCACAATCTGACGCGCTAACCAACTGCGCTATACCCACCATATCCTGGCGCGCCAAACAGGACTCGAACCTGTGACCTACTGCTTAGAAGGCAGTTGCTCTGTCCAGCTGAGCTATTGGCGCAGATCAACCATTCGACGCCGTGCGCCCTCTGATCCTGTGGTGCTGCACTGGCTAAACAAGTTTTTATAGGACACTGCCGATTACCTTTTAGGCTGCCTGGAAAGCGGGTGATGGGAATCGAACCCACGTAACCAGCTTGGAAGGCTGGGATTCTACCATTGAACTACACCCGCAGGGCTTCGGCGTTTCCTGTCCGGCTGTTAACTCGTTCAGCAACGTGTCTTATTATAGCAAATAAAACGGCGTTTGTCAACACCTTTTTTGAAATTTTTTTCTTTTTTTCCAGATCCGCCCGGAAACCGCGTAAAAACCAGCCTTCCCTGCCTACCCAAAAGCCCTGGGCAGGCAGCTTGCGCAGGGAAACGGAAAGCTAAGCAATCCTATCCAGCGCCGCCTTCAGCGCTGGATCTTCGCCGGCATAGACCACCAGGCAATCGCCCAGCACAAAAGACGTCACCTGCCGGGCTTGTTCGTTCATGACCTCCCAGAGGGAATTCTCCTGGTCCTCGGCCCCCTTGGGCGACTGGCAGCGGAAAAGGAGCACCCGCTCCCCGTCCGCTGTAACAGCATCGGCCGTATCGGAAACCCAAGAAAGCCCTTCAGGGTCAACGTTGCGCTCAGAGACGCAGGCAAACCCCGCCTGCTCCAACTGCCGCTTCAGATAGGGCAGCGGCTTATTGGAGTTCGCCAGCAGCATCAGCCCCAGCGCACCCAAGATCACCACTGCAAAGGAGGCAAGGAGATTCATCCGCTTCTGTTTCGGGGTCAGTTTCATCGCAGCCTCCTTCTAAGCGCGGCAGGACAGCCGGGGCGATGCTCACCCCGATTTCCTCGCCGTCTGCGGCAACATAAATTTCTTTTCCGACGGTTGGGCCGCTTAAAACCAGCTGCGCCACCTTGTCTTCCACCTCGCGGCGGATGGTCGAGCGCAGGTCCCGGGCCGCAAAACGCCCGCCGGACGCCTTCGACGCCAAAAGCTTTAACGCCTCGCGCTCGCAGCGCATCGTCATCCCAAGGTCAGCCAGCGGCTTTTCCATCTCGTCCAGCATCAGCTGGGCAATATCGCAAAGGCTATCCTCGCTAAGCGGGCTGAACACCACCACTTCGTCCACGCGGGCCATAAATTCCGGCCGCAGGAAATCGTTGAGGGCCTTCATCGCCTTTTCCTTGGAAATCTGCGAAGCGCTCTTGTCAAAGCCCAAAATCGACGTCTTGTCGCTGGAACCAGCGTTGCTGGTCATGACAATCACCGTGTTCTCAAAGTTGATATTGCGCCCCTGCGCATCGGTGATATGGCCCTCGTCAAGGATCTGGAGCAAAATATTCATCACATCGGGATGGGCCTTTTCAATCTCGTCAAACAGCACCACCGAATAAGGGCGGCGGCGGACCTTTTCGGTCAGCTGCCCGGCCTCGTCAAAGCCTACATAGCCGGGAGGCGAGCCAATCAGCCGCGACACGGCGTGCTTTTCCATATACTCCGACATATCCACCCGCACAAGCGGGTCGACCTTGTCAAAAAGCCCTTCTGCCAGCACCTTGCAAAGCTCGGTCTTGCCGACGCCTGTAGGGCCGACAAAGATAAAGGAAGCCGGGCGCTTTTTCTTGCTGAGGCGCACTTTGGAACGGCGGACGGCGGCTACCACCTTGTCAACAGCCTCGTCCTGGCCGATAATCTTGCCTTTCAGCTGCCGCTCCAATTCAAGCAGCTTCTCCGCTTCGTTTTCGCTGACCTTTTCAGCAGGGATCCCTGTCCACAGCTCAATGACCTTGGCCAGGTCCTCCATCGTCACCCGCACGTCTTTGACCTGCGGCTCCAGCTCGCGCAGCTTCTCCTTGGTCACAACGATCTCGCCCTTGACTTTCGCGATGGCCTCGTAATCGGTGCTGTCCGTGTCGCTAAGCTCCTGTTCGCGCGCCGTCAGCTCCTTCAGCCGGCGGTTGAGCTTCTCCACATCGGTAAGCACCGTGCTCTTGATAGAAGCGCAGGCCGCCGATTCGTCAAGCAGGTCAATCGCTTTGTCCGGCAGGAAACGGTCGGTAATATACCGCTCGGAGAGGTTGGCGCAGGCAACGACAATATCGTCCGGGATCATCACCTTATGATGGTTCTGGTAATACTCCCGGATCCCTTTTAAGATGTCAATCGTCTGGGCAATCGTCGGCTCATCCACCTTGACTGGCTGGAAGCGGCGTTCCAGCGCCGAATCCCGCTCGATATTCTTGCGGTACTCGCCGAACGTGGTTGCGCCAATCACCTGAATCTCCCCGCGGGACAGCGCGGGCTTTAGGATATTGGCGGCGGTCATCGACCCTTCGGAGTCGCCGGTCCCCACCAAGGTATGCACCTCGTCGATAAAGAGGATCACATTGCCCCTCGCCTTGACCTCGTCGATAAGCCCTTTGATCCGGCTCTCAAACTGTCCGCGGAACTGCGTCCCGGCTACCAGCGCAGTCAGGTCCAGCAGAAAAACTTCCTTATCCAGCAGCCTAAAAGGCACATCCCCCGCAACGATCTTCTGGGCGATGCCTTCAGCGATAGCCGTTTTGCCGACGCCCGGCTCGCCGATTAGGCAGGGGTTGTTCTTCTGGCGGCGGGACAGGATCTGGATGACCCGATAAATCTCGCTGTCGCGGCCGACAATCTGGTCCATGCCGCCGGCCTGCACCTTTTCGTTCAAATTGGTACAAAAATTATCAAGGTAACGGCGGCGGCGGTCCCGTCCGCGGTCGCGGTCCCGCCCACGGCGGCGGTCAGACGGCCGCTCGGGCTGGCCGGAAGCGCCGTCGGCGGCAGGCTCCCCCTGTTCTCCTTCTTCCTGTTCGCCGGGCGCTAGGCTGTCCTCGCCGCCGAACATTTTTTGCAGGAAAGAGGGCATGGTGTCCGCGCCCCCCATCTCGAACATCCCGTCCCCCATCTGGCTGTCAAATTCATCCAGATCCTGCTGGGTAATCCCCATCTGGTCCATCATCGACTGGACCTGGGGAAGCCCCAGCTCAGACGCGCATTTGAGGCAGTAGCCTTCGTTGATCATTTCTTTTCCGTCAAACTTCGCCACAAAGAGCATAGCTGGACGTTTTTTGCATTTGCAGCAGAGCATATCCATTGAAAAAGCGTTCCTTTCTCTTTCCCATATATTGTCAGACGCCTATCTATATCTTATTCACAGACGCTATCAACCATAATACCATTATAGCCTGTTGTTTCGTTTTGTAATCTCTTTTAAGTAAAAAATCAGTGACAAAATCATGAAAACTGCGGGAATTGCCATCATGGGGTAAATCCACCCTTCTGGGAAACCCGGCCAGATCAGCAAAAGGAAAAACAACAGATAGAGGGTCACCGTCGCCATTTTGCCGTACCATTTTGCCGGCGGCGAGTTGCGCCAGCTTTTCAAAAGCGCCAGCCCTACACTCCCCAGCGTCAGCTCCTTCACCAGGTAAAACGCCAGCAGCAGCCGTATCGGCGGGTGCGGCACCGATAAGCAGGCAATCACCGCTAAAATCGTCACTTTGTCGGCCAACGGATCGAGGAACTGCCCCAGCTGGGTCACCAGATGGTATTTGCGGGCAATGAAGCCGTCCAGCACATCCGTCAGCCCGGAAAGCAGCAAGACAAGCGCCGGCGCTAGGTGCCAGCCGCCCGGCGGCTTGAAAAAGAACCAGACAAACAAAGGGGCAAGGCAAAGCCTGAATATCGTCAGGCGGTTGGGCAGATTCATGGTGATTTTCCTCCATAGAAAGATTGCGGGACAAAGTTATTCCAGCGCCGACCAGCTGCCGCTTAAAGGGCTTAACCGGTAAAGGAGCCGGAAAACGTAGCTCTGGCCGATAACCCCGTCGTTGAGGAAGGGGATTTTGCCGCCGCTGAGCGAAACCAGGAAGCGGACGATCAGCACCAGCACAAACAGCATCAGCACCGCTTGGACAAGGCCCATCCCCGCCCCAGCCAGCGTATCGGCCATCCCCACCAGCGGGAACTTGCGCAGATTGCGCAGCGTCTCGGTAACCACCCCTAGAATAATCCGCAGCGCCGCAAACAGCAGCATGAACAGCAGGCTTTGCAGCACCACGTAGACCACCGGGTAGATCACCTGGTCGGCCAGCGTTGTGCTTACCGACTGGGCCGTAGCCATTACCTGCCCGGAAAGCAGGTCGGCGATCTCGTTCTGGCTGCCGAAAAAGCCTATGACCATATTGCGCACCATCCCCGGCACCTCATCCAGCGCCTGCGACACCAAAAGCGTCACATCCGCGCTGGATACCGCGGTGGTCAGCCCTTTGCTGAGCATAGCGATCAGCCGGTCGCGCAGAAACATCTGGTAAACCGTCAGCGCCAGCACCCGGCTGCCGACATAGGCCCCGATACAGCTGACCAAATAGCCGCCGGCATTGACCAGCGAAACCAAAAAGCCCTTGCGGGTTCCGGAAACGACCATCCATACAACAATCAGCAAAACCAGCCCGTCCAGAGTCAGGGCCGCTATCCTGGCTGTTTCCATCCCTATCAAATCCTTTCTTTTCTACTCGCTCCGGCTGTGCCGGCAGACAGTTCGCGTCGGAAAATCAGCAAGCCGATTTTCTGGCATAAAAATCCACAGCGTTTCTGTCGCGGCTGACAGCAGTTACCGACGCAGTAGGCGGCCGGCTGTGCCGGCAGACAGTTCGCGTCGGGAAATCAGTAAACCGATTTTCTGGCATAAAAATCCACAGCATTTCTGTCGCGGCTGGCAGCAGTTACCGACGCAGTAGGCGTGCAAATCCATGCTGACAAGTACCCTGGCGATTAAAAGTTTTTGCAGCTTAGCTTTGCTAAGCTAGGCTTTCTTTCAAAAAGCGTCAAAAAGCGTCGTCCTATCGTAACTCCACCGTAACCCCTATGGGCTGTAGGTCCAGCGGTCCAGGTAGTTGGCGCTGAGCAGATAGGCTCCGCGGCCAGAAGATTCGATGGCGAAAACGTCCGAGCCGACCGCCTGCTGCTCCAGAAGCTCCAACGACCGGTCAAAGCGCTGCACCGAGTTCTTTTCCAGCACATAGATGCTCTCTCCGTCTGCAACTACGTCCAAGCTGCTGCCCCGCACCTGGACGCTTTGGCTCTGGCCATCGTCATCTACCTGGATCAGCGAAAAAGAGATGTCCCCCGACTCCGAAGCGAGCATCACGGTGGCGTTATCCGTAAAATAATAATCGCTCAAAGGGCCGGCCAGCGGTACCTGCGACAGCTCGCCTTTGGGGCTTATCACCCCTACCACCGTATCGCAAATCAGATGAATGCTGCCGTTCCGCTTGTAATCCACCGCCAGCGGCAGCACGCCGGGAAAGCTGTAGACCGTCTCCTCCCCACCGCCCAGATTCAAGATGTAAACCTTTCCCACCAGGTCGCCGTTTTCAAACCCTATCGCCGCCGCCGCCAGCCGGTTCCCGTCATAGCTGAAATCCATATCGATGACCGAATCCGACACGGAGTACCAATGAAGCAGCTCCTTGTTGCCGCGGTCATAGACGGCGACGCTGGCGGCGTAACGGACCTCTGACAGCGCCAGCGCATACCCTAGCTTGCGGCTGATAGCGCCGGTTAAGATGGTGCTTTCGGTACGGGCGCTGTAATGCAGCCCTTTCTCACTGTCAATCCGGAAGCCATAACCGCCCCGGTCGTAACTCAGCAGCCGGCCGGCCGCCGTGCGGGTTACAGGGTTGGTAAACTGATGGGTAAAGCTGTGAAGGGCCGACGTATCTTTAAAAAAAACCGTCTCCTCGCTGGTCAGCAGCGCTACGCAATCCCCCACCCGCCGCAGCCCGGAAGGGTTGACGCCGTCCATCGAAATCGGGAAGCCGCCGCCCGTCTCCAGCCGGGTGCCGCCGGCGCGCGCCGTCTCGGCGAGGTTGTTCAGGTCGTAGTTCTGGTAAAAATACAGCCCGGCAAAGGCCGCCGCAACCACCGTCAGCGCCGCAGCCATCGCAGCTAGCCGCCGGGACAGCTTTTGCATCTGTTTCCTCCGCCGGTAGGCGTTGATGTCGTAGATATTCTTGGAGCCGCCCGCAACCTTGAACCGGCTTTTCTGCCCCGTGCGGGGAGCGGGCCGCGGCACGCTTTTTTTCTGCGGCATTTAAACGCCTCCTTCCCTGCTGTCTGTTACCCAGCGCCTTCCCAGGGCGCATAGCTGACCCGGTTGAGGTAAAGCCCCTCCGGCGGCGCGGTCACTCCGGCGCTTTCCCGGCTGCCCGCGGCAAGCGCGCGGGCAATAACGCCAGGCGCAAGCCGGCCCGGCGGCGCTGCCAGCGTACCGGCCATGATCCGCACCATATTGTAAAGGAAGCCGTCGCCGGCCACCGTAAAGAGCACCTCGTCCCCCTGCCGCCGCACAGAAGCGGCATAGATGGCGCGCACTGCGCTTCCCTCTTTGCTCCCAGTGCTGCGGAACGCAGAAAAATCGTGCCGCCCCAGGAACTCTTGGGCGCAGCAATCCATCAGCGCCGCGTCAAGCGGGTATTTAAACCGCGCCGCCAACCCCTCAAGGAACGGCTCTTTGACCGCGCCGTCCCAGATGCGGTACTGGTATTCTTTCCAGCAGACGCTGTAACGGGCATGGAAATCCGCCGGCACCTCGCGGCAGCTTTTGACGCAGATGTCGTCCGGCAAAAGGTTGTTGAGGGCAATCACCGCCGCCGCTTCAGGGATCCGGCTTTCGGTGTCCATATGGAAAAAGTACTGCCTGGCGTGGACGCCGGCGTCGGTGCGGGAACAGCCAGTGATGTTTTCCCGTTTTTTGAAGGCGGTTTCAATGGCGTCCTGCAGCGTTTCAGCAACGGTAACGGCATTTTGCTGCACCTGATAGCCGTGATAACGCCGGCCCGCATATGCAATTTCAAACAAAAGCCGGCGCATCTGATATAACCTCCTTTAGAGTACGGGGGTACGAGGGATACGAGAGTACGACGCTTTTTGAAAGAAAGCCTAGCTTAGCAAAGCTAAGCTGCAAAAACTTTTAGTCGCTAGGGTACACGTCAGCACAGATTAACCCGCCTACTGCGTCGGTAGCTGCTGCCAGCCGCGACAGAAACGCTGTGGATTTTTATGCCAGAAAATCGGCTTGCTGATTTTCCGACACGAACTGTCAGCGGCGACACGCCGCCGGCCGCGGCGTCTTATGCAAAGAAAACGAAGACGGCGGCGTTTTGTTTTCAAAAAGGCTGGCCCAAAAACTGGTTGAGCAGGATAATCCCAGCAATCGCCAGCGCAGTCGCCCCAGCTGCCCAGAAATCCACCGCCGAAAATTGCAGCTGCTTCATTCGGGTGCGGCCCTCGCCGCCGTGGTAGCAGCGGCACTCCATCGCCAGCGCCAGCTCCTCCGCCCGGCGAAAGGCCGAGATGAACAAAGGGATCATAATCGGAATCAGCGCCTTGGCCCGCTGCAGCAGGCTGCCGCTTTCCAAATCCGCGCCGCGGGCCTTCTGGGCCGACATAATCTTGTCAGTCTCTTCAATCAGCGTTGGGATGAACCGCAGCGCAATCGACATCATCATCGCCAGCTCGTGCGCCGGGAAATGCACCGCCCGCAGCGGCGACAGCAAACGTTCGATGGCATCGGTCAGCGCAATCGGCGAGGTGGTGTAGGTCAACAGCGACGACCCCGCAATCAGCAGTACAATCCGCACGGCCATCGTCACGGAAGTGTAGATGCCTTGCTTGGTAAGCTTGAAAATCCACCAGCTGAAAATCGGGTCGCCCTCAATGAAAAAGAGGTTCAAAAGGCCGGTAAATAGGATGATTGGCAGGATCGGGCGGATGCTTTTGGCAATCATTTTCATTGGGATTCGGGCAACTAGATAGGCTGCCGCCAGGAAAACCGCGCAGAGCGCAAAGCCCGCTGGGTTGCGCACCAAAAACAGCATCACGATATAGCCGATCGTCAGCAAAAGCTTCATCCGCGGATCCATCCGGTGCAGCGCCGACCGGCCGGGGAAATACTGCCCTAAGGTGATGTCCTTAATCATGGCGCAGCACCCCCTTTTCCGCTAAAATCCCCAAAAGCTTGCGCTTGGCATAGCCGACGGTATAGACGTTTTCCGGCACGTCAAGCCCTGCATCGCGCAGGCGGTGGAAGACATTTGTCACCTGCGGCACAGCCAGCCGGATAGCTTTCAGCTCGTCGCTGCGGGCAAACACCTGCTCGACCGTGTCATAGGCGAAAACTTTGGCGTTGTTCATCACCAGCACCTTGTCAGCGTAGTTGGCAACGTCTTCCATGCTGTGGGAAACAAGCAGCACGGTGTTGCCGGTTTGGATATGGTAGGCTTCAATCTGGTCGAGGATTTTGGCGCGGCCTTTGGGGTCAAGGCCCGCCGCTGGCTCGTCCAGGATCAGCACTTTGGGTTCCATCGCGATAACGCCGGCAATCGCTGCACGGCGCTTCTGTCCGCCTGAAAGCTCGAAGGGGCTTTTTTCCAGAAGCTCCGGCCGCAGCCCCGCAAACTCGGCGGCTTCATGTACCCGGCGGTCGATTTCCTCCTTGCCAAGGCCCATGTTGGTCGGCCCAAAGGCGATGTCTTTGTAGACCGTTTCCTCGAAAAGCTGGTATTCCGGGTATTGGAATACGAGGCCCACGTTAAAGCGCAGCTGCCTAAGCTTGCCCTTATCGGCCCAGATATCCTCCCCGTCCAGCAGCACCCGCCCGGCAGTCGGGCGCAGAAGCCCGTTCAAATGCTGGATCAGCGTCGACTTGCCAGAGCCGGTGTGGCCGATCACCCCCACCATCTCCCCGCTGCCGATCGTCAGCGAAACATTGTCCACCGCCACCTTTTCAAAAGGCGTGCCGACGCCATAGGTATAAGTCAGATTTTCAATGGTAATGACCAAAGGTTCATTCCTCCTGTTATTGTGTGAGCAGATCCCGCAGCGCCTGGAAGCATTCGTCCTCAGTCAAAATGTCCTCCGGCAGCGGTACGCCTTCTGCCCGCAGTTCGTAAACAAGCTCGGTTACCTGGGGCACATCCAGCCCCACTGACTTCAAAAGCTCTACCTGCGAGAAAACGGCTTTAGGTATATTATCCAACAAAACCTCGCCTTTGTCAACCACCAAAACGCGGTCGGCCTGGACGGCCTCGTCCATGTAGTGGGTGATCAGCACCACCGTTGCCCCAAAATCCTTATTCAGACGCCGGATGGTTTTCAGCACCTCCTGCCGGCCTTTCGGGTCAAGCATCGCCGTCGGCTCGTCGAGCACAATGAAGTCCGGCCGCATCGCCAAAATCCCGGCAATGGCCACCCGCTGCTTCTGCCCGCCGGAGAGTTGGTGAGGGGCGTGCTCGCGGTAGTCGTACATATCCACTTCCTTGAGCGCTTCGTCGACGCGGCGGCGGATCTCTGCCGGCTCGACGCCGAGGTTTTCCAGCGCAAAGGCCACATCTTCCTCGACAATCGTCGCGACAATCTGGTTATCGGGGTTTTGGAACACCATCCCCACCTGCTGGCGGATATCAAAAAGCCGTCCTTCGTCTTTGGTGTTGATGCCGCAGACGGTCACTTCACCGGAGGTGGGGGTAAGGATGGCGTTGAAATGCTTGGCCAGCGTCGATTTCCCCGAGCCATTATGGCCCAGTATCGCCACAAATTCCCCTTTGGGGATGGTTAGGTCCATCCCCTTCAGCACCAGCACCCCTGGTATCCCTTCCCCATCGCCTGGATATTCAAACACTAGGTCATTGACGCGGATCTCCTTCTTTTCTGCTTCCATGATCCCCTCTCCCTTCCTTAAAGCAAAACGGTACGCCGTTCAGCGCGGGCCTATAAAAAGCGCGGTCGAACCACAGGGCAGCACGCTGCCGGACGCCTCTACCGGCAGGCCAATCTCATCGGCAGCGACCTCGCCGTTAAAGCGCTTCCCGACCGTCGCCTCCAGCAGATAGGCCATCACCGACGGCGACAGCCCCGTCGTGTAGGAATTCAGCGCAAAAAACAGCGGATTGTCCGACAGCGCCTCGGCGCAGAGCTTCACAAGGTCGTAAATTTTCTCTTCCAGCTGCCAAACCTCGCCGCCTGGGCCTCTGCCATAGGAGGGCGGGTCCATGATAACCGCGTCGTAGCGCCTGCCGCGGCGGAGCTCCCTCGCGACAAACTTTTCGCAGTCGTCAACAATCCAGCGCACCGGCTTCCCGTCAAGCCCCGACAGCGCCGCGTTTTCCTTCGCCCACTGCACCATCCCTTTGGAGGCGTCGACATGGCAGACCGAAGCCCCCGCCGAAAGCGCCGCCAGCGTCGCCCCGCCGGTGTAGGCGAATAGGTTCAGCACCGAAACCGGCCGCCCGGCTTCCCGGATAAGCTGCTGGAACAGCGCCCAGTTCACCGCCTGCTCCGGGAAAAGGCCGGTGTGCTTGAAACCGGTCGGGGAAATCTTGAACCGCAGTTCCCGCCAGCCGATTTCCCAGCTTGGGGGGAACTTTTTCAGATACTCCCAGCTGCCGCCCCCTGCCGGCGACCGATGGTAGCGGGCGTCGGGGCTGGCCCAGGCCGCCCCCTTCTCCGTCCGCCAGATAATCTGCGGGTCGGGCCGTACCAGCATCACAGCCCCCCACTTTTCCAGCTTCTCGCCGGATGATGTGTCCAACAGGCGGTAATCCTGCCAATCTTTTGCTGCCCTCACAACTTCCCACCTTCTCTATTTTTCACACACAGCAATCTGCTCATCCAAATATTTGAAAAGCAGCGGCCAGATATCCAGCCCACTTTTCAAATAAAGCTTCCCGCTCAGCGCCTCAATTTCATCGGCGGCTTCGTCCGTCAGCTCATGGTCGGCGTCGAAAGAAGAAAGCTCGTATTCCTGCGGATTGCTGTCTAAGAACTCGCCCCGCATTAAATCGGGCGGCGCAATCTGGCATATCTCCGCCAAGACATCCGCATCCGTGCTGTCGCCAATATTTCGGAAAGCCCTTATAATATTGGGCGCATAATGCCCGATAGAATTTTCCAGGAAAGTGAAAATTCCTTCCATGGTCAGCTCCGTATCAAAAGCGATCAAAAAACAAGCATCCTGGATAAAATCCGCACAGCGCAGCCACTCTTCAGTGCTGTGTTTCCACAGCGTATCCGCCAGCACTGTGCAGAGGGATTCGCCGGCGTATTGCTGAATATCGACATCGCTGCCGTCAATCCAACGCATAAACACCCTCCTTTAAAGATAACCGGCGCAGTAGCGGTCGTCCTATAGGGGATCGCGCTCCCTGTTGCCATCTGCCTATTTTCAAAACCCATACCCCATTTCCTCAGCATAAACGCTCCACATATTATGTTCATCAGCGAGTGCTGTCGGATCTATTTTCTGAATATAATTGCGAAACGCTTTTTCGCGCTGTTCACAACTTTTCATATCACAGCCGCGGTATATGCTTAAATATTTACTGCTTATACGAAGAAACTGCTCAAAGCTATTCGAACAATACTGATAAATTTCATATATAGGCAGAATTGCCCTATATACTTTACCCTCTAAATCGACAACGAGACAAATACTGCCATTGTATTTTGGTACTTCTTCTGCAATAACAAGAACTTCTCGTCCATTATAATTTTCAATATGCCATTCCTTTGGTAAAAGGAATGTAAGAGGGTCAATTCCTTCCTGCGGCAGTTGTAGTTTTAACAGTTGGTCTTTAATTTCATGCCACTTGTCATTCATTTTGGCATCTCCCTTAGCGGACAAAAAGTTTTACTCGATTTTTTTCAAAAAATCGCAGGTCCAGGGCAGAGCCCTTGGTCGCTTGCCGCAGCAAGCGAAATCCCCCGTCACAGCAAGGTCTGCCCTTTGCGGGTGCGGCCCAGATGCTTATACGCCAAATCCGTGACGCAGCGCCCCCGCGGCGTCCGCGCCAGAAACCCCAGCTGCATTAAGTACGGCTCGTAGACATCCTCGATGGTAACGGCTTCCTCCCCCAGCAGGGCGGACAGCGTTTCCAGCCCCACCGGCCCGCCGTCGTAATGGTCGATAATCGCAGCCAGCATCCGCCGGTCGGTATTCTCAAGCCCCAGCTCATCCACTTCAAGCCGTGTCAGCGCCAAGTCGACAATCTCCCTCGTCACCGTGCCGTCGCCCATTACCTGGGCAAAATCCCGGATCCGCCGCAGCATCCGGTTGGCGATACGCGGCGTGCCGCGGGAACGCTTGGCCAGCTCCATCGCCCCCCCCTTGTCGCAGGGGATGGAAAGGATGCCCGCGCTGCGCTGGATAATCTGGCAGAGCTGCTCCGGCGTATACAGTTCCAGCCGCAGCAGCACCCCGAACCGGTCCCGCAGCGGCCCGGTCAGCTGGCCGGCCCTTGTCGTCGCCCCTACCAGCGTAAATTTTGCCAAATCAATCCGGATCGAGCGGGCCGACGGGCCTTTGCCAATGATGATATCCAGCGCGAAATCCTCCATCGCCGGGTAGAGCACTTCTTCTACCGCTTTGGACATCCGGTGGATCTCGTCAATAAACAGCACGTCCCCTTCGCCCAGGTTTGTCAGCAGCGCCGCCAGGTCGCCAGGCTTCTCAATCGCCGGGCCAGAGGTGATCTTCAGGTTGGTCTGCATTTCGTTGGCGATAATCTGCGAAAGGGTGGTCTTCCCCAGCCCCGGGGGGCCGTAGAGCAGCACATGGTCCAGCGCTTCGCCGCGGCGGCGGGCTGCCTCAATATAAACCGACAGGTTTTCCTTGGCCTTGTCCTGGCCAATATATTCGTTTAGGCTTTTCGGCCGCAGGGAGAACTCGGTATCCACATCCTGGCGGCCGAATTCCGGCGCGGTAATCCTGTTTTCCAGGTCCAGCTCTTCCTCCGAAGCAGAAAATTGCGATTCAAACAAGACGCCCTCCCCTTTCCTACTGCCTGGCCAGCTTCTTCAGCGCCGCCTTGATCATTTCCTCTACCGGCGTATCCGCCGGAAGGCTCGCGACCGCCGAGGCGGCCTCGCTTTGGGTGTACCCCAGCACCACCAGCGCGCTGATAGCCTCGCCTGCGCCCGAGCCGGGCTTCACAGGTGCTATCGCAGCCGCCGCAGCAAAGCTTTCAGCCCCTTGCTCTTTGCTCAGCTTGTCCTTCAGCTCCAAAATAATCCGCTGGGCGGTCTTCATCCCCAGCCCCGGCGCGCGGGACAGCGTCTTGGCGTCGCCCGACGCGACGCAGAGAGCAAACTCCGCCGCCGTCACCGACGACAGCACCGACAGCGCCGCCCGCGGCCCCACCCGGGTTACCCCAAGCAGCATCTTAAAGCAGCTTAGCTCCCCGGCGTCGGCAAAGCCAAACAGGTCCAGCCCCGACTCGGTGACATGGAGATAGGTATACAGCATCGCCTCCTCCCCCACTTTGGGCAGCTGGGCAATCGTCGTCGCCGAAGTGCGTACGCCGTACCCTACGCCGCCGCACTCCACCACGGCAAAATTCGCTTCCAGATGGGCAAGCGTCCCCTTTACGCTATAAATCATCGCTTTCCTCCTGTTTGGGCCGTCAGTTTATCCAGCCTGCTCGGACCGGTATGGGCATGGCAGACGGCAATCGCCAGCGCGTCGGCCACATCGTCGGGTTTGGGCGTACGGGCCAGCGAAAGGATTTTTTTGGTCATCTCGATCACCTGGCGCTTTTCGGCGCGGCCGTATCCCACGACCGCCTGCTTGACCTGCAGCGGCGTGTATTCGCTCACCTCGACGCCCTGCCGCCTTGCCGCCAGCAGGACCACCCCCCTGGCCTGGGCAACGTCGATGGCCGTCGTGGTATTGGTGTTGAAATAGAGCTTCTCCACCGCCATAACCGCCGGCTGCCAGCGGGCAAGCAGCGTGTCCATCTGCTCATAGATCATTTGCAGCCGATCGGGGAAAGGCGCACCGGCCGGCGTGGTAATTGCGCCATACTCCAGCACCTTAAACCGCCTTCCGTCATAATCCAGCACCCCGCACCCGACAATGGCGTAGCCGGGGTCTATCCCCATAATCCTCATGTTATCCTCCCGACTTGCATTTGCCGGAAAGGCAAATATCCGTTGGCGTCCGCTGGGCGGCGTTTTGCTGCAAAAGTTAAAACATTTGTTTAAACAGGATGCGTCCCTTATTCTGCCACTCACGCTCCAGCTTACCCATTATACCACAATTTGCTTTAAAACACAAATTTTTTTCGCCGTTTCTGCATGATCTGCAAAAAGCTGAATTGCCTTTCCCATTTTTTGCTTTTTCTATCCAATAAGCTGAATCATGTCCGAAAAAGCTGCCCTTTTCCGCCAAAGGATTGACAAAGGCCGCCGGTTTAGGCTATGATTAAAGCAGCAAGGGCTTGGAAAGGATGATTCGATGAGCAAACGCTACCGTGCCGACTACCACCTCCACTCCGCCTGCTCCCCCGATTCCCGGGAACCGATGGAGCAGATCTGCCGCGCGGCGCTCCGTAAAGGGTTCCATGAAATCGCAATGACCGACCATTTCGAGTTTTACTCCCCAACCCAGCCCCAGGGTTTCTACACCGTCCAGGCGTTGGAAAAGGCCCAGCAGGAGATCCGCCGCTGCCAAAATCTGTTCGCTGGGCAGCTGGTCATCCGCCAGGGCATCGAGGTCGGCCAGCCCTACGTCAACCCCCAGCTGGCCGCCGAAGTTATGGAGCGCTTCCCCTTCGATTTTGTCATCGGCTCGGTGCACAAAATGCGCGACCAGGATATGAAGCTGCTGGCTTTCCGGGAAGCCCACCTGGAAGAAATCTGCCTGCGCAACCTTACCGCCCTCTACGAGCTGGCCGAAACCGGCGACTTTGACTGCATGGGCCATATCAACCTAATCCGGCGCTATGCGGCAAAACAGGGCATCCCGATTGATTTATGCAACTACCCCGACCAGCTGGACGCGGTGCTGGAAAAACTGATCCAGCGGGGCAAGGGATTAGAGGTCAACACCTCCGGCCTGCGCGGCGAAACCGCCTCCCTGCTCCCCGGCGTCAAGATCCTCAAGCGCTTCAAAGAACTGGGCGGCGAGATTATCACCATCGGTTCTGACGCCCATTCTGCCGACGAGGTGGGCGCAGACTGGGGCGAAGCTGCCGACGCCGCTATCCAGGCCGGCTTCCGCTATGCCGCCACCTTTGAAAACCGCAAGCCCAGCTTCTATAAGCTGGAATGGTGATGCAGCTGCTTGATTGGGAGGGGCGTCTACTATGCCAAAGCGTGAATATGGATTGAAAACGGGCGAGCTGCCGGAAGATGAGATGATAAAAACCTTTGAAAGAGCGCTTAATAAGACCGCAAAAATGTCAAGCGACCTCCGCATTTCCAAAGGCCGGAAAAAGCTGAGGAAGTATACCGGGCCGTTTGGCCGCTCTACCCCCGACGCAGAACCGCCGGAATACGACCATATCTATTTTTTCAGCCATAGGTATTGCTCCCTGTTTTTGGAGCTGCACCCAAACAGGGAGCTAAACGGGCGGACACAGTTCCCTGACGAGGGGGTCATTTGGAATTTGCACGTCACAATTATAGAGGATTCGCTGGAAGGGTTTGGAAACCGTTTCATACAGGAATTATTCCAAACCCTGCCTGGCGAAAAGGTACTCATCAAGGAATATGCGATGGGCGAGGAGTGGCTTTGACGCCGCGCCTTTATAAGGAGGAAAGCTAGGGATGAGCATCGATTTGTGCTTCTGGAAATGCCGGGACGGCGTCGTACTGGACAACGCGGCCGTTTACCAGGAGGCCTGCTGCGGCCAGCAGGAGACCGACGGGTTGGAAACGCTGCCTATCGAGGAGATTTTAAAGGAAACGGCAGCCGTTTTTAACGGCTGGCACGCCCTCGACCCTTGTAACTACGAAAAAGAGGGCGGCGGCTCTTTCCAGGTCTCGGTAACCCCGCAAACCGTCCGTTTTGACTGCTATTCGATGGGACAGGCAGACATGAAGCGGTTTTCTTCAATGATGGCGAAGTTTGGCTGCCCGCTCTACGACCCGCAGCTGGGGGCGCGGTTTGATAAGATTGCCGGCTTTTTGATTGATGAAGCCGCCGACTATCAGGACGCGGTCGGCGAAGCCCTCGCCCGGCTGCTCCCGCGGATGGAACTTGCCCTACAGGCTGTAAGCTGGGACGAATATACCGAGCTCTCCAAAACCCTTTCGCACGTTATCCGCTTTGACGCCGGCATCCATCGGGCGAAAACCATCACAAAGGCGACTTCTTATATGCGGTTCGGCAAAAGCTGGGCAGCCCGCCCCTGCCAATGCAAAACCGCCCAGCTCGCCGACCCGGACAGCGCCCATCAGGTCTTGGCGGAGCTGCTGCAAAAATCCATCGAGCGCGTTGTGAAAGATTTTTTTGAAAGGACGTACTACGACTAATTCTGGGAGAGGATTTCAAATGAAGTATAAGGCCATCTTTTTTGACCGCGACGGCACCCTGACCTGCCCTGACAAAAATAAAAAAGACTGGCGCAACCAGTTGATCAGCGATTGGAGCGGACACCCCTTTGAGGAACCCTCCTACGACAGAATGATGGCGCTTTTTGAGCTGGCCAGCGAAGGCCGAAAACCCTGGTACCGGGATATTGACGACGAACGCGGCTTTTTTCGGCGTTATTACCGGCATCTGCTGGAAGCGGAAGGCGTTTGGGAAGACCTCGACCGCCGCGCCGGGCTGCTGTTTGAAGGGCTGTGGTGCAAAAACTACGCGCTGTTCCCCGAGACAGCTGAAGTGCTAGAATATTTTTCCAGCCACGGGTATAAAATGGGCGTAATCAGCGACACCTCCCCTTCCCTGCAATATACGTTGGAACTGCTGGGTATCGCAAAATATTTCACCTCCTTCACCGCCAGCTCACTGGTCGGCGCGGACAAGCCCAGCCCTATCATTTTCAACGCGGCGCTGAACGCGCAGGGTGTCTCGGCTGCCGAAAGTCTCTATGTGGACGATTATCAGCCCGAAGCCGACGGCGCAAGGGAACAAGGGTTTACCTCTTTCCTGATCGACCGCAGCGGCGCTTCAACGGGCAAATGGCGCATCCAGAATTTATGGCAGCTTGTCGATTTTGTCAAACAAGGCTGAACAAAAAAGGCCGTCCGGTTTCGGAGGGCCTTTTCTGATGCCTATTCACCTATCTTCTGGACGCCTGCCTGCTTTAGCCAGCCTTGCAGTTTCTTGACTGGGAAGCCCGTCAGCGTAAAAGTTTTTCCCGACCAGTCATAGAGGACCACTTTTGTAAAAAACAGGTGCCGGCCAGTGGCAAAGCCCCTGATTTCTGAAAGCGCAAGCTCAAATTCGACGCTGTGCAGCATAGAAAGGCAAAAACAGACCCGCTGGGTGGTGACAAAAACCGTGCCGCTGCAGGTATCGCATGAATGCCCCCAAACCGGCTCCCAGTAAGCCATCATCCCCTGCCCAATCAGCCGCTCGCCTTGTTGAAGCTGTATAGCCGCCATAGCTGCCCCCTTTCCGGCTCACCCATCATTACCAGTAATTGGAATTTCGTAAGCCTTTTTCTCCAGATACTCCCACTTCTCACCGCCGACGGGTTCATAGGAAGTCCAAGCTACCCGGAATTGCCCCTCCGAAATATAAAACCGGACGCGGGTTTCAACGCCGCCGCTGGTATCGATATCGGGCGCTTCCGTATAATCGAAGGTATAAAGGACGCGCTTTTCCGTCCAGTCGTCGCTGTCACGGTAATGGATTTCTGCGTTTCTCGCCGGCACCTCCACTAGGCCAAACAGCCGCTCGGCCGCTTCGCTGCCTGGGCTGTAAAAATAACAGCGCGTGCCGTCCGAGGTGAGGTAAAGCTCGTTTTCCTCTGCCTCTCCCTGAAATAAAATCCCGCCGTCCCGTAAGTCAATCAGAAACAGGCCGGTCTTTTCCAGCCAGCCCTCCAGATAGCCCCTATAATGAGGCGAAGTCCAATACTCAGCGCCGACCCAAAGCTTACCGTCCTCCTGCAGGACGCCGCACATGATATCGCTGCCGATGTTGGGATATTCAGCCGCAACAACGCCGGATTCATCTAAAATCTGTAAATTATAGCGGAAAGTCTTTTTATAGTCGTCGGCCCTTTCCCCCTGAAGCTGGTAGGACGACCCCTCAATGGCAAACTGGTCGCTGAATACATGGCAGCTCCTTGTATGGCCGGATGGGTACAAAACCTCATAGGTCGCCCCGCCTGCTTTTGGGCTGCAGCCAGCCAGTACCAACGGCGAAAGCAGGCAACACAACAGCCCGCTTTTCCGCTTTTCAGCCCAGGTCCGCATAACCGCCCTCCTGCCGCTCCGCCCTTGCCTCTTCCAAGAAGCCGCCGATCCTCTGGAATGTGCGCCGCAGGCGGGGATGGTCCCATGACTGCTTCGCCGTTTCAAGCAGCTGTTCCGCCTGGTCAAGCCGCCCTTGCCGCAGCGCTGCAAGGACGTCCAGCGCCGCGATATTGCCGCCGCAGGACGTGTTATTCCTGAACTGCCCGAAAAGCGGCTGGCTTTCTTCGTAAAGCGCCATCGCTTTTTCATCCTGCGCCGCATAAAAATAGCTCATGCAGAGGTTCAGCCGGCGGACCAGCTTCGCCGCATTGCCCGCCAGCCGTTCTTCAGGCAGCCCCTCCAATACCTCAATGGCCGCGTCGTACTGCCCAACCTCAAAATACCCAGCAGAAAGGTTTATCTGCAAAATGTTCCGCAGGTTCTTCCCCTTAGCGCGCAGCAGCAGCCCTTTCACGCCGTCAAGGTATTCCTGCGGCTTCCCCTCTTCGAGCAAAGCGGTAATCTGCTGCATTTTCTTCCGATAAGACCTATTGTAAAAAATACTAACCAGTATAGCCCCTACCAGCAGCGCGGCTATGGTAATCCAGTAGCCGTAGAGGAAAGCTGTCCGGTTCATGCGCAGGCCGCTTTGGACGATGCTCAAAAGCAAGCCTAAGCCTATCCCAATGGCGGCTGCCTTCAGAAGGTTTTTCAAAAAAACACCCCCGTTACAGAGCTTTTGAAAAATATCATTCCTGTTCCATGCCAATTTTAAACGAAGATACAAATTTTTCAAGGCTTTTCCTGGCAATCTTCATTGCGTCTATAGAGTCTTCAAGCCCTTTTATTTCATCCGCAATCTTTTTCTTTTCCTTTCCACTGGCGACATCCGCTTTTAGCCTAAGCTTTGATAGTTCATTTTCCAATTTTAATATATTTTGTACATATTTTTCGCGGATGGTATCCGAATATTCAATATTATGTTCGTCATTTAGAAAAACTTCCCTTATAGAAACGAGAAGTTTGGCAGATTGCAAAATAACATTTCTCTTACCGCCAAGGTTGATTGCGCCCACTGCGCCGCCGACGCCAGCGCCCATGCCAACGCCTAGGATAGCCCCGCCGCCAACAATAACCATTGTCCCGCCGGCCATCCCAGCTCCGCCAACTGCGATTGCCCCGCCCCCTAAATAAGCAAGGCAAGCGCTGGTTAACGCCGCGCCGCTAAGCCCCGCAAAATTAGAGCCTACCAAGGCAACGGCTATTGCAGGCGCAAAAGCGCCCGCCGCCACAATCACAGCAATCGCTACTCCCGCCGTAATTGCTAGGGAAGTAAGGGCCGTTTTTAAAACTTCATTCAGTTCACGGAGCACCTTTTCGTAACATTTTCGCAGCCGTTTTACATAACCCGCCTGGTAATAGTCGTATTCAGAAAACATCATCTCCAAATAGCTGTCCCCTGCTTGTTTCCTTCCGTACTCACAGACGACGTTTTGAAGTTTCTGATATTTTTTACTTGGTATATCATTTCCTTTCTTATCTTGCTCAAGGCTAAGGGGATAATAAGGCTCAAACAGCATCGCCTCAAGCAAAACCAAGCGGAACCATACACCTTCAGGCTCGCTTTCTTCAATTTTTTTCAACAATTCCTCTTCGGAATACCAATGGATTTCGGCCCCATCTGATTCAAGGAAACTCGAAAAACCATTCCCTATGTAGGTCCGCCACTCATTCAGCCAGTCCAGCTTCAGCTTCCTAACGCCTTCTGTATCGATCGGCAGCTTTGTGCCCCAAGCATCATGAAAAGTCTTATGATACTCAAGATTATAAAGAATCTCAACCTGCGCAGCGGTCAGCTCAAACTGTTCCATCCCTGCGTCAGCCCCCAGCCTTTCATAAACCCGCCCGTCCTCCTGCGTATAAGCAAAACGTTTGATGTCTTCATACATCTGTTTTATTTTTTTGACGTGCCTACCCTTTAAGCACCAGATTACATCCTTATGGATCGCCAAAGCAAAGCGCCCGACTCCGACATAGTTAACTGACACCCAGTACTTTTGGGTGATCACAGCCTCCCCAACGTCAACTGCTGCAAAAACGCCCGATGCGACTGTTATCATCCTATCAATTGTAGGGTTATCAACTGGTTTGACCGCCTCCCAGTTGAGCTGCTTTATATCTTCAAGAGAACGCACCGAATGCGCTTTCAGCTCCATCGCGAAACGGCGGATGAAATAAAACCCCCGCACGATACATTCATTGGCGATAACCGGGACGGCCTGCCGGCCCAGCTCCGTAAGGATGCCCAATTCACTACGGAAGTCAAACCGTAAACCGGTTCCATCATCCTTTTGAAGCAGCGTCCCATTGAAAAGTTTGGATAAAAATTTTGACAGCGGAACCTCTCCAGCATGGATACTTTTAAAGATTGGAAGGGCTGAAAGCTCTTTTGCCAACGCCAATAGCGGGCCAGGTATCCCCATCCCGCCGCTTAGGCCAGCCGTCCTGCTGGAACCAGCCATATCGCTGACAAGATGGAAAAACCAGTAAAACGTCCCTTTCACGATCTTGCCTGGCACATCGCTGCCGATATACGCCATACTTTTCGACGATATATCTGCAACCAAAAAATTGCCGTGTACATCCGTCCCAAACGATTTCCCAGTAAATTGGGTAAGCAGGGAAAAAATCAACCCGATGGCGGTAGGATGATGGGCAAAATCCCGCAGATGGTGTTGGCGCGCACCGCCAAAATCAGACATATTGCCATCGCTGGGGAGCGGGAATTTTTGCTCTAAAAACTGAACGGCCGACCCAAGGTCATCGCTCTTACAGCCAAATATCTTAGCAGTCTTTTTGACAAAGCCGTCGATCTTGTCACTAGCAAAAGCCCTCCCCTGCTCCAAACTGAAATCGCCGACCCACAAAATATCAAGAGCGCCGCACAAAAGGCCCGAAGCAACTGAAATTAGATAGTCCAATTGATCAGCATGGCTTGATAGCAAGTCAATTTGACAATCAAGATCGTAGATAATCTGATTTAAATCATAGGTACTGCCTGATGGGATTTCATTATAAGGTACCAATTTTATCTGCAGCGGTTCGTTATTGGGCATTCTATCTCCTCCAACTAATCAAAATTACTCTTTCAGGCTCAGCTCTGCCACCAACGGAAAATGGTCGGAGGGATAGCGCCCGTCCACTGAGCCTGTGTCGATATAGGCGTTCTCCACCTGGAAGTCGTCGGTGAAAAAGATATAATCGATCGGGCTGCGGCGGCTGATGCCGCTGAAGCCGTGATAGGTGCCGGTGACGCGGCTGCGGTCGAGGTAATCGTAAAGGTTGTGCAGCCGGATATCCGGGTAACGGTGGAGGTTTTCCGACAGGATCCGCACCGGAAGGCTATCCGGCGCAGCGTTCAAGTCGCCCATCAGCACCATCGGCAGCGGCTCTTTCTGGTTCAGGCGGTGCATATACTCCAGGATGACCCGCGCCCCCAGCGTCCGGGCTGGGCCGCAGATATGGTCAAAATGGGTGTTGAAGATACGGATGCGGCGGCCCAGGCTCCCCACCTCCACCTCGCAGACCGTGCAGATCCGTGGGAAAACGGCGAAAAAAGCCCGGCTCCCCCGTTTTTCCGGATGATGGGACAACCAGAAAGTTTTGTCATAGCAGACGACGTTGTCGGCGCTGCGCACCAAAATCGCCGATTCTTCGTTGCCAAGGTCGCGGCTGCGGCCGAAACCAAAAACATTATACTCCCGCAGCAGACGCCGCAAGTCCTCCCGCATGGCCGGCATCAGCTCCTGTACGCCGACGATAGCCGGCCCAGCCTCCAGGATAATCCGCCGCACCAGCTCCCGCCGGTCCCGCCAGCGGTTATGCCTAGCAAGAAAAAAATCATGTTTCAGGTTAAACGACGCAATCCGAACCGATGACACGAAAGACCCCTCCTAAAATTCCCAGTATGTTCCACTGCGTATGTCCGCCATGATGACGGTACGTTGGCAAACCGCAAGCCTGCCCCTTCTGTCAAAAAGAACGAAAGAAACTGCCAGATGGATTCAAAATCCAGCCGCCTTTTTTAATATCCTTGGCTTTTATCAATCCGCTGCAAAAATTGCCTGAAACCCGCCTCCTGCCAGGATATTCGGCAACAACCGGTTTCGCCCGTCCTACTTGCCGGCGCAAAGGCAAATCTCAAAAAGGGACAGGTTTCGGCTGCCCCTTTTCCAGTTTATCCCGCCCAAGGCGTCATTCGCCGGCAATCGTCAAGCCGCTGACCAGCACCGTCGGCCCGCCGAACGCCGAGTCCACGCCGCTGAAGTCAATTTCCAGGTCGTCGGCAACCCCTTCGATATTTTTAAGCAGCTCAAAAAAGTTGCCAGCCACTGTGATCCCCTGTACCGGACGGGTAATTTTACCGCCCTCCACCAAAAAGCCCTTGGATTCCAGCGAAAAGTCGCCGGTCACAGCGTTTGCGCCGGCATGAGCGCCCTTCATAAAGGTAATCAGGACGGCGTCCCCCGCCTTGGCAAACAGCTCCTCTCTGGTGCAAGCCCCCGGCTTCAGATAAAAGGTAAAGGGCGACACCGACACCGGCGAGGCGTAGGAGCCTTTGCTTGCGTTGCCAGTGCTTGCTACGCCGGCGCGGGCGGCGGTGCGCAGGTTGTGGAGAAGGGTGGTCAGCACGCCGTTCTCCACCACGTTTTTCACCTGGGTCTGGACCCCTTCCGCGTCAAAAGGCGACGGGAAACAGCTCTCCGGGTGGGCGGGGTCGTCGACAATCGTCACAGCCGGCGCGGCTACCTGCCGCCCTTCCATCCCCTTCAGGCGCGAAAGGCCGTCCTGGGCGTTTTTCGCTGAAAAAGCGGGGGCAAACACCGCAAGCAGCAGCGCCACCTGGCTTTTATCAAGCAGCACCTTGTAGCTGCCCGACGGTATCGGCCTGCCGCCCATCTGGGCAAGCGTTTTATCCACCGCTTTGGCGGCAACGGCCTCTATATCCAGCTTATCCGGACCGGCAGCGGCTTTGACCGCATAATCGCTGTACTTTTCGCCGCTTTCGTCGGCAGCTACGATGCTGACGGCTGCAACCGCCGTACTGCCGCCTTTGGAAAGGCGCAGCCCCTGGGCGTTGGACAGGCGAACCACCCTGGCGTATTCGCCGATCTCCCCTTGGGCCATCTCCACCCGGCTGTCCTTGGCAAGCGCCGCTTTTTCCAGTTTCAGCGCATTTTCGATGTCCAGCGCCGTATTTGCGCCGGCATAGGCTTCCGGCTCGGCAGTCGCCGCGCTGCCGGAAGCGAGGAAGGCTTCGTCGCCCAGGTCGGTCGCATAGGCGCTCTGAAGCGCGCGCGCCACCAAGGCTGCCGCCTCTTCCTTGGTAAACAGTTCCGTCGAAGCGATGCCGATTTTGCCGTCGGCAATACACCGGAAGCAGACCCCTTCCGAGGTGGAGCTGGAAAATTTTTCAATTTCGCCTTCAAAGGATTCTACCTGGTCCGCCGAATCGCGCTGGTAATAAAGCTCGTATTCCCCAAGGCCCTTAGCCGCAGCCTCTTTGCAGACTGCCTCCTCAAAAGCGCCGTATCCAATAATCTGATCCATGCCGCTGCCTCCTTACTCTCTGCCGCCGACGGTGATTTCCCGCACCCGGATCATCGGCTGGCCCACGTCGGTGGGGATAGAACCGCTCGATGCGCCGCACATCCCCTGGCCGCGGTCAAGGTTTTTGCCCACCATATCGATCTCCATTAGAATCTCCGAGCCTTTGCCGATCAGGCTGCCGCCCCGCACCGGCTCGCAGATTTTGCCGCCCCGGACCATATAGCCTTCGCTGACCGAGAAGTTGAACTCGCCGGTTACCGGGTTGACCGACCCGCCGCCCATTTTCTTGGCGTAAAGGCCGTAATCCATCGACGCGATGATCTCTTCGTCGCTGGAATCGCCGGGCGCAATAAAGGTATTGGTCATCCGGGAGGTCGGCGCGTATTCGTAGGACTGGCGGCGGCTGCTGCCGTTGGCTGGAAGGCCCATGCGGCGGCCGTTCAGCTTGTCGACCATATAGCTTTTAAGGATGCCGTTTTCAATCAGCACTTTGCGCTGGGTGGGGACGCCTTCGTCGTCAAAGTTGACAGAGCCCCAGGCATTGGGGATCGTGCCGTCGTCAATCGCCGTGACTTTTGCCGAGGCGATCTGCTGCCCCAGCTTGCCGGAAAACTGGCTCATATTGCGGGCGACGGCTTCGGCCTCCAGCGAATGGCCGCAGGCCTCATGGAAAATAACGCCGCCAAAGCCGTTGTCAATGGCCACCGACATCCGGCCGGCCGGGCAGTAGCCCGCGCTCAGCATAGTCACGGCCTGCCTGGCGGCAGAACGGCCGGTCTCGGCAGGGCTTATGGTGTCAAACAGCTCGTAGCCCATCAGCGCGCCGGGGCCTTCGGTGCCGGTCTGGTTGTCGGCGCCTTCGCTGGCCACAGCCGAGACGAAAAGCCTTGTCCGCACCTGGCGGTCGGTAAGCCGCACCCCGTCGCTGGTGGCAATCAGGATATTGCGGTCGACATCGGAAAGCCCTACCTGGGCCTGGCTGATCTGGGGGCTGTAATCCCTGGCCGCAGCATAAGCTTCCCGGATAATTTCGATTTTATGCGCAGGAGCCATCGACGAGCCGATCTGCATGAAGGGGTGGATGTTGGGATAGGCCCGGTCAACCAGCTGCGGGCGCGCGCCGGCCCCGCCCTGCCCCAACGCCGCAGCCGCCCTGGCCGCCGCAGCCATCAGGTTTTCGGCCTGCAGGCCGCTTGACGACGCATACACCGACCGCGTCCCCTGAAAGACCCGGACGCCGATGCCACAGGAACAATTCCCCAGCACGGTCTCAACCCGGCCGTCTACCAAGGCCAGCCGGTTGGTCAGCGTGTTTTCCGCAAAAATTTCGGCGTAATCGCCGCCGGTGGACAACGCCTTTTCCAGCGCTGCCTCCAGAATATGCGATGCTATCATTTTAACAGGTTCCTCCTCTGCCGCTCAAATCGCCGCTGTACAAGAAGCTAGTATAAACTTTGAATAATTTTATTTTATCATGGAAGGGGGCCATTGTCAAGCTTTACAACAGATTTTTACGGGACTATGCCAAAGTCGAATTGAAGCTGCTCCCCTTCCTGCGGGGGTTTCCAAACAGGGCCGATGGCCTCCACGACAAACCCGTTCCTGCTCCACAGCCACAGCGGGGTGCGGATATCGACCGCGCACCTGCCTGTCCCGGCAAGCGCCTGGTTCCACAATTCGCCGATTGTTTCGCGAATATCAGGGCTGTCCATTTCCTCCGGTCCAATCAGGCCCAGCCTGACGCTGGCTTGCAGAATATAGATGTCGGGGAAGACGGTGATATTCGACCTGTCTACAAACTGGATGTCGGTATATTGTTCCATTACATACAGCCAATAATCCATAAGTTTTGCACCGGACAGGTAGGGGAACATCCCTTTATAGCTGGTCATAAATTTCTTAATCGCCGCCACAGAATATTCGCGTGCGGCAAAAAAATTTTTGACGCTCCCGCCGGAATACTGGAAAGTCTCGCATAACTGGAACCAGATTTGCGGGTGCCTATTCGACTGGAGGGCTACTTTGTGTTTGAGAAGCCGCTCCCGCAGCCTATCAAGCCCCATCCTTAAAACAGCCCGCGGAACAAACACGTCGGCGGTTTCCTCGTCGAGATAAGTTTCTTTGGCAGCTTCCCAAAGCTGGTAAGCGTTTCTTTGGTAGTTCAGGGCCATCGGCAGCGTAAAGTAAAGGTAGTTTTCGTCTGAGCCGGCGTCCAGTTTAGGGTTGGCGTCTTCAGGCATAATTTTGCCGCCTAAAGCACCCGATTGATGCAGTTTTATCAGCTGCTCAACTGCCGCTTGGACATGGAGGATTTTTTCAGGCGTTAGTATCCGGGTGTTGTTCAATAGTTAGGCACCTTCCTTATGATAAAGTATGATTTCAAAAAGGGCTGGCGGCTGCCAGCCCTTAGAAAGGGATTTCGCTTGCTGCGGCAAGCGACCAGGGCGCTGTCAGCTTTCGGCTTGACGAAAGCTGGACCCGCGATTTTTTGAAAAAAATCGAGTAAAACTTTTTTCCTTGGCAATCTTAGGCTGGTTTTAGCTATATCACAAAGCCAAATCCCCTTCCTTAATCCAGCCGATCCTACGCAGTACCAATCCAAATGCCCAGCAAAGTATCGCCGGCAAAATAAAGCTGACCATAATCAGCCCTATCCAGTCCATCGCGCCAATCGCCGCTTTCGCGCCCGACGCCACATCGTTTACCCAGCCGGTGTAAACGCCGATCTGCCCAACTAGGCCGCAGGTACCCATACCCGACGACACCGCGGCCCCGTTCATTTCTAACTTAAACAGGCAGGTTGCAATCGGGCCGGTAATCGCTGAAGCAAGGATGGACGGGATCCAAATGCGGGGGTTTTTGACGATATTGCCCATTTGCAGCATACTGGTGCCCAGGCCCTGGCTCACAAGGCCCCCGACCCCGTTTTCCCGCCAGCTAAGTACGGCAAAGCCTATCATCTGGGCGCAGCACCCGGCTACAGCCGCGCCGCCCGCCAAACCGGTCAGGCTCAACGCTGCGCAGATGGCGGCGGAGCTGATAGGCAGGGTCAGCGCAATCCCCACCAGGACGGCCACCAGAATCCCCATCCAGAACGGCTGCAGGTCAGTTGCCCACATAACCATCTGGCCAAAAGCAGAAGCAGCTTTCCCCAACGGCGGCGCTATCAGCGTCGACAGGCCAACGCCGGCAAAAATCGTCACAAAAGGGGTCACCAGGATGTCTACCTTGGTTTCCTTGCTGACCGCTTTGCCAAGCTCTGCGGCAACAACCGCCACAACCAGCACGGCAAGCGGGCCGCCTGCGCCGCCCAAAGCGTTGGACGCAGCGCCGACTGCCGCTAAGCTGAACAGCACAAGCGGCGGGCAATGCAGCGCAAAGCCAATAGCGACCGCCATCGCCGGCCCCGCCATAGATTTGGCGTAGTCCCCTACCTCCGTCAAGTAGGGAAGCCCCAGCTGCGTCCCCAGCGTGCCGATAATCGTCCCTATCAGCAGCGACGCAAACAGCCCCTGGGCCATAGCCCCCATAGCGTCCACGCCATAGCGCCGGGCGGAAAACTCGATGTCTTTGCGTTTCAGAAATGCTTTGAACTTTTCCATAACTGCTCCTCCTTCAATCCGGGGCAAGCCGTTGGATTGCCCCCATTCGCGGCGGCCTTTCTGCCGCCACCTTTAGTATAACGAAATTTCCAGGGCCTGTCAACCTAAAAGGAAGCCCGCCCGTTAACAATAGCAGTTTGTTTGAAAAGAGGGTGCTAGACCAAAAAGTTTTACGCAGAATCGCGTCGAAAAAATAAAAAGAAAAACAAATAGCAGCCGCCCTAGTTTTGGGCAGCTGCCAAAATACCCCTATTATTCGAGCGGGCTTTGATACATAGACTTTACCTCGCCGCCAAAAATGGGTACGGCGAACCAGCGGCAGCCCTCTTCATCCGCCCCCCACAGCTGCCAGATTACCCAGCCGTCCCGCACACAAAAGGCCTTTATCCCCATCTGCGGCGTTGTGCTCATCTGGGCAAGCTTATAAAGCTTTGACTGCTCCAGCTTGTAGAGGAATGGGTAAAGATCCAGCCGGCTACGGTCGGTAACATCCTTATAGTAACCATTATAATCCTCATAAATAATCCCTACAATCACACGGTTTTCCAAAAGGATGCACTTGTTTTCTGAAAAGCCGGGGCGATTGTTTTTGGCGTCAATTTTGAGCAGGCTATACACCCTGCCAGGTATACATTCCACGCAAGAAATCGGAGCTAAAAAATGGTCGTCCCCCGTATACGCCATCGAAAGCCCGGTGTCATAAGAAATGGTACCGTCGGGGTTCACGATCTCGCCCCACTCGTTGATTTTTCCCATCATGCACAACCTCCTTTTATTTTATAATAGCACAAACATCAAAAACTGTCAACAAAGAGGCTTTTCGACGCAGCAGGCGGCCACGTCGGCGCAAAACCTATCCTGGCGATTAAAAAGTTTTGCCAGGCTTTTTCAAAAGCCGCGTACTCCCCGGCCCCATCACAAATTAAACCTATCGTACTTTGGATAACAATCTAGGCAAAGCCTTTTGCCGCCTTGCAGGGTGAGCATCGGTTCGGCGGTCAGCTCGCCGCAGCTGTCACAGGGAAAACTCCCAAAGAGCCGCGCCCGCTCCGGCAGCGGCCCGGGGACAGGCTTTACGTCAAACATTTCCGACGGGGGCAGCTGCTGGTAATAGGCAAAACTCTCCGCTTTATCCATCTCGCGGGGCTTCGGCTTCAGCATCAGCCGCACCGATTTGCCAGTTGTCCGGTTGTAGAAAGAAAAGGCCTGCTTCCCCCGCAGCCGGAAAAGGAGGTTGCCCTTGCCGACGCTGCAGCCCAACATTACCTGGATAGCGTCAACGCCGCAGGCGTCGTTTTCCGCTACGCAGGCCAGCTGCTCGTCATCCGAAAAAGCCAGCTCTAAAAGCTCCGCGGCATAAAGCGCCGCCTTATAGCCAATCGTCAGCCCGGGGCAGACGTGGCCATGGAAGGCTGCGCAGTCGTCCCATGTCTTTTTAAGATCCATTGCGGTCCTCTCCTATCATCACAATTTTCCGCCCGTTCAGCGTCTCCACCGAAGCTGGGACGCCGTAAACGCCAGAAATTATTTCACCGTTTACTTCTTCAAGGCGGCAGTAGCGGTAAACGCTGCCGCCCTTCAAAAATAGGAAACGGCTGCATCCAAAAAGCGCCAAGTTTAGGTCGTGGAGCACGATAAGCATGGTAAAACGGCGCTCTTTGGCAAATTTTTTGACCAGCCCCATCATCTCATACTGGTTTTTGGGGTCAAGGTTGCTGGTCGGCTCGTCCAGCAGCAGGAGCTTTGGCTCCCCCACCAGCGCCCGCGCCAGCATCGCCTTTTGCAGCTCGCCGCCGGAAAGCTCGTCCGTATAACGTAGGCTCAGCGGTTCCAGCCCCAGCTGCGCCAGTATTTCACCGCAGCGTTCCAAATCTTCCCGCTCCGCCCCCCAACGCATATAGGGCTTGCGCCCCAGCAGCACGGTATCAAAAACCGTCGTCCGGCCCGGCTCGCATTTCTGCGGCAGATAAGCCGCCTGCCGCGCCAACTCCAGCCTGCCCATCAAAGCCGTGTCCCTGCCGTCCAGCAGCACCTTCCCCGCTGCCGGCCGGCGAATGCGGTTTAGGCAGGTGACCAGCGTGCTTTTGCCCGCGCCGTTGTTGCCCAGCAGAGCAACGCATTCCCCAGCCTCAGCCGAAAAGGTAATATTGGACAAAACCGGACGGCTGCCGTAACCGAAACTTAACCCCTCGACCTCAAGCATCTGCCAGGCCCCCCCTTTGCACAGTCTAAAGCGTTCCGCCGCCCCGCCGGACAATCAGCCAAAGGAACAGCGGCGCGCCCAAAAAAGACGTCAACGCCCCAATCGGCAAAACGGCCGGCATCAGCATAGTCCGCGAAACAATGTCCGAAAGCAGCAGCAAAACAGCCCCCATCAGCGCCGAGCCGGGGATCAGGAAGCGGTAGTCGCTGCCGGTAAACCGCCGCACCATGTGCGGGGCTATCAGCCCGATAAAGCTGATACAGCCTACAAAAGCTGTGGCTGCTGATGAAACCAGCGCGCAGAGGACCATGCTCAGCAAAATCAGCCGCTTTACCGCCACCCCAAGGCTTTGGGCGGTGCGCATCCCGCCTTCAAGGGCGTTGTAATTCCAGCGGTTGATAAAAAAGAACAGGAAAGCCAGCGCTGAAAGCAGGGCAACCAACCCAATTTCCCCCCAGCCTGCCCGCCCTAGGCTGCCAAAAGTCCAATAAACAATGGTAGCCACCATCACATCGTCGCAGAAATACTGGATCAGCGTCGTGGCCCCGGTGAACAGCGCGCTGACGGCGGTACCAGCCAGCACCATTACCGAGGGCGTCACGCCCCTGAGCCTCGCCAACCCCAATATCACCAACGTTGTCGCCGCCCCGCCGACGAAGGCGCAGATTGTCACCAGCGCAGGGTTGGTAATCGTCACGCCGGCCGCCGCGCCGCTTACCTGGATGCCTGCCCCCAGCCAGACGATAGCGGCCGCCGCGCCGAAGGAGGCCCCCTGGGTCACACCTAACGTCGACGCCGAAGCCAGCGGGTTCCTTAGCACGCTTTGCATCACGCAGCCGCCCATCGCAAGCGCCGCCCCGACGGCTGCTCCGGCCGCCGCACGCGGCAGGCGGACGTTCCAGACAATCAGGCTGGCCTGCCTGCCGCCCCTGCCAACCAGCGCCGCCAGCATCTCCGCTACGGACAGCCCCGACGACCCTACCGCCAGCGACGCCAGCGCAGAACCAAGCATTGCCAGCGCAAGCGCCAGCAGCACAAGCCATTTGCGGCGGGTGCTGCGGCTGTAATCCGCAGCGAGTTTTCGGGCGGCGGGCTGTATCCCCTTCCCCATCCTACTCGCCAAAGGCCAGCGGGCCATAGTAAAGGCCGCCCGCTGCCATCTCGTCAAAAATATCCTTCCCCAACAGCTCCATCAGGATCTCGCCGGATTTGGCCGCAATATCAATATCGGAAAACTGTTCGGGGAACAGCACGGTGCCAGCGTAGTAGGCATCCATCAGGGCATAGGTAATATTGGTGCCGCAGTTGTTGAAGGAAGGCATGGTGTAGACCTGCTTTTCCGACACCGCCCGCAGCGAATCAAAATAGGCAGTATTGGCGCGGTACTCGTCGTTCACCAGGTCCATATTGCCCGGGTCAAGGAAAATAACATCGGGATCCCATTCCAGCACCTTTTCCAAATCTGCTTCAAAATAATTCTGGCCTGCCAGCTCGTCAGCCACATTCAAGGCATGAATGCCTATAAGCGGCCCAAAATTGGCATAGGTTCCGGAAAAACCGTGCCGTCCAGAAAAAGTTACCGCCCCTGTGTAGGCTTTTTTCTTTTCAGCATCGGGGACATCGGCCGTCCGCCCCGCTAGGTCTGCTTTACAGCCATCTATGTAGGAAAGCACTTCCTCGCAGCGCTCTTCCTTCCCGATTACTTCGGCAAAAACCCGCATGGCGCTGTAAAAGCTCTCGTCCACAAAATTGATGCTCAGATAGCGGACGCTGACCACCGGAATGGCGGTCTGGGCGGCCAGTTCGTCGGCAGCTTCGGCTGAAAACCCCGCCAGGATCACGTCAGGCATGGCCTTGATCAGCTCTTCCGGATAGCCGTTATTGGCCCCGCTCCCGCCGCCTGCCCCCACAACTGGCAATTCTTTTATCTGACTCTGGTAAACAGGGCTATAGTCTCGAAGCACCGTAACAGCCTCTGCGTCGTGCTCCTCCACCCCAGCCAGCATATCCACCGCTTCCAAATATGCCGCCATCCGCGGCGCACCCGATCCCAGGCAGACGATAGAACTTACCTCGGCGGGAATTTCTACCTCGCGGCCCCAAACGTCGGTGACGACGCGGGTTCCGCTGGACGGGCTGCCGCCTGAAGGCGAGCTGCCGCAGGAAGCGAAAGAGGAAACCAGCAATATTGCGGCAAAACAGGATAATGTTTTGGAAAATGGACCCATCAGCAAATGCTCCTTTCAAAGGGGGAATCTGTTCAACGCACTTTATTATATCAGAACGCATATAAAACCGGAAGCCCCGGGGAGGGATAGGAAGCGGAAATTTTGGCTGAATTTCTATTTTTCATCCTTGATTATAAATTTTTATAGCGCATTTTTTATTTTATTGGCATAATAAAAACGCCTGCATTGCTGCAAGCGTTTTGCCTTCTATACTATACAAATCACGTTGCCTGCCAGCTCAAAGCGTCAGCCGAACGCTGTTTTAAATACTGGATATCATAGCAGTTTTGAGCGACCACTGCCTCAAGCTTACTGAGTTTTTGGGATATTGTCCGCTCGTTCTCATCAATTTTATCGCTGATAACCGTCGTTACCTGGTAGATTGCCTGGGCAATATCGGCAAATTGATGGTCGACCTTCGCGTCAAGTACGTCGACCTTGGTTTCGAGAGAGTCCATCCGAGTTTTGAGAGAGTGCATCTGGGTTTCAAGAGAATCCATCCGAGTTTCAAGAGAGTGCATCTGGGTTTCAAGAGAATCCATCCGAGTTTCAAGAGAATCTATCCGAGTCTCAAGAGAGTCCATCCGGGTTTCAAGAGAATCCATCCGGGTTTCGAGAGAGTCCATCCGGGTTTCGAGAGAGTCCATTCGGGTTTCGAGAGAATCCATCCGGGTTTCAAGAGAATCCATCCGGGTTTCAAGAGAGTCAAGGCGAGCTTCGACCCTGCCCATCTGGGACTCAAGCGCATCCAGCCGCCGGTTAGTCTCGGCTTTGAACTCGGCCAAATCCGCCCTAGCGCCTTTTACCTCAAAAAGTATCGCCTGTAAAAGCTCTTCGTTCATGTTGTCACCTCCTACACGATACACAGCCTGTCCGCCGGCAGACATCACCCTGCCAACGTTTTCTTTTGAAATTAGTATACCACAAATAGGCGATGTTTGCAACGCTGTTTCAAACTTTTCCTGTAAAATAGCCCGTCAAACAGGGACGCGGCTTTCCGCCGTGTTGTAAAACATTTCTCTGCTCAATAGAACGATAATTTTCACAGTGTGGAATGGCTATCCGCAAATTTTTCCGCAAAACGCTTGACAAATTGGAAATATTGCTGTAAAATAAAAACAAATAGGTTGTTACCCAATTCTGAAAACGATTACAAATTGAAGGGAGTCTTTCCAATGAAAATGAATGTTGGCCTTTCCATGTTCTCGGTGATGGGCGAGCTGATGCAGGACTATATGGGAACGCTGGAAAATGTCGCAAAAGCCGGCTACAAGTACATCGAGTACATCATCCCCCATAGCGGCGAGGGCCTCCCCACCCCGGAGGAAATCGGCGCGAAGGTCAAAGAGCTGGGGCTGACCGCAGTCTCCAGCCACTGCAACTTCACAGCTGAAGACGACCTGGAAAAAATTGCCGACGACCATGTCAAGATGGGCGCTGGCGCAATCGTCCTGCCGATGACTGTGATGGGCAACATGGACGAGGTTAAAAAGGTCGCCGACCTCTGCAACCGGATGGGCAAAATTTGCCATGAGCGGGGCATGGGCTTTTTCTATCACAACCACTGCCAGGAATTCTTGAAGATTGACGGCAAATATGCGCTGCTGTGGCTGGCGGAGCTGACCAACCCTGAGTGGGTAAGCTTTGAGGTGGACACTTTCTGGGCCAAACGCGGCGGCGTCTGCCCGGTGGAGCTGCTGAAGACGTTAGGGAGCCGCTGCAAGCTGATCCATCAGAAGGACATGGGCGAATCCGCCAACCCGGTCAACCTGATGGAAGGTGTTACCGAACTTTCTGCGGACAGCTTCCGCGAGAAAATTTTCGGCCGCACCAACCCCACCGATATTGTCACCGTCGGCACTGGTACAATGGATATCCAGTCCATCGTGGACACGGCGGCCGAATTGGGTTTTGCGCCGACAATCATTGTCGAGCTGGACTGCATCTGCCGCTTCACCGAAGACCACTACGAAACGCCCCTCTCCCCGCTGGAAAGCATCCGGGTGAGCAGGGAAAACCTGGAGAAAATGATCGGCTAAGCTGCGGCAAATAAATAGGGGAAACCGGGGGCCAAAAACTGGTCCCCGGTTTTTCATCACAGCTCTTTAGGTTCTGACGCGCCCTCCTCCGATTCCTGGAGGGCTTTTTTCACCTTCTGCACAAGCGGGGAAGACTTTTTGCCGCTTGTCGTATCAACCTGGGCCTCTTCTTCGTTTTTGATCTCCCAATGGATCAAGAAGGTCAGCGCAGCCCGCAGGATAATAATGCCGGCCACAATAAGCAGCTCTGTAAATTCCCGCACGACAACGGTGCGCAAAATTTCGCTCCCTAGCTTGAACTCCAGCCCCAGCGACATCCCTTTCGCCAGATGCAGCCGGGTGCGGGGGCTGTGGTGCAGGCAGTCCCAGATGCCGCGCAGCCCTGCAAACACCAAAATCCCCACGCCGATGAACTCAAACAGCAGGATGGCGATTTCGGTCAGATAGTTCAGAATCGTATGCAGCAGTTCCATATATTACTTCCTTTATTTGTTTGGCCAGCTTCAGACGCCCTTAGGAAAAATCAGGTCAAACTGGTCATGCATCATCCGCAGCACTCGTTTCAGCTGGGCGTTTTCCTGCTGCATAGCCAGATAATGGGTCTGCCGCTGGATCTGCAGCTTCAGCGCGGTTGGGTTGACCGGCTTGTGGGCAAAACCCACGACCCCTTTGGCATAGCACTTAGCCTCTTCTAGCACCTGGCCCTTGTCGACCATAAAAATCACCGGGGTTTCCTTCATCTCGTCAATCTCTCGGATCCGTTCCAACAGCGTCATCCCATCCATACCCGGGATGGTCATATCAATCACGACCAGATCGGGGCATCCCTGGTTCTGCATAAGCCCAAGCGCCTGTAGGCCGGACTGGGCCAGCATCAGGTCGTAGCTTTTCTCCAACAAAGCCCGCCCAATAGCCAGCGAGGTCGGATCATTATCTACTATCATGACTCTGTACCGATTCATCTCTAAAACACCCTCCAAAACTCAAGCGGGGCTTACTGCCAAAGTTTTCAGCGATGCAGCCCCGGTTTGCCCGCCGGCATGGTCCTCTTCCCCACGTCCGAAGCCTGTCCAACACTAAGAATATACATAATTATACCACGCCCTTTCATTGATGTCAATGCTAACAGCCAGATTTTCCAAAGCGGCAGCATTCAAAAAATGATAGGACCTATCAACGCTGAAGGCGGCTTTTTTGAGGCAAACGAGCATCTTAGCGATTAAAAGTCTTTGCAGCTTAGCTTTGCTAAACTAGGCTTTCCTTCCAGAAAGCGGCCCGTACTCTCCGTACCCTCCTGCTCCAATAGCCATAGGTAACAGGCTGCCGCCAGCTCCGGCGGCGCTGCTACAGCCAGCCGCCAGAAATCTGCTGCTGACTTCTCCCCTGCCAGTGCCCGGGAAAGCAGCGCGTAAACTGCGCTGAGCAGCACCTGCTTGCCTTCCCGGCGGAGCACGTCAGCCAGCTCGGAAAGGCTCGCGCTGCCGTCAGCGAGGCGGGCCGCCTGCTGGGCTGCCTCTGCTTTGGCGTCGGCAAAGGCGGCAAGCAGCCGGCTGTCAAAGGCTTCACAGCTATAAGGGCGCTCCGGCGGCAGCTTTAAAAGCCGGCCCGCCAGCTCGGCCGCCGGCAGCAGCAGCGCTTCCCGGACGGCGCCCTTGCCCAGCCCCAGCGCCCGCAGCAGCCGCAATTTCCCCACCCGGGAAGGGGCATCGCGGCCGTCCGCCTCTGCCAGCGCCAAAAGCCTATCCAACTTATTGGCAAGCTTTGCCTGCTGTGTCTGCCAGCTTCCCTTTTCAAAAGCGAACCAATCCCCGTCAAGCGCCCCCAGCGCCTTTTTGGCGTCCAGATACCCCAGCGCCATATTGCGCCCCGACAGCGTCGGCTCAAACAGCAAAAACGGCCCCAAATTCCAACGGGAACGCACCAGCTTCACCGGCACGCTGCTGTCCTTGGGTTTGCGGCGTATGCCAACAGCTTTTAGGTCCACGGCGATTACCTCGTCGGCCCCCAGCCGCAGTGCCAGCCCAACCGGCATATAGTCCTGGTAGCCGCCGTCAATATATTTGACGCGGTCGATTTCCTTGACTTTGAAGGCTGGGAAGCAGGCCGCCGACGCCATGACGTAATCGGCGATTTTCCCGGCGGGGATCTCTTCGCGGGCAAGCTCCAACGCCTTCATCGATGGATATTCCACCGTCACCACGCCAAAATCCACCGGCGATTGGCGGATCCGCTCTTCGGAGATATATTTTTCCATAATCCCCTCGAGCGGCGAAAAATCCAGCCCTCCGCCCTGGATTGCCTTTTTAAGGAAAACGCCCCATACCTCCGACTCCCAGCGCGGGTCGGAATAATCCGGAGCTTCGTCGGGCAGGTCGGCATTGACCACGTCGCTAGTCAACAACGTCTCCCATAGCGCCGCCGCAACCTCATAATCTCCCTGCACCATCATCGCGCCATTAAGCGCGCCCACCGAAGTGCCGGTGACAATCTGATAATCAATACCAAGCTCCCGCAGAGCCCGCCAGACGCCGATCTGATAAGCGCCCCGCGAACCGCCGCCTGCCAGCACAACCGCACGTTTTCCCATATAAGCCCTCCATTCCCTATTTTAATATGAGCCGGATTGGCCCTTTTACACATCCAAAACACCGCCGAACAACAAACTCGCCCGGCAAAAACGGGCAGGCAGGCGACGGAGTTTAGATAACCATGCGCAATAAAATAAATATTTTCTTTCTTGTTTATTGTTAATGGTATTTTTAATTACTTTGGTATATAGCCCGAACCGCCGCAGGTCTTGCAGATTTTTGCGACGTCCAGCTTGATAAACGGCAGCCTCCTGACGTAAGCGCCCCGCCCCTCGCAGTCGGGGCAAAGGCTGCAGTCCTCCGCCGGCCTTGGCCGCACAGCGTTTGGGTTGGCCGCCCGGTAACGCTCGAATTGGCGCAGGACTTCCTCGGCGCTCTGCCGAAAGTCCTCCTTGGTAAAGCGGCCGATCCGCTTCAGCACGCCCGTCTCCTTCAGCATCCGCTCCAGCTCCTTAAAGCCGCTGGAAAGGCGGTTCACTAAGATTTTCCGCTGCTTGCCGCCGTCCTGGAAACGGAACAAGTAGCCGCCGTCCTCCGAGCTAACCTGTACCGCAGGGCCAGGGATATCCGCCCAGCGGGCTTCGAGCTGCCCCCGGCGCGAGTAATGGAAAACCACCCGCACGTCATCATATTCAATCCAAGGCAGCCCATAATAGCAGAACCTGTAAACGGCAAAAACGGAAAGCCCGCCGAACACAGCCGCCCCAGCCCCGAACATCAGCCGCTCGTCAGGGGAACTTTGCGGGGAGAAGACAAAGTAAAGCGCCAGCCCTGTGAGAGGGATAAAGAACCCTAAAAACACCAGCGCCGTGACAATCCTTGCGAACCAGCCAAGGGTGCATCTCTGCATCTTATCACCGTCCATAGACAATACAGCAAATTTATCTTTTATAATGGATAAATTTGCTGTATAAAAATATTAGCAAAGTCTTTTATTGCACGAAGCCAATCTTCTTTTTGACCTTTTCCAGCGTGCGGCTGCTGATGCGCTGCGCCTGCTCGGCCCCTTGACGGTAACAGCTTTCCAAATACCCCTTGTCCGCCATCAGCCGGGCGAATTTCTCCTGCACCGGGCGCAGGTATTCTGCCACAGCCTCGCCGACGGCAGCTTTGAAATCGCCGTAGCCCCTGCCTGCAAACTCGGCGGTAATCTCGTCCAGCGTCCTGCCGGTCACCGCGCTGTAGATGCTCATCAGGTTGTTGATGCCGTCCTTCCCCTCCCGGAAGCAGACCTCGGTCTCGGAATCGGTGACGGCGCGCTTGAACTTTTTGATAATAGTTTCGGGCTTATCCAGGATGGAAACGTAAGCGTTAGGGTTCTCATCCGATTTGGACATTTTCTTTGTCGGGTCGGCCAGGGATTTGACCCGTGCGCCAGTTTTGGCAATATAGCCCTCCGGGATTTTGAAGACATTGCCGTAAATGCCGTTGAAGCGGCTGGCCACATCACGGGTCAGCTCCAAATGCTGGCGCTGGTCTTCGCCGATAGGCACCAAATCAGCCTGATAAAGCAGGATGTCGGCCGCCATCAGCGAGGGATAGGTGAAAAGGCCGGCGTTGATGTTGTCGGCGTGCTGCTGGGACTTGTCTTTAAACTGGGTCATCCGCGACAGTTCGCCGAATTGGGTATAACAAGCCAGCATCCATCCCAGCTCGGCGTGGGCCGGTACCTGGCTCTGGATAAAAATGACGCTCTTTTCAGGGTCAAGCCCGCAGGCCAGCAGCAGCGCGTAACAGGTTAAGATCTGTTCCCGCAGCACCTTAGGCTCCTGCCGCACGGTAATCGCGTGGAGGTCCGCCAACATATAGGCGCAGCGGAACTCCTCCTGCATAGCCGCCCAGTTTTTCACCGCCCCGATATAATTTCCCAGCGTAAACACGCCGGTTGGTTGGATGCCGCTTAAAATCACTTTTTTCTTTTCGCCTTCCATAATAGCTTCCCCTTTCAAAATAAAAAAGCCCTTGCCCCTTCGGGACAAAAGCCGAGACTTCTGCACGCCACCCAAATACACGCATACCGACATATACGCTTTGCGGATAACGGGCCAAAGTCCCCCGTCGGGCATTACTAGGCCTGCCGGCCGTTCCTCCCGCCCTGATTGAGTCCATTCGCAAGGGCTTTCCTGCCGCGCTCCCACCTGCCGCGGCTCTCTTGAAGGATAAGGGGCCTTGCTACTTCTCTCAGTCTTGGGTTTCTTCTAATATACCACACCCTCCTTAGAATGTCAACCCTTAAATTCCGCGGCCCAAAGAGTACGGAGAACGCGGGTCGCTTTCTGAAGAGAAGCTCAAGTTTAGCAAAGCTAAACTCAAAGACTTTTAATCGCCAAGATGCCTGTTTACCTTCAAAAAACCGCCTTCTGCGTCGATAGATTTTACCATTTTTAAATGCTGTTGCCCTGTTCGCAGCCCCGGCCCCTGTGATTTTTGAAAAAACCGCATAAAATCTTTTTCTCTTGGCAACCTTAGGCAAACAATGGGCGCAAAAGGAAAGCCCTTCCAGGAAATAACAAACGCAAAGCTGAATATAAATAAAAACCCGACTATTGCAAAAAATACAGGTACCGAATGAAAGGATGGATTGTATGCAATCAAAAAAACCTGCCGACTCTGAAGTTACCGCCTACCAAATGGTCATGCCCAGCCACTTAAACGGCGGCTGGTGCCTTTTTGGCGGCCAGCTGATGTCTTGGATCGACCTCGCCGCCGGCGCTGCCGCCTGCCGCCACAGCGGCGGGCAAATCCTCACGGCGGCCTGCGAGGTGCGGTTCCTCTCCCCCGCCCGCACTGGTGATCTTCTAAAGCTCGCGGCGAAACTCTCTTTCGCTGGGGAAAGCTCAATGGAAGTCCTGGTCCGGGTCAGCAGAGGCCCCGATACGGTTGCGCTGGCAAGGGTTACGCTGGTGGCGGTGGACAACGACGGCCGCCCCCGCCCGACGCCTTCGCTGCTCCCCTGCACGGAAGGCGAAAAGCGCGACTACGCCTTTGCCCAGCGCCGTTACCTGAAACGCAAACAGGCGAAAAGCTAACTGCCCGCCCCGCCGGAACCAGCCCCGCCGGAACCAGCCTCGGCGCAGGCCCAGTCAATCAGCGCCCAAGCCCCTTCTGGGTCCCACTCCTCTTTCCAATAGGCCGGAAGCGCGTATTCCGGCACAAAGCCCATCTGCCGGTAAAGGCGGATAGCGGGCCAGCTCCAGGTCTGGGTCGTCAGATAGGCAAAATTTTCCGCCCCCGGCCTGCCAAACGCTTCCATCACCGCCGACAGAAGCCCTCTCGCCGCGCCGCGGCGCTGGAAGTCTGGGTGGACGCCCACCCAGTGGATCCGAGGCTTCTCCCCGCCAAGATGCTTCCCCTGCCAGAGGGTAGCCGTGCCGGCTGCCCGGCCGTCCGGCGCAAGAAGGAACTGCATCCGCCCCGGCAGTTTATCGGCATATGGCAAAAATTCTTTGGAAAAGTGCGCCATTGCAGCCTCGGCCGACGGGAATTCGCCGCAGGCCGCCTCAATTTCGCACCAATCCGCCTCGCGGCCCGGCGTCCAGCTTTGCAGGGAAAAGCCGTCGGGGATCGGGAAACGCGGCGCGTCTTTGGGCGAAGGGTGCGTCATAAGGACCGGCTTATAGGGAAGGGTTGTGTCAAGCATAGCGGCCTCCTTGGTCATACTCATTTTATCAAGGGTACCACGCCGCCGTTTTTTTGTCAACAAAAATCTGAAAAAAAGCCCGCAAAAAATTGAATTTCCCAAAATACTATGCTATAATGTCCTTAAAGGCCGTCGGAACCGATGGCAGACTAGGCCGCAAACCGCCTTGACAGAAAGGATACCGTTATGAATATCGACCTTGGGAAATTCAAAGGGCCCTGCCCCTGCGGGCGCACGCACAGCATCTCGGTGGAGGAAATTGTCATCGAAGCGGGTGCGCTGCAAAAAATCCCCAGCTGGATCGCCGGAAAGGGCTTCAAAAAACCTGCTATGCTTTGCGATTTCCACACCTACGAGGCCGCTGGCGCAGCGCTGAAAAAACTGATGCCGGGGCTGCCGGCAGTCAAACTCGACCCGGAAGGGCTTCACGCCGACGAACGGGCGGCGGCGCTGGCGGACGAGCGCCTGGGCGACGCCGACCTGATCCTTGCCGTCGGCTCGGGCACCATCCACGATACGGCGCGCTTCGTCGCCCATAAACGCGGCATCCCTTTCCTATCGGTGCCGACCGCAGCCAGCGTCGACGGTTTTGTCTCGACAGTGGCGGCCATGACCTGGCATGGCTACAAGAAAACCTTCCCCGCCGTCGCGCCGGCCGCGGTCTTCGCCGATACCAACGTCTTCGCCAAGGCCCCGGCGCGGCTCTCGGCGTCCGGTTTTGCCGACCTGCTGGGCAAATACACGGCGCTTGCCGACTGGAAAGCGGCGCAGCTGCTCACCGGCGAGTATTTTTGCGGGCGCATCTGCGAAATGGAGCTTTCCGCGATTGAAACAGTCTGCAAAAACCTTGACGGCATCCCCGCGGGCGGCCCGGAAGCTTCCGAACAGCTGATGTACGGGCTGCTCCTATCAGGCCTGGCAATGCAGATGATCGGCAATTCCCGCCCGGCTTCAGGCGCGGAGCACCATTTCTCCCATCTGTGGGAGATGGAAGCGATCAACCCCCATGTCAAGGCTTACCACGGCGAAAAAGTGGGCGTAGGGCTTATGTTGACAGCAGAAGCCTATCATAAACTTGCCGCGTGGATTGAAAACGGCGGCAGCCGGCTGTCAGATTACGGCGGCGTCGAAACCGCGCTATTTGCGCATTTCAAAGAGCTCGACGTTTATAAGCAGATCGCCGAGGAAAACACCCCCGATCCGCTCGCTCAGGTCGACCGGCAAACGCTTCAGCAAAACCTCCCGGCGCTGGCCAAAATCCTGCGCGAAATCCCCAGCGCCGAAAACATCGCCGCCCTGCTCAAAAAAGCCGGCGCACCCGTTACAATGGCCGATATCGGCCTTTCCGACGGGCTTATCCCCCTCTCGGCCGCCCTTTCCCCCTACGTCCGCTCCCGCTTGACCGTCATGCGGATAAGCAAGCTGCTGGACTGCGGCAGCCTTTAAAAAAGGCCTGCCCCAATAAACGAGACAGCAAAAGCTGGTACGCTTTTCCCTATTGCGTACCAGCTCCCTTTATCTATTTGGGCATTACAGCGTATCCAGGCTGTCGGAGGCTTTGACCTGCTGGAGCGTCAGGGTCAGGTCCCCGGTACGGCCGCCGCGCACAACCGAAACGGTGATGGTATCGCCGACCTTGTAATTTTTCAGCAGCGCCTTAATCTCTGCGACGGTCGACACAGCCGTGCCGTCAATGGCGGTAATCAGGTCGCCGCGCTGGAACCCCGCCTGCTGGGCGGCGGTGCTGTTGACGGAGGCCACATAAACGCCCATACGGGAAACGCCGGACTGGACGGCTGTAATATAGTTGGTAATCTCTGTCAGGCCAAGGCCCATTTCCAGCCTGCCGGTGACCACGCCGTTGGCGATCAGCTCTTCGGCAATCGCTTTCGCTGTGTTGATCGGGATGGCAAAGCCGATGCCCTCGATGTCGCTGCCGCTGGATTTGGCGTTGACAATGCCAATCAGCTTGCCGGTGCTGTCAAAGAGGCCGCCGCCGGAGTTGCCGGGGTTGATGGCGGCATTGGTCTGTAACAGGGTCATCGTTTCGCCTTCAATGGTAATTTCACGGCTCAGGGCGCTGACGATGCCGTCGGTGACGGTACCGCCCAGGCTGCCCAGCGGGTTGCCGATTGCCACGGTCAGCTCGCCCACCTTGAGGGTGTCGGAGTTGCCGTATTGGGCGGCCTTCAGGCCGCTCGCTTCAACCTTGATGACGGCGATATCGGTGGCAGCGTCGGTCCCAACGAGTTTTGCCGTGTATTCCTGGCCGCCGCGGGTCGTAACCGTGATCTTATTTGCGCCGTTGATGACGTGGTTATTGGTGATAATATAACCGTCGGCGGAGATAATCACGCCGCTGCCCGCACCGGAGGTGACGTACTGGCCCAGATAATTGCTGGCGGAAACCGACTCGGTAACGATTTCCACAACGCTGTCGGCGCAGGCCTCGGTGACCCGTTCGACGGCTGAGGAAGTCCCGCCGTTGGCGGCAGCGATAACCGGGGTGGTGCCAGGCAGCAGCGGCGCGGTCAGATTATCCGACGCTGCCGGCGCCAGGGCATTGGCCAGATAGCCGCCTGCAAACCCAAAACCGCCCGACAGCACAGCGCAAAGCGCCATCATGCCTGCCATTGTCTTAAAACCGCCTTTTTTGCGGCGCTTCGCCTTTGTCCCCATCCCCATCTTTTCCATTTCATCAAATCTGTTTTCTTTCATCTCTATCATCCTTTCCTTTCGTTCTGTACTTATGATACCCCAGAAACTTGTTCTCCATTTGAAAGCAGTTTGAAATCTCTGTGGAAATTACTAATTTTTTATGACCTGCATTTTCCAAAAAGGTGAATGCCCCTCGGCGCCGGATTTTCCAAGAAAAAATTACAGCGCTTTGGCGTACACGCCTTTTGCAAAATCGACAAGATAAGCATAGCCGCGACCCATTTCAGCGTCATTCCTTACCTCCAAAATACAGTGCCCGCATCCACCCGAAGGGCAGATGCGAGCCGTCAAAAAAATGCAAACTACTGAAGAAGCTCGTTATCGGAGCGGAGATCGACAAAACGCCGTTCCTTAATAGCCTGGTCGCCCAAAAGCGCCAGCCGGTAGGCAATGAAAACATCGTCAATCGTAGGAAAGCCGTCGGTATCGTTTTCGATCATCTCGATCAACCCTTGGAGCTGGCCCCACATATTCTTATATTTCGCACGGATGTTGATGGTATGGTAAATATTTTCCTTGGCGTCGAAATACTCGATTAGGTCGCCTTCTTCGTGGTCCTGGGTGCGATAATCCTGAAGCACCAAGCGGATACGGCCCTTGTCGCCAACGAACTCCTTAAGGTTATAAGAAGCCGTCGTGTCCGCCCAGGCAGCCTCGTAATAAGCCGATGCACCGTTTTCCAGCTGCATCGTCAGCAGGCCATAATTATAGGTATCCTCTGGGGCCACGTCGCCGATCCGGCAGCCAACGCCGCTCAGCGAAACGATGTCCATTCCCGTAAACCAGCGGATGATATCCAGGTAATGGACGCCGCAGTCCACAATCGGCGGACAGTCCCGCAGCAGCGCCGCGTAACGCTCACGGTTCATGATATGGTGGTTCTGGGCCATACGGATTAGGCGCACTTCGCCGATTGCGCCGTTATGGATCATTTCTGCCACCTTACGGTAGGTGTCATTGTAGCGCAGGATATGGGCCACCAGCACCTTGCATTCCGGATGGGCCTTGACCTCGTGGTAGAACTCCTTGCCTTCCTCCAGCGAGCCGGCAATCGGTTTTTCGCAAATCACATGTTTACCTGCCGCCAAGCAGTCCTTCAGAATGGGTAGATGGGTTGCCACATAGGTTGCAATGATGACGATATCCACGTCGTCCCGCTTCAGATAGGGTTTGTAATCGGTTCCATAAGACTGCGCACCATATTTCCGGGCAAACAACCGAGCGTTTTCCTCTAGGAGGTCGACGACGCCCACCACCCGGATTTTCTCCCGATAATAGATGTCGCTTAAATGGGCCTCGCCGATGTGCCCGCAGCCAATCAATACAACGCCATATTCCGATTTCATTGAACGTTACCATGCCTTTCCCATTAAGTCCTCCCCATTCAGGGGGCTTCTTATATCCATGTTCTATTTTACCCGCAAACGCATTTTTTGACAAGCCCTATTCTCAAATAAAGTTGCTCTTTTCTTGCCGTATCTTGTCACTATCTTGCCCCGCGGCCGGACGGGCTGCGCCCGCAGACAATTCGCAGCCGGCTGTGCCGGCAGACAATTCGCGGCCGGCTGTGCCGGCAGACAATTCGCGTTTGCCGCTTGGCTCTGCTCAGCGGCTTGTGAGTGAAAAACACGGCGTGAGATGTCGCGGCTGGTCAGTGGTACCAACGCAGTAGGCGGGCAAAGCTGTGCTGACGTGTACCCGGGCGATTAAAAGTTTTTGCAGCTTAGCTTTACTAAGCTAGGCTTTCTTTCAAAAAGCGCGTACTCTCGTACTCCTCGTAACCCCCGTAACCCCTACATATCCTCAGGCGTGCGTGGATAGGTATGGAGAAGCGTATGAATTGTCTTAAGATAGACAGGGATTAGGAGGATGTTGGCGGCGACCCAAGCGCAGGCGTGGGAGAAGCAGGCGGCCGTGTAGCCAAAATGCGGTACTAGGGCGAGGGCGACAAAGGAGCGGGCGACCATCTCGAAAACGCCGGCCGCCATGGCTGGGACGCCGTAGCCAAGGCCCTGGATTGTGTTGCGCAGCACCAGCAGGCTCATGACCAGTGAATAAAAACAGCCGTTGACAGTCAAAAACTGCTGGGCGCGGCGGAGGATTTCTGTTTCGCTGCTGTCAATAAACAGCTGGGCGATGCTGCTGCCAAAGCAAATAGCAATTACCCCCGCAGCTGCAGCGTATACCAGGCCCGCCAGCAGCGCCTGGCGGACACCAGTTTTCACCCGGAGGATGCGGCCCGCGCCTAGGTTCTGGCCGGCGTAAGTGGCCATTGTAATCCCCAACGCTTCCATCGGTGCAGTCAGCACTTCGGACACGCGGGAAGTCGCCGTTACCGCTGCTACGGCATCGGAGCCAAGGCCGTTAACTGCGCCTTGGAGCAGCGTCGAGCCGACTGCTGTAATCGAAAATTGCAGCCCCATCGGGAAACCCATCCCCACCAGCTTTTTCATATGATACCCGCTCATGCGCCACTCCTCTTTGCGGATACGCAGGATCGGATACTTTTTTATAATGAATATTAAGCAGAGCAGCCCCGAAATCGCTTGGGCAATAACCGTCGCCCAAGCCGCGCCGCTGACGCCGGACTTCAGCGCTACGATGAACAGCAGATCCAGCCCCACGTTCAGGAAAGAACTGATAACTAGGAAGATAACCGGGCTTCTGCTGTCCCCAAGCGCCCGCAAAAATCCCGAAAGCAGGTTGTAGAAAATCGACGCGCCAATACCGCCGAAAATGATGACAATATAGGCGTATGCGCCTTCAAAAATGTCAGCAGGGGTGTTGAGAAGCTGCAAAATCCAACGGCAGCCCGCCGTCGTCAAGACGGTCAGCCCAACCGCAATCCCCGCCCCCAGCCAAATAGCATTGGCGGCATAGCGGCGCAGGTTTTCCTCATCGCCCGCGCCGAAGCATTGCGAAATCGGGATGGAAAACCCGCTGCACACCCCCAACGCAAACCCTAGGATCAGAAAGCTGAGGCAGCCGGTCGCCCCGACCGACGCCAACGCGTTTTTTCCTAAAAATTGGCCGACAATAACGGTATCCGCCATGTTGTAGAGCTGCTGGAACAGGTTGCCGAAAATCAATGGAACCGTTACCTGCAAGATCAGTTTCAGCGGCTTGCCAGACGTCAAACTTTTTACCATAAAGCACCGCTCCTTCTGTGGTTTTATGTACTTTCGCAAATCATGATAATGCAGCCGGAAGGAATTGTCAAGAGGTTTTGCAAGAGTTTTTGGGCGCTTTGAAAAGAATAGCGTTTTGCAAGAATTTTACACCGCTGATGCAATTTTTTACAGCAAGATTTCTGCTGAGGCAGCATAAAAAAACTGAATATCGGGCAAAAAAGCTTTATGGATTTTTGGGCTTTATTTTGCTATACTAACCTTGGGCCCAAACGAAAGGGAAAAAAGCAATGAAGCATAAGACGTTAGCACGGAACGGCTGGCAGCGCATCCTCGCCCACCGCGACGCCCACCAAGTGCTCGCCGGGGCGTTTGAAGGCGAAGCCTATCTGATCCAGATTGACGCGGTGACAGCACCCCTGGCCAAGGAATGCTGCGGCCGCCGGCTCGTCCTGGCGGACGCAGGCTACAGCTGGCTGCAAGTAGCGCCAAAGGAGGGGTACTGGTGGCTGACAGCCATGTTCGGCTCCGACGGCAAAGCGGTGCAGTTCTATTTTGACCTGACGGCGGGCAGCGAACTGCTGGGCAGCGGCGAAAGCGGCTTCGACGACCTCTACCTCGACGTCGTCCTGCTGCCCGACGGGCAGCGCGAAATCCTCGACGCCGACGAGCTGGACGAAGCGGAACGCCTAGGGCTGGTCAGCCCGGAAACAGCGGCGGCTACCCGCGAACGCGCCCAGCGCCTGATGGAAAACGTGAACGCCGACAAAATGTCCGCCTTCTGCGAGGAGCTTTTCCGGAGGTTGAGTACGGAGAGTACGGTCGCTTTTGAAGAAAGCCAAGCTTAGCAGAGCTAAGCTCGCAAAACTTTTAATCGCTAGGGTGCCCGTCGGCACAGATTAACCCGCCTACTGCGTCGGAAACTGCTGCTGGCACTAGCGAAAGTATGGACAATTCGTGCAAAACTATTGACGAATCTGCAAAAAAGGTTTATACTGGAAATAACAAAAGGGGCGATGCCCCAAAGAAAGGATTGTGTGTGTTATGGCAGTATTAGTCACCGGCGGCGCCGGCTACATCGGCTCGCATACCTGCGTGGAGCTGTTGAACGAAGGGGAGGAAATTATCATTCTGGATAATTTTGTCAACTCCAAGCCCGAAGCGCTGGACCGCATCCGCGAAATTTCTGGGAAGGACTTCAAGTTCTACGAAGTCGACCTGCTTGACGAAGAGGGCGTGGAACGGGTTTTCGCTGAAAACCAGATCGATGCGGTCATCCATTTCGCCGGCCTGAAGGCCGTCGGCGAAAGCGTCCAGCAGCCTATCCGCTACTATCACAACAACCTCACCGGCACGCTGATCCTTTGCCGCGCGATGGAGAAACACGGCGTCAAGCGGCTGGTGTTCAGCTCTTCCGCCACCGTCTACGGCGCGCCCAAATCCGTGCCGATCCGCGAGGACTTCGACCTGTCCACCACCAACCCTTACGGTGCGACAAAGCTGATGATTGAGGGGATCCTGCGCGACCTCCATGTTGCAGACAAGAGCTGGAGCATTGCGCTGCTGCGCTACTTCAACCCTATCGGCGCGCATAAAAGCGGCCTGATCGGCGAAGACCCCAACGGCATCCCCAACAACCTCCTGCCCTATATCGCCAGGGTTGCCGCCGGCCAGCTGGAATGCCTGTCGGTCTTCGGCGACGACTACCCCACTGTCGACGGAACCGGCGTCCGGGATTATATCCATGTTGTCGACCTCGCCCGCGGCCACCTCAAGGCACTGGCGAAGGTGCGCAAGGATACCGGCGTCGACGCCTATAACCTCGGCACTGGCCATGGCTATTCGGTGTTACAGATGGTCAAGGCCTTCGAGAAAGCCAGCGGCCGCCCCGTCGCCTACAAAATTGCGCCTAGACGCCCCGGCGACATCGCCGAATGCTACGCCGACCCCGCCAAGGCCCGCGAAATCCTCGGCTGGGAGGCGGAAATGGGCATCGACGAAATGTGCGCCGATTCCTGGAACTTCACGCTGAAAACTGCACAGAAGAAATAATTGCCTAAAAAGGCAGAGCGCCCCGGCTGGTTTGGCTCAGCCGGGGTTTTTTCACTTTTGATAGAAATTTTCACAATTTTGCGGTAAAATGTTTGATAGGATGTTGGGCTACAGGCGCAGCACGCCAGCGCCTGTAGGGATTTTTTTCCCTGAAAGCAGCCACGCCTTGGCCCGGCGCTGCAGCGTCGTCCCCTCGGGATACGCGGCAAAATCGTCGCGCGGCGCGCCAAAAATCCGCTCTTCAGCCTGCCGGTCGGCCTCGTCCGTCCCAAAAAGGGCGTAGTCCCGCTGGAAGGCGAGGATGTTCGATTCGGGCGGGAGCAGCTCCGGCAGCGCTGGACTTAAAAGCCAGCTGTAGCAGACAAACACCGGCGACGGGTTTTTAAAGAAGGTTTTGGCTTGTCCATAGGAATCCAGCGCGGCGTCGTGATCAAGCGGCTCGCCGGCGGCAATATGCACCGACAGCGCCGGCGTTCCAGGCCCTAGCAGGCCCGACGGGGACGGAACCGGCTCCTCCAAACGGGTAGGCTCGAACTGCAGCCGCCCCAGCCGAAAAAGCTCTAACGTCAAATGATGGGCAAGCCATCCTGTCTGCACCAGGCCAACTTCGCCGGTTTCACGGCGGTATTTATCGCTCCATATGCGGATATCCGACATCGTGTCCAGCCAGATTTTTTCGCTGATGCCCGCCATCTGATACTGTTCCCACACCTCGCCGGCCATCATCAGGCAGAAACGCAGTCTGGCGGCCGGCGGCTGCTCCGCTATTGCCGCCAAGTACCCCTTCCGCTCAGTGCGCAGCAGAAACCGCAGCTGCCCGCACGCCTCCGGCGCAAGCGCCGGCAGCGACGCGAATTCCTCCCCTAACCCAAGCAGGCCGGCGGCTTCCTGGCCGCTTATCGGGCGGCCTTCATCCAATATAGCCATGTTACCCATCCTTTCATTTTTACGTCTTTCCGCTTATTGTACCATACTTTCATTCAGAAGACAAGCTTAACAGCAGTTACCGACGCAGTAGGAGGCTATGGCTGTTCGCCCAGTGACCCGAGCGATTAAAAGTTTTGCGGAGCTTTTTCAAAAGCGACCCGTACTCCCCGTATCCCCCGTACTCTTTGGAGGTATAAAATGGAACATATCCTTGCATTCGATTGGGCGGTGTTCTGCTGGATTGAAGAAACGCTCTGGAACCCGCTGCTGGACAGCTGGATGGTCGCTGTCACGAAACTTGGCGACGGCCTTGTCTGGGTGCTGTTGACGCTGGCGCTTTGGCTGCATCCCAAAACCCGGCGCGCCGGGACGGCAGTCGCTATCGCTTTATTGCTCTCTGTCGTAGTCGGCAACGGCCTGCTGAAGCATTTGATCGGCCGCCCCCGGCCCTTCGACCTGCCAGCCTGGCAGGAAATGTTCCGTTACCCCGAGCTGATCCTGCGCCCAGACAGCCCTTCCTTCCCCTCCGGGCACACTGGCGCGGCAGTTGGGGCGGCAACGGCGCTGGCGATGAGCGAGAAAAAATGGTGGACGGCGGCAATCGTCCTGCTGGCGCTGCTGATTGGCTTTTCGCGCGTTTACCTCCATGTCCACTACCCCACCGACGTATTGGCTGGGGCGGCGATAGGGGTCTGCTACGGGCTGGCTGGGTGTTTGCTGGGCAAAAAGGTCCACCGGCGCATCCGTTCTGTTAACCTAAAATAAAATTATAGTTGACAACATTTCCCCGCTGTGGTATACTGGGTACAGAAACCCAAACCAGGCGTATGCCGCCGCAGCTGAAAGGAAGTTGAATATGACAAAAATCGACACCCGCGCCCTCTGCAAAATGGCCCTCTGCGCAGCCATTCTCTGCGTGGCCTCTTACATCTCCTTCCCGCTCCCCTTCACCCCGGTAATCGTCAGCGGCCAAACGCTTGCAGTCAACCTGCTGGCGCTGATCCTCTCGCCTGCTCAGGCTGGCGCTACGGTTGCCGTATACATCCTACTAGGCCTGATCGGCCTGCCGGTGTTCGCCGGCGGCGGCAGCGGTATCGGCAGCCTGATCGGCCCGTACAGCGGATACATCTACGGATTTTTGGCCGCGGCAGTGCTGATTTCGCTGCTGAAAGGCCAAAAGCCTAACCTAGTGCGCTGGCTTACCGTGACCATTGGCGTTGGTATCCCGGTGATTGACCTAGGGGGCATGGCTTCGCTGATGCTGGTCAACAAGATGACCGTTGGCGGCGCTTTCTTAGCCGGCGCAGTCCCTTTCTTCATCGGCGACATCTTCAAATGCGTGGTCGCCTGTCTGGCGGCCGTTGCGCTGGAAAAGGCGATGAAACGGGTACCGGCAGCTGGATAGGGGCCGGCGCAAAACCTGCCATAAAAAAGCAAACCGGGTGCAGGGCCAAACCTGCATCCGGTTTTTCGCGTCATTATTTAGCAGCTTGCAGCACGCTGATTGCCTTCATCAGCTGGGGGTCGGTATGCTCGTCAAGGCTTGCCAGGTTCTGCTTCTGCTCGGCGGTCAGCGTCACCTCGTAATCCGGCTTAACACCGACGCCTTGGAAATTGACGCCGCTGTGGGGATTATAGTAGGCTGTCGTCGCGCTGATGGCCGAGCCATCCTCCAACGGGAAGGCGGTCTGGAGCACCCCTTTGCCGTAAGTAGTCACCCCTACCAGCTCTGCCGCCCGGAAATCACGCAAGTCACAGGCGAACAGCTCGCCGGCGCTGGCGGTGTCGCCGTCAATCAGGCACATCATCGGCAGGTCAATAAAGTCCGCATCGGAGGTATAAAGCACGGTTGTTTCACGCTTGTGGTTAGTCTGAGAAATCAAGTCGCCCGCCGGCAGCAGATAGTCAAGGATTTCCGCCACGCTGGAGACAAGCCCGCCTGAATTGCCGCGGACATCGAACACCAGTCCGCTGACGTTCTGGCTGATCAGGTCCTCAACAGCGTATTTGAAATTACTCGGCGTGGTAGCGTTAAAGCCGCCCAGTTTGACGTAGCCAATCCCGCCGTCCATCACCCGATAGACGACGCCGGAATCCTTGACCCGCTTGCGGGTAATGTCTACGGTTGTTTCCTCGCCGGCGCGGCGGTAAACTAGGCTGACCACCGTGCCGTCCTCGCCCTGGATTGCCTCCGAAGCGTCGTCATAGCCCATGGCCAGCACGTCTTTGCCGTCAATCTTAATCAGCAGGTCGTCCTTTTGCAGCCCCGCCGCTTCGGCGGGCGAGCCGCTGCTGACTGCGGTCACCAGCAGATAGCCGCTGTTGTCAAGCATCGCCGAAACCCCGATGCCAATCAGCTCGCCGGCGTTGCGCTGCTGGTACTGGCGGTACTCCTCCTGGGTCATATAGACCGAATAAGGATCGCCTAGCCCCTTTATATAGCCGTCAGCGATGCTGTCCTTCAGCGCTTCCTCGTCAATATCCCCCAGGAAATTGCTGCGCACAAGCTTATCGATTTCCGCCAGCTTGCTGTACAGCTCTTCCCGCTCGGTGACATTGGCCATCTTGCTGTTGAAAATATTCAGCGAATAGTACATCGTAATGACAAAAGAAGCCGCGGCTGCAATCGCCATAAAGCAGATCGCCGCACCTAAGGATATTTTTTTGTTCATGTTTTGCACTTCCTTCTATTAGGGGCTGACAAAGCCCAACGGGTTCTGGGTCTGGCCGTTGACGCGCACCTCAAAATGCAGGTGGGGGCCGCTGGAATTACCGGTAGAGCCGACTTTGGCGATCAGCTGCCCGCGGGACACCGTTTCGCCGGCGCTGACGCATAACGCGCTGGCGTGGGCGTAAAGGGTGGCATAACCGCCGCCGTGGTCAAGGATCACATAGTTGCCGTAGCTGTAGTGGGTGGCGGCAATCAGCACAGTACCGCTTTCGGCGGCAAGGATATCCGCGCCGTTGATGCCGCCGTCGCTGATGTCGATACCGTAGTGGAAATAGCCGTCCTGCTGGCCATAGGAGCACCAGATTTTGGAAAATCCCGGAATCGGCCAGGCAAACATCGTGTGCACTTCGTTAACCGGCTCGTCATCGTCAAACCCGTCGTCCTCGACGGGCGGCAGGCTCTCGCCGCGGGAAGCCGCTTCCTCTTCGGCCTTACGGCGCTCTTCTTCAGCTTTGAGGCGTTCTTCCTCGCGGCGGCGGCGTTCCTCTTCTTCTTTCTCTTTGCGGATCCGCTCCTGCTCGGCAAACCACGCCTGCATTTCGGCGTCGACCTGGTCAAGCTCTTTGCGCAGGCTGCCGCGGTCGGCCCTGGCGGCGTCCGCTTCGGCCTGGTAGGCCGCCAGCAGCTCGCGGTTCTTCTCGTAGTCAGCCGACAGCGCCGCCTGGGCGGTGCGCAGCTCCTCCTGCCGGGCGGAGAGGTCGGCAAGCTGGGCCTCAAGCTCGGCCATATCGGCTTCCAGCTGGGCCTGGGCCGCCTCCAGCGCAGCCTTCTGTTCCTCCAGCGCCAATTTCTGCTTTTTGAGCTTTGCCACCAACTCTTCGTCGCTGCGGGAAACGGCCTGCATCAACGCAGCGTTGAGGTAAAAGTCGGCAAAACTGTCGGAAGACAAAAGCATTTGCAGCGAGGTCATTTCCCCAGCCACATAAAGGGCGCGCATCCGCACCTTGAACTGTTCCAGCGTCCCGGCAATTTCAGCTTCAGCCTCGTCAATCTGCTGGCGGTAGGACGCGATCTGATCCTCTTTGAAGGCGATTTCCTCCCGCTTCAGGGCAATGCTGTCGGAAACGGCAATAATCTGCTCGCCCATCAGGTCGACCTGCTGCTGGGAAAGGTCCAGCTGCTCCAGCAGCTGGGCGTTATAGGCTTCCTGCTTGTCCACCTGGCCGTCGAGGGCCGCCAGGTTGCGGTTCGCTTCGTCCAGCTGCTGCTGGAGCGCCTGCTGGCGCTGTTCCATATCGGAAAGGGCGTCGGCGAAAACCGGCGGCGGCCCGCCTGTCGCCGCAAGTACCGCCGCCAGCATCACTGCCGGCAGACGGAGCCTTTTTTTCAAAACCGCCGCCTCCTTTCTGTAGAAACGTCAGGGCCTTACATAGTTGCTGGGGTTTTTGTGCGCGCCTTTGACCCGCACCTCAAAATGCAGGTGCGGCCCGGTCGAATTGCCGGTGGAACCGACTTTGGCAATCGTCTGGCCTTTGCTGACCCGCTGCCCAACGCTGACCAGCAGGGAGCTTGCGTGGGCATAAAGGGTGCTGTACCCGCCGCCATGATCAATGATGACATAGTTGCCGTAGCTGTAGTGGGAGGTGGCCTGGATGACGGTGCCGCTTTCGGCGGCGACGATGTTTGCGCCATAGACCCCCCCGCCGGTAATATCCATGCCGGTGTGGAAGCCGCCCCAGCGGCTGCCGTAGCCGGAGGAAATGTAGGTGTAGCCCGGCAGCGGCCAGCCAAACTGGCTGTTGGCGCTGCCGCTGCTGCTGGCGTGGGCGGCATACCAGGCCTGAAGCTCTTTCTCGACGGCCTTTTCCTCTGCAAGGACATCGGCGCGGTTTTTCTCGTACTGTTCCTGCATGGCTTCGTAATTCTGCTGGGCAGTCTTGCTCTTTTCGTAGGAAACCTGGAGCGCCGACTGGGCGGCTTTGATTTCCTCGCGCTTTAGGATGATGTCCTCTTTATCTTTCTCGATCTGGGCGAGGATATCCTCCTGCTGCTGCTTGATTTCGATCAGTTCGGAGCGCTGCTGCTCCTGTTCCCCTTTTTGGCTGCGCAGCCGCTTGACCAGCTGCTCGTCGCTCTGGGAAACGGCCTTCATCAACTCCATGTTGGTCAGGAAGTCGGCAAAGCTCTCGGCCGAAAACAGCATCTCCAGCGACGAAGTCTCCCCCGCCATGTAAAGGGAGCGCATCCGCACCTTGAAGATTTCGTAGCTGTGGTCAATTTCCTGCTGCTTTTGCTCAATCTCAGTTTCTTTGTCGGTAATCTCGACTTCTTTCTGGGCGATCTCTTCTTCTTTCTGGGCGATGTCCTCGGTCATTACCCCGATCTGCTCATTCATCAGGTTGATGTCCTGCTGGTAAAGGCTGATTTGGCTGGCCAGCTGCCGCTGGTAAGCCGCCTCGTTGTCCATATCCTTTTCGAGGTCCTTCAGCTGTTTATTGGCGTCTTTCAGCTTCTGCTGGATCTCCTTCTGCCGCTTTTGGATATCTTGCAGGCTGTCCGCCGCCGATACCGTCGCCGGCGCAGCCCCGCCGCCCGGCGTCCAAAAAGCCGCCGACAGCACAAGCAGCGCTGCCAACAGCGCCGACGACGCCTTTTTTGCTGACTGTTTCATTTCAAACCTCCTTTGGGATACGGGGAGTACGGGGGAGACGAGGGGTACGGGAGTACGGTCGCTTTTGAAGAAAGCCAAGCTTAGCAGAGCTAAGCTCGCAAAACTTTTAATCGCCAGGGTACGCGTCAGCACAGACTCGCACGCCTACTGCGTCGATGCGCAGAACCAGAGGATTTATCGACGCAGTAGGATTTAATGGTGAAACACGCACGTCCCCTGGTGAAAAAAGTTTTACTCGATTTTTTTCAAAAAATCGCGGGTCCAGGGCAGAGCCCTCGGTCGCGGCCCGCAGGCCGCGAAATCCCCTTCCGAAAAAAGGGCAGGAGAGCTCGAGGACCCTCCCAAGGGGTCCTCGTATGGGCCTTTGAGGCCCATAATACGACAGAACCACTCTTTCACATCTCCGGACAATCCAGTGAATTGTCCGGGCATAAGGAGTAAAAACGCATCGTTTTTATCTGGAACTACCTGCCCATAACCGCGAGAGAACCAACCATACCTATCCGCAGTAGAAATCTGGCTTACTGGGTTTCCGATGTGAACTGTCCGCCGGCACAGCCGGCAGCGAAATATTAGCAGGTTATACCTTTAGGTACCCGCGCATACTGAAAGCGCTGCCGAAGGCCCCGACGGTGACGCCGGAGACTAGGAAACAGCTCAGCAAAATAGCGGAAAGGTCGGAGAAAGGCACAATGTGGCTGGTGACAATAGCCAGCCAGCTGCTGCTCTCGCGGGAAACCATCCCCGCAAAAAGGTCGTACCCGCCCCAGGTAATGAAAAAGGCGGTCAGGGCAGCAATCAGCCCCAGGAAAATGCCTTCGACGATGAAAGGAATGCGGATGAAGGTATTGGTTGCGCCGACGTATTTCATGATACCGATTTCTTTGCGGCGGGTGAAAACAGAAGCGCGGATGGTGTTGGTGATAATAACCATCGAAACGACAACCAGCGCCGCGATAATGCCGCCGCCGAAGGTGTTGACCATCCGGCGGATGTTGACCAGGGTTTTCGTCAGCTCTGTGGGCGCTTCTACCCGGTCGACATAATCCATCCGCCCAACCGACTGCATCAGCGTGTCAAGCTGGTCGGGCGCAGTGATTTTGACCCGGAAGGAATCGGGCAGAAAACTGCTGTCCACGCCGTCCATCAGCCCAGCGTCCCCTTCCAGGTATTTATCGACGACGGATTTCATCGCATCGTCGCGGGAGATATAGACGATCTCGCCTAAACCGCTCACGCTGCGCAGTTCCTGCTCGAAAACCGCCGGGTATTCAGCCGGCGCATCCAAATCCAAGAAAACCACCAATTCGTTCTGTTCGCCTATGTATGCGACAATGTTGTCGACATTTATCGAAAACAGCACTGCCAGCCCGACAATCAGCAGGCAGGCTACCAGCGTCCCTACTGAAGCCACGGTCATCATCCGATTGCTCCAAAGGTTCTTTATGCCATTTTTTACCAGGTACCGAAAACTGCTTGCTCTCATAATACGCTCCAACCCGCCGTCAGCGGCTTTCCTCGTCTTTGCTGCCGACGATATAATCGTCAAAAACAATGTTGCCCTGTTCGATGTTGACTGTCCGACCGCCGAAATACTTGACCATTTCGTGCTCGTGGGTGACCATCAGCAGGGTGGTTTTATGCTCCCGGTTGATCCGCTGGAGCAGCTCGACAATCTCGTAAGAGAATTCGGGGTCGATGTTACCGGTAGGTTCGTCGGCAATAATCAGCGGCGGGTCGTTGACCAGCGCCCGCGCCAGCGCCACGCGCTGCTGCTCGCCGCCAGAAAGCTCGTAAGGATGCTGACGGGCCTTATGCTTGAGGTTCATCAGCTCGAGCATTTCTGGTACCCGGCGCCTGATTTCCTTGACCGGCCGATCAGTGACGCGCAGGCTGAAGGCCACGTTTTCGTAAACGGTCATATCGGGGATCAGCCGGAAGTCCTGGAACACGACGCCGATGCTGCGGCGGAATTTGGGGACTTGGCTAGGCTTTAGACGGTTGAGGTCAAAACCGTTGACAATCACCTGCCCAGAGGTTGCCAGCGTCTCCCGCAGCAGCAGTTTCAAAATCGAGGACTTGCCCGCGCCCGACGAACCGACAATGAAGGCAAACTCCCCGTTATTGATCCGCAGGTTGATGTCGTGGAGCGCCTCAGTCCCGTTTCCGTACTGGAAGGAAACGTCAATCAAATCTATCATCTACTCATGCCTCTTTTTCGTGAAGCCGCGACGTAAACCACAGCTTCGCGATATCTGTGATGTATAACCGCGCACCTACCGCGCAGAGCCTTTCAAGGAAGACTCGCATTTCCCCGGCGGGCAAATGCGAGTCTAAAAACGGGCCGCGCCCGCTTATCAGAATTTCATCGGGTTGGAAGTCAGGTATTTCTTGACCATCAGTGCAATCTTGAAGATGATGGCGTGGTCAAATTCCCGCAAATCCAGGCCGGTAAGCTTTTTGATCTTCTCAAGCCGGTAAACCAGCGTATTGCGGTGGACAAAAAGCTTCCTTGACGTTTCGGAAACGTTCAGGTTGTTCTCGAAGAAGCGCTGGATCGTAAAGAGCGTCTCGTGGTCAAGCGATTCAATCGAACCGGTCTTGAAGACCTCGCGAAGGAAGGTTTCGCAAAGCGTCGTGGGCAGCTGGTAGATCAGCCGGGCGATGCCTAAGTTATCGTAACTGACGATGGACTGGTCGGTATCGAACACCTTCCCCACCTCCAGCGCAATCTGCGCCTCTTTGAAGGAACGTGCCAGATCTTTCACGCCGACGACGCTGGTGCCGATGCCAACGACCGCTTTGGTGTAGAACTCCGAGCTTAAAGTATCGACAATAGAACGGGCAAGCTTCTCCAAGTCCCTGGAATCAATGCCAGCCTTAATCTCCTTCACCAGCACGATATCGTTTTCGCTGATGTTGAAGACGAAGTCCTTCTGCTTGTCCGGGAAAAGGTTCTGGATGACCTCGTAAGCTGAAACGTCGTTGGTGGATACCACCCGCACCAGCAGCGCCACCCGGCTGACGTCGGTGTTGAAGTGCAGCTCGCGGGCTTTGATGAAAATGTCGCCAGGCAGGATATTATCCAACACCACGTTTTTGATAAAGTTGTTGCGGTCATATTTCTCGTCATAATACTGTTTGATACTGGAAAGCGAAATGGCCAGTACCTGAGCATAACGGGACGCAGTTTCGTCAGTCCCCTCGACAAACACTGCATAATCCGCCTTGATATGCGGGCCAAAAGGTTTGTAGGTATATCCGTCGCGGACAAACGAATCATGAGAATCGCCGAATTCCACGTGGGAATAGTAATCGCTTGTGCTCCCGATTTTGGAGAGGTCGCTGCAGGCGATGATGGAAGCGCCTTCATCAATGACACCGATCACGCGGTCGATGGCATCCCGCATTTGATGAACGACACCCTGGAAAAGCCGGTTTGACATAATTTTTACCCCTTTATCTCAGCTTTGCAGCGCCGCAGGTCGCGGCAGTCTTGCTGCTTCACCTTTTTATACACTATATATGATAACGCTTTTCAGCAAAAAAAGCAAGAAAATAAACGAATTTCCCTGAAAATTTTTTTTGTTTGCTCCCCTGCCCAGCAAAAGAATTACAAACAGGTTACAAAGAATTACAAATCTCTTTGATTATTGTAACACATTTGCCCGCGCGAGTTGTTAATTGCCTATGAATTTTATAGCCAGAACTGTATAAACGCTTTAGGGTTACGAGGAGTACGGGGGTACAGTCGCTTTTGAAGAAAGCCAAGCTTAGCAGGGCTAAGCTCGCAAAACTTTTAATCGCCCGGGTGCACGTCAGCACAGATAAACCCGCCTACTGCGTCGAAAACGGATTCCTGTTCCACTTTAAGCAACCGCCTTCCCCCACCAGCAGGGCTGTACAAACGCCATGGGGGTTTCTGGAAGAGCATTACCCCGCTCTCCGAAGCTGGGCCTAGGGGAACGTGTCTTCACTTCCGCAGCAGAACAGATGCGGCTGCACACTGCTAAACTGGATTCACGTTGGGCGGGTAGGGGGGTCCAGGGGGGAACGCCCGGCGCGCTTTTTTGCCTACTTTGTTGTCGCGTGACAACAAAGTAGGCCGTCATATCGGGGCGGAACCCGATTTTAATGAAGGAGCGGCCGCAGCCGCTCCATCCTTATTTATTCTAATAAAAAAACAAACAAAAAGCGCCTGCGCATCTGCGCAAGCACTTTCTGAACTATTTTTTACGAAAGGACGTAAACGTCTACCTTCTTGGCCCCAAACTTGCAGGCCTCAGCGTAGCTGTTAAAATAAACATCCACCAGCACCCTGCCGTCTACCATCGCTGTCCCAGTATCTGCGGCAATCGCATAACCGTATACATACGACCCGTCGCTTGACTTGATATACAGCCGCGTTCCGTAAGGGATCACCTTGGGGTCTACCGCCACATAGCCCGTCTGCAAATATCGCCCGCTCGCGCCGCGCGTGCCAGCGCTCGCACTGTAGGCTGTCGCCTTGCCAGTCAGCACCTTGCTGTAAGAAATGGGGTTCCCCTTATCGTCCAGCTTGAGCGAAGCGGGCGCTTCCAGCCGGTCAGGCGCGTCGGCATCGCCAATCTGCGAAACGGCGCTCTGCGGCTTCAGGGTGACTTCCTCGCCCGTCACGGAAGTCTCTACCACAACGCCGTCAACCAGCTTATCCCTATAATAGACGGTTTTAAGGCCGTCTTTGCCGCTCTGGTACTGGCGGGATTTGCCCTCCGCCATATGGCGGGTACGCTCGTAATCCGTTTCATAAGGAATCGTTTCCGTCTCGCTGCGGGTCTCGTAGGTCACCCGCTGAATGGTAATCTCTGCGCCGAACTCCGGCACAACGCTAAGCTCCTCCGAAACGATGTCCTCTGGGGCCAGCGCCACTTCCGCCGCCTTCAGCGCATGGGCAAAGCTCTGCCCCTCCTCCAGCACCACCATCTTGCGGCTGCCGTCAACATTGATATAGACCGGACGCCCATGCATCACATACAGGAAATAGGCGTCGTCGTCGCCTGGGTGAGGCTCGATCTTATAATAATCGAATTCCCCCAGCTCCCGCCCCGCTTCCAGCAGGATCTCCTTGGGATCGGTCAAAGAGGTGTAGGCAATCCGGGTACGGCCATCGTTTTTGATATAGTAGAGGCTGTGCCCGCTCACCGAACCTTCCATCAGCAGAATCGTCGAAGCAGCGGCGGCTGTCACCGCCACAAGCTTCAGAAACTGCCGACACTTGGTTTTCATCTTCATATTCATAAATCTCAACCCTTTCCAGCCGCCGCCCGCCTTCCGGCGGCCTAAAGCTTCGCTCCGCGGCCTAATTGGTATGTTACGGCAGGCACGCCCTGTAACCGGCGTGTAACCGCTGTAACTGATTTGTTCCCATTGTATCCGCCAGCACCGAGATTGTCAATGGCGAAAAATTCGCCGTTTTTATGCAAAGCGCCAAAAGCTGCTGCCGGATTTTTCCCAAAAAAACTGGTAATCTATGGGCAATTTGCCACAAAAACCAAAATATTACAAATCTGTAACAGCCGCGCCCTGCGGAATTTCTGACAAATTCCACAAACTTAACCCATATAATTAAATGATACAACTATATGAGATTTCAGAAGTATAGGCGCGTAAAACTGCGTTTTTAGCGGGTATTGTTAAAATTAGGCTGGAAGTCTGGAAAGCAGAACGGATTTTCCCGCTATTCTGCCGTTGACAGCTGCCCTGCCGGCAAAACCCCTGGCGGCAGCCGGAAGGCGGCTGCTAGCTCTTTCTTAGGGCCTTTGGCGGAAATCTGGAGTTGGATATAAACGAAAAAATCCATATTAACGGCGGATTTATCCATATATTTTTTAGAAAAAATGTGGTAGAATGAAAAATGGATTTATCTGCCCAGGACTTATGAAAGAGGTGTTGAAATGCTGATCAAAAACTATTACGAAAACCCGGAAGTGCTGCATCTTGGGACCTGCCCCAGCAGGGCCTACTACATCCCCTACGGCGACGAGGATACGGCACTGGATAACGACCGCATGAGGTCCGGCCGTGTGCAGTTCCTAAATGGGAACTGGCATTTTGCCTATTACACGTCGGTACGGGAACTGGATATCCCTTATTGGGAAAAATCAGTCTATGATCTGCCGCAGATGGGGCGGACTTTTGTGCCGTCAACCTGGCAGAACGAAGGCTACGACCGCCACCAGTACACCAACATCCGCTACCCCTTCCCCTATGACCCGCCTTATGTGCCGGTCGACAACCCCTGCGGCGTCTATAAGCGGGAATTCCCAGTCGGGGAAAAGGGAAGCAGCCGCTTCTACCTGAACTTTGAAGGGGTCGATTCCTGTTTCTACCTCTGGCTGAACGGCGAGTTCGTTGGCTACAGCCAGGTTTCCCACGCCACGTCCGAATTCGAGGTTTCTTCCTTTATAAAGGACGGGATGAATGATATTACGGTGCTGGTGCTGAAATGGTGCGACGGCAGCTATTTCGAGGACCAGGACAAACTGCGGATGTCGGGCATTTTCCGCGACGTCTATCTGGTTGAGCGCCCTCAGCAGCATCTGTGGGATCTGACGGTCAAGACGCCGCTGTCCAACGGTTACCGCGACGCCCAGTTACAGGTGGATATGGCCTTCATCGGCGGCACGGCCCCGGTGACCTACCAGCTTTTGGATAAGGAAGAAGGGAAAGTCGCTTCCGGCTGCACCGAAGACGGGCATATCGACCTGCCAGTCAAAGACCCGAAGCTTTGGACTGCCGAAACCCCTTACCTTTACACCTTGCTGCTGGAATCCGGCGGCGAGGTCATCCCAGTTTCGGTCGGCTTCAGGGAAGTGAAAATCGAAAACCGGGTGCTTAAGGTCAATGGCCGGCGGGTCACCCTGAAAGGCGTCAATCACCACGACAGCGACCCCCACAACGGCAGCGCTGTCAGCAGCTCTTTCCTGCTGTCGGAGCTTTTCTTGATGAAGGCCTTCAACATCAACGCCGTCCGCACCAGCCATTATCCCAGCAGCCCGCTGTTCGCTGAAATGTGCGATATGCTGGGGATTTATATGATTGACGAATCGGATATCGAAACCCACGGCACCACTTCCTCCGGCTTTGGCCCCACCTACCGCCGGGACTTTACGCTGCTGGCCCATGACCCCCGCTATAAGGAGAGCATCCTCGACCGGGTGCAGCGCAATGTCATCCGCGACAAGAACCACCCGTCGGTGCTGATCTGGTCGCTGGGCAACGAATCGGGTTACGGCCAGAACTTTGAGGCGGCGGCAGCCTGGGCAAAAACATACGACCCCACCCGGCTTGTCCATTACGAATCGGCCCTCTATCCCCCCACTGTCGGCGGCAAGGTCCATTGCGATGGCAAGCGGGAACTCCAGCCGATACTTGATAAGGAAACGCTGGACTATAACACGGATTACAGCAACCTTGACCTTTACAGCCGGATGTACGCTTCGGTAGAAGAGACTGAGGAGTACCTGAAAAATGGCGACAAGCCCTTTGTCCAGTGCGAATTTGTCCATGCAATGGGCAACGGCCCGGGGGATATCGAGGATTATTGGACGCTGATGGAAAAATATGACTGCTTCTGCGGCGGCTTTGTTTGGGAATGGTGCGACCACTCGGTCTATATGGGCAAAACCCCTGACGGCAAGGACAAATACTTCTATGGCGGCGATTTCGGCGAGTTCCCCCACGACGGCAACTTCTGCATGGATGGGCTGGTCTATCCCGACCGCCGGCCCCACACCGGGCTTATGGAGTTCCGTAACGTCATCCGGCCGCTGCGCGTCAGTAAAAACGACGACGGCACGCTGACTTTCACCAACACCATGGACTTTGTCAACCTGAAGGATTACCTAACGGTTGAGTGGAACGTGCTGATCGACGGTACGCGAACCTCCTGCGGCCAGGTGGACGAAAGCCTTTTGGATATTGCCCCCCACAGCAGCAAGGCGGTTTCGCTGGAACTGCCGCTTTCAAACGATCAAGCCTGTTCGGTGATCTTTATTAGTTCGCTGAAGGGAGCCTCCCCTGCCCTGGAGGCTGGGGACGAACTGGGCTTTGACCAGATCATCTATAACGAAGGCGACCCAGCTGCCGCAGCTGCCCCCAAAACGCAGCAAAGCGGCCCCATCGCCGTCAGCGAAAACGACGACCAGGTAATCCTGAAGGGCATCTGCTTCCGCTATGTCTTCAATAAGAATACCGGGCTTTTTGAGGCAATGTCCTACGGCCAGCAGCCCGTCATCACAGCGCCGATGGAGCTGAACCTCTGGCGTGCCCCCACCGACAACGACCGCAACATCCGTGCCCTTTGGGAAGAGGCTGGCTATGACCGCCCAGTTACCCGCGCCTATTCCACCAAGGTCACGGCTGACGAAAACGTTACGCTTCGCTGTGAGATGTCGGTTTCAGCGATTTATCTGCGGCGTTTCCTGAACATCGAGGCCTGCTGGACCATTGCCGGCGACGGCAGCATCAGCGTTGAGATGGATGTCAAGAGGGATACAGAGTTCCCCTGCCTGCCCCGCTTTGGCCTGCGGCTGCGGCTGCCTAAAAAGATGGAACAGGTCGAGTATTTCGGCTATGGTCCTCTTGAGAGTTATTGCGACAAACACCGTGCCAGCTGGCAGGCACGCTTTGCCAGCACCGTCCACCAGATGCACGAGGACTACATCAAGCCCCAGGAAAACGGCAGCCATTACGGCTGCGCCTATGTGTCCCTAACCGGCGGCGGGCAGGGCCTGTTCGCTTCCGGCAACGGCTTCTCCTTCAATGCTTCGCCCTATACGGCTGAAGAACTTGCCAAGAAAGGGCATAACTTTGAGCTGGAGGAGGCAGATGACGTTATCCTCTGCCTGGACTATGCCCAAAATGGTATCGGCTCCAACTCCTGCGGCCCGGCGCTGCTGGAAAAATACCGGCTGGATGCGGAAGCGTTCACTTTCCGGATGAAGCTCATCCCTACCGCGGACGATACCCTATAAATTATTAAGCAAAACGCAGTGAGCTGCTGGCCCTGTCAAGCTGGCAGCTCAATGTCTGCCGATAAATAAATATGGTGGCTTCGGGCTTATGTCAAAGCTTGAAGCCACCATATTTTACTACACCCCTATTTCGGCAGTCTGAGCACCTGATCCTACTGCACCTGTCATCGAAAACAACCTCATCCTGCGACTGCCTACTCCAAAGGAAGCAGCAGCTGGTTCGGTGCAGCGTCCAATCCCAGACAGAGCTTTTCAAGGGTGAGGATCGTCGGGGAGACTTTCCCGCGGACAATTCGGCCGAAATATTCGGAGCAAATATCACAATATTCAGAGGCGAGAGCACAACTGAGGCCCTTTTCTCTGCAAATGCGGCGGAGGGAAGCAGGCAGATTCTCTGAAAAGGGCAGAGCTGGTGAAGGGGCAAAGCAGCAAGAAAAGTGATGAAAAGCCTCTTTTGGGAGCAAAAACTCATCAGGTGCAGTGCTTAGCCCACAGCAAAGCTTCTCAAAAATACGGATGGTCGGCGAAGCTTTCCCAGCCACAATATTTTCAAA
>JAAWDH010000017.1 GCA_022793675.1 Oscillospiraceae bacterium
ATCCAGTTCCAGCCTTTGCCGGTGGTTTCCCAGGCGGCCGAGGCGACGGTTGGGGTTGCCGCAACAATGGACGCTGCCATTACTGCGATTGCAGCCCGCTTGAAAAGGTTTGTGGGTTTCTTCATGACTTATTCCTCCATCTATAAGATTTAGTCAAAAACAGGTTTGCCGATTCGCGGATCCCATGCATCCAAAAATGCAAAAAAGTATACATTTTAGCTAGTTCATTTTCGTAGATAATTTCACTAATCAGCACTTGAAAAAAATCCTATTTTATGGTAAAGTAATAAATGTAAGTGTGGGAAAAAATGGGTTACCGAAATGTATACTTTTCGGTAACTTTTCTATTTTATAGGGGGAAATCCGTGTTTAGCTGCGGCTGGTCAGAGGCTTATTCCAGCTCCCCGCTTCTGGAACCTGAATATAAAAAAGGCGTAAGATGGAAAATATAAAATAATAATTTTAGTTTTATAAATAAAACAATAAGCCATATAAAGACTAATTTATTTTCATACTTCAGGTATTATATGCCGCTCTTTAAAGATCTTGCGCCTTCGGGAAAGGATGTGCCGCCAAATCGGTATATGTGCTATAATGTGGTATTACAATTGGCAGTTTGACGGCGTCAGCGCCATTGCTGTCAAAGACAGGAGGGGCGGCATGAAGGTCAGCGGTATGAACGGCGTTGCGGCAAAGAAACTTAACCGCCAGCAGGTTCTCCGGCTTTTAAGCCTTGAGCCAGGTATTTCCCGCACGGAAATTGCCCATCGGATGGGCCTTGTCAAAATGACTGTTTCCAATATTGTGATTGAGCTTTTGCGCAGCGGGATGGTCTGTGAAACAGAGGCTTCCTGTCTGGACAAGATGGGCGCTGGGCGGAAGCTTACGGGGCTGCGTTTTTCTGCCGGCGCGCCGGTGGTGCTGGGGCTGTGGTTGTCGGGGCGGGAGCTGCACGTCGGCTTATTTTCGATGGAGCTTGCCCTTTTGGAGCATGAAGTCCTTCAGGTTTCGCCGGAAATGGCCCTCGACCAGACTATAAACGTCATTTCCGGGATGGGGGCGGCCGGACAGCCCCTTTTGGCTGCAGGGTTGGCGCTTGGCGCGGGCTGGGAGCTTTCGTTGGGGGTACAGCTGTCGGATTGCCTGGGGATACCGGTTTACACGGTTGCTAATGTGGCTGCTGACGCGATGGTGGTGTCCCGTTATACCTCCCACCGGAACTATTTCTGCCTTTCTATTAACGAGGTGGGGCCGCTCCCTTCGCCGGATGCAGGGGTCCGGGGCGGCATTGTGGTAGACGGCACCCTATTGGGGGGCGAGGATGGCTGTACGCCGCTGGGGATGATGGTCCGGGGCGGTTCAAAGCTCTCTGATACGGCAAGCGCAGCGGCAATCTGCCGCCGCTGCAGCGAACAGCTGGGCGTGCCCTGCCGCACGTTGGCGGAGGTGCAGGCGGCCTGTAAAGGCAACCATGCTGCGGCTGGGGTGCTGTCGGATATTTTTTCTACGCTGATGGACACGGTCTGCAACCTAGCGCTGGCGGCGCGCCCTTCCGCGTTGGTTATGGACAACGCGCTGGCTGGGTTTGGCGAGGATTTGCAGGAGTATTTCTTCTCCCGTCTCCACGCTCGCCTTGGGGAACTGGCGCCGGTGATCAGCACCGCCCATTTTGGGCTGGAAAATACGATGTACGGCGCAGCCTGCTTGGTTTTAGAAAAGATTTTCCAGGGCGAGATAGGGTACCGTTTGTTTTTCCGCGACTAGGGGTACGAAAGTACGACGCTTTCTGAAGGAAAGCCTAGCTTAGCGAAGCTAAGCTGCAAAGACTTTTATTCGCCAGGATACCGCCTGTGCTTTAGAGGAATCCTACTGCGTCGGATAACGGAGGGCTTTTTGATGTCAATGCTGGGGATTTTTGGGCTGTGCAGCCAAGAGAGTTTTAATAAATTGGCGGCTGCGGGCGGCCAGGCGGAAGCGGCCGAAATCTGCCGGGAGATGGAAGTGTCTGGACAGGAATTGGAAAACAGCTCTTGCTCTGGGGAGGTATTCGTTGCGCTGTTCCAATATCTAAGGGCGGCGTTTGACGTTGACGTTCGGAAAAACGCCGCGCCGTTGGGCGCAGGCTGGCGCAGTTTAACAGGCGACTATGATATGGCGGTTTTTACCGAAGCAGAGAAGGCGCTGCTGCTGCCGCTTGCAGATAAGCTGGACCAAAAGGGGCTAGACCAGTTTGTTAGCGAGTTTTTCCAGCTGGATTATGGGGATGCTGGACGGATGGCTTGGGCAGCCCTTTCTGCAAATCTTGCCAGACTCACGCCGGATAAGGTCCTGGTTTGGCGTTTATGTTGATCTCGCTGCTGAAAGGAGCAGGCTATGCTTATTGAAAAAAACAAGAATAGGTGGAACGATGCGGCCGAGGTCTGGGCGGCTTGGAACCATTCGGCCAAGGTACTGGGGCCGGTGCTGGAAGATCCCTGGAAGGCCTTCCAGGGCGGCGTTCCTGCTTAAATAGATAAAAGGCGGCGTCCCAACAACGCCGCCTCGTTTATTTTTTGCTATGCCAGCTCCCAGCGGAGCTTTTCCAGCCGTCTGGCTTTGTACATCAGCGCCGCGCCCTTTTCCGCCCGGCGCAGCACCATCACATTGAATGCGCCGCCGGCTGCGCCAATAACGGCGATGCCCTGGACAAACTTGGCCGCCAGCAGCGCCGCGGAGAGCTGCTTTGCCGTTTCGGCGGTCATCTCCTCCAAGTCGGCGACAACCGGATCGCCGCTTCGCTGGTCAAGGCCGGCGGCCATACGGTCGGCTTCGTCCCAGAATTTCTTGCCGGCTTCCCCGGCTGTCAGGCTACCGCAGACCACCCGTAGCAGATAGCTTTGCTCCCAAGGGCCGTCGCAGCGGTAGCCGTAGCGCAAAGCGGTTTCCCGCACCGTTTTTAACAGCACCCCCAGGAAGAGCGGGATGTCCGGAAGGCCGATGCCTAGAAGGCCCAGCCCAGCGCCTTCCAGCGCCGTAGCGGTCAGGTTGCCGGCCCGCGAATGGAACGCCGTGCGGTCAAGGGCCGCCAGCGCCGCGAAGCTTGGGCGCTCGCAAATAGCGGCTTCTTTCTGCTGGTATTCTTCCAAGAGCTTTTCCACTGGCAGCGCTTTCTCAATCAGCGCCGTCCCGTCCTCGTCCAGAAAATAGGCTAACCCTTCGGTGAAAGCGCGGCTGATACTGTCCGCAAGGCCGGCGGCCTTCTGGCGCACCTTGTCCGTAAGCCCCGCCATCAGCGGCTTTTGGGCCAGCAGCCGCCTGCGTTCGATCCGCAGCAGCAGAAGCTCCTGTTCAAACACACTTTTTTCGGCCATCATGATAACCTCCTTTTTAAAGAGAACGCCCTTTGGGGGCGGCAGGCTTCATTTTGCAGTCCTGACAAAGAAAAAGAGGAACTGTTGGGCGACGCCGCGGGGAGCGATAGCGTCCGGGAACCCTTCGGGATAATATTCGGCAAGCACTTTTTTGATCCAGGTATCGACAGGGAAAGCTTCCAGCCGATGGGAACCGTAAAGCAGCGCGCATTCGGCGACTTTCGGCCCAACGCCGCAGATGGATGTCAGCGCGGCGCGGGCATCGTCCAGCGGCATCCCGGCAAGCTTATGCAGCGGGACCTCGCCTGAAGATACCTTTTTCGCGGCGTCCAGGATGTATTTCGCCCGGAAGCCGGCTTTCAGCGGCGCAAGCGTCTCCGCCGTCTCGTCCGCCAGCCGTTCCGGCGTTGGGAAAGCGAACCCGCCCTCGATGGGCTGGCCGAACTGTTCGCAAAGCCGGCCGACAATCCCCTTGATCCGCGGGATGTTGTTGTTTTGGCTGATGATGAACGAACAAAGCGCTTCCCAAGGCTCTTGGCGCAGGATGCGGATGCCTGCGGCGGCTTTGCAGGCCCGCCGTAATGTCTCGTCGGCATAAAAATTCCCAATAAAAACGCTGTAATCTGTATCCAGGTCAAAATATTCCCGCCAGAAGGGGAAATCGTCCGGGCCGACCCCTTTGAAAAGCAGCTCTTCCCCCTGCTGGGAAAGGGCCAGCCGCCGCCCGCCGGCAATGCCTTCATAGCAGCCCGGCGACAGCATCCGCCAGCGGAAGCACTGGCCGCATTCCAACGTATCGGCAAGCGAAAAGCCTGGCAGGATAACCCGCGCCCCCGCCGGCTGGAAGGAGACCGTCATACCACCCGCTTGGCGCATCTCGCCAGCACCTCCAGAGGCTCTGGGAAGGCCCTTGCAAGGGCGACCTCGTCATATTCCTCAATTAACGTCAAAAGGGCCTTTGCGGGTTCGCCGGCCAGGCCAAAGAGCATCAGCTCCGTTCCCCAGCGTCCCACCGACAGCAGCAGCTTTTCCCCGGCGTAGAGCTGGACGCCGTAAAAATCCCAGCGCCCGCTGCAATTTTTGGAAAACCCGTCCAGCATTGCCGGCGTCAGCGCCCTTTCCTCGCCGCTTCCCGGCGCAAGCGGCGCAGCCGGCCTGTCCCGCCAGAAACGGCAGCGGTCGGCGTTGACGCCGACAACCTGCAGCAGGTCGCTGCGCAGCTGGCCGCCAGCGGCGACGGCCCGGAACCCTTCCGGTTCCAAGGCTGCTTTTATTAAAATCGTTACCATGGACACCTTTCTCCTCGGCCGTCAGATGGAGGCCCACCAGCACACGCCGTATCTGTAATAACCGTTTTGTTAATCCCCCGCTGCGGCGGCCCCCCGCTGCGGCGGTCCCCCTCCCCTTTCAGGGGAGGCAAGGCCGCCTGAATTGAATGTTTAAAAGATTTGAGGACTTTTCGACGCAGCAGGTGGTTCTTGTTATGCAGAAACGTACCCTGGCGAGTAAAAGTTTTGCGGGCTTAGCGCAGCTAAGCTTGGCTTCCTTCAAAAGCGGCCTGTACTTCTCGTATTCCTCAGGAAATCAGCGATTCGCCGGTCATTTCGGCAGGCTGGGGGAGGCCCATCAGCTGTAACATCGTGGGGGCAAGGTCGGCAAGGCGGCCGCCTTCCTTGAGGGTGCAGGGGCAGCCTGCAAGGATCAGCGGGACGGGGTTGGTGGTGTGGGCCGTGAAAGGCGACCCGTCAGGCTCGTACATTTTTTCGGCGTTGCCATGGTCGGCCGTAATCAGGGCAGCGCCGCCCTTTTTGAGGACCGCTTCGACAGTGCGGCCGACGCATTCGTCAACAGCCTCGACAGCAGCCTTGGCCGCGTCAAAAATCCCAGTGTGGCCGACCATATCGCAGTTGGCCCAGTTAAGGATAATCGCGTCGTATTTGTCGCTTTCAATCGCCTTGACAACGGCGTCGGTGACTTCGTAGGCGCTCATCTCTGGTTTCAGGTCGAAAGTCTCGACATCGGGGGAGGGGATCAAAATGCGGTCTTCACCCGCAAAGGTCTTTTCCTCGCCGCCGTTGAAAAAGAAGGTCACATGGGCGTATTTCTGGGTTTCGGCAATGCGCAGCTGGGTTTTGCCGCACTGGCTCAGGTATTCGCCGAAGGTCATCGTCAGCGCCTCGGGCGGGTAGGCGACCTCGACGTTAGGCATTGTCGCGTCGTACTGGGCCATGCAGACATAGTGCAGCTTAAAGAACCCCTTCCGGCGGGTGAAGCCGTCGAAAGCGGGGTCTACATAAGCGCGGGTGATCTGGCGGGCGCGGTCAGGGCGGAAATTGAAAAAGATGACGCTGTCGTTTTCCTTTACCGCGCCGTCGGGGCAGGTGACGGTCGGCAGCATAAATTCGTCGGTGACGCCGTTTTTGTAGCTGTCCTCAATGGCCGCTACAGGGCAGCTGCCTTTAACGCCTTCGCCGTAAACCATCGCCGCGTAGGCTTTTTCAACCCTATCCCAGGCAAAATCGCGGTCCATTGCGTAAAAACGGCCCATGACCGTCGCCACCTGGCCGACGCCGATTTCCTCCATCTTTGCGACCAGCTGGCGCATATAGTCCGCCGCCGAGGAAGGGGGCACGTCGCGGCCGTCCAGCAGCGCATGGACGTAGACTTTTGTCAGGCCGTGGTCCTTGGCCATCTTCAGCAGCCCGTAAAGGTGCTCGTTGTGGGAGTGGACGCCGCCGTCGGACAGAAGGCCGATCAGGTGCAGCGCCGAGCCGTTCTTTTTGCAGTTTTCCATCGAATGCAGCAGCGCAGGGTTTTTGAAAAAAACGCCGTCCTGAATATCCTTGGTAATTTTTACCAGCATCTGGTAGACAACGCGGCCGGCGCCGATGTTGGTGTGCCCGACCTCAGAGTTGCCCATCTGGCCGTCGGGCAGGCCCACATCCAGCCCCGACGCGCCGATTAAGGTGTTCGGGCATTCGCGGAAATATCTGTCAAGGTTCGGGGTGTTGGCCGCAGCGATAGCGTTGCCGTAATCGGCGTCGTTTTTGCCGAAACCGTCTAAAATCAGCAGCGCGACAGGTTTTTTGCTCATGGGTGATTCCTCCTTCAGAAATCCTGAAAAGCCGGGAGACTGAAACGGCCTCCCGGCAGGTTTTTTATGGACAGCTTAGCCACCGGGGCTGGGATCAGCCACCAGGGCTGGGATCAGCCACCGGGGCTGGGATCAGCCTTCAGAGGCTGCTTTGACAATGACCGAGAAGTCGGGGGCTTTCAGCGACGCGCCGCCAATCAGGCCGCCGTCGACGTCGGGCTGCGCCACCAGCTCAGCTGCATTTTTGGCGTTCATCGAGCCGCCGTACTGGATGGTCAGCGCGCCGGCAGCCTCGCAGCCGTAAAGGCCGGCGACCACCTTGCGGATCAGCGCGCAGACTTCGTTGGCCTGCTCGGCGGTGGCGGTCTTGCCGGTGCCGATGGCCCAGACAGGCTCGTAAGCAATGATAATGTTCTTCAGGCCCTCTGCCGATACGCCCTTCAGGGCAATCTTAGTCTGAAGCGCCACCAGTTCGTCGGTGATGCCGTTTTCGCGGTCGGCCAGCATTTCGCCGACGCAGAGGATGACCTTCAGCCCGGCGGCCAGCGCCGCAGTCAGGCGCTTGTTGACCGTCTCGTCGGTCTCGCCGAAGTATTGGCGGCGTTCCGAGTGGCCGATGACCACATACTCGACGCCCATCTCCGCCAGCATCTCCGCCGAAATCTCGCCGGTGAAAGCGCCGGATTTTTCAAAATGGCAGTTCTGCGCACCGACTTTGATGTTGCTGCCCTTGGCAGCGGCCAGCACGGTCTCCAGGTTGGTGAAGGGTACGCAGGCGACGACTTCGCAGCCGGCGCCTGCCACCAGCGGCTTCAGCTCTTCAATCAGCGCCTGGGCCTCCGGGCGGGTCTTATTCATCTTCCAGTTGCCGGCAATGACGGCCTTTCTCAATTTCTTATCCATCGTATCCAATCTCCTTTTCAGCTATTTACAAAAAATAGCCGCAGGGAAAAGCGCTGCCGCCGTCGTACGGCAGCAGGCGCTCCTCCGGTTCCCTGCCTGAGCAGAAAAACCTTTTTGCGGCAGTTTGAATCTTACTTATCCTTAATGCAGGCGATGCCGGGGAGAACCTTGCCTTCAAGGAACTCGAGGGAAGCGCCGCCGCCCGTCGAAATATGGGTCATCTTATCGCCGTAGCCCAGGGTGTTGACAGCCGCGGCAGAGTCGCCGCCGCCGATGATGGTCACAGCGTCGGTTTCGGCCAGCGCCTTGGCTACCGCAATGGTGCCCTTGGCGAGGATCGGGTTTTCGAAAACGCCCATCGGGCCGTTCCAGACAACGGTCTTGGCGGCCTTGACCGCTTCGGCGTACAGCGCGGCGGTCTTGGGGCCGATGTCAAGGCCCATCGCGTCGGCGGGGATCTTGTCGGCGTCGACGACGGTGACGGCGATCTCGGCGTCGATGGGGTCAGGGAAAGCGGCCGCAGTGACGCAGTCGACCGGCAGCAGGATCTTGACGCCCTTTTCCTCGGCTTTTTTCAGCATATCCCGGCAGTAGTCGATCTTGGTTTCATCCAGCAGGGAAGCGCCGACGGTGTAACCCTTGGCGGCCAGGAAGGTGTAAGCCATGCCGCCGCCGATAATCAGGGTGTTGGCCTTGGACAGCAGGTTTTCGATAACGTTCAGCTTGTCCGCAACCTTAGCGCCGCCCAGGATGGTGACAAAGGGCCTTGCGGGGTCGTTGACGGCGTTGCCCAGGTACTGCAGCTCCTTGCCCATCAGGTAGCCGACGGCAGTCTCGCTGATATAATCGGTAATGCCGGCGGTCGAGCAGTGGGCGCGGTGGGCAGAGCCGAAGGCGTCGTTGACGTATACGTCACAGATGGAGGCTAGGTCCTGGCTGAATTCAGGCAGGTTCTTGGTCTCTTCCTTGCGGAAGCGGGTATTTTCCAGCAGCACGATGTCGCCGTCCTTCATTGCAGCGACAGCGGCGCGGGCGTTGTCGCCGACAACCGTGTCATCAGCGGCAAAGACTACCGGCTGGCCCAGCTTCTCGGACAGGCGGGCCGCCACAGGGGCGAGGGAGAACTTCTCTTCCGGGCCGTTTTTCGGCTTGCCCAGATGGCTGCAGAGGATTACTTTGCCGCCGTCGGCAATCAGCTTTTTGATGGTGGGGAGGGCCGCGTTGATGCGGTTCTCGTCGGTGATCTTGCCGTCCTTCATCGGGACGTTGAAGTCGCAGCGGACCAGGACTCTTTTGCCTTTGACAGAAATGTCATCGACAGTCTTTTTGTTGTAAGAGGGCATTACAAGTCATCCTTCCTGTTCTATTTGGTTTACCTGGACAGGCCGCGCCTTAGCAGGCAAACCCCTACCCCTTTATTTTAGCTTATTTAGCGCCGGATTGCAAGGGGGTAAATGAAAAAACCGGGATTTTTTTCATTTTTGGCCGGGGGTCAGTTCATGCGGTATACAGGGTCGAATTCCTGCAGCTCGCTTAACGAATCCAGCTCGATGAAATCGCCCTCTTCGCAGGGCCGCAGCTCGACGTGGAAATCGTCCGTATACAAAAGCAGCGGCGCTTCGTCCCAATAGCGCTCTTTGCCGCCGGGGGCCGCGTACATTTCCGGCACCCGGGTCATCAGCTTGTCGCCGTCTTCCTCGGTCCAATAGGTGATATTGCACATATGGTAGCAGTTCGTGCCGCCCAGCGTATAGCCGACAATCCGGTCGCCTTTCATGACCATGCACCAGTCGTCGGTCTTTTCAACGTAAATCCCGGTATAATTGGCGCAGTATTCGTATTTGCGGATGATGTCGGGGTTCATCAGGTAGATGTCGGAGTCAATCACATAGGCCTGGCGGATCAGCGGCAGCACCTTCATCGCCGAAGAGACGGTGTTGGACTCCTTGTAGTCGGGGTTTTCAACAAAGATGATGTTGGGGTATTTTTTCAGCAGGATGTCGTAATGGTCGGCAAGATAGCCCCGGACAATATAGATTTCCTCAATGCCGGCCCTAACGATCGCGTCGAGCATCGTTTCGATGATGGGCTTGCCCCGCACCTTGACTAGGCCCTTGGGGGTGTTGAGGGTAATCGGCATCATCCGCGAGCCGAAGCCTGCCGCCAGGATGATTGCGCGCTTGACCCGGTAGGGCGCCAGCGCTTCCAGCCCGGCCCGGGTGACATAGGTGCTGCGGCTGTCGGTAATCTCCAAAAGCCCCTCCTCCACCAGCTGAGGGATGGCTTTGTTGACCGCGCCCAGCGAAAGGCGGGCACCAGCGGCGATCCGGCGCTGGCTTAATTTTTCCCCATTTTTCCGTTCGACAAAGGAAAGGATCTCGAAGGCTTTCTTGCTTAACGGCATAATCGTTCCTCTTTTCTGAAAAGAATGGTTTTTAGGGCGAATCCGCCCAGGATTTTGCTTAAAATGTGTTCATACCCTTATTGTACCACATAAATATGAACAATACAACAACAAAAGGCGACTGACCTGCCGTCAATCGCCTCAGCTTGTTGGAAAATCCATGTTCCCCTAGGATTGCCAAAGGGAAAAGTTTTACGCAGCTTTTTCAAAAAGCCGCAGGCCGCGGAACCCCCATTACTCGGCGATAATTTCGTTCCAGAGGTCCTGGACGAGCTTATTGGTCTCGTCGGGGAGGTTGACAAAAATATCGCAGCGGGCGACGCGCTCATTGTCGGGGTAGCTGACGGGGTTCTGCTGGACTTCTTCGTCCAGCAGGTCGTAGACCGTCTGGAGCGGGGTCGAGTAATTGATATACTCGATATTGGCCTTGCCGATTTCCGGCTCGCACATATAGTCGATGAAATTCTCGGCCAGCTCCTTGTTCTTGCTGCCCTTGATTACGCACATGGCGTCGATAAAAAGGTTGCTGCCTTCTTTGGGAAGGACAAACGCGAGGTCGGGGTTTTCGTCGATCATGGTCAAGGCATCGCCGGCGTAATAGGGGGCGAGGGCCGCTTCGCCGATTTCCATCTTGTCGAAAATCTCGTCCATAACGTAGGTCTGGAGCACCTTTTTCTGCTCTTTGAGCTTATCGGCGCAGGCCAGCAGCTCCGCCTCGTCGGTGGTGTTCTGGGAATAGCCCAGCAGTTTCTGGGCGATGCCGAAAGCGTCGCGGCTGTTCAAGAACATCAAAATATCGCCTTTATAGCGTTCGTCCCAAAGCGCCGCCCAGCTGTCGGGGGCTTCCTCAACCATCGTCGTATTGTAGATTAGGCCCACCGTCCCCCAAGTATAAGGGACTGTATATTCGCCGGTGGGGTCGTAGCTTGTCTGCTTAAAGCGGTCCATAATGAACTCGGCGTTAGGGATATTGTTGAAGTCGAGCTTTTCAAGCATATCCTCCTTAATCATCCGCGAAATCATGTAATCGGAAGGGATGACAATATCATAATTGGCCGAGCCGCTTTTCAGCTTGGTATACATTTCCTCGTTGGTGGAAAAAAGGTCGTACTGGACGGTACAGCCATACTCTTCCTCAAAAGCGGCAATGACGTCCAGCCCGCCGTCTTCGCCGTTGGAGATATATTCGCCCCAGTTGAACACGGCCAGCACCGGCTGCTGCTCAATCATCGCGCCGTTTTGATAGTTGCGCCAGCCCACCAGGCCGACGACAAATACCGCCGCCGCCGCCGCCAGCGCCATGGCTGACCGGCCCAAAACCACCTTCGCCCTGCTGCCGCTGCGGACGGAGAGCTCGCCCCGTTCGGTGCGGCGGGCCTTCCTTGCCTCGGCGACGTTCATGACAACCAGCATCGTCAGCACCAGCAGGAACACGATGGCCGACAGGGCGTTAATCTGGGGGTTGACCTTCTTGCGCACCATCGAGTAGATGGTGATGGGCAGCGTTTTATAGCCGCTGCCGGCGGTAAAATAGGTGATGATGAAATCGTCAAGGGAAAAGGTGAACGACATCATGAAGCCGGAGACGATGCCGGAGCTGATCTGCGGCAGCATGACCTTAAAGAAGGCTTTGACCGGCGGGCAGCCCAGGTCAAGGGCCGCCTCATAGATGTTGGGGTCAACCTGCCTAAGTTTCGGCAGCACGTTCAGGATGACATAGGGCAGGCAGAAGGTGATATGGGCAATCAGCACCGTCCCGAACCCCAGCTCGCTGCCCAGCAGGTTCTTGAAAAAGACAAACAGCAGCATCATCGAAATGCCCGTGACAATTTCCGGGTTCAGCACCGGCAGGTAGGTGACGTTCATCACCGCCGAGCGGGCGCGCTTGCCCATTTTGCTGATGCCCACAGCGGCCAGCACGCCAATCACCGTTGCCAGCGCCGCCGAGGTAAAGGCCATTGTCAGCGAGTTCCAAAACGACGACATAATCTGGGTATTCTGCAAAAGCCGCCCGTACCACTTAAACGTAAACCCGGTGAACAGCGCCCGGGACTTGGATTCATTGAACGAAAAGGCAATCAGGACGAGGATTGGCGCATAAAGGAAAAACATCATCAGTCCAATCCAGATTTTCCCGAAAACGCCCGTTTTTTTCATTATTTGCTTTCCTCCCTTTCCTTGCAGCCTGCGCTGCAAAGAGATTTTGCAGGACGCCGGCCTGGTTAGACCAGCATCCCTTCCATCTCGCCGTCATCAAACCGGTTGATGACGCCCATAATCAGCAAAATCATCGCCATCAGGATCAGCGACATCGCCGACCCGACGTGGGGGTTATAGACGCTGCCGAGGAACTGCTGCTCGATCAGGTCGCCGATCAGCAGGTTTGTCCCGCCGCCCAGCATCCGCGAGATGATGAACGTCGACACCGACGGCACAAACACCATCGTCACGCCGGTGACAATCCCCGGCACGCTCAGCGGCAGCAGCACCCGCAGGAAGACGTGGAAACCGTTGGCCCCCAAGTCCTGGGCAGCCTCGATAATCGAACGGTCGATCTTGACCATAATCGAGTGCAGCGGCAAAATCATAAAAGGCAGGTAGTTGTAGACCATGCCCAGCACGACCGCGCCCTGGGTGTTGATCATGTTGAACGGGCCGATGCCGAAAAGGCCCAAAAAGCGGTTAATCAGCCCCTCCCGTTCAAGCAGCGTCATCCAGGCGTAGGTGCGCAGCAAAAAGCTCATCCACATCGGCAGCATAATCAGCATCAGCATCGTGCGCTGCCCCCCTTCGCCCATCCGCGACATCAGATAGCCGATGGGGAAACCGATCAGCAGGCAGACGACGGTCGCAATCAGCGAAAGCCAGATCGATTTTAAGAACACCCTGGCGTATTTATGCAGGCCGGCAAAATTTTCGACGGTAAAGCTGCCGCCCTCGGTCGTGAAGGCGAACCAGAGCACCATCGCCAGCGGCAGCAGGATAAACAGCGCCATCCACAGCCCGTAAGGGGCTACGGCAAAGACGGACTTGTTTTTCCCGCGGCGGGGGAGCGGCGCTTTGGATAGGGATTTAGTCAACGCTGTCAGCCCCCTTTATTTCAATCTGGTCAAACTTGAACTTAATGCCGATATCGGTTGCCACCTGCTGGTCGAGATAGGAGTGGAGCAGCAGGCTGCGGCCGTTTTCGTAGTTGTAGACAATCAGCTCGTTATAGTCGCCCTTATAAATCAGCGATTCCAAATAGACCACCATGTCGGCATGGTCGGCCGAGACCACCTCAATCGCCTCCGGCGGGATGGTCAGCGAGACCGAAGCGCCTGCCGGCAGCCCAAGGCCCGGGCGCTCGAACTGGTAGCCCCAGAACTCGACCGTATCCTCTTTGACAACCTCTCCTGCCAGATGGTTTTCGCTGCCCTCGAACAGGCGGTTCATAATATGGATATCGTTGGGGCCGAACATCAGCCCGACGGCCGATCCGACCGGCCAGGCGTCGGTGGAATGCACCAGCCAGTCAAGCCCGCCGCATTGGATGTTCATTTCGTAGTGGACGCCTTTGAAGATGCTGCTGCGCACCTCGCCGGCAAGCAGGTCGCCTTTTGGCTCGCATAGGTCGATGTCTTCCGGGCGGATGACTACGTCGACCGGGCGGCGTTCGCCGAACCCCTTGTCCTCGCAGGCAAATTCCCGCCCGCAGAAGGAAACCAGGAAATCCTTTTCCATTACGGCGTCAAAAATATTGCTTTCGCCGATAAAGTCAGCCACAAAGGCGTTCTTCGGTTCGTTGTAAATGTCTTCCGGCGAGGCGTACTGCTGGATGACGCCGTCCTTCATGACCACGACCCGGTCGCTCATCGTCAGCGCCTCCTCCTGGTCGTGGGTGACGTAGATAAAAGTAACGCCGGTGCGCCGCTGGATGTTCATCAGCTCGATCTGCATATCCTTGCGCAGCTTCAGGTCCAGCGCCCCCAGCGGCTCGTCGAGCAGCAGCACCTTCGGGCGGTTGACCAATGCCCGGGCAATGGCAACGCGCTGCTGCTGGCCGCCGGAAAGGCGGGTGATGCGCCGGCGCTCAAAACCTTTCAGGTCGACGATCTCCAGCATTTCCAGCACCCGCCTGCGGATCTCGTCCTTGGGGAGCTTTTGGATTTTCAGCCCGAAGGCGACGTTGTCAAACACATTGAGGTGCGGGAAAAGGGCGTAGCGCTGGAAGACGGTGTTGACCTCCCGTTTATGCGGGGGAAGGTCGTTGATACGCCGGCCGTCAAAAAAGACATCGCCGGAATCCGGGGTCAGGAACCCGCCGATAATCCGCAGCGTCGTGGTTTTGCCGCAGCCCGACGGGCCTAGCAGCGTGACAAACTGCCCGCTTTCAATGGAAAGGGATACATCGTCTAAGATCCGGTCTCCGTCATAGCTTAGGACGATATTTTTCAGTTCGATAATGTTGCCCACAATAAACAATCCCCCTTTGGTTCGTACCCGGTTTATGGGAAAGCCGGGCCGGAGCAGAGGCCGGCATTGGTTTGCGGCCGTGTATTGGTCAATAACACGCTATACTATATCCCCTTTTGCGGGAAATGTCAAGGGCTTTCGCTAAATTTCCCGCAATTTTCCGGAATTTTTTCATGGTTAGCCGCTGTTTTTCCAAATCACACGGAAATTATCTGGTAAATGCTCTATATTCCGACGTATTCCTTAAAATTGCTCGATATTCCGTATTTCGCCCATCATATTGCCCAATTTAGTGAATCTGTATATCCAAAGGCAGGCAAACGCCCTAGTACTCCCCCTGGAAAGAGGTCAGCCGCAGATAATCCCTGCGGTATTCCTCGCTGCTGTAGACCTTTTGCAGAACCTCCCCGATGGAAGCATCCTGAAGGCCCATCTCCCGCAGCGCTTTATTGGGCAGGAACACTTCTACCCTTGCCATCGGATAGCTGTGCCCATAGACCGCGCCGTCCCAGAGGATGTAGGCCTGCGTACCCGTGCCCAGCGTCAGCCTGAACTGTGCCGGCAGACCCATCGCCTGCGCGTCTTCCGGCACCGCCGCATCCAGCCAGTAAACCCCGACCTCGCCGTTTGTGTCGACGCCCTTGTCCAGCACCTCCAGCTCTAAGATGCTGGACAGCACCACCCGTCCCATCCGGTTATCCCTGTACCAGCCCCATCCCGCCGCCAGCGCTGCTATTGCTGCCGCGGCCAGGCCGCCTATCAGCAGCGTCCGCTTAAGGCGCCGCCTTTTCCGCCGGCTGGGCGCAGCCGACGCCCAGGCTTCCCGCTCCTCGAAACTCTCCTCATCCAGCCGTCCAAAGTCCGGCTGGGCCATAAAGGGCGGGCGGGAAAACCTGTCTTCCTGCTGCCGCAGCCGGGCGCAGAGGGCGGGCACGTCCTCGAAATGCTCTCCGGAAAGGGCTGTAAACAGCTTCAGCGCTCCTTCGCGGGCGGCAGCCTCATCCGCGAGGGCCTTTTGGCGTCCGGCAATGGTTTCGCCGATCAGGCTGGGGCTGCCGAGCATCCCGCCGATCTCGTCAAGGCTGAAAAAATACCGCCGCAATAGCCCGATTTGCTCCAGCCGCCGCAGGTCGTCCTCCGAAAAGTCCAAGTACTCCCGCTCCCTGCGCCAGGTTTTCTGCGGGCTGAGCAGCCCTTTTTCAATGTACAGCCGCACCGCCCGTTCGGTCAGTCCCGTGCGCGCGCAAACCTCTTTCATCTTCATAGATAATCCCTCCTTTGCCTTTATTGTACACGCTAACCCTGCGTAAGTGTCAACTATTTTTTTATTATGGCAGCAAAAAAACGGCGTCCAGCTGCAAACTGGGTGCCCGACTTTGCTTTAGTTTATCGAAGAAATAGTGTAGCGTAAAAATGAAACGTCTTTGCCTCTTATGTCCGGACAATTCACTGGATTGTCCGGAGAAATGAAAGGTTCTGTTCTGTTGTATTATGGGCCTTTTTTTGGAAAGAGAATTTCGCGGCCTGCGGGCCGCGACCGAGGGCCCTGCCCTGGACCCGCGATTTTTTGAAAAAAATCGAGTAAAACTTTTTTCGCCAGGGAACGTGCGTGTTTCACTATCAAATTCTACTGCGTCGATAAATCCTTTGGTTCTGCGCTTCGACGCAGTAGGCGTGCGAGTTTATGCTGACGTGTACCCGGGCGATTAAAAGTTTTTGCCAAGCTTTTTTCAAAAAGCGTCGTACTCCCGTACTCCTCGTAACCCCCGTATCCCCTTATAATAAGGTTGCAATTGTGGGAAAAAACGTGTATAATGACAAGTAAGAAAATGCTTGGACGGAAGGGGAAAACAGATATGATGTACACTTTGCTATTTCTGCTTTGTTTGCTGGCGTCGGCGCTGGGGGCCATTACCGGGGTCGGCGGCGGGATTTTGATTAAGCCCGCTGCTGATGCGATGAACCTGCTGCCGGTAAGCGCCATCAGCTTTTTGTCAGGCTGTACGGTATTATGTATGTCGGCGTCGTCGCTGATACGCGGGCGGGGCAACGGCGTGCAGCTGGAAAAGAGCGTGACGCTGCCGCTGGCGGCGGGGTCGATTGCCGGCGGGCTTTTGGGCAAGTGGCTGTTTGAGCGGGTGCGGCAGGGTTTCGGCAACGAAGCGGTGCTGGGGCTTATCCAGGCGTCGCTGCTGCTGGCGATGGTGCTGGCGGTGCTGGCCTATTACCTCTTCAAAAACAGGATTACCCCCAAAAACCTGCGGGGCGCGGCGCTCTGCCTGGCAGTGGGGCTGGCGCTGGGCGTCATTTCCTCCTTCCTGGGCATTGGCGGCGGCCCGGCCAACGTGGCGATCCTCTGCCTTTTGTTCTCAATGACCAGCAAGGAAGCCGCGAAAAACTCTATCTGCATCATCTTCTTCTCCCAGGTGGTCAGTTTGCTGATGACCATTGCCGGCGGCACGGTCCCCGACATCAGCCCCTGGCTGGTGGCGCTGATGGCTGCGGGCGGTGTAGGCGGGGCGCTTGCGGGCAGCGCTATATCCAAGCGCCTGTCGGACAAGGGCGTAGACAAGGTGTTCATGTGGATGCTGGGGGTTATCGCCGCCATTAACGTCTGGAACATCGTTCGGTTTGCTGCGGCGCTGTAATAAAAACGGGCCGGCCTTTTACAGGGCCAGCCCGCAGCTTATTTGCTGCTGTAGATGCGGATGCCGTTCAGCGCCAGCGCTTCCTCCGGCGTGCGGGTAGCGCCAACCGGGCCGCCGCTTCCGCAGAAGTCCCCATGGCAGTCGGAGCCGGCGGTGATGAGCAGCCCGTTCGCCCGGCAGAACGCCAAAAGCGCTTCGGTCAGCTCGGGGGAATGGCGGGAATAGTAGCACTCGACGCCATCCAGCCCTAGGCTGACCAGCTGTTTGATAACCGGCAGCGCCTCTTCGGGGGAAGGGCTGATCGCTTCGCCGGGATGGGCCAGCACCGCCATGCCGCCGGCAGCGTGGATGCGGTCAATATAGTCCCTAATCAGCGGGAACAGGATTGGCCCGGTGCCGTAGCGCTTGTAGATGTCAAAGCCCTCCCAGAGGTGCTTGACAAGGCCCTTGGCGACGAAATAATGGAGCGCTTTCCAGCCGCCCAGCTGCCGGTTATAGCTGAAAGTGTCGTAATCTTCCAGGCTGACGCCCGGCGCGTTCAGCCGGCTGATGACCTGGCGGTTTGCCTCCTCCTGGATTTCAGCCGAGCGGTCGGCGGCATAGTTCAGCGCCGGATGCTCCAAATCGCAGCCATAGCCCAGCAGATGCAGCGGGTAGTCCCCCCAGCGGGTATCCAGTTCCACACCGGTCGTCCAGCGCAGCCCGCTGCCCCCTGCGGCCAGCAGGCGGCAAAGCTCCTTGGAGCCGCCGAGAACGTTGTGGTCGGAGACCGCCAACAGGCCGACGCCGGCTGCCTGCGCCGCTTTGATAACCTCTTCAGGGGTCATTGTGCCGTCGGAGTAGCAGGTGTGGATGTGTAAATCTGCGAAAAGCATAGTATCGCTCCTTTCCAGTTGGGGCAGAATGCGGATAGCCCGCCGTAAAAGGGCTATCCGCATTCTGGGTGGTTATTGTTTTAGGAAATAATGTCCCTTGTATCGCGGGCAATCAGCAGCTCTTCGTTGGTGGGAATGACCCAGACCTCGGTTTTTGCGCCGTCGGCGGAAATTTTCAGCTCGCCGCGCTGGCTGTTCTTTTCGGGGTCGATTTTGATGCCCAGGAATTCCATATCCGCGCATACCTGCGCCCGGACTTCAGCGTTGTTCTCGCCGATGCCGCCGGTGAAGATCACCGCGTCGACGCCGCCCATTGCCGCCGCATAGGAGCCGATGAACTTTTTAATCTGGTAGTTCAGCATCTCGAACGCCAGCTTTGCCCGGTCGTTGCCGGCCTTAGCGGCAGCATCCACATCGCGGCAGTCGCTGGAGACGCCGGAAATGCCCAGGAAGCCTGATTTTTTGTTGAGGATGTCGGCCATCTGGTCGGGGGTCAGGCCTTCTTTGTTCATGATATAGGTGACCACCGACGGATCGATGCCGCCGCTGCGGGTGCCCATGATAAAGCCGTCCAGCGGGGTGAGGCCCATCGTGGTATCGACGCATTTGCCGTCCTTGACCGCCGAGATGGAGCTGCCGTTGCCAAGGTGGCAGGTGATGATCCGGGTGCCCTCAAGGCCGCCGTGCAGCTCGCCGTAGCGGGCGGTGATGTAGCGGTGGCTGGTGCCGTGGAAGCCATAGCGGCGGATGGAATATTTTTCATAATATTCATAGGGGATACCGAACATATAGGCTTTACGGGGCATGGTCTGGTGGAAGGAGGTGTCAAAGATGGCTACCATCGGGGTCCCTTTGCCGAAAACTTCCTGGCAGGCTTTCATCGCGACAGCCTGGGGCGGGTTGTGGAGCGGCCCTAGTTCCTTAAAAGCCAGCACGTCTTCGATGACTTTGTCGGTAACCAGGGTAGAGGTCTTGTAGACTTCGCTGCCATGGAGGACGCGGTGGCCGACAGCCGAGATTTCCTTCACGCTGTCGATGACCTTGCCCTCGCCGGTGGTCAGCATCTCGACAACCGCCATGAAGGCTTCCTTGTGGGTGGGGATGGCCGTTTCCTTTTCCAGGGAAACGCCGCTGGCGGTCTTGTGGGAGATTTTGCCGTCGATGCCGATGCGCTCGCAGTTGCCCTTGGCGATGACCTGCTCGTCGGCCATGTCGATGAGCTGGTATTTCAGCGAAGAACTGCCTGCATTGATAACGAGAATTTTCATGAAAATGACTTCCTTTCGCGCCGCCTGCGTCAGCCGGCAGCAGGCGGCCTGTTCTGCGGCGGAAAAAGGCGGGCCGGTGAAGCTGAGTACGGAGGGACGGGGAGTACGGGGGTTACGGGAGTTACGGGTCGCTTTTGAAAAAGCTCCGCAAAACTTTTAATCGCCCGGGCAGCTGCTTTTGCTGGCATAAACGCCTACTGCGTCGGCAGGTCTGCCTGATGTTTCCTTCCGGGGTCAGCTTGACTTTGTCCGCCTTACCGTATATATTTAATAATAGCAACATTTACAGGAAAAAGCAAGGGCTTTTTGCGGGATTTTCGGCCTTTTTTCAAAAAAGGCGTGTCTTGCGGGCTTTTTCAGCATTTTTATGACGAGGAGGGGCAGCCATGCGTGCAGCTGGGATTATTGCTGAATACAACCCTTTCCACAACGGCCATGCCTATCAGATTGCGCAGACCCGGGCGGCCGGTTATGACCATATTGCGGTCGCTATGAGCCCGGACGCGGTACAGCGCGGCGAACCGTCCATATTTTCAAAGTGGGCGCGTACGGAGGCAGCGCTGGCCTGCGGGGCGGACCTGGTGGTGGAACTGCCGGCGCCTTGGGCGCTGGCGTCGGCGGAAGGATTTGCGATGGGCGGCGTATTCCTGCTTGACGCGCTGGGGTGCGTGGAGGCGCTGTCCTTCGGCAGCGAATCGGGCGACCTGGCCGTACTGGAAAGCTGTGCGGCGGCCTGCCTTGCGGTTGAGCCAGGGCTGCCGGCGCAGCTGAAAGGGGCGGCTGTTTCTTATGCGGCCGCAAGGGAAACTGCTGTGGCGGCAATGGTCGGCGCGGAGGCGGCGTCGGCGCTTTCCCGCCCCAACGACACCCTGGGGGTGGAGTATCTGAAGGCTATCGCCCGGCTGGGGTCGCCAATGGGGGCGTTTACCGTGCAGCGGGCGGGCGCGGGGCATCACAGCGCTGCCCTTGATGGGGAAACGGCCAGCGCCGGGGCCATCCGTGCGCTGATGGCCAGGGAAGGTTTTGCAGCGGCAAAGGGTTACCTTCCGCCGGCGGCCAGGGGGATTTTCCGGGCGGCTTATCTGTCCCAGGGCCTTGCGCTGATGCTGAACTTGGAAGCGGCGGCGGTTTACCGCCTGCGGACAATGGGCGTAGAAGATTTTGCCAGGCTGCCTGATGTAAACGGCGGGCTGGAGCGGCGCTTTTTCCGGGAAACCCGGCATCCAGCGGCGCTTTCAGAGCTCTTGGAGCGGGTGCGGACCCGCCGCTATCCGTTGAGCAGGATCCGGCGCGCCGTGTACAGCGCGCTGTTGGGGCTGACGCGGGAGGATGCCGCCGGCAGGCCGCCCTGTATCCGGGTATTGGGGTTCAACGAGCGGGGGAAAGCGATGCTGAAAGCGGCAAAGCTGCGCGGGAAGCTGCCCGTCTGCCATTCGCTGGCAAAACTGGCGCGGGATTTCCCGCGGCTGGCAGAGATAGAAACGTTGTGCAGCGACCTTTTTTTGCTTGCTGGGGCGTCAAAACGTTCCATAAGATAAAACGATGACGCGCTCACTTACGCTATGGGGAAGGGAGCAGGCGGTTTGTCAAAAGTGGCGAATAAAGCGAAACGGAGCATTCTGCCCAACGGTATAACGCGGCAATGAACGGTTGCAGCTTCCTTTTGGGCAAATGCGAGTAGCAGAAAAAGGGCAAATGCGAGTAACAGAAAAAAAGCTTTACAATTTTATGGGATTCGTGTAAAATAGAGAGGAAACGACCAGATAGGAGGAATTGTAATGGTGAATATCGGAAATGATTGGGACGAGCTGCTCAGCGGCGAGTTCGAGAAACCCTATTATCAGCAGCTCCGCGAATTCCTGAAGGAGGAATACAAGAGCCAGACCATCTATCCTTCCATGTATGACATCTTTAACGCGCTGAAATATACAGCCTACGAAGACGTCAAGGTGGTCATCCTGGGGCAGGACCCCTATCACGGCCCCGGCCAGGCCCACGGGCTGGCTTTCTCGGTGCAGAAAGGGGTGCCGGTGCCGCCTTCGCTGAAAAACGTCTACCGCGAGCTGCGGGACGATATGGGGGTCGAGCCGCCGAGCCATGGCTGCCTGACTAGCTGGGCCGAGCAGGGGGTGCTGCTGCTGAATACCGTGCTGACCGTCCGCGCCCATCAGGCCAACTCCCACCGCGGCCAGGGCTGGGAAACCTTCACCGACCGGATTATCGAGCTTCTGGACCAGCGCGAAAAGCCAATGGTGTTCCTGCTTTGGGGCGCGCCTGCGCGCAAAAAGATCCCGCTGATCAAAAGCGGCCGGCATCTGATCCTTACAGCCGCCCATCCAAGCCCCCTTTCGGCTGCCAACGGTTTTTTTGGCTGCCGGCATTTTTCGGCGGCAACACATTTCCTAAGCGAGCATAATATGGGGATAGACTGGCGTATAGCCGATTAACGTTTTATGCCGCGTTGGGGCGGGGCAGGCCTGCCAGCTAGGTTGCTGGCAGGCGTCCTGGGCTTTGTGCTGCGGCAGCGTGGAAAAAGGGGCAATCATATCAATGGTTTATCAAAATATTTTAGAGGCCGCGGGCCGTACGCCGCTTATCCAGCTCGTGCGGCTGCCGGCGCCCGACAGCGCCCGGGTGCTGGTCAAGATGGAGGCTTTGGGGGTAGGCGGCTCGGTCAAGACCCGCACCGCCCTGCGGATGATTTCGGAGGCCGAGGCGGCGGGCCGCATCGGCAAAGACAGCGTCATTGTCGAGCCGACCAGCGGCAACCAGGGCATCGGGTTAGCGCTGGTGGGGGCAGTGAAAGGTTACCGTGTGGTAATCGTCATGCCTGATTCGGTCAGCGAGGAGCGCCGCAAGCTGATTGCGCAGTACGGCGCGGAGCTGATCCTAATCCATGACGATGGCAACATCGGCGACTGCATCGACCGCTGCTTGAAGACGGCGATGCGCATGGCGGCGGACAGCCCGAAGGTCTATGTCCCCCAGCAGTTTGAAAACCCCGATAATCCAGAGGCGCACCGCTTGGGCACGGCTCAAGAGATTTTGGAGGATATAGACGGCCCTATTGACGGATTCTGCGCGGGTATCGGCACCGGCGGCACCCTTACCGGCGTGGGCGGGGCGCTCAAAGAGCGGTTCCCGGCTGTCGAAATCTGGGCGGTGGAGCCGGAAAACGCGGCGATCCTTTCGGGCGGCCATATCGGCAGCCATCTGCAGATGGGAATCGGCGACGGGCTGATCCCCAAAAATCTCGACCAGCAGGTTTACAGCCAGGTCTGTGTTGTTTCTGATGGAGAGGCGCTGGCGGCGGCAAAGGCGCTTGCCAAAGAAGAAGGGCTGCTTTGCGGCATTTCCAGCGGCAGCAACGTCGCGGCTGCGCTGCGGCTGGCGAAAAAGCTGGGGCCGGGGAAGACCGTTGTCACCATCCTGCCCGATACCGGCGAGCGCTACTTCTCCACCCCGCTTTTTTCGTCCTGAATTTTATTGCAAAGGAAGTTTTTTATGCCATTTATCCATATCCGCACCAATCAGAAAATCGCCAGCGAGGCGGAGCTTCGGCTGAAAACCCAGTTGGGCCAGGCCATCAGCCTAATCCCCGGCAAGAGCGAGCATTACCTGATGCTCCAGTTCAGCGACGGCTGCCGGATGCACTTCCAGGGGGACAGCGACAGGCCAATCGCCTTTGTCGAGGTGATGCTTTATGGGAAAGCTTCGCCGGAAGCCTGCGGGGAACTGACCGCGGCTGTGAGCAAGGCTTTAAAGGAGACATTGGGGATTGATGCCGGGAATGTTTACACGGCGTATTTCCAAACGCCGGATTGGGGCTGGAACGGCAGCAATTTCTAACCTTGATTGAGCCTAAACGACAAAACAGCCGCTCTGCTTTGAAACGCAGCGGCTGTTTTAGATTGCCAAGGAAAAAAGTTTTACTCGATTTTTTTCAAAAAATCGCGGGGGCCGGGGGCAGAGCCGCCCGGTCGCCCTCCGCAGAGGGCGAAATCCCCCTACCGCGCGGCGCTGTACCCTTCTCCGAGCACCCGGTCGTAGGCGAGCATATCCAGCAGCTGGCTGCTTCCGGACTGTGGCAGGGAAACGGAATAGACCGGGGCCTTTTCCATCTCTCCCAGCACCGCTTCTGTAAACGGGTTTTCCGGCAGGTCCGCCGCCTGGTAAAGCAGGTGCGGGAGGTAGAAGGCCGAAATGGTTTCTTCCGGCAGCGGGCCGGCCAACCCTTTGTTGCTCCAGAGCAGGAAGGACTGTTCATAGAGGACGCCGCAATTTTCGCTGTTAATGGACAGCTTCTGATAGATGCTGTCTTCGCCGCTGAAATAGGGGAAGTGGTCGCCGATGAAAAGGACGATGCAGGGTTCGTCGGCTTTTCCAAGCCTTTCGAGGAAATCGGCCAATTCCCCGCAGCTCTTTTCAATGCCCTGCAGATAATATTCATATTCGCTCAGCTGCCCTGCCGGGTCGTCGTAGGGCATATGGTTCTGCATGGAGGTGATATGGATGAAGTCCGGCCCGTCTGTCTGGGCCATAATGGCTTCAGCCTGGCGGTAGACGGTATCGTCGTCCACATAGCCGCTGTGGAAGGTGCCGACCGGCACAGTCAGGTCGTCCGCAAACAGCATCCGGTCAAAACCGTAGCGGGAGTAGGTGTCGCCGCGGTCGTAAAAGCCGGCGCTATAGGGGTGGATGTAGCTGGTGGAATAGCCAAGGGCCTGGTAGGCGGCGGGAAAGGTGTTTTCCTTTTCGCCGTCGTTGGGCAGCAGCTGGTGGGGGATGAAGGCGTCGCCCAGCGATTTGACGGGGAGGCCGAACAGCAGCTCGAATTCAGTTTTGACGGTGCCGCCGCCAAAGGTGGGGACGACGGCTGTGCCGGTTTGGCCCTGTCCGCGGACGCGGTCAAGCTGGCTGTAGATGCCGTCCAGCCGCGGGTCGCCGTCCAGCGGCCGGAAGTCGGCGAAAGTCTCGGACATGATGACAATCAGGTTGGGGGCGTTTTCCGGCAAAACAGGGCCTTCGGCCGCCTTGCCGCCCATCAGCTTTTCCAGCGCCGCAGCGCTGTAGCCTTTGGGGATATCGACGCCGCTGTCCACGGCTTGGTTGATTGAAACCACCAGGTTGGAGATCAGGTTGTTGTTGTCGAAGCGCTCGGCGTCGCTGAAGGTGTTATAGCTGCGGCGGCCGTCCAGCCCGAAAGCCAGGCAGACGGTGGTGAAAGCTGTCGGCGCGCAGACTACTAACGCCGTCATCCAGGCAATGGCTCCGGAAATCAGCCAGCGGATGCCAAAATAACGGTTGAAGCGGATATCGGCGCACCACAGCAGGAAAATCAGCAGTGCCACAAAGAGGAAGCAGCAGGCCAGCGTCGGGCTGAAGTGGAGCTTGGTGAACTTGCCCAGCCCCGACAGGTCGCCCAGCATTTTAATGTCGGAAAACAGCAGGTGGGAGCCGCTGCTTTCCCGTTTGTAATATTCCACAGCGGAACAAATCATATAAAGGGCGCCAGTGGTAAGCCCGCCAGCCCAGGCCCTGCGGGTCAGCAGCGTCCCAACCCAGAAAATCCCAGTGGTCAGCAGTATCGAAAACAGCGCTACCCCCGCCCGGTGCAGGGTAAATTGAAGCAGCGCCCCCATATCCTGCGCCTGCCCCAGCTCGGCCGCCAAGTAGAGGCAAACCGGGAACAGGATTAGCAGCAGGACGCGGAAAACTTTGTTTTGGAAAAACGGGAGCGCGCGGAGCCTTTTTGGCTGGAATTTATCCATTCGTTTCAAACCCTTTCTGAAAGCCTTTATATCCATTTTGATAGATGTCGTCCCTTGTTTCAATGATAATAACGCATTAGCAGGGCAAAATGTTTCAAGGATTCCGGGGTTTTTTCCAAGTTCCCTTCAGCATCTCCATATTGACAAATTTTACAGCGCATGGTATAATAAAAATTAAGTAAGGCGTACCAAAAACGGTAGGCGGTTCAAATCGGTTCTATTTGGAAAGAGGCGCAGATATGAAAAAAATACAGCTCATCAGTATATGCGCGTTGATTGTTGCTTTAGCTGTAATGGCGGTGAATAGGTTTATTGCCCCTTTGCCGGATTGGGCCATCAGGATAGACGGTATGGTTATGCTGGCTGCCCTTTTTGCCGCTTCCTTCAGTACCGTAAAATGTATCAGGGGGAAACCATAAAATCAAATTTATTGGGCAGTGATCCAAGACGGTTCACTGCCCATTCTGTTATTTTGACGATGGGGGCGTAAAAAAAGCCCTAATCACGGGCTGCTGAGAGGGAGGAAGGGGTAATGTATGCGCTTTGATTTGCATTATGATACAGTTTCCGACGGAGACAGAAGGCTTAAAGAGTTAATGAAAGCCGCCAAAGAAAAAGGGGCGGATTTTATCCTTAATCTCGGCGATATCTGTCATCTAAACTGCAAGCCCTGAGGGCATAGGAATGGGCAGTATGTGGAATGGCGTCCATGTTATGCCCGGCACGCTGTCAGCAGAGATAAAAAGTAGGTAGCCGGATTTCTGGGAACGCTTTTTTGAATCTGTAAGATATTCGCACTGCAAGGAGAAATTGTGATGGTGAGATACACAAATAAGCTGAAACTCACGTTATGGGTTTCTATCGTATATATTTTATCGTTTATATGCTATGCGCCTACCTTGCTGGAACAAAACGGAATTATCATGCCCAATGGATTGTTGTACTTAAAATACTTATACGTGTGTATCCCCGCTATGGCTGCTATTTTTCTGCTGATTTGCGAGCGGAACATCAAGGTATACTTTACGCGAATGTTTTCAGGGAAAATAACAATCAAATATATTTTAATAGGGGCTATATGTATGGCTGCAGGTATATTTGGTTCTTATTGCTATTCGTTCATAGTGAAAACTGACGTATTTAAAAGTATATATTCGACAGTAACATCGCTATTAACAAGCTGTATATACCTGCTAATAACAGCGTTTGTTGAAGAAATAGCATGGAGAGGATTTCTGCTGGAACGGCTTCCTTTTAAGAAAATCAAAAGCGTTCTTTTTGTTGGCGCCGTTTGGGCAGCGTGGCATATGCCAATGTGGATAATCAGAAATTCATTGGGCATGGAGCAAATTGTTTGCCTTTGCGTATGGACACTACTTGTTTCCGTTATTTTGGGAATAACCTATTATCAATGTAGAAATATATTGCTTACTGCCATTATGCACGCAGCTTTTAACATCTGTTATTCAGCGCCAATACAGTATAACATTGTTGTATTGGCGATCATCATTTTTGTTGGTGCTCTATTGTACAAAAAATCAGACACAAAATTTTTGGCTTGATAGGTTCCAGTTTATTGGGCGGCCATCCGCCAATGGACGGCTGCCCGCTCTGAGTATTTTAACGGATAGTTTGGCGGAACCACTTTCAGCAACGCCAATCTGAAAAGGGGGAGCTTTTTTCATTTTATGGGCCGGCCTTGACAGCAAGGGCTGCGTACAGTACAATATACCTAGGCTGGCCTAAACAGTCAGTGCGACAGCGTTTAAAAGATAGCAGAAAAATCTATCGACGCAGAAGGCGTTTTTTTAAGGGTAAACGAGTATCTTGGCGATGAAAGGTCTTTGAGCTTCTTTTCAGAAAGCGACTTGTACTCTTTCAGCTCCTTCTGCTGCTGGAAAATCCATAAATAAGGAGAAAACACCAATGGAAATTACTGTCCAGAAAGCAGCCCGCGCGGATGTCCCAGATATGCTGACGTTCATTAACGGCCTTGCCGCCCATGTCGGCCATCCGGAAGCGGTTACGGCGACGGCGGAGACGCTGGAGGCTTCGATTTTCGACCGCCAAGAGGCGCAGGTCCTGATTGCCCGCTGCGGCGGAGAGGCGGCCGGCTGGGCGCTTTACTTTTACAATTACTCGACTTTTCTGGCCAAACGGGGGATTTTTATGGAAGACCTGTTCGTCAAACCGGCCTGGCGAGGGAAAGGCGTCGGCAGGGAGCTGATTTCGGCGTTGGCTAAAATAGCGTTAGAAGAAGGCTGCGCGCGGTTGGATTGGAACTGCCTGGATTGGAATACCGGTTCGGTAGCCTTCTATAAGGGGATGGGCGCAGAGGTGCTGGCGGGCGAAAGCGTCTATCGGCTGACTGGCGACAGCCTGCGCAAAGCTGCTGATTGTGCTGGAAGGCAGGCAACATAAAGCAAGGAAACCCGTTTACGTATGACTTTACCCCCTATGACTTTGATTTCTCAAAGCCATAGGGGGGGTTCCGTTTTCAAACCTATTTCCTCCTTCTGCGCAGGTGAATGATTCCGCCTGCAATTTTATTATATACCATTTTGTTATTAATGTCAATATAACAAAATGTTTTGTCCTATACTTTTTACAACCATTTTGGAAAAGGTGGACTTTTATGTATCCTCGGATCCGTGCCCTTCGGGAAGATCACGACCTGCCGCAGAAGGCGCTTGCCAAAATCCTTTGCTGCTCCCAGGTCTGTTACTCTTATTATGAAAATGGCCGACGTGATATCCCGACGGATGTGCTAATTACGCTTAGCCGCTTTTACGATGTTAGCACCGACTATCTGCTGGGGCTTACCGATCGTTTAACGCCTTATCCAGCGTCGACATTAGGAGATTTTCTTTGAACCATTTGGTGTTCAAAGGGTAATTTATAGATTGCGGCTTGTATAATCCCTTGCTTTTCTTTCTAGCCCATACTATAATAAGGTTAACCTTTTATTCAAACACACATTGGCCTAACGGCCGGGAAAGGCAGATTATGGAAACCTCTCAGACCCGCGTTGCCCTAATCGGCATTATTGTGGAAAACCCCGACGCCGTGGAGCGCCTTAACGGCCTCCTTCACCAGTACGGCCCCTATATCATCGGCCGCATGGGCATCCCTTACCCCAAACGGGGGGTCAATATCATCAGCGTGGCGGTGGACGCTCCCGCCGACGTGATCAGCGCCCTTTCGGGCAAGCTGGGGCGGCTGCCCGGCGTCAGCACGAAAGCTGTTTACGCCAAACTGCCGCCGGAAAGGGGGGCTGGGATTGATGGCTGAATCGCTGCGCACACTGGAAAAACTATCCATTGCCCATAAAGCCCCGGAGGAAATGCCGGGCAGGGAAGCGCTTGCCGCGCTGCTTGCCGACCCTGACCCAGCGCTCTGGCAGGGGGTTTTCGCACGCGCACGGGAAACCGCTGCCCGTTATTATGGCCGCGGGATTTTTATCCGCGGCCTGATCGAATATTCCAGCTTTTGCCAAAACGACTGCCTTTACTGCGGGCTGCGGCGGAGCAATAGGCTTGCCCAGCGTTACCGCTTAGACGGAGAAACCGTCCTGCGCTGCTGCGCGGAAGGCTATCGGCTGGGATTCCGCACCTTTGTACTGCAAGGGGGCGAAGACCCCTTTTTCACCGACGAACGGCTTATACCGCTGGTCAAGGCCATCCGTTCCTCTTATCCCGATTGTGCCATTACCCTTTCGCTTGGGGAACGGAGCCGGGAGAGCTATGAGAAACTTTTTGCCGCGGGCGCTAACCGTTATCTGCTGCGGCATGAGGCTGCAAACGCGGGGCTGTACGCCAAGCTCCATCCGGCGGAGCAGCAGCTTGCAAGCCGTCTTGCCTGCCTGCAGGACCTCAAAGAAATTGGCTATCAGGTTGGGGCCGGCGTGATGGTCGGCGCGCCTTTCCAAACGCTTTTGCATCTGGCGGACGACCTGCTTTACCTGCACCGCTTTCAGCCCCAGATGGTAGGTATCGGGCCGTTCATCCCCCATCAGGACACCCCTTTTGCCCGTGAACAGTCAGGAAGTATCGATATGACGCTGCGGATGCTGGCGCTGACAAGGCTCTTGCTGCCAAAGGTGCTGCTGCCGGCGACAACGGCGCTGGGCACGCTGTCGGCGGACGGACGCCAGCAGGGGGTGCTGGCGGGGGCTAACGTAGTCATGCCCAACCTTTCGCCGGGGGAAGTCCGGGGGAAGTACGCCCTTTACGACCGCAAAATCAGCGACGAAGCGGAGAAGGCCCTCGCGGAGCTGGGCAAGAAAATGGAAGCGATCGGCTATCAAATCGTAACCTCCCGCGGGGATTTCCCAAGTTAGAAAGGATAAAATCTATCTATTACTTGATACGGATATTGTCTGCTGGCTGTGCCGGCAGACAATTCGCGTCGGAAATCCAGCAAGCCGGATTTCTGCCATGAAAATCCCAGCGTTTCTGTCGCGGCTGGTCGGTAATAGCTATCGACGCAGTAGGTGTGTAAATTTGTGCTGGTAGCTACCTGGGCGACTAAAAGTTTTTGCTAAGCTTTTTTCAAAAAGCGGCGGCGTGTCGCCGCTGACAAATCGCGTTTGCTGCCTGGCTCCGCTCGGCGGCTTGTGGGTAAAAAACATTGCATGGGATGTCGCGGCTGGTCGGTAATAGCTATCGACGCAGTAGGCGTGTAAATCTGTGCTGACGTGCGCCCTGGCGACTAAAAGTTTTTGCTAAGCTTTTTTCAAAAAGCGTCGTACTCCTCGTACTCCAGCTTGACATTTGTTTCCGATCAGTGTATACTAGAAGATGTCCGGCTGGGGCGAGGCGGCAGCGGTGTGGCCGCCAACATGACCGTCCGTGGGCCGCCGCTAGCTTTTCCGGTCTCCTGTGTACTGGAAAGGCGTTGTTTATTTTGCTCTCTGACGCGGGGAGGGCCTTCGATTTGCGGAGGTGTATGGTTAAATGTGTGTGGTTTCGATTTAATGGAATGATGAGGCAGGCAAGGGACGCCCTTGCCGGGAATGGACATCGACTGAAAGAAGCCCCGCCTATGGCAGGGCTTTCGGTAGTGTATCGAGAGGCATAATGTGAACAATAAAATTGACAGCCGCAGCTTCGGGCTGATTAGGCGCTATCTGAAGGGGTTTTACCACCTTTTTGTGTTCGCTTTGATCTGTTCGGTCTGCAATACCATTTTGAACGCAATGACGCCGCAGATTTTCCGCTTTGCGGTGGACGGCGTTTTGGGCGGCGACGGTTCTGATTTGCCCGCTTTTGCCCAAAAGCTCCTAGCCAACCCCCAAATCGCCGGCGCGCCTCTGAAGGCGCTGACTTATGCCGGCGTCGCCGTGGTGCTGGTTGCCGCTTTCAGCGGCCTTTGCAGCTATGGCTTCCGTATGAGCACCACGAAAGGCTCCGAGGGTTTTGTCAAGGCCCTGCGCGACAGCCTTTACGCCCATATCCAAAAACTCCCCTTCAGCTGGCACGTCGGCCACCAGACCGGCGAAATTATCCAGCGCTGCACGTCTGACGTGGACGTGGTGCGCAACTTTGTCACCAACCAGCTGATCGAGGTGGTGCGCATCGTTTTCCTGCTGGCCTTCTCGCTGTCCATCATGTTTTCGATGAACGTCAAGATGGCCTTGATCGCCGCTGCCTTTATCCCGGTGGTGCTGGCTTATTCCGGCATTTTTTACGCCAAGATTTCCAGCCGTTTCCGCGACGCCGACGAGGCTGAGGGCTACCTCTCCAGCACCGTGCAGGAGAACCTGACCGGCGTGCGGGTGGTCCGCGCGTTTGGGCGGGAGTCGTTTGAAATCGAGCGCTTCAACGAGAAGAATATCCGCTTTTCCAACCTTTGGATCCAGCTGGGCAAGCTTTTGAGCCTTTACTGGAGCTTGGGCGACCTGATTACCGGGCTGCAGATCATGACGATTATTTCGGTAGGGGCGTTCTTTGCCGTCAACGGCGAGCTGACGCTGGGCGAGTTTTTGGCTTTCGTTTCCTATAACGCCACCCTGGTCTGGCCGGTGCGCGGCCTGGGGCGGATCCTCTCCGAGATGAGCAAGGCGGGGGTTTCGATTGACCGTGTGGCTTACATCCTGAAAGCCGAGGAAGAAAAAGACCCCGCCGACGCCAAGACCCCGCCGCTGGACGCGGATATCCGGTTCGAGGATGTCACGTTCTGCTACGAAGGGGCAAAGCCGGTCCTTGACCATCTTTCCTTTACCATCCCCGCCGGCAAGACTTTTGCGGTGCTGGGCGGCACAGGTTCGGGCAAAAGCACGATGATGCACCTGCTGGACAGGCTTTACGACCTGAAAGAAGGCGAAGGGAAGATTACCGTCGGCGGCGTCGACCTCCGGGAGATTCGCCGCGATTATCTGCGGCAGAACATTGGCCTAGTGCTGCAGGAGCCGTTTTTGTTCTCCCGCACCATCAAGGAGAACATCGGCATTTCCCGCCCCGGTTCGGGCATGGACGAAATCCGCCGCGCGGCCGGTATCGCTTGTGTTGATGATGCGATTGACACCTTTACCGACGGCTACGACACGGTTGTCGGCGAACGCGGCGTCACCCTTTCTGGCGGCCAGAAGCAGCGCGTCGCCATTGCGCGGATGCTGATGCAGGGCGCGCCGGTGATGATTTTTGACGACTCTTTGTCAGCTGTCGACGCCGAAACGGACGCCAAAATCCGCGCTTCGCTGAAAGAGCGGATGGGCTCTGCGACCGTGATCCTGATTTCCCACCGCATTACCACCCTGATGCAGGCCGACGAGATCTTGGTGCTGGAGGACGGCAGGCTTGCCCAGCATGGCACCCACAACGACCTGATCCGTCAGGAAGGTATCTATAAGACGATTTATGACATCCAGATGAGCAGCAGCGACCGCGAGTTGATTGGCAGCGCTACCTGAAAGCCTGTCCTCTCGCAGAAAGGCAGCCACTATGAGAATAGATGAAAAAGAATATACCAGTTCCCTGAACCTGGGTACTTGGAAGCGGCTTTTCCCCTTCCTGCGCCCGTTTAGGAAGACTTTTGCCCTGATTGTTGCCATGAACCTGCTTTGCGCGGCGATTGACATTATGATGCCGCTGTTCCAGCGCACCGCGATTGACAGCTTTATCCTGCAAAATACCACCGACGGCTTATGGCTTTTCGCCTTAGTCTACGGCGGGACGATCTGCCTGCAGACCCTGTTCGTCATCATCTTCACAAGAGGCTCGATGCGCATGGAGATGAATCTTGGGCGGGACATGAAAAAGGCGTGTTTTGTCCATCTGCAGGGCCTTTCTTTCTCCTATTACAACACCACCCCGGTGGGGTACATCCTGGCTAGGGTGATGAGCGACACCAACCGCATTGCCGGCCTGATGGCCTGGAGCATCGTCGACCTGATCTGGTGTACGACTTATGTGCTGGGCGTATTTGTTGCCATGTTGTTTTTGAATGTCAAGCTGGCGCTGATGGTTATTGTCATCGTGCCGATTATCGCGCTGCTGACAGGTTTTTTCCAAAAGCGGATCCTGTTCTGGAACCGCCGCATCCGCAAGCAGAACTCGAAAATCACGAGCGCCTATAACGAGGGCATCATGGGGGCTAAAACCTCCAAGACGCTGGTCATTGAGGACCAGAATGCCAAAGAGTTTGATGAGATTACCGAGGATATGCGCCGCAGCGGTGTCCGCGCCGCTAGGCTCAACGCGGTGTTTATCCCGCTGGTGCTGCTGCTGGGGGCGATTGCCAGCGCCGTCGTTGTCCGCCGCGGCGGGCAGATGGTGCTGGAACAGCTGGTGCTTTTGGGCACGCTGTCGGCCTTTGTCTCCTATGCGACCGGTATTTTTGAGCCGATCCAGCAGATCGCCCGCAACCTGGCCGAGATTTTTTCGATCCAGCCGAATATTGAACGCGTGATGGACCTGCTGGACGAAAAGCCGCAGATTGTCGATACGCCAAAGGTTATTGAAAAGTACGGCACGACGCTGGAGCCAAAGCGGGAGAATTGGGAGCCGATCCGCGGCGACATCGAGTTCCGCGACGTTTCCTTCCAGTATCCCGACGGCAACGAGGAAGTGCTGAGCCATTTTAACCTGACGGTGCCGGCCGGCGCGACTGTCGCGATTGTCGGCGAGACCGGCGCGGGCAAGTCGACCCTTGTCAACCTGGCCTGCCGCTTTTTCGAGCCAACCTCCGGCCAGATTTTGATTGACGGGAAGGATTACCGGGAGCGCAGCCAGCTTTGGCTGCATTCCAGCCTGGGCTATGTGCTGCAAAGCCCCCATCTGTTCACCGGCACGGTAATGGAGAATATCCGTTACGGGCGGCTGGATGCGACGGATGAAGAGGTGATGGCGGCGGCGAAGGCCGTGTCGGCGGATACGGTGGTGGAGAAGCTCGAAAACGGCTGGCAGAGCGATGTCGGCGAGGGCGGCGACCGCCTTTCTACCGGCGAAAAGCAGCTGATTTCGTTTGCCCGCGCGGTTTTGGCCAATCCCCGCATTTTTGTGCTGGATGAGGCGACTTCTTCGATTGATACCCAGACCGAGCAGCTGATCCAGAATGCGATTGAGTATCTGCTCCGGGACCGTACGTCTTTCCTGATTGCCCACCGGCTTTCGACCATCCGTCACGCGGATATGATCCTAGTGGTGCGCGACGGCAAAATCATCGAACAGGGCAAGCACGAGGAGCTGCTGAAGAAGGGCGGGTATTACAGCACGCTTTATCGCAAGCAGTTTGAGGAAGAGTCTTCCATGAGTGTTTTGCGCTGAGATACGACGCGTTGGGATGCGACGCTTTTTGAAAAAAGCTTAGCAAAAACTTTTAGTCGCCCGGGTAACTGCCAACACAGATTTACACACCTACTGCGTCGATAGCTATTACTGACCAACCGCGACAGAAACGCTGGGGTTTTCATGCCGGAAATCCGGCTTGCTGGATTTCCGACGCGAATTGTCTGCGGGCATAGCCCGCTGGGAAGATGTATAAAAAATTGGCTTTCTCTTGTGCGGAAAAGGTTTTTGTGCTATAATAATAGTAACGGCGCGCTGGAAGTGCTTTCTGACAGCAGCTGGATATCAATAAAATTGTATAACGCCCTGGCTGAACCGACGATGATGCGCTCAGAGTCACAAGACCTCAGGGAAAAGCGGACTGCCAAGAGGCGGTCTGTCTATCCGTGGACTTCTGCGCCTATCTGCCGTTCGCCGGCAGGCAGGCGCTTTTTATTTTGCACAGTACCGGGCGTTGTCTGATAAGGAGGGACTTTATGCTGAAACTTGCGCTTTACGGCAAGGGCGGTATCGGGAAATCTACAACGGCGTCTAACCTTTCGGCGGCTTTTTCAGAGAAGGGGCTGCGGGTGATGCAGATTGGGTGCGACCCGAAGGCCGATTCGACGGCGCTGCTCCATGGCGGCCGGCCGATCCCGACGGTGCTGGATCTGGTTCGGGAGAAGGGAAGCGCGGCGGCCCTTTCGGAATTGGTGACGGAAGGCGACGCCGGCGTCCTCTGCGTCGAGGCCGGCGGCCCCACCCCCGGCAGCGGCTGTGCGGGGCGGGGGATTATCGCGGCGCTGGAGATGCTGGAGGAAAAGGGCGCTTTTGCGGCCTATGCGCCGGATGTGGTGCTTTACGATGTGCTGGGGGACGTGGTCTGCGGCGGCTTTGCGATGCCAATCCGGGAAGGGTATGCGGAGAAAGTGTATTTGGTTACTTCTGGGGAGAATATGGCGCTCCATGCAGCGGCCAATATTGCGCTGGCGGTGGAAAATTTTGCCGAACGCGGCTATGCGTCGCTTGGGGGGGTCATCCTCAACCGCCGGAATGTCGAGCGTGAGGAGGAAAAGGCCGCCGAGCTGGCAGCCGACGTCCATAGTCGTATCATCGGCGCACTGCCCTTCAGCGGGACGGTGCAGCAGGCTGACGCGCTGCACAAAACGGTAATCACAGCCTTTCCGGAAAGCGAAATGGCTGCGGCCTACCGGGCGCTGGCTGAAGAAATGCTGAAGCAGTAAGGGGGGAGAGGTTTGAAGACGGCTTTGCCTATTGGCGAGACTTTTTTTCCAGTGCCTTTTCCGCCGACGCTGGAATATGCCGCTCCAGCGCGCGGGCCATGGAACATTGTCCATGTGGGGATGCTGCTGCCGGAGGCCCACCAGGTTTTTGTCTGCGCCCAGGGCTGCCTCCGCGGGGTTGTCCTCACGGCTGCCGAGATGGGGGCTTCCCAGCGTTTTTCGACGATTGCCGTTGAGGAGCGCGACCTGCTGGAAGGGGATATGGAGGCGATGATTATTGAGGGTGTGGAGGATATCCTGGCGCGGCTGCCGAAAAAGCCGCGGGCTGTGCTGCTTTACACCAGCTGCGTCCATCATTTTGCGGGGTGCGATTTGGATTATGTGTATAAGGTTTTGCGGGGGAGGTTTCCGGAGGTCGATTTTACCGACTGTTATATGAACCCGATTATGCGCAAGAAGATTTCGCCTGATGTCAAAATGCGCCAGCAGCTTTATAGCCTTTTGCGGCCTGCTCCCCAGGACGGCGGGGTTACGCTGGCGGGGACGCTCGTCCCGCTGGATGGGACAAGCGATTTATTGGAGTTGGTGCGGCAGAGCGGCCGGCCGTTCCGGGCGGTTACCAGCTGCCAGAGCTATGACGAGTACCAGCAGCTGGCCCAAAGCAGCTTTTGTTTGACCATCAACCCGGCTGCCCGGTTGGCTGGGGAGACGCTGGAAAAACGGCTCTCCCAGCGGCATTTCCATCTGCCGCTGAGCTATGAGTATGGGGAGATTGAAGGGGGCCTTGCCCAGCTGGCGGATGCGCTGGGGCTGCCGCAGCCCGATTGGTCGGCCAAGCGGCAGGCTGCCGAAGCGGCGCTGGAAAAAGCTGCTTCGGCGCTTCAGGGGGTGGAGGTTGTGGTAGATTATACTGCAACGTCAAGGCCGCTGGGGCTATGCAAGCTTCTTTTGTCCCATGGCATTCGGGTGGTTAGGGTTTATGCGGACAGTTTCCTTGCGGAGGAAAGGGCCGCGTTTGACTGGCTGTGCGAAAATGCGCCGGGCTTGCAGGTCATGGCGACCGTCCACCCAGCGATGGGGCTGCTGCCCCACGATGCCGCCCAAAAGGCGGCGGGGAAGGTGCTGGCTATTGGCCAGAAGGCCGCCTATTTTACAGGGACGGGTTATTTTGTCAACCTGATTGAAGGCGGCGGGCATTATGGTTATGACGGCATCCGCCTGCTGGCGGAGGAACTGGCCGAAGCGGTGCGGCAGGAAAAGGACGTTTTGTCGATTATCCAGGTCAAGGGATGGGGGTGCTGCGGATGAGGCAGGCCAATATGATTTTGCCGACCTATACCGCCGACGTGTCCGGCGTCTGCTCTGCGCTTTACGAGCTGGGCGGGATGACGGTGATGCACGACGCTTCCGGCTGCAACTCGACCTACAACACCCACGACGAACCGCGCTGGTACAGCACGCCGTCGATGGTCTATATTTCGGCGCTGACCGAAACCGAGGCCATGCTGGGGGATGATAAGCGGCTGATCGAGAACGTCTGCCAGACTGCCCTTGAGCAGCATCCCCGTTTTATTGCCCTCTGCGGCACGCCGATCCCGACGATGACCGGTACCGACCTGCCGGGGCTTGCGCGCTTGGTCGAGCGCCGGACGGGGATCCCTTCCTTTGGCTTCCCCACCACCGGGATGCAGGATTACCTTTCGGGCGCGGGGATGGCGCTTTCGGGGGTTGCCAGGCGGTTCCTCCCGGAAAAGGCCCAGCGGACGGAAAAGCCGTCGCTGAACCTCTTAGGGGTGACGCCGCTGGACTTTTCGGTTACCGGCAATGTCCAGGCGCTGCGGGCCTGCTGCCAGGAAAACGGCTTTGCGGTGCGGGGCTGCTGGGCAATGGGCGATCCTTTCGAAATGCTGATGGGCGCTGGCGGCGCATGGGCGAACCTGGTAGTATCTGCGGCGGGGCTGCCGCTGGCAAGGCTGCTGCGGGAAAAATATGGGACGCCTTATGTTGCGGGCATCCCGATTGGCGGGCGGCTGGCGGGAACGCTTTTTGCGGCGCTGCGGCAGGCAGCGGCCGGCGAGGCTGCCGCCGACCCGCTGGCTGTTCCCCAAGAGGCCGGCGGCCGCCCGGCGCTGGTTATCGGCGAGCCGGTCTGGGCGTTGTCGATGCGGGCGGCGATGCTGGCCAAAGGCTTTACGGATGTTCGGGCCGTGACGATGCTTGCCCCGTATCCGCTGCCCTTCCTGCCCTGCGGCCGCCAGGCCGCTTCCGAGGAGGAAATTTTTGCGCTGGCGAAGACGGCTTCGTTTGTTGCCGCTGACCCGCTCTATAAACCGGCTGTGCCGCAGGGTGTCCCTTTTGCATCTTTTCCGCACGAAGCTTGTTCCGGGCGCATTTGGCGGAAGGATATTCCACTTTTTATCGGGCAAGATGGGGATAAGGCGCTCTCGGTGTGAAACTGGGTATATACAAATTGTATAGTTTGATATTGATTTTCAGATCGCAATAAAGAAAGGCAGGTACCCTTTATGAAAAAAACCCTCTCACTTTTGCTTTCAGCAGCAATGGCTGTGATGTGCTTTGCAGGCTGCAATAGCGGCAATTCTACCTCTAGTAGTTCTGCCTCTGGTAGTTCTGCTTCCAGCAGTTCGGACAGCGCCTCGGATGCAGGCGCTTCTGTCCCCAGTTCATCGCTGGAAAGCAGCGCACCTGAAGATGCTGGCACAATCACGGTCATTGACCACGCCGACCGGGAGGTTATCCTCCCCAAAGAGGTCAACCGCGTTGTCGTCGCCGATGTTTACCCCATGGCGTCGGTGCTGGCTGTTTTTCTGGGGTCGGCCGATAAGCTGGTGGGGATCCATCCAGTCTGTATGAGCGCCGCTAAAAACGGCCTGCTGGGCGAGCTGTTCCCTGAGATCCTTGAAGCCGATACCGGTTTTATGACCGGCAGCGACTTGAACATCGAGGAGCTGATGAAGCTGGAGCCGGACGTTGTTTTCTGTACCGCCGCCAACTCGACGCTGATTTCAGCGCTGGAAAACGCCGGTATCACGGCCGTGGGCATTTCCCCCAGTAAATTCCAGTACGACATCCTTGAGACCTATGACCAGTGGATTGCCCTTTTGAGCCAGATTTTTCCCGAGAGCGACAAGGCTGAGGCTATTTCTAAATACAGTAGGGAAATTTATGATCGAATTCAACAGAAAGTAGCTTCCTTGCCCGAAGAGGAGCGGAAAAAAGTCCTCTTCCTGTTCCAGTATGACGAGACCCAGATGGTCACGTCCGGCCGCAATTTCTTCGGGCAGTTTTGGTGCGAGGCGGTAGGCGCAGTCAACGCCGCCGAGGAAGTCGCCGCCGACAATTCCAACGCCGTCATTACGATGGAGCAGGTTTACGGCTGGGACCCCGACCTGATTTTCATCACCAATTTCACCCCCACCCAGCCCGCCGACCTGATGGGGAATAAAGTCGGTGCCGACGATTGGAGCACCGTCAAGGCCGTCCAGAACGGCGAAGTCTACAAACTGCCGCTGGGCACCTACCGCAGCTACACCCCAAGTTCCGATACGCCGGTTACCCTTTTATGGATGGCCCAAAAGGTCTATCCAGATCTTTTTGAGGATGTGGACATGACCGCTGAAGTGCGCGACTATTACCAGGAGCTTTACGGCGTTGCCCTGACCGACGAGCAGATCGGCCGGATGTATAACCCCGCTTCTGCCGGCGCAGAAAGCTTCAGGTGAGGCGATGGGGCGGAGCAGGCGGCTCTGGGCCGCAGGGATTGTCCTTGCTATCATCGGCTGCGCCTTTGCCGCCCTCTGTCTGGGGCGGTTCCAGGTAAGCTTCCGGGAGGTGCTGGCGGTGCTGCTGCCGGGGGCCTTCCCGGGGATGGAAATCCCCGCCAATATGCAGAAGGTCGTGTTGGATGTCAGGCTGCCGCGGGTTTTGCTGGCGTTGGCCGCCGGCGCGGGCCTCAGCGCTGCCGGGGCGGCCTTCCAGGCCTTGTTTGCCAACCCCCTGGCGACGCCGGATACGCTGGGAGTGGCTACCGGCGCGTCTTTTGGGGCGGTGTTGGGGATTCTGTTTGCTTTGCCGGCCTTTTTTATCCAGCTTTCCGCGCTGGCGGCGGGGCTGCTGGCGGCGGGGCTTGTCTATCTGATCAGCAAAAGCCGGCGCGGGCAGGGGGGGACGGTGATGATGGTGTTGGCCGGGATGGTGATTTCGGCGCTGTTTTCGGCGCTGGTGTCGCTGGTCAAATACACCGCCGACCCGCAGGATGTGCTGCCCGCCATCACCTTCTGGATGATGGGCAATATGCAGAATGCCAGCTGGCAGAGCCTGGCAATGGGGCTGCCGCTGATCTTGTCGGGCACGCTGCTGATCTTCCTGTTCCGCTGGCGGTTAAACGCGCTGAGCTTGCCGGAGGAGGAGGCCGCCTCGCTGGGGATCCCGGTGCGGCGGACGCGGGCGCTGGCCGTCCTAGGGGCGACGATGGCGACGGCCTCGGTGGTGTCGATGTGCGGGCTGATTGGCTGGGTGGGGCTTTTGATCCCCCATATTGCCCGGATGCTGTTTGGCAGCAGCAACAAGGCGGTTGTCCCCGCCAGCATTGGCTTGGGGGCGGTCTTTATGCTGGCGATAGACACGCTTGCCCGCTGCGCCTCCACGTCAGAAATCCCCGTCTCTATCCTGACGGCGGTGATCGGCGCGCCCTTTTTTATCCTGCTGCTGCGGAAGAGCGGCGGCGTGTTCCTGTGACAGGAAGGGAGGGCTTGCTTTGAAATTTGAGGTGCGTTCGGGCAGTTTTGGCTACCTAAAAGGCCCGCTTATCCTTTCCGGCGTCAGTTTCTCCATTGAAAACCCCTGTATCCTCTCGGTGCTGGGGGCCAACGGCGCAGGCAAGACCACACTGCTGAAATGTATGTTGGGGCTGCTGCCCTGGCGGGAAGGCAGTTCTTTTCTGGACGGCCAGGAGATTGGGAAGCTGCGGCGGCGGGAGTTCTGGCGGCGGGTGGGCTATGTCCCGCAGGCGCGGGCGCTGCCTTTTTCCTATACGGTGCGGGAGATGGCCGTGCTGGGGCGCAGCACCCATATCGGCGCGCTTTCCCAGCCGGGGGAGCGGGACTGGGCGCTGGCGGACGAGGCGCTGGCGGCGGTGGGGATTTCCCATCTGTCGGGCAAGCTTTGCAGCGAGCTGAGCGGCGGCGAGTACCAGCTGACGCTGATAGCGCGGGCGCTGGCCGGCGAGCCGGAGCTGATGGTGCTTGACGAGCCGGAGTCCAACCTGGATTTTAAAAACCAGTCGCTGGTGCTGGGGGTGCTGAAGGGCCTTTGCCATGAAAAGGGGCTTTCGGTTGTCCTCAACACCCATTATCCCGAGCACGCGTTGGATATTTCGCAGAAGTCGCTGCTGATGCTGCCGGACGGCAGCGCGGTTTTTGGCGGTACCCCGGAAGTGCTCACCGAGGGCAATCTGCAAAAGGCGTTTGGCATCCCAGTATATATCCGCCAGGTCGAGCTGCCTGGCTATTCCCACGCCTGCATTATAGCGGGCCAAGCCAGCGTACAATAAACCTTGCCTTCCTGCTGCCGAAGGCGGGGACCCCCGCAGGCAGCCGCCTATCTGAAACAGGGATCGGCCAGTATCCGTCCAAGCCGGATACTGGCCGATTTTCTAAATGCGCCCCGTCAGCTGTCAGCCGAACAGGCAAAGCCCCAGCGGCAGCAGGTAAACTGCCAGCACGGCTGCGCCCGCCGCGCCCCAGCTGGCCCAAAGGGCAATGCCGCCCCAAAAGCGGCGCTTGGGCAGGGCAAACCCTTTCCATCCCCATAGCGCCAGCGCCAACGCGCCCGCTATGCTCAATACTAATCCAGCCGGCAGCCCCTTGGGCATCAAAACGATCTGGATGCGGTTTTCCCCCGCGTCAAGCGGGATGGTAAAGAAAGCGCCCAGGCAGCGCTGCGGCACGACGGCTTTTCCGTTGACTGTAACCCGGTACCCGTCGTCCCAGGGCAGGGTCAGCAGGCAGTACGCCTTGCTGTCCGTATTCTCAAAAACCCCAGTGAAACCGTTCCCCTTTTGGGTAAGCGTCACCCCTTGGAGGGTTTGCAGGCTGCTTGAAAGCTTTTCCCGGTCAAGGCCCCAAACGCCCAATGAACGGCAGTGCACCGGTTTGACGAGCTTTGCGGTGACGACGACCGTTTCGTCTTCAAAAGTCCCTAGTTCCAGCAGCCCGTTCAGCGCCTGGGTAGGGTAGCTGCCGGCGATTTCCTGGCCGTTGACGGCGATCTGGAAACTGTCGTTAACCGGCTCTTTCAAAGCATTGGTGGCTTTGTCAAAACAGTCGAAATAAAGGGTCTGCACCCCTTCGACCGGGATCTCCCAGAGCAGGAAATGGTCCTGCTGGCCGGGGTCTTTGGCGAGCTGGTGGCGGCCGTCGGCATATTGGTAAAGGCAGCCTGCCTGCCGGGGCTGGTACTGGGTAAAAATACTGCCATCCGTTTCAAGGAGCTTCCGGAAAAGCCATTGCTGCAGCGGGATCCGGGAGCCGTCGGGCAGCGCGGCGGGCAGCTCCGCATCGGTGGCAATCCCCAGCGGCAGCGCGCCGGGCAGCTCTTCAATCGCATAGCGCCCGTTCTGGAAAAGGGGCGCCTCTGTTTTCCCATCCGGGACAATCTGGTAGCGGACGGCCAGCAGCGCATCGGAAAAAGCTGTCCCCCCGTGCGCGCCAAGCTCCATCCAGTAACCGGAATACCCCAGCCGCTTCATCGTTTCCAGCGTGTCCGCCGGGGTCAGGGAGGTGTAGTGGGCAAAAGTTGGGTAGCCCATGCCGGCGATCAGGTTGACGTCAAAGCGCTTGCGGTCGGATTTGACGCGGTAAAACTCCCCTTCAGGGAGCTGCCCGGCGAGGCCGACGGCCTTCTGCCAGTCGGCGACGTTTAACTTATCTTTGGCGGAGACGATGTAAACCTGGCCATAAAAAAGCCCTTCAGCCAGCACCACCAGCGTCGTCAGGGCGGAAAACAGCGCGCGTGAAAGCTTCCCCCGGCGCCTGGCCATCAGCAGCAGCTCGTAGCAGACCATGGCGACCCCGGCAAAAAGCAGAATGCCGCGGAAAGAGCGCTGGTTGCCCCAAAGGGTGCGGACGTAACATGAAAGGGCGGCGGCGTATTTCTGGTAATAAATAAACCCAAAGCAGACAAGCGCTGCCGCCAGCCCGACAAACGCCCAGGCAATCCCCCTGTCCGGACGCTCTTTTGGGCGGACATCGGAAAGCAGTTCGCCTGCAAGGCTAAGCCCGACAAAAATGGCCATGAACCCGTACCGCACCGAAAAAGCCATGTAACTCCCCGTATGCCACATTTTGTTGACCGGCTCCAGGACGAACGGCAGCACCAGCATCCCAAACAGGGCCAAATGCACCCTAACCGCCTGCGGACGGCTCTGCCCCTGGCGGCAGCGCCGCTGCAGCAGCATCGCCAGCACAGGGATAACCATCCCCGTGGCGAGGAAAAGGGGGAGGTTGGTGTAAAACTGGCCGAAAAGGCTGCTGTTCCGCAAGCCCTTGACGATATCGCCGCCCCGGCCGGATGAGAGGTACTGGATAAAGGAAGGCAGCCAAATCGCTGCCGAAAGGGCGGCCGCCGCTCCAGAGCCGATCACAAAGCGCAGCGCCATCCTCCGCCGGCCTTCCTTTGGAGAGAAAGCCAAAACCGTTCCCATGAACAGCAGCACAAACAGCACGGCCATATACCCAATATAATAGTTGATAGCCACAGCGGCGGCCATCACCAAGGCATAAGGCAGCACCTTTTCCTGTTCAGCCAGCATCCAAAGGGACAGCATAAGCAGCGGGAACAGCGCCATCATGTCCAGCCATACCAAATTCTGGTAATACATCAGCCCATACCCGCAAAGCGCATAAGCGGTGCTTAAAGGGACTGCCAGCGTGCCCAGCGCCGGGACCCGCTTCCTAAAATAAAAAGCAGCCGTCAAGGCGCAGAGCGAAAGCTTCAGCATCACCAAAACATTCATTAAAAAGGGGAAATCCTTCTTTTCTACCAAAAGGCAGAGCAGCGAAAAGGGGCTGGCGAGGAAAAAGAACAGCACGCCCCAAAAATTCATGCCGCCGGCAGCAGAGGAGAAAAGCAGCGTCCCATTGCTGCGGAAGGCATCTTTCAGCTGCATCATCAGCGGGATGACCTGCTGGTTCATGTCACACCAGGCCAAAGTCTTGCCCCCAAACGGGTATAATCCGCCCACAGCGTAAAGGATCCCCAGCACCAGCGCCGTCAACAGCGGCGGCACGACGAAAAAGGCCCATCCGGGGCATTGCCCGGCGAAGCTTTTTCTAACCATCACGGTAAGCCCCCTTTGCGGTCAGCGGAGGACAAAAAATTCCTCGTACCAAAGGATAAAGGTATAAATTGTCCATATTTTCTTCATGTTCAGCTTTTTCCCGCTTTTATGGTCGTCCAACAGCTGTAGGATCGCCTCTTTTTTGAAAAACTGCCCGGCAATTTCGCCCTCGAACTTTTCCCGCACCATCTGATAATACTTATCCATCCGCAGCCAGTCGTTGAGCGGCACCGGGAACCCCAATTTTTTCTTGTTGGCAGTGCGTTCTGGCAGCTGCTTAATGGCAGCCGAGCGCAGTGCAATTTTCGTCGTCTCATTGGCGGCGCGGTAGCGGGCGGGGATCTGTACCGCCAGCTCCAGCATTTTCTTGTCCAGAAACGGCACCCGCAGCTCCAGCGAATTGGCCATGCTCATCCGGTCGGCCTTCTGCAAAATATCGTAAAGCATCCAGCTGTACATATCTACATATTGCAGCTGGGTAGGCTCGTCCAGCTGGGAAACCCGGTCAAACAGCGGCTTTGTCAGCAGCGCCGGGTTGCCTGCGCCGTAATCCTTTTTCAGGTACCGCTGCCGCTCCTTCCAATGGAAAACATAGTTACAGCGCATAAAGCGTTCGTAAGGCTCCATCGCCCCGCAGACAAGGAAATGCTTGCCTTTGAAATCAGGCAAAACCCCAGCTACAGCCCCTGCCGCTTTGCGCAAAAACCTCGGCACCTTTTTGCAGTAGTCGGCAAAATGCCCGCCCGCCAGATACATCGGGTAGCCGCCGAACAGCTCGTCTGCGCCTTCGCCCGACAGCACGACCTTGACGTGCTTTGCGGCGTTCTGCGCCAGGAAATAGAGCGGCACTTCGGAAGGGTTGGGGAGCGGTTCGTCCATATAATACTGGATTTTCCCCGCCATACCGAAAAAGTCGTCCGCAGAAATCTTGTTGGCAATATTGGGCACGCCGACTGTTTTAGAAAAATCTTCGGCATAGGGCAGCTCGCTGTATTTCTCTTCCTCATACCCCACAGAAAAAGTCTTGACATCCTGCTGCACTTTAGCCACTTCTTTGACCACATAGGAGGAGTCGACGCCGCTGGAAAGGAAACACCCAACCTCGACGTCGGCGATTTTGTGCGCCTCTACCGAATCTGCAAAGGTTTCGGTAATCGCCTTCTCCCAGTCTTCCAGCGATTTTGACTCATCGATATGGTAAGCAACCTCATAGTACCGTTCAACCTTCAGCTCGCCCCGCTGGTACTCCAAATAACAGCCGCTGGGAAGCTTATAAACATTTTTAAACATCGTCTCGCTGTCGGGCAGGTACTCGAAACAAAGCCAGTCCGGCAGCCTCGCTTCGTTCAGCTCCTTGACAAACCGCGGATGCTCCAGGAAAGACTTGATCTCCGACCCAAATAGGAACTCCCCATCCCGCTTGTAGTAATAAAAAGGCTTGATGCCGAAAATATCGCGGGCCGCAAAAAGCTTCCCCTCGTTTTTGTCCCAAATAGCAAAAGCATACATTCCCCGCAGCTTGTCCAAAAGCCCGCGCCCGCCGTATTCCTCATAGCCATGGAGCAGCACTTCCGAATCGCTGGCGCTTTTGAAAATATGCCCCTTTTTGAGCAGATCTTCACGGATAGCCCGGTAATTGTAAATCTCGCCGTTAAAAACCAGCACCTTGCTGCCGTCTTCGTTGAGGATGGGCTGGCCGCCGCCTTCCAGGTCGATGATAGAAAGCCGCCTGAAGCACAAAGCCATCCCTTCGTCGAGATAGCAGTCGTCCTGGTCGGGGCCGCGATGGATGATCTGCCGGCCCATTGCTTTGATGACCTCCAAGCTGTCGGGGAGGTTATTCCGTGAAAATCCTGCGAATCCGCACATATATCATATCCCTTTCTCATTGGGTTTTAAGCTAAAGCCTCGTCTTATTATACTAGAAAAAGCCCCGCCTTTCAATAGGCGGGGGCAGGTTTGGAAAAAATTAAGAGATTGGTAAAAGAAAAATTTTCCGAAAAAAGAATACTTTTAACTATTCAACAGGAAATAGGGATAAATCGTCTGAGGATGGCTGAGAAGTTTTTTGCGTATGATTTTTGTAGGTGCTCCATGTAGGTTCGTACTCTGATGTAGCTTGATCTCCCCACATGTCCCAGCCAACGCGGTCGCCTCGCGCAAACAATTCAATATATGGCCCAGGTGAACAAGCTTCAATAATAGGGATAATCTCATCAGGTTTACGTGAATGCTCACGCTTTTGGCTCCTAATAAGATTTACTTGGGAGCGGGCAGGAGCCAGCGTGCGGTTATTTCCTCCACGGATGCCAAACAGCAAAAGTTCTGTAACATTGCGAAAGTAAAATCCAACCCCACGGCCATCGGGCTGACCATCTTTGCGAATTTTTTCCCACACGATATTTCCTTTATATTCAAAGCCCCATGCACGCATAACCGCTAATCCGTCAGGCAATAAAGCGTTAGGTACCCATAAATAAAGATGACTTTTTTGCGCGGCAATTTCAGTGATAGGCAGAGCCAAGATTTCATCTAAGTCCATCGTTTCATAACGACTGAGCTTTCTATTCTCTGGCGCAACTTTTCCCGTACGGTTTTGAAAGCGCCAAGGCGGGTCAGCGTAAATTGTTGCGTAACGTTTTCCGCTGCAGAATTGTAGGAGATGTTCAGCAGTTGTTAGGCTTGTGTTCATCAATGTAATCCTCCGTCCAGTCGATAATACATTCTTTTTTGATACCAATAGCCAAGATTGGACAGCCGCCGTTTCTTCTTGAATCCAATCGGCTCAACAATTTACCTATCCAGGTTGTGCTGGCACCATATTTGCGTTGAATCGCTTTCCATTTTCCGTCATGCTTGTCATAGTCGAAAACAGTTTTAAAAACGTCATTTAATGATTCAGAACGAGTAACAATAATTCCGACGCTGATCATATCGCAGTCATAGTAGGTACGCATTGCTAGGAGATCCCGATCAAAAGTCTGGTCTTTACTGTTCCATTCCAGATCAAATGCGACTCGCCCTTTTAAAAAATCAATATTATGTCCATCTATATAATTATCCAAAATATGCTCTTCGTATGGCTCTTTTGTAAACCGTCCTCTTTGCTCAGCCTGCCGAGGGAAAATTCTGACATGTAAATCACCCGAAATACGAATTTCTCGCCATCCACAAGGATATAACACATCATCAAATTTTTTAGGAATTTTGCTTTCATTGCCGCCACTATCTCGTAAATCTTGAACAGTAATACTCAAGATTCGCAAACAATCCAAAATTTCCTTCCATTCTTTTGAAAAGGCTTGCGTAAGAATTTCCAGCGCGTGATTATAATTGTAGAACTCAAATTTTTTCAAAATATCAGCAGGAATATAGGACTCAATTTGCATAAATTATAAATCCCCTTTCAGTCTACTTGCTCTGCTCAAGAACCCTCCCGGCCCTTCGTAGAAAAAAGCCCCAACGTCCGGTACTCCTTCTTTAACGGCATTCCGCACTGTAAGATCCCGGCCCTAGCCAGCACCTCCAGCACATCAAGGTACCCTGCGCCGATGCTGTAATCGCGTTTGATCAGCGAAAGCTCGGTGCAGCCCAAGATCAGCCGCTCGCAGCCCTGTTTTGTAAGGCCCTCCGACACCCGCTTGAAACGGTCGAGTTCAGGCGGCTGCCCAGCCTTGATATTCTGGTAAATCAGATGCATAATATCCTGCTGGCCGGCTTTGTCCGGGACAGCCCAGCTGATTCCGAATTTTTCCAGCGCCGTCTGGAACAGCCTGGTCGCTATTGTACCAGAAGTGGCGAGGATGCCCGCCTTTTTAACATCGGCCTCCCATAAGCAGCGCGCCGTTTCCTCCACTGCGTTAATCCAGGGGATATTCACCGACGCCGCCAGCTCCCTATAAAAGCAGTGGGAGGTCACGCAGGGCACGGCAATGCAGCAGGCCCCCAGCCGCTCTAAAACCTGGGCGGCGCGGACAAGCGGCGGAACGGGGCTTTCCTTGGACTGCCCCAGCACAAAAGCTGTGCGGTCTGGAACAGCCGGGAGATTCAGCGTTACCGTAGGCAGATGCTCCTGGTCCCGTTTGGCGTCGGTCATCGTCACAATCAATTCAGAAAAATAGGCGGAGGCCATAGGGCCAAGGCCGCCGATGATACCCAGTAGCTTCATTCGTGGAGCCCCTTATTCCCAAAATATTTACGATACTTTTTAAAATAGTTCAACTGGTTTTTAAGATAGAAAACCCATCGTTTGAGGGACATATCCGGTTCATAGCGGAACGTATGGCAGTAATGGCGGTCGGCGATCAGCTGCCGCGCTTCGTCTTTCAGCGCCTCATTCTGGGTGTATTTGAACAGCACAGGCTTGGGGATGACGCTCCAAAGCGCCGAGTCGGCGGCAATTACGCAGCCCATCGGGGCGTTTAGGATTACATCGTTGACCAAAAAAGTGGCCAAATTATAACCGGCTGCCGTGACGAAAAAGCTGCTCCTGCCCTGGCGGAGGTTCATCTCAAAAAGCTTATACTGCCCGTCGCGCGGGTCGTATTTCATATCGAAATTGGCAAACCCCACATAGCCAATCCCCTCAAGGAAACGCTTCATCTGCTGGGCGAGGGCGTTGTCCGTTGTGTTGATGATCGCGGCATAGCTGCCGATGCCTTCAGGGGAATGTTCCTCCAAAAGGGGCTGGCCAAGCGCAATCAGCTTGACCTTCTTGTCCTTGCCGCAGAAGCAGTTCATCACCCGCATCCCGCTGTCGTCGCCAGGGATGAATTCCTGGATAATCAGCGTATCCTGGTAACTCGAACTATAGATAGCCGCCAGGATCTGTTTAAACTCCTCTTTGCTATTGGCAACAAAAACCTTCTTTTTATACTGGAAATGGCAATTCCAGTAAGCTACCGAGTTGGAAGGCTTGATAATGACCGGGAAATCGAAGGGCGGCTCGAAATCCTGATAATTATCCGCCGTGCAGGCCGCCGTTTTAGGGAAAGCAAAGCCGTGCTCAGCGCAGACCTCGTAAAAGCTTTCCTTGATAGACAGCCTCATCAGCAGCTCCTCGCTGATACACTCAAACTTATAATAGGGCCGAAGCTTTTCCTGGTTGCGCACCAGCAGCTTGATGTAATTGTCGCCGCAGGGCACCAAAAGCAGCGTCTTACCCGGATAACGCCCTGCAAACTCAACCAAGGTCTTGACAAAGACCTCGTCGTCTTCCAGCTCCGGCTCCTCCACCAGCACCTTGACGATTTTTGAATTGGTTGTAGCGCCCAGGCGTTTTTTGGCGACGGCTACCGACTGGATCCCATAAGCTTCATGAAAAGAACGCGCCATACCGTATACGTTCATATCGCTGCCCAGCAGGACGGGCAGAAAAGGGAGTGAATTCATTGCGGCGTTCAGCCCTTTCTTTTATGTTCGTTTTTGGAAGGGGATTTCGCGGCCTGCGGGCCGCGGCCAAGGCCGCTTTCCGTAGGAAAGCTTGCCCTGGCCCTGCGATTTTTTGAAAAAAACCGAGTAAAACTTTTTTCCTTGACAATCTTAGGAAACATTAGGAAACATTAGGGAACATGGATTTTTTCGACAGGCTGTGCTGCTTCTATTATACTCCCTTTCATAGCCGAAAAGCAAGCCCTTCGGAAGCAGAAAGCAAACTTACCGATCGCCTTGAGCGGCTATTCTGCCTGCCGCAGCGTATCTTTTTGGTATTCGCGGCTAAGCCGCATCAGCTCGGCAAAAAATGCGCGGCTGTATTCCCGCAGCGCCGGGCTGGCTGTTTCGCCGGCCCAATCGAGGATTGCCTTTTCCCGCTCGGGGACGAAAATTTCCCCGCCAGTGCGCTGCTTTTCCAGTGCTACTTCCCGGCAGAGGGCCATCCGGCGCTCAAAAAGCGCCAACATTTCCTGGTTGACCGCGTCAATCTGCGGACGGATTTCTGCAAGCTCCATCCTTTACTCCTCCTCGTCCTGTATGTCGTCCTCATACTCATCTTCGTCTTCGTCCCACTCGTCCTCTAAATCCTCCAGTTCCTCAAGCGAAACTGGCAGCGAGCGACGCTCGTCTTCGGGGACGTATTCCTTGCCGCAGCAAAGGGTATAAAGCGCTTTGGCCTCGTTGACATAGAAGGTCGTACCGCCATCGTCAATAATATATTCACAACGGGTGACGGCGCTGTGGTTAGCGCCGGTCTGCTGCTCGATTTTTGCCAGCCGCAGCGAAATGTTGATGCGGCTCAAGGCGTAGGAGGCTTCGCCGTACATTTCGCGGCAGGCATCCCGGCAGCGGGTGAATTCGTGCTGCTGCTGGGCAACCATCACATTGAGGATCGCCAGCAGCTGGCGGGCGCTTGGGGCGTAGCGGGCGTTCGGTTTGAGCTTAGCGGCGGAGTTCTGGATTTTCTGCTGGATCGCCAGCAGCTTTTCCAAATCCCCCGCCCGGTCATAGCAATGGGCAAGCATATTGTAATACTGAAAATAAAGCAAACTATTCTCCTTAGGCTTTTTGGCCTTTGTAAGCCTTTCCAGCGCTTCATCGTTCCGCCCCTGGTAAAACAGCGCCCGCACCATATTGAAAGTAACCCCATTGAAGGTATCCGGCTGCGTATCCAACGGCGTAAAAACCTGTTCCAGCTTCACCGGGTCGCAGTCGGTGGTGAGCACCGAATCAAATACGCTGCACTTAATCTTCCCAATAACGGAAAGCAGCCAGTTGAGGGCCGTGGCCGTGACGGCGGAGAAAAAGGCGTTGAAAGGGGAGACCTTCCCCAATATAGCAAAAATAACGACAACAATCGCGGCAATCAGCACAGTTAGCCGCAGCGCCCAGAAAAGGGCGCGGACCGAACGATAACGTTTGGTAATTTCCGCGGCAGGGACGCTGCGGAAGCTGGCTTTCTGTTTGGACATAAGCGGGAACCTCCTTATTCGGTAACGGTATCAGCCGCGGCTGAATTCGGCGAGCCGCAGCTGCTTGTTGTTTTCCAGCGCCCAGTTGATGTTCCACTCGCTGGAAAAAAGCAGCAGATACTTCCCCTTGAAATCCTGGACAATCTTGGTATCCGAACTAAGGACCAGCCTCTTAGGGTCAAAATCCTCCTCGTCATTTTCAATCCAACGCAATAACGAATAGGGCAGCCGGTCCATGCGGATATCGACGTTATACTCATTTTTAAGCCGATGCTCCAGCACGTCAAACTGCAGCGTCCCCACAACGCCGACGATTACCTCTTCCATGCCGCGGCCAGGCTCCTGGAAAATCTGGATCGCGCCTTCCTGGGCAATCTGGGCGACGCCTTTAACAAACTGTTTGCGCTTGAGGGTGTCGACCTGCTGCACCCGGGCGAAATGTTCCGGCGCAAAGGTCGGGATCCCCTCAAATCGCGCGCCCATGCCGGCTGTGCAGAGTGTGTCGCCAATGGAGAAAATCCCCGGATCAAAAACGCCCAAAATATCGCCTGCATAAGCTTCCTCAACAATCTCCCGATCCTGGGCCATCATCTGCTGGGGCTGGGAAAGCTTGATCTTTTTGCCTTCCTGGACATGGAAAACTTCCATTCCTTTTTCGAACCGCCCAGAACAGATGCGGATGAACGCAATCCGGTCGCGGTGGGCCTTGTTCATGTTGGCCTGGATCTTAAAGACGAAAGCCGAAAAGCGCTCGTCAAAAGGGGAAACCTCCCCCTCAACCGTTTTCCTGGGCAGCGGCGCGGAAGTCATAGCCAGGAAATCGCGCAGAAACGGCTCGACGCCAAAATTCGTCAAGGCAGAGCCAAAAAACACCGGCGAAAGCTTGCCGTGGCGGATACGCCCCATATCAAACTCCTCGCTTGCGCCGTCTAGCAGCTCCACATCCTCGGCAAGCTGCCCATGCAGCGCCTCGCCGATCCGCGCCCGCAGCGCCGGGTCGTCCAGCTCCATTTCCTCGCCGATTACGTCCCGCTGCCCATTGGCCGTGCCGGAACCCGAAAAGGAAATAATCTCCCGCCGCCGGCGGTCGTAAACCCCTTTGAACTCTTTGCCCGAACCGATTGGCCAGTTGACCGGATAGGTGGCAATGCCCAGCTCCTGCTCAATTTCCTCCAGCAGGTCAAAAGGGCTGCGGGCCTCCCTGTCCATCTTGTTGATAAAGGTAAAAATCGGGATATCCCGCAGCAAGCAGACTTTAAAAAGCTTGCGCGTCTGGGCTTCGACGCCTTTGGCGGCGTCGATGACCATCACGGCCGAATCGGCGGCCATCAGCGTGCGGTAGGTGTCTTCGGAAAAATCCTGGTGGCCGGGCGTGTCCAAAATATTGATACAAAACCCATTATAATTAAACTGCATCACCGACGAAGTCACCGAAATACCGCGCTGCTTTTCAATCTCCATCCAATCGGAAACAGCATGGCGGGCATTTTTCTTGCCTTTGACTGCGCCCGCGAGCTGGATAGCCCCGCCGTAGAGCAAAAACTTTTCGGTAAGGGTCGTCTTGCCGGCGTCAGGGTGGGAGATGATGGCAAAAGTGCGGCGTTTTTCTATTTCCTGCTGATAATTGCTCAAAACAGATTTCCTCCATTATACAGATAGGGTATAAAAACCCATGATAGTTTCTATTGTAACACATGGGCGGCCGCTCTGCAAGAGAAAATTTTACTTTTCCCCCTCGATTTTTGGCAGGAAATCTGGTATAATTGAAAGGAAAAGGAAGGGGGCGGCGCTGTGAAGGAAAAATTTTCCTCTCTGGCGGTTTGGTTTTTGTTTGCAGTGGGGCTGATTGCCGTCTATAAAGCGTTCGACCGCATCGAAGACCTGTTTTCTTGGGCAAAAGCGATGCTGCGGCTGATGCGGCCGTTTTTCTACGGCGCAGGGATTGCATTTTTACTGCTGCCGCCGGCCAAGAGGCTGGAAAAACTGCTGCTGAAAATCAAAAAGCCCTGGCTGCGGCGGCGCGCCCGGACTTTTTCAGTGGCAGGAAGCCTCATCGGATTTATCCTCCTATTGGCGCTGATGCTTTTCTGGTTCGTACCAGCCCTTTACCAAAGCCTGACAGCCTTTATCTTCACCCTGCCGGGGCATATGAACCAGGTCTACGCAACGGCGGTGGAATATTTCGGCCACGAACCCTGGCTTAAAGAAGCGCTCGACCAGCTGGCGGGGCAGTTAGACTTCCAATCAATCCTCGAGTGGCTGGGGGCGCTGAATATCTCAAGCTACGCCGCGGGGCTGACCACAATCTTCGGGCAGCTTTTAGACCTTTTCCTGGGGATGGTACTGTCAATTTATATCCTAGCCGACAGGGCCTCTCTGTATCGCAATTTAATGCGGGGCCTGCGGCTTATTTGCCGCAGGCAGACGGTTGCCGAGCTTACCGCTTTGTCGGCCCGGTTGGGGAACGTGCTCTATAGCTTCCTCTACGGCCAGGCGATGGACGCCCTTTTCGTTGGGGCGGCCAGCTGGCTGGGGTTTACGCTGTTAAAGGTCCCAAACGCCGCCATGCTAGGGTTCTTTTACGGCCTGTTCAGCCTAATCCCTTATTTCGGCGCGTTTATCGGCGTGTTCATGGTGGCGGTATTCACGCTGATTTCCGGCGGTTTGGGCAAATGCCTGATTGCGCTGGCGTTCATCCTCGTGCTTCAGCAAATTGACGGCAATATTGTCAACCCGAAAATCATCGGCAGCTCGATCGGCATCAAACCGTTATATGTCATTTTCAGCGTTACGCTGTTCGGCGGCATTTTCGGGATTCCAGGTATGCTTTTAGGGCCGCCGATAATGGCGATCCTCTGCGAACTGACCGAAAACTTTGTCCGGCGGCAGGAATCGCAGGGGCTGGACGCCGGAAAAGACGCAGCCTCATAACACTATAAAAACAATGCCCAGGGCAGTTATCCGCCGCCCTGGGCATCATCCTGTTTTTATTCGGCTGCCGGCGCCGCAGCATCATAAAGCTGCTTTAAATAAGCAAGGTTGCCCTTCAGCTTGTCATACGTACTTTCCTCGTTGGAAAAGTCCTCAATACAAACAGTCCCATCGTAACCGCTGGCGCGCAGTACCTTGAAAAATTTACCCAGGTCGGCCATGCCGGCTTTGAGCGGTGTCCAGACTCTTTTCCATTTGGCGGCTCCCAGCTCGTCTTCGCCGTCCCGCTCCAAAATCCCATTTTTGATATGGACATGGGCGACGTAAGCCCCCAGCATATCCAAACTCTTTTTGTAATTCTCAAAACCCTCATTGACCATATTGCCGGGGTCGAAAATCACGCCCAGGCAGTTGGGGTCAAGCCCTTCGAGCATCCGCCGGGCGGCGCTGGGGCTGGCAAGCAGGTTGTCCATATGGATTTCAAAGACGATTTTGACGCCGTACCGCCCGGCAAGCTTTTCCAGCGTCTCGGCATCGCGCCGCATTTCAGCAAACGCTTTATTGTAATCGTCAGCTTCGTTATATTGGGGCGGGAACACCCGCACCATGCCGCAGCTCATCGCCTGCGCCGCCTTCAGCAGCAGCTCGATCTGTTCATGCTGGCTGGGGGGGAGGTAGCTGGTCAAGCCGAAAATCTCCACGCCGTAACGGCTGCAGAGCGCTTTGACTTCTGCCGCCTTTTCTGCCAGCTGGGTCAGCGGGATTGTGCTTTTGTTGTACGCCCAGTAGCGGTAGGCAAACGGTACGTCCTTTGGTTCCTCGGCAGGCATCTCGGCCACCCGCCATTCTACGCCGTCATATCCCAGCTCTGCTAAAAGCTTTACGCTTTCCTCCAGCCCATATTCCGGCATACTTACAGAAAAAACGCCGAATTTCATCAAGTTGTCCTCCTTTTTACACAGAATCCTTTCCCTCTTATTATACTTCAAGGCAGCAGCGAAAGCAAGCTTTTTATGTACAGTTTTACATTGTCCCTTGTTGAACCTTTTATAGAGCCGCGCTCCATGCGAGGCATTATATGCATCCGAAAAGGCGAATTTTTTCGGCAAGCAAGGCGGGGCGCAGCGCGCCCCGCTATGACGCGCTGCGTAAGCAGCGCGAAGGCCGTGCGCACGGCCTTTCCCGGTTCTGCGCTAACCTTCCCTAAGACAAACCCGTACCTCCGGAGCCAAGTAAGGCGCGGCCGCCCACTTTCTAAAGTCCGTACAACTTCCTGGCGGGGAGGTAAGCGCCATCAGCTTCCGCAGCGAAACAGCAGCGGGGTATTACAAAACAAGCCGCATAAACGCTTCGTTCGTCTGAGGGAGCCCCGAGGGATACCTCCCTCGGGCGCGCTTTTTTGCCTACTTTGTTGTCGCGTGACAACAAAGTAGGTCGGCATATCGGGACGAAACCCGATTTTGATGAAGGA
>JAAWDH010000018.1 GCA_022793675.1 Oscillospiraceae bacterium
CCAGGGGGCTCTGCCCCCGGCCCCCGCGATTTTTTGAAAAAAATCGAGTAAAACTTTTTTCGCCAGGGCAACTGTGTGCAAAGCCATAAATTTCTACTGCGTCGATACGTCTTCTGGTTCTGCGCATCGACGCAGTAGGCGGGCAAACCTGTGCTGACGGGTACCCGGGCGATTAAAAGTTTTGCGGAGCTTTTTCAAAAGCGACCGTACTCCCGTATCCCTCGTAACTCTCGTAACCCCTCGTAACTCCCGTAGCCCCCGTACTCAAGCCTTTCAAGATAACGCTTGCTTTTTTATTGAAATTGTGCTAAAATTAAAACACGGTATATCAGCTTTTGGAACATACCATGAAACCAAAGCAAAAGAGGACAACAGCCCACGGGCAGAAAGGCGCGGAAACTATGGAAGTAAATATTCAGGCACTGGCGGGGAAACTCTCCGCCAATATCCGCAAGGTCATCATCGGCAAGGACGCCGTAATCGAAAAAACGATCATCTCGCTGCTTTGCGGCGGCCATATCCTGCTGGAGGACATCCCGGGGTCGGGCAAGACAACGCTGGCGAAGGCGCTGGCCCGCTCGATTGGCTGCAAATGGGGCAGGGTGCAGTTCACCCCGGACCTTTTGCCGTCGGAACTGACAGGGATTAACTATTACAACCAGAAAGAGGCCGCCTTCCTGTTCAAACCCGGAGCAATTTTTACCAATATCCTGCTGGGCGATGAAATCAACCGCGCCACCCCCCGTACCCAGTCAAGCCTTTTGGAGTGTATGGAGGAAAGGCAGGTGTCGGTGGACGGCGTGACCTACCCGCTGGACAAACCTTTCTTGGTCATTGCGACCCAGAACCCGATTGAGATCCAGGGCACCTTCCCGCTGCCGGAGGCGCAGCTGGACCGCTTTTTCATGCGGCTGTCGATGGGTTACCCGGATCCCGACAGCGAAAAGCAGATGCTTTTAAACCTTGCGCTGAAGCACCCGGTGGAAGATCTGGAGGCGGTGACGGACGGCGGGGAAATCGTTGAAGCCCAGTCGGCTGTGCGGGGGATCAAGCTCAGCGACGCGGTGCGGGGCTATATCGTTTCCATCGTCAACGCCACCCGCCAGAGCGACAAGGTGCGGCTTGGGGTAAGCCCCCGCGGTTCGCTGGCGCTGATGCGCGCCGCCCAGGCTGCCGCGGCGGTGGCCGGCCGGGACTATGTGCTGCCGGACGATGTGAAAAAGGTGGCTTGCGATGTGCTGGCGCACCGGATTGTGATGAAGGGCTTCTCGGCGGCGCAGTCCTCGGATGCCTCGGCAAAGCTTTTAGAGGTGGTACTGGCCCAGACCCCCGCGCCTGTCGAAGGTTGAGGTGATAGGGATGGGACTGGATAAACAGGCGCTCGAAGCGGCGTTTGGGCGCTGGTGCGGAAAGCTCCGGCTGGTGCCGGGATGGGATGTGAAGCTTTCCTGGGTGGAAGACCCGGGCTGGCGCAAGACCGGCGACCTGAAGATCGACTGCGACGATAAAAAGGCCGTTTTGCTGCTGAACGCCGCCAACCCGAAGCAGGAAAACCTGGAAGAGGTCATCGTCCACGAGCTGATGCATTTAAAACTTTACCCGCTCGACCAGGTGACCGAATCGCTGATCCTTAGCCAGTTTGAGGAAGGCAGCAGCGCTTGCAGCTTTGCCTACCGCCAGTTCTTCACGGCGCTGGAGCAGACGGTGGAGGAGCTGGCCAAATGCTTTTTGCTGGAGTTCGGCGAGGATAAGACGCTGTCCTTTGGCCGCTGCGAGGGCCAAAAATCTTTCAACGAGCTTTACGAGGGCTTGAAAAACCTTTAGGGAGGGGACAACGTGGAGTTTCTAGCAGTGGCGCTGGTGATTTTCCTAGTTTTTGCGCTGCAAAACTATATTTATAAGAGGTATGCCTTCCAGAATCTGGAATACCATTGCAGGTTCAGCGTGCCGCAGGCCTGCGAGGGGGACGAAATCGAGCTTATCGAGGAAATCCTCAACAAAAAGCGGCTGCCGCTGCCTTGGCTGAAGGCGGAGATTACCACCTCCTGCTGGCTGGATTTTGCCGGGGCGCAGTCGGTGGTGACCGACCAGACCCGCTTTGTCCCCAGCTTTTTCATGGTCAAGGGGCGGCAGCGGCTGGTCCGGCGCTGGAAGCTTACCTGCCTAAAGCGCGGGGAGTTTTCCATCAGCCAGGTGACGCTGGTGTCGACCGACCTGCTGGGGTATACGGCGCTTTCTCAGGCGGGGGAGGCCGGGGCGCGGCTCTTGGTGCTGCCAAGGCCCATCGGCGACGATGAGCTGGCGGTGTCGCCGCGCTATCTGACCGGCGACATCATGGTCCGGCGGCAGCTTGTGCCCGACCCCTTTTACATCTCCGGCGTCCGGGAATACACCGGCCGCGAACCGGTCAATATGATCCACTGGAACGCGACCGCCCGCGAACAGCAGCTGATGGTGTTCCAAAACGACTTTACCTCCCGGCAGAGCGTGACGGTCGTGCTGAATATGCAGTCCAGGGAGTTTGAGCAGCACGAGGTCACCGACCGCTACGGCATCGAAAACGCCATCCGCGTCTGCGCCGCCCTGTTTGACGGCACGCTGGCGACCGGGATGCCGCTGCGCTTTATGGCCAACGGCACGATGACGAGCGGCGGGCGGGATCCTATTGTCACGGGCGAGTACTGGGGCAGGGAACACGTGGAAAGCCTTTTGCAGATCCTCGCCCGGCTGCAGCTGCACAGCACCGAGGATTTCGGCGTCTACCTGCAAAACATCTACAGCAGCGTTTCCTCCACCGATATGCTGATTGTCACCGCCTATCTGAACGAGGCCATCGTCGATTTTGCCGTCCGCAAGCAGGCTGCCGGCACGTCGGTGCGGGTTCTGATGCTGGGGCATTTCCCCGACGGGCTGGACTGCGGCAGGGCGGACATCCGGCAGCTGATTTTTGACAAAGGAGGCGCTGCATGAGCCAGAAGAAGAGATTGACGCCGGCCGTTTTCCTGCGGCCGCTGACCTTCAGCGTCTTTTTCCTGATAATTTTCCCGCTGATTTACGCCACGACCGCCATCGGGCTGGAGATGGTGCCGATAACGGCGGTGCAGCAGAACCTGACAATAGAATATGAATCGATGGTGTTTGCGGCTTGGCAGGCGCGGATTGCCCCGGCGGTCTGGACGATGGCCTGCTGCGTTTTAGCAGGCTGGCTGGGGGCGGCGGGTTTTTACGCCAAGGCGAAGATCTGCGGCATCGATCCTGAAAAGCCCTCGCTGCGGGTCTGGGGGAGCATTGCGGCGATAGCCGTCCCGGCCGCCGGCATTGCTGTGGGCGCGGTTCTCACCTACCATCTGGAGGTTTACTGGATGGCGGGGATTTTGGGGGCAATTTTTTGCGCAGCGATGGGCTGCAAAAATATCCAGAAGCCCTACGGCGAGGTCCTGACCCGCCATATCCTGATGGCGTCGGCGGGGGTGACGGCGGCGGGCATCCTGATACTGTTCGGGCTGAAATCCCCCTACAGCTCGACGCTGCTGATCTGGAATTTTTTCATCCAGGCCGCCGCCTGTGCGGTTTCGCAGAACCAGGGCAACATCGACTATCTGATGATTCGGCGCAAGCACGACCTCTCCCATCTGCCCCGCAAGGTGCGCCTTTACAGCCTGGCGTTGATTGGCGGGGTGATGCTGCTTATTTTAACGGCGATCCTTTTCCGCCCCCAGCTGGCGGCGCTGTTTAAGCTGCTGCTTTCAGGGCTGCGGTACCTGCTGCGCTGGATCCTGCTGGCGGTTTTATGGTTTTTTTCACTGTTCAACGGCCCGTCCGCGCCGGAACCGGAGGGCGAGCCGCCGTCAGGCGGGAATACGATGGGCGACCTGCCGCCGGGCGCGGGCAGCCCTTGGTGGGACTATGTTTTTGGTACGCTGATGGTGCTGTTTGCGCTGTTTGTGCTGATCCATTACCGCCGCAATATTTTGGACGCGCTGAGAAGCTTTTGGCGCAAGGTCAAAGACGGGCTGCGGCGGCTTTTCATGAAAGCGCCGGTGCTGCAGCGCCTGGCCCAAGGCGAGCAGTCGGAATATTACGCGGACCAGGTGGAGATGCTGCCGCCCGAGAGCCTACAGGACAGCGAGGAAAAAGCCTTCCGCCTGCGGGACTGGAAACGCGCGGTCAAACGCTTTGCGGCCCAGCCCGCTTCGCCGGAAAAGTACCGCGAAGGCTACCGCCTGGGGCTTGCGTGGCTGCGCTGGAAAGGCGCGGAGCTGCTGCCTTCCGACACCCCGCAGGAGATTCTTTCTAAGGCAAAACTCGCCCTCTCCCAGCCTGACTGGGCGGTTGTAACGGATTTTTACCAGCTCGTACGCTACCGTGAAGACGAGTCCGCGCCCCCGGAGGCGCTCTCCGCCCTGACCGAGGTGCTGCGCAAAATGGGCGCGAAGTGACGGGGGTACGAGGGGTACGGGAGTACGAGGGATACGGGGGTTACGAGGGGTACAGTCGCTTTTGAAAAAGCTCCGCAAAACTTTTAATCGCCAGGGTACACGTCAGCACAGCTTTGCCCGCCTACTGCGTCGGTGCGCAGAACCAGAAGACCTATCGACGCAGTAGAAATTTATGGCTTTGCACACAGCTGCCCTGGCGAAAAAAAGTTTTACTCGATTTTTTTCAAAAAATCGCGGGTCTAGCTTTCGTCAAGCCGAAAGCTGGCGGAGCCCTCGGTCGCTTGCCGCAGCAAGCGAAATTCCCCCGCGGTCACCCTCCGACGCGCACAGCCTTCCGCTGCAAA
>JAAWDH010000019.1 GCA_022793675.1 Oscillospiraceae bacterium
CCTCGTCGGTGCCCTCCCGGGGGAGCGCGCCCTCTGTGGGGGACCAGAAGTAGTGGGGCGCGCCGTTGGGTTCAATATAGCTGACCTCCACATGGGACTTGTTGAAAGGCGGGTCGTGGGGCATCCCCACAAAAAGGCGGCACCAGGAATCCTGAACCAAAGGGTCCTGGCGGAGCTGTTCCGCCTGTTCCCAGGTGATATTTTTCAGCGTGCCGTGGGCGTCGCCGCCGGCCCGGCGGAAGTTCTCCTGCTGGTAGGAGTAGTTGATGGAGGCGGCGATGGTAAACAGGGAGGTGAACAGCGCCGTAGTTAGGGCAATCGCCAGCGCGGCGACGGCGTTCCGGGCCCGGGCCGCTTTCATGGAACGAAAGCCAAGCCGCCGGACACAGCTTCCATTGGATACTTTAATCATGCCGCTCACCCCCGTACCACGATGCGGCCGTCCTCAATACGGATAATGCGGTCGGCCATCTGGGCGATTTCCTCATTGTGGGTAATCATCACAATGGTCTGGGCAAACTGCTGGCTGGTAACCTTCAGCAGGCCCATTACATCCTGGCTGGTCCGGCTGTCCAGGTTCCCGGTAGGCTCGTCCGCCAGGATAATCGCAGGCTTCGCCGCCAGCGCGCGGGCGATGGCCACCCGCTGCTGCTGGCCGCCGGAAAGGTGGTTGGGCAGGTTTCGCAGCTTGGAACCCAGGCCCAAGGTTTCGATAATTTGGTTTGTATAGTCTTTGTCCGGGCGTCTGCCGTCCAGCTGAATGGGCAGGACAATGTTCTCATATACGTTCAGTACTGGTACAAGGTTGTAGTTTTGGAACACAAAGCCAATCTTCCGCCGCCGGAAAATGGTCAGCGCCTCGTCCTTCAGGGTGGAAAGCTCCCTGCCGTCCACAATAACGGAACCGCTGGTAGGCCGGTCCAGCCCGCCCAGCATATGCAGCAGGGTGGATTTGCCCGAACCGGACGTGCCCACAACAGCGGCAAACTCGCCCTTCCCCACCGCCAGGTCCACGCCGTCCAGGGCCCGGACCTCCGTATCGCCGGAACCGTATACTTTCCGCAAGCCGCAGGTTTCTAAAATGGCCATATGATTTACCTCCATTGCATAAAGTCTGCACTGCCTTTCGGCAATACAGACTTTAGCACAAAGATCTTTCCAGGGCCTTTCTGAAACCTTACAGTTTGGAAAGATTTCAGCCCCGGGGCAGATAAAGGGAGAAACAGCTCCCCCGCCCCGGCTGGGAGGACACCTTGATATACCCGCCCTGCCCCTCCGCAATCTGGCGGGCCAGATACAGGCCGATCCCCACGCCCTCTGTCTCGTAGGCGGCGGGGGAGCGGTAGAACCGCTGGAATACCTTGGCCCGCTCCGCCTCCGGGATGCCGGGGCCGTTGTCGGTAACGCTGACGCGGCAAAACATCTGGTAGGGGATGGCCTCAACCGTGACCACCCCGCCGGCGGGCGTATATTTTACTGCATTGTCCAATAGGTTGCACACGGCCTCCGCCGTCCACTTAGGGTCAAAGACCGCCTGGGCATCCGTAGAGGACAGCGTCAAGGTGATCCCCTTCTCTGCCGCTTTGGGAATAAACTGGGCAGCCGCGCTTTCCAGCACGGGCGTCAGCGGCCCCGTTTTGGCGTGCAAGGTCAGGACGCCCGCCTCCAGCCGGGAAGTCTTCACCAGGGCGTCTGTCAGGGCGCGCAGCTTTTCCACCTGCCCCTCCAGGGCCGCGGTGCAGTTTTGGCCCGCCGGGGAAAGCCCCTGTTCCGACAGAAGCTGGGTATACAGCAGGATATTGGCCACCGGGGTCTTTGTCTGATGGGAAATGTCGGCGATCAGGGCCTTGATCTTGTCCTTTTCTTCCTGAAGCTTCTGGGCGGAGACGGCGTTGGCGGCCAAATAATGGGCAAACCGGGACTCGACGGCAGAGAGCAGGCTTTCGTCGAAGTCCTGTTCCAGAAAGGCCCCCGCCATGGCTGCGTCCAGCATACGGTTCAGGTTTTTCATGACGCGCTTGGCATGAAGGCGGTTCCAGACCGCCGCCGCCAGCGCGGCCGCCGCGAAAATGGCGGCTGCGGCAGCAACCCATGCCATGTCAATTCACCGCCCAGGTGTAGCCGATGCCATAGACCGTTTTCAGAAAGCGGGGCTTGGAAGGCGCGTCCTCCAGCTTGTCCCGCAGGCGTTTGACGGCGACCGATAGGGCATTCTCCTCCACATACTCCGCGCCGTCCGGCCACACCCGCTCCAGCAGCGCCCCGCGGGGCAGAACGCGGCCCCGGTTTTCCACCAGTACCCGCAGCAGCCGCTGTTCCGTTTTGCTCAGCTCGATAAGCTGGCCGTTTTTGCGGAACTCCATCCACTCAAAATCAAAGGAAAAACCCTCTAACTCTACTGCGGCTGCCCGCGCTGGAGCGCCGCGCCGCAGCTGGGCGTTGGCCCTGGCCCGCAGCACGGCCAAAGAGAAGGGTTTGGTGATATAGTCGTCCGCCCCGGATTCAAGACCTACGACAATGTCGGTTTCCAAATCGTTTGCCGTGAGCAGGACAACGGGTACGCTGGGATGGCAGCGCCGCACATCCCGCAGCAAGTCAAGCCCGCTCCCGTCCGGCAGGTTGACATCCAGGATGAGCAAATCAAAATCTTTGCCGGGCAGGATGCCTCGCGCTTGGGACAGCGCCGTACACAGCTCTACTTGAACGCCGTCATTTTCCAGGGCATACCGGACGCCTTGCCCCAAGGCGGCATCGTCCTCCAACAGCAAAATACGCTTCATCGCGGCCCTCCTATATCTTTTGTGAATACAATGCCGATGATATTTAAATATATTATACTATCAATTTCCAAAGCTGGCAAGTGGCTTTTTGACCTAACCTCCGTTACAGAGGGAGGATTGAGATAAAATCGGAGGGACATTGAAAACAGCGGCTTTTGCAGTAAAATAAAACACCCCGGCAGCCACCGGGGTGTTTTATTGGAGCTGTTAACCGGATTCGAACCGGTGACCTCGTCCTTACCAAGGACGTGCTCTGCCTGCTGAGCCATAACAGCGCCTTCACTTTTTTGCCGTCATCCGTGACAGCTTCTATATTATACCTGATCGTTGTCGATTTGTCAACCCCTTTTTGCAATTTTTTTTGTTTTTTTGAAAAAAACTTTTTGCCCGCCGAACCGGATCCTTTAGAATCGCATTTTTCGCCAAGCTGTACTGTACGGCAGCAGGCTTGGCGTAATGGAAAAACGGTACGCATCTACCACTGACAGTACAGCGCATAAAAAACTCGCATCTGCCTTACAGGCAAATGCGAGTCATGAAGCGGCTTACAGCCGCTGGTGAGCCACCGGGGATTCGAACCCCGGACCCTTTGATTAAAAGTCAAATGCTCTGCCAACTGAGCTAGTGGCTCTCACGTCTATAGCCAAGGTTCTTCCTTTCCCCCCGGCGGAATATATCAAAGCGGCGTCAGACAACCTGCGCCCTCAACCGCAGCATCATTATTATAGCAAATCCTGGAGAGCTTGTCAAGCAAATCTGCTATTTTCAGCAAATAAGATAATTTTAATTGCCTATATTCCCCTTTTTTCACACGAAGCTGAACATTACATATATTAACCCAGTTGATAGATTGTTTTTCCAGTTTAAAAAACTGATAAAACAATCTATTTCCTATCTGTACTTCCTTTCCAGTCCGCCGAACCGCCGAAAAAGCGGTATGCCTGACATATTGTTTTTCCAGATTAATGTACTATTATATCAGTCAATCTGCCCGCCTCTATAAAAAACAAGGAACCGGCGGCATCCGATTTCCCGAATGCCGCCGGTTTCCCAAACGCGAAATATTATGGGCTGGCTTAATTCCCGCTGGTAACAAGGAAGGGGCGCAGGCTGCCAGCGACAGCACTGGCGGGCATTGTCTGGAGCCAAACCCGCCCAGGGCCGCGGACGACGGTATTGAACAGCCCTTCGCCGCCAAAAAACATATTCTTGACGCCCGGGACAGCGACGACGTCCATCTCGCAGCTTTCGCTCATTGCGGCGAGATAGCCGGTATCGACAATGATCGATTCGCCGGCGTTCAGGTCATAAGGGACGACATGGCCGTCGAACTCGACAAAAGCGGTGCCATAGCCTGCAAGGCGCTGCATAATAAGACCCTCTCCGCCAAAAAAGCCGGCCCCCAGCTTTTTCTGGAAATGCACCGACAGCGTGACCCCCGTCTCCGACGCCAGGAAGCCCGACTTCTGCACCACCATCCCCGCGCCGGGGCCAATGGAAAAGGGGACAATCGAGCCGGGGAAGCTGGACGCAAAGGCGATCATCCCCGGGCCGCCTTCCGCGGTATAGCGGTTCTGGAACATCGCCTCGCCCGCGAACATCCGTCCGATGGCCTTGCCGATACCGCCTCCGGTGGTCGTTTCCATCCGCATATTGGGGCTCATCCAGCACATTGAGCCGCGTTCGGTCATCATGGATTCGCCGGGCTCCAGCTGGCAGATAACGACTGGCAGCGGGGCCCCTTCAATTTGGTACCTCATTTTACAATCTCCTTTTATGGGTTTTTATGTTTAGAATCAGCCCTGCCCGGTTTCCGGTGCAAAGGATCCGCCGGCATAGCTTTCATCAGCTTATAAAGGCGGCCTTTAAACCGGCGGTTGCGCCGGCTGATTTTACGGGCTTGGCGGGTGTAATAATGGAGGAGCTGTTCTTTGAACTGGCTTTTATGAAGCTGGTAGTCCTCTTTAATCTGCTGAACCTCGGCAAAAAACGCCTGGTTAAACGCGGCGCGGTCGCTTTTGCGCGCAGGGGCAGCCAAAATCTCCTCATAGCGGGCATAGGCCCTCGCCACAGCATCGTCCCAGGAAAGGTAGATGCGCTCGGCGGCATTTTCGCCAATACGGCGCAGCCGTTCGCGGTCGCCGCAGGCTTCGATAATTGCCTTGCCCATCGAGCCGCCGTTTTCCTCAATCAGGATACCGGTTTCGCCGTCGTCGATACCCTCGGCCGCGCAGCTGCCGCGGATCAGCACGCTGCCGCAGGAACAAGCCGCAGCCTCCCGCACCACAATGCCGTTGGTGTCGTAGGTCGAAGGGAACAGGAACAGATCCGCCAGCGAAAAATACCCTCGCAGCAGCTCGCGGTCGCGGACAGCCCCAGTAAAGACGCACCGCTCCGCAAGCCCCAGCTTCGCCGCATAGTCCATAATTTCCGGCCGGTCGACCCCTTCGCCAATAAAAACCATCCGGAAATCCTTGCCAGCATCTTTGGCAGCCTTCAGGCCGTCGATGGAAATCCTGACCCCTTTGTACCACATCATCCGTCCCACGAACAGGAAGACCGGCAGCTCCGGCGGCAAGCCGTGCTTCTCCCGCAGCGCCGCCACCAGCCCTTCCGGCGCGCGGCCCTTCTGGAAATCGGTCCCATTTTCCATCACCCGGTACTCGCCGGTATAGCCCAAGCTCCTCAGGTTCTCGCCAGCGCCTTCGCTGACCACCCAGACCTCGTCGCAGGCGTTAATGTTGGAGAGCAGAAACCGCACCGAAGCGTTGCGGACGGGGTTAAACGCCACCCGCTTTTCGATGTCGATATTGAATTTGGTGTGGTAAGTGAAAACGATCGGCGCGCCGGTCGCGCGGCGCAGCACCCGCGCCAGCACCGCAGAGATAAACGGGGCGTGGACGTGGATAATATCGATATGCTGGCGCTGCAGATAGCGCAGTACCCGGAGGTCGAAGGGGTACCCTGCGCGGTAGCCCAGCCGTTTGCTTATGTAAGCGCTGGGGTAGCGCACTACTTTAAAAGGATAGTCGTCCTGGCAGTCGGGGTACCAGGGCGTCGCCACCACCGCATGGCCGAGGTTTTTCTCGATTGAGTTGGCATAATTCAGCGCCGCGTTGGCCACGCCGTCTATCGTGGGCGGAAAGGAGTCGTTAAAGACGCCTACAGTTAATCTGGACATGATGCATTCTCCTTTATAGGCTATGCTGGCGGCCGGCCGGCAATGCGCGCCGCCACTGTCTCTTTTATTGTACCGCATTTTGGCGGATCCGTAAAGGCTTTTTTGACCCATCTATGAATTTTCTCTCAAATAGGCTGCTATAGGAAACGAATCAGGATAAGGTTTGGCTTCATCCGGCGTCGGCGCTTCTGCTTTTTGCCCAGTTTTCCCCCGCCGCCATCTTGACAACCCCCTAAAAAAACGATACACTAAATTTATCAGCAGGTACGGGGGGTACGGGAGTACGAAGGAGTACGGGAGTACGCGCTTTTTGAAAGAAAGCTAAGCTTAGCAGAGCTAAGCTGCAAAAACTTTTAATCGCCAGGGTACTCGCCTACCTCACTATAGCCGCCTACTGCGTCGGTGCGCAGAACCAGAATACTTATCGACGCAGTAGAATTTGATGATGAGATACGCACGTTCCCTGGCGATTAAAGTTTTACTCGATTTTTTTCAAAAAATCGCGAGTCCTAGCTTTCGTCAAGCCGAAAGCTGGCAGAGCCCTCGGTCGCTTGCCGCAGCAAGCGAAATCCCCCTTCCAAAAAAGGGCAGGAGAGTTTGAGGACCCTCCCAATGGGGTAAACATTATATTCATCCGAATCGGATGAATATAATGTCTCGTATGGGCTAGCACAAACGTTATGGAGGAGCAACCACGCAAAAGAATGCGAAGCATTCTTTCGGCATTCAGCACCTTAGTGCTGAATGCTAGGACAACTCCAGTGAATTGTCCGGGCATAAGGGGAAAAAACGCATTGTTTTTACGCTAAACCACTTTTCGACAGACTCAACTTCGTTTTGCCAAGCTATGCCTTCTTTCAAAAATCGCCGTCTGTTAATTTCTTGCGACGGCAAAGTTGAACGACAAGGAGAAATTATGTTAAAATTGATATTTGCGCCGGCGGGGACAGCGCCCGCCCCATTTTCCCAGCGGCCGTCGCTGCTGCTGGTGCCCGACCAGTTCTCTTTTGAGGCCGAGCGCGACTGCTGGCTGGCGCTGGGGCCGGAAAAGGCCCCGGAAGTACAGGTGTTCGGCTTCGAGCGCCTGTCCGACGAGGTGTTCAGGCTTTACGGCGGGCTGGCCGGCAATTTCGCCGACGACACGCTAAAGCTTTTGCTGATGCGGGAGGCGCTGCGTGCTGTCCGCCCGGCGCTGAAGCTTTATGGAAAGCTTTCGGCCCGCCCCGATTTTGTCCAGCAGATGCTCGCCGCCGCCGAGGAATTCAAGCGCGCGGCCATCACGCCGGGCGCGCTGGCGGAAGAAGCCGGGACGGCCGCCAGCGATTCGCTGCGGGAAAAGCTGGCCGACCTCTCGCTGATCTGCGAGAGCTACGACGCGCTGCTGGCCCGCTCCTTCTACGATCCGTCCAACAACCTTGAGCGGGCGGCGGCGCTGATTGAAAAAAACTGCTATTTTACTGGAAAAACGGTCTATGTCGACCAGTTCAAAAGCTTTACGGCCCGCCAGCTGCAAATTTTAGGGCTGGCCATGGCCCAGGCCGACGAAGTAACCGTCGCCCTTTGCCTGGACGCCGACGGCAGCCCCCTTTTCGACGGCGTCCAGGAAACAAAACGGCGGCTGCTGCGGCTGGCGGCGGAAAAGGGGTGCAAAGTGCTGCCGCCGGTGCAGCTTACAGAGCCGTCCCGCTACGCCGCGCCGGAACTGGCCCATTTTTCACGCCAGCTGCTCCGCCCGGCGCCGCGCGCCTATGCTGGGGAAAATAAAGCGGTGCAGTGTACCGCGCTGAACAGCCTTTACGACGAGGCAGGATATGTCGCAGCGGCGATTGCCGGTTTGGTGCGGGAGGGGTACCGCTACGAGGATATCGCCGTCGTGGGCCGGGATATGGACGCCCGCGCGCCCGCCCTGCAGGCGGCCTTTGACCGCTACGGGATCCCCTGGTTTTTTGACGGCGGAGATACCGCCGACACAATGCCGCTGATCCGTTTTGTGCGCCGCTACTGCGCGATGGCAGCGGGCAACCTGCCGCGGGAAGAGGTGCTGGCCTTTTTCAAATGCGGCCTGCTGGGGCTTTCGGCCGAGGAAATCGCAGCGTTTGAAGACTACCTCTACGTCTGGCGGGTTTCCGGCGAGGGGATGCGCCAGCCCTTCGCCCACAACCCGTCGGGCTTCTCGGCCCGGCCGATGGAACTGAAAGAGCAGCAGAAGCTCGCCGACGCCGAAAAGCTGCGGGGGCTGGCGGTGGAGGCTGCGGACCGTTTGCGGGAAGAAATTTCAAGGAAAAGTTTACCAGAAGGGGTCTGGGCAGCCCTCTGCGCGCTTCAGGTGCCAGAGCTGCAGGCTGCGCGGCTGGCGGCCTGCATAGAGCGCGGCGACGAGACTGCCGCCGAAAACGAGCGCCTGACCTGGGAGGTGCTGACGGGCTTTCTGGACGCAGCCCGCACCTTGTCGGCGCTGCGGCAGCGGGAAGGCGAGGATGATTTCACGCTGCGGGAGTTCCGGGAGCTTTTGGGGCTGGCAGCCGCATCGGCCCGACTGGCGGCGCGGCCGCAGACGCTGGACAGCGTGCTGCTGGGCAGCGCCGAACGGGTGCGCATCGGCGAAAAGAAGGTGCTTTTCGCCGTCGGGGCCGAAGATCAGGTGTTCCCGCTGACACCGGGGCCGGGCGGCATCTTCACCGACCGCGAACGCAAAGCCCTGCAGCAGGACGGCCTGACGCTGCAAGGGACAATCGCCGAGCGCCTGGCCGACGAACGATTTGTCGCCTACCAGACCCTGACAGCACCTTCCGAACGGCTGTTTATCAGCTATGCCGCAGGCGACTTAGCGGGCCGCCTGCAAGCGCCGTCGGTACTGGCCGCCAATTTTACAAGCATTTTCCCAGACACCCCGATCCGCCGCCAGCAAGACCTCGACCCCATTTTCCTCTGCCAAAGCCCCTCGACCCTCTTTTTGCAGTACGCCCGCTGCCGCGGCAGCGAGCAAGGGACGCTGGCGGCGTCGCTGCGGGCGGTGCTGGAAGCCGACCCGCTCTACCGCGAGCGGGTGGCCCGGCTGGACGACGCCGAGCGCCAGGGGCGGCTGGCGCTGACCGACGAAACCCTTTGCCGCCGGATCTTCTGCAAAACGCCGCCGCCAAAAAAGCGCGGGGGCCTGGTACCAGCAAGGCCTCAGGCCGGAACCCGTCTCCGCGTCGTCAGCAAACCGCCGGAAAACCGGACGATGCGGCTTTCCCCCAGCCAGGTAGAAAAATTTTATAGCTGCCCCTTTGCCTACTTCTGCCGCTACGGGCTGGGGCTGCGGCCCCGCCGGCGCGCCGACCTAAACCCCCTGTCCCGCGGCAGCGTTATCCATTACCTGCTCGAACGGCTGCTGCGGCGGCAGGATTTCGTCACGATGGAAAAAGACCGGCTGCGCTGGCACACCGAGCGGCTGCTGGCTGAGTATCTGCTGTCGGTAATGGGCGGCGAAGACAAACCGGCGCGTTTCTTATACTATTATAACCGCCTGCTGACGACCATGCTGGGGATTTTAGAGGCGCTCCAGGATGAATTTGCCGCCAGCGCATTCGAAGTAGCCGGCCTTGAAGAGGCCATCGCCCAAGGCGGCGTGGTCGAGCCGCTTCTGCTGGAGGCCGAAAAAGCCCAGGTGCAGCTCGGCGGCAAAGTCGACCGCGTTGATTGGGCGACGCTGGACGGCCAAACCTATGTGCGGGTCGTCGATTACAAATCTGGCCGTAAATCCTTTGATAAGGAAGAAGTGTCCCAGGGGCTGAACCTGCAGATGCTGCTTTACCTTTTTGCCATCTGGCAGTCGTCAAGCGGCAAATACCAAGATATCCGCCCAGCCGGCGTGCTTTATATGCCGGTTCGCCCCCCCGTCCCCGACGCCGGCCGCGGCGAGGAAGGCGAAAAGACCTACCGGATGAGCGGCCTGCTCCTAAACGACGAGCGGGTGCTGCGGGCAATGGAGCCAAGCCTTGAAGGCCGCTTCCTGCCCGTCAAAGCCGGCGTCAAGGGCCTTACCGGCAAAAAATACCTTGAAACCAGCGAAGGCTTTTCCGCCCTCAAAAAGGAAGCCGAGCGCCTTGTCACCCGTATGGCCGACGAGCTAATGTCCGGCCGCATCGCCCCCGACCCCCAGAAAAGCGGCCAGTTCGACCCCTGCCCCTCCTGCGACTTCCGCGCCGCCTGCGGCGGGAGTACGGGGGATACGAGGGATACGGCGCGGCAGGCAGAGCCTGCCTTGGAATAAGTACGACGCTTTCTGAAGAAAGCTTAGCAAAGACTTTTTATCGCCAGGGCCACTGAGCGAGCAGCCATGGCCGCCTACTGCGTCGATACGCCTGACGTGAGAGGCGGAGGGGTTTGGTATCACTTCTCAGCCGCGACATCCCACGCAATGTTTTTCACCCATAAGCCGCCGAGCTTGCCAGGCGGCAAACGCGAATTGTCTGCCGGCACAGCCGGCCGCTTTCTGAAGAAAGCTTAGCAAAGACTTTTCATCGCCCGGGCCACTGAGCGAGCAGCCATGGCCGCCTACTGCGTCGGTACCCTTAGCCAGCCGCAACGGTTTACGCAGTGATTCCAGATAAAAAACGATACGCACTCACTTTTCCCTGGTGAGTGCGTATTTTTTCGACGCAGTAGGCGTGCAAATCTGTGCTGACGTGCACCCGGGCGATTAAAAGTTTTTGCAGCTTAGCTCTGCTAAGCTTAGCTTTCTTTCAAAAAGCGCGTACTCCTCGCAACCCCCCGTACCCCTCGTACTCCCCGTACTAGGAAAAACGTACCGGCTCGACGTCCTTGGAGAGTTTACGGAACTCGTAGCCTTTTTGGCGGTAATGGGCAATGATCTGGCGGGTAGCGGCGGCGGCGGTAGTGCGCAGGGCGTCATCGTGCATCAGGACAACGATGCGGTCTTTGTCGCCGGCGGCGGCGATGACGTTCTGGCAGATGTCGGCGGCGTCGCTGGTCCAGCTGTGGTCATCTTTGCCAAGGGTGTTCCAGTCAAACCAGCAAAGCCCCATTTTCGTCGTGCGCTCCTTAATTTCCTTCAGCACAGCCGGGCTGGCAGTGGCGTTGTTGCTGCCACCAGGGAACCGGAAGATGTCGGGCTGGTAGCCGACAGTCTCGCGCAGATGGGCCGAAAGCCGCGCCAGGTCGTCAAGATAAGCGTCGGCGGAGGCGTAGATTTCGCCGTACTCGTGGGTAAAAGTGTGCAGGCCCATCGCGTGGCCTTCGTCAAGGATCCGCTGGTAAAGGGCCTTGCCGCGGTCGGTCGTCGCGCCAATGACAAAAAAGGTCGCCTCGACCCCTTCCTCTTTTAGCACGTCAAGGATCTCTGACGTATTCTTGGAAGGGCCGTCGTCGTAGGTCAGGTATACCACCTTTTGAGGTTCTATTGGCTGTCCAGCCGGCGGCTGGCCGGCCGACGAAACTGGGAACACCGCCCCCGTCCCCGGCAGGAACAGCAGCGCCGCTGCTGCCGCTGCCGCCGCAATCCAAAGCAGCGCCTTTTTGCGAAGCTTAATTGTCCGATACACAAAAATCCCCCCTGCGGGCTGTTGGTACTGCTATCCTATTCGCCCCTTCCCCTTTTTATGCGTTTTTTATCAGCATCTAGCGCCGCTCATTCGTCTTGTTCCTTGGGGGCGGACACCTTTTTCAGGCAGACTGCCTTCACGGCCCCGCTTAGCAGCATCAAAAACATCGCTGCTGCGGTAAGCGTGCAGAAAACTGTAAAATTAAAATACCCAGCTATGATCCCGGCAGCCAGCAGCAGGGCCGCAGCCGCAAAGGTCAGCGGCAGCCCCGCTTTGGCGCGCACCGCCTGCAGGCGCTCGTCATGCTCCTTAACATACATCCGGCGCAGCAGCGCCCCGTCCTTCAGTGCCCTGCCATAATGCGCCGACCGGAACGCGCAGGCCATCAGCGCCGCCGACGAAAGCCCGCACTGGAACCCTACGACGGCATTGTGTCCAGGCAACAGCCCCAAATACCGCGGCAGCGTGATCAACAACAGAAAAAATATGCCCGCCAAAGCCAGAACTGCTTGCCGGCGTCGGATTTCCACCCGATACTTATCCATAATGTCCCCTTTCAATCATACTCGGAGAAGTCGAAAACTTCTTCGATGGCCAGCCCGAAAAACCGGGCAATTTTGTAGGCCAACGGCAGCGACGCCGTATACCGCCCCACCTCAATGGAGGTGATGGTCTGCCTAGTCGTCCCAACCGCGTCGGCCAGCTCCTGCTGGGAAAGCCCCCGCTCCCGGCGCAGGGCACGGATATTGGTCTGCATGGTTTCCCCCTTCCAAAATGCTAAGCTAGCTTTGCATTTTTATGATAACACACCGCCGCCAAAATGTCAAGTATACTTTGCATTTTTTCTTGCTGCGCCTAAGCGGAAAAAATTTGAAAAAAGGGGTTGACAATCCCGGCAGTTTGTGGTAGAATAATAAACGTTGTGAGGGACAACCCCTCCGGAAAATTGAAGACGCGCCGCTAGCTCAGCTGGATAGAGTGTTTGACTACGAATCAAAAGGTCACAGGTTCGAGTCCTGTGCGGCGCGTGTGGAAAAGTCTCGTTTTGCAGCATTGCTGTAAAACGAGATTTTTTGCATTAAAAAGCAGATCGGGCAGGCCATTCCAGCCTGCCCATATCATGCATAAAAGTATCAGCGGGCGTCGTCCGCCTGCTGCGCTGCGTCCTTTGCATCCTTGAGAACTGCAAGGACAGCAGAACGGTTCTGCCTAGGGATAAGATAGATGCTGCCGCCGATAGAAAGGACGTCCACCGGCTCGTCGGAGATATAATGGTTAAAAGTTAGGGAAACCAGCTGCTCGCACTGGGCGCTGGTAACAGCGTACTGCTTTACAAAACCTGCTTCTTCCATCTCCTCCCAGAAAGCATAAGGCCACCAGCCGCCGAACTGGAAGAGGCTGCCCCGGGCAGAAGGGAGCGCCATGCAGGCGTTGTAATCGCTGGCAGAGACGTATTGGATGGTGGGGAATTTTTCGCCGAAACCATTGGCTGCACTGTCGAAATTATTGGCTATACCGCTGTAATCCAGGCCATACTTTTCCAGCGCCGTAAGCACTTGACGGTCAATCGCATAGACAAACTCGCCTTGGATGTTAAAACGGGTATTGCCATAGGAATAGCTGGAATCAGCACGCGCCGACAGCTTAAACAGCGGCGCTTCCTCCGGGCGGATACCCCAGCCCGCCGGACGGGCTTTCAGATCCTCGGCCATTGCTGACATAATTTCCACAAAGCCATCGTAATCCGTTCCTTTCTGCACCTCGGAGCCATTGTTCAGCCGGGCGACGGCAATAGTCCAGTCCATATCCCGCGCCGTCCGTCCAGCCTGTTTCATATCCATCTCGATCCGCCCGGCCATCGCCCGGCTGCAGCCGTTGCCGGCGGCGATTTTATAGAGCGGGGCAGTCAGTGCCAGCGGGATCTCGGTGTAATACCGGGTCGCCAGCCGCCCGTCCTTCATCATATAATCCAGCGTCACGCGGCAGCTGCCCAGCGAATAGGGCGAATAGCCCGCTGCCGTGGGGAAAGGCTCCTCGGGCAGCGGCAGGCTGGCAATCGCCTGCTTGCGGGAAAGGGGGTCTTCGGTTTCCGTTAGGAGATTGTTATATTCTTTTACAAGGGCTTTGTTTTCGATGATGAGGCGGTGGAAGACGAGCACCTGTTCGATGTCCTCCTCTTCGGTCAGCGTATAGGCTTGGGACAGGTAATCTTCCGAATTGACATCCCAGCAAACCGAAACCGCCTTGACGCCCGATGCCGGCGGCAGGTAACGCTCATAGCCGAAGGTGCCCGACAGCGCCGCCGTGCCGAAAAACAGCCCGACCGCCGCCGCCATCCCAACGCAGACCCCCAGCGTTTCGCGGATATTTTTGAACCCGCGGCTGCGGATGGCGTCCAGGATGAAATAGCAAAGCGCCCCAGCCAACACGCCCAGCAAAAGCCCCGCCGGTTCCTGGAAGAAGATATAGTAAAAGCCCATCCCCACCGTCAGCGACGCGCCGATCGCTTCCACATAAAACAGCGGCCGGAAGGCAAAGCTCTGCCCGGCGGACTCGCTTTTGCGGCGGTTGTGGAGCAGCGCCCCCGCGCCCAGCATCGCGGCACAGCAAAGGAGCATCTGCAGCGTTTCCCGCAGCGCGATCCCCCGCCCGAACAGCAGCTTGTAAAGCTGCCACAGCGGCGCGAAGCCGACTATAACACCCAGCATCCCGCTGTCCGGCGATTCGTTCCAGCCGAAGGTGAACTGCGACAGCGTTACCGCCATCAGCCCCACAAACAGCAGGCAGAATATTTCGGTAATACTGAAGTAGACGATGCTCTCAAACAACGTCCCGCAGTTGGCCATGATAAATACCATCGTACCGTAAAGCGCCGCGGCAATTGCCGCAATCTGGCCGATACGGCAAAGAAGGTCGGGCAGGCCGCCCACCGCAAAGATAAATACCCCGCAAGCCCCACCCAACAGCAAATAAGGCGTCAGCAGGATGGTCAGTCCCGCCAGCGCTTTGCCCCAATAAAGCTGCCCACGCTTCACCGGCAAAGCATGGTACAGGTCGGCTGCCCGCCTGTTGTCCAGGTAGCTGAACAGCAAAAGCGGCAGGCAGCACCCCACCCCCAACACGGCTATATGCAGCATTATTTCGGTCGGCAGCTCCAGCATCCGCGGCGATAAAGCGATAATCTGTGGGTCAAGGACCACCTTGGCCGTCATCATCACCGGCCCCAGGAGCAGCATCAGCACCCCGTAAGTCGCCCAGATATTCCAGTGCCGCCGCAGCGTTTCCCGATAGATTGTGCCTATGCCCGGCCGTTTAGCCGAAGATAACGTTGGCGTCATAGCCCTCCACCTCCATTTCATATAGGAAAATCTCTTCCAGCGTCAGCGGAAAGCGCTCAACCGCCGCCGGCTCAAAGGGGGCCAGCGCTGCATACAGCGCTTCGTCGTTGCCTTTGGCGACCATAGTAAAAAACCTGCCTTTCTGTTCGATATGCAGCAGGTCCAGCGCCGTTTGCAGCTCCTCCTTTGTCACAGTTTTCCGGAACACCGCCTGTAACTTGACGACTTCGCCCTTGAGGCTATCCAGCTCGCAGCTGCACAGCAGCCGCCCCTGATGGAGCACCCCCACCGTGTCGCAGATTTCGTCCAGCTCCCGCAAATTGTGGGAGGAGATGATAACCGACATCCCCCGCCCTGCCGCCGCATCCGAAAGGATTTTGCGCACCGCCTGGCGCTTGACCGGGTCAAGGCCGTCGAAGCATTCGTCCAGCAGCAGCCAGCGGGGCTGCGCCGCCAATCCCAGCAGGAAACCCGCCTGGCGCTGCATCCCCTTGGAAAAGGTGTGGATCCGCTTTTTGGCGTCAAGGCTGAACACCCCGCACAGCATCTCGTAAAGCCCGCGGTCAAACTGCGGGTAAAACCGTCCGTAGAAATGCGCCATCCCCTCAAGGGTAGCCTGGGGCAGAAAATAGGGGTCGTCCGCCGCAAAGATCACCTTTTCTTTGCAGGCAGCGTTTTCCCAAACCGGCTCGCCCCCCAGCGTCACTGTGCCGCCGTCCTGCTGGTAGATGCCGCTGATGATGCGCATCAGCGTCGACTTCCCTGCGCCGTTGGAACCGGTCAGGCCGTAAATCGAGCCTGATTCCACCGTCAGCGTCACATCTGATAAGACCGGCACGCCGTCAAAATATTTACTCAGGCTGCTGCACTGGATCATCCATACCGCCTCCTTTTGCCTGATAGGTTTTTTGCAGCAGCTGCGCCAGCTCCCCCTCCGGGACGCCGACCTGCCGCGCCTTTTCCGCCGCCGCGCGGAAACCTTCCTTTGCCTTTTGGCGCAGGCCCTCCGCCGCCAGGATACTGCCGGAAATGAAGCTCCCCCGCCCGCTGACCGAGTAGAGGAACCCTTCGTTTTCCAGTTCCTGGTAGGCCTTGGCCACTGTGTTGGGGTTGATCCCCAGCTCCCGCGCCAACGTCCGCACCGACGGCAGCTGCTCATCCGGCGCCAGCATCCCCATACACGCCAGCCGGATGACTTCCTCTTTCAGCTGTAGGTAAATCGGGCCTCCATCCCGCAGCCGGATGGAAATGGGCGTCTGCATAGGCAGCCCTCCTTTGTGTGTATCAACTGTACTAGTTCTCTTAGTACAGTTATAGTATAGCACATCCTTTTTCAAAATGCAAGAGGGGGCGATTGATTTTTTGCCCAGCCTTATAGCTGATTTCCTGATAAAATCAAAAAAGATTGCCAGCTTGACAATCCCGGGCAAATCCGCTATAATAAAAGCATAAGGCGTACCAGTAGACGGTTCGCTCCCATATGACTAAGAAATAGCCATCAGGTTGGAAGCGCTGGGCGGCTATTTCTTATTATTTATGCTATCGGCAACCATCCAAGTGAGCATAGCCACCTGAATAAGTAATCCTAGCAGAACGAGCAGATCGTTCCAGGTTACGTAGTTCACCTTCAGCCACCCCCTCTTTTCCCCTTGCAGGGGTATTGGAGAGGGAAGAAATATGTTGCTCCCTCTCTCGTTGAGAACCTAGGGTTAGTGAGGGAGCGAACCGCCTACCGTTTTTTGGCTCGCCTTATGTGCTTTTATTGTATCATGTTCTGCAAAATTTGTCAATAAAAAGTTTTTTGCCAGATTTTCCCTAACTGCTGCCGTTTTGAGAACCGGCAGTTTTCTTTTTATTAGAATAAATAAGGATGGAGCGGCTGCGGCCGCTCCTGCATTAAAATCGGGTTTCGCCCCGATATGACGACCTACTTTGTTGTCACGCGACAACAAAGTAGGCAAAAAAGCGCGCCGGGCGTTCCCCCCTGGACCCCCCTAACCGCCCAACGTGAATCCGGTGCAGCAGTGTGCAGCCGCATCTGTTCTGCTGCGGAAGCAG
>JAAWDH010000020.1 GCA_022793675.1 Oscillospiraceae bacterium
AAAGCTGTCTTCTGGTTTCAAGATTAACCGCGCAGGCGACGATGCCGCCGGCCTGGCCATCAGCGAACGCATGAAAGCGCAGATTAAGGGCCTGGAAGCTGCTTCTTCCAACTCGCAGGACGGCATTTCGCTGGTGCAGACCGCTGAAGGCGCGCTGAACGAAGTGCATGATATGCTCAACCGCATGGTCGAGCTGGCCACTAAGGCCGCCAACGGCGTTTACACCGATGCACAGCGCGGCAACTATGCTGACGAAATCGAGCAGCTGCAGTCGGAAATCGACCGCATCGCCGATTCCACCAACTTCAACTCTCTGCCTTTGCTAAACGGCAAAATGGGCCTGAACACCAATGCCTTTACAATTGGTGATACTGGCGCTATTACCGGTCAAAGTGCCACCGCAGGTACTGCACAGACTCTTGCTTTTGGTGCAGTCGAAAACACAAACTACCATTTGGGTTCCACAACGGTTGCAGAAGTAAAGCCTAAGTTTTCTGTAAATTTTGCAAATGTTACCCTTAAGGGAACTGCCACCGCAGATGGTGATGCTACCATTGCGGCTGGAATCACTATTGATGGCCAGAATCTTAAGGTGTTTACTGCTGGCGCTGACCCTGATAATGATGCAGGCACATGGGGTGCTTTTAGTGCCGAGAAAGAAGTTACAGGTGCTACTGCTGGCGATGAAGTTTCTATTTCCAGCACAGAAATTGCTGCACAATTAAATAACCGATTTGTTTCTATTAACGGTACTGTATTTAAAGCTACAGCTAACGGTGCAGAAGTTAGCTTTGAATATGTTGGTAAAGAAGGCACTGGCGATGAATTAAAGGGAACAGCAGGTTATGTGGATGCTCCTGTTGACCCTGGTACTGCTGCTGGTAAAACCTGGAATCCAAAAGGTGACCTGAACGTTACTTTGGCAGCAGGAGGTACCAATTTTACTGCTGGCACGGCAGATAATCGTATCGACTGCCCGCTTTATAATATCACCGATGGCGTAAAGGCTGTTGCTGGTGCCCGCGCCGGTATGGAAGTTACCTTGACAAAGGAAAACATTCAGGAAGGCGCTACACTGAAAATTGACGACCAGGTGTTTACTTTTGTCGCCAAAGGCAAAGAAACTGGCGCTGCAAATGAAATTGTGCTGGATTATTCTGACACAAGTACCGCTGGTGATGCTGCGCGTCTTAAGAGCGTAACTGAACAGCTTTCTAAAATGGAGACCAAGAATTTCCTTATTGGTCGTGGCGGTGCCAACGACATGATTGAAATCGAGCAGAAAGTCGACAGCACCGAAACCTATGCTACCAAAGAAAGCTTGGAAGCTCTATTCGATTCCAGAGTGGGTGCAACACCTGCTACAGGCGCTGGTACTTCCTTGACCATCAATCCTGCTAAAATTAACGCTGGCGATTCCATTAAGATTGGCGACAAAACCTACACCTTTGGTGATGGTGCAGGCCAGATTGCTCTGGGTACTGATGGCGCTGATGCTATTACCAATCTGCTTGCTGAGCTGAATAAGGAAGCTAAAATCACCGCTGAAGTTGATGCGAAGGATCCCAATACCATCAATATTTATGGTAAGACCGTTACTGACAATGCCCCTTCTGTCATCGGCGGCGGCATCGTGCTGCAGGTTGGCGACACCAACGCTGACTTCAACAAGTTGACTGTTACTGTCGGCGATATGCACGCGAAAGCACTGGGCGTTGATAAGGGCCAGATTGATATTAAGAGCCAGGGCGGCGCAGGCGCTGCGATTGACAAAATCAACAACGCCATTGACAGCGTTTCCAAGACCCGTGCGGGCCTCGGCGCTATCCAGAACCGCCTCGAACACACCATCAACAACTTGGATACCACAACCGAGAACCTGACCGCTGCGAACAGCCGTATCCGCGATACCGACATGGCGAAGGAAATGATGAACTACACCAAGATGAACGTCCTGGTGCAGTCCGCCCAGGCGATGCTCGCCCAGGCCAACCAGCAGCCCCAGTCGGTCCTCCAGCTGCTCCAGTAATCGTACTGGTTCGAGCAACCAAACTGCTGCTTAGGGAAAGCATAATGCTTGTTGATCAGTCCCGCGGCAGCCTAAAATCGCCACTATCCCATACTAGTGGGCCTGCTCTACCGGCAGGCAGAATCCCATAGTGACGGCCCGTCTTTCCCGGACGGGCCGGCTTTTTTGTCGAGAAAAAGGGTAAAGAAAACTTCACGGCGGAAGGCTTGACACTGGGGGGCCTATCATGTTAAAATGGATAAAAAGGTTAACTTGTATCGGGGAAAACGACGGCAAAACGTCTGAGGTGAAATGATGGAAAATTTGACAGCCAAGCCGGAAGGAAGTGAGTGCTTTTGCGTTGCTGTGTGGTAATTCCCGCCTACGAGCCGGAGGAGCTTTTGATCCCCTATGTTAGGGAGCTGCGCGCGGCAGAGGTGGGGCCGGTGCTGGTGGTAGACGATGGCAGCAGCGCGGGCTGCGGGCCTATTTTTGAGGCGCTTTCTGGGCTGGATGAGGTAGAGGTGCTTCACCATCCGGCTAATAAGGGCAAGGGCGCGGCGCTCAAGACCGCCATCCAGTGGTATTTGGCGCATGAAGGCAGTACCTATGAGGGCTGCGGCGGCATCGTCACCGCCGACTGCGACGGCCAGCATACCGTTGAGGATGTCTGCGCCGTGGCAAAGGCGATGGAGGCGTTCCCGGAGCGGCTGGTTTTGGGCTGCCGCGATTTCGGCGGCGATACCCCGAAACGCAGCGCAGCCGGCAATAACGCAACTTCCTGGGCGATGCGGGCGCTGTATAACGTGGATTTGAAGGATACCCAGACCGGCCTTCGCGGGCTGTCTAACGGGATGCTCCCCGGCGCAGGGAAAATCCGCGGCAGCCGCTATGAATACGAGCTGAATATGCTGCTTTGGGCAAAGCAGCAGGGGATTACCTTTCAGGTAATCCCCATCCAAACCATCTATATAGACAATAATAGCGGCAGCCATTACCGTACCGTCCGCGATTCGGTGCGGATTGCGCTGCAGCTGCTGCGGGGGCTGGCCCAGTATGGGCTGTCGTCGCTTTTATCGGCGTTTGTGGATGTGGCGGCTTATGCAGTGCTGGTGAAGCTGGTGCTGGCGAGGCTGCCGCTGACGACCCGGATGTTTTGGGCGACAATCGCCGCGAGGGTGATCTCGTCGGTGATCAATTACGCCTGCAACCGCAAACTTCCTTATATGCGCAACAAAAAGGTCTCGACGACGATGGTGCGCTACTACATCCTGTGGTTTTTCCAGCTGGCGGCGTCGTTTCTCGCTTCTTGGTTTTTGTGCACGCAGCTGCATATCAGCGAGCTTGTCGCCAAATACCTGGTGGATATCCTGCTGGCAGTCGTCAGTTATCAGATCCAGCTGCGCTGGGTCTTCCAAAGCAAGGACAGTGAAGGCACATGAAGGTTTATGGAAACTGTATCCGCTTTCTGCGCTGCTGCGCGAGAGGGGCGGCAGGCTGGCGGAGCGAGGAGCCGCCGGTCAGCGGCCCTGCGGTTTACCTAGTCCATCATCAAAATCTGTATGGGCCGTTTCATGTGTTGGCCTTCTATCCTAAAGAGCTGCGCCCTTGGATCTATTCCCCGTTCTGCGGCCGCAAGGAGTGTTTTGACCAGTATTACCGCTATACTTTTACCAAGCGTTTCGGGATGCCCAAGCCTATCGGCTTTGCAGCCGCGGGGATCTGTTCCGTGGTGATTCCGGCGCTGATGCGGGATTACCGCGCTATCCCAGTTTATCGCGACGGGCGGCGGATTAGGGAGACGATGTCCCTCTCCCAACAGGCACTGGAAAGGGGCGAAAGCCTTTTAATCTGCCCGGACGTAGATTATTCCAACAGCCAGGAAGAAACAGGGAAAATTTACCAGGGCTTTCTGCGCCTGGAAAAGGACTATTTCAAGCGGACGGGCCAGCATTTGGCATTTGTACCGATGGCCTGCGCCAAAAAGGGCCGGAAAATCCTTTTTGGGGCACCGGTTTATTTTGAAGACAGCCCACTTTTTAAACAACAGCAGGACGCAGTGGCCAAACGGCTGATTGAGGGGATGAACACTGTCGGGAAACGTGCCGAGGCCTTCAAGGCCAAAAGATAGGCAAAAAGGTTTTTGACTTGGATCAGCTGAATAAAAATTTAGGGCGGATGATGACGGTATGGATGCGTTGCTGGGCAAATTGAAAGAAATCCATTATGAGGAATTGGATATAGATGAATTTATAGATTTACGGGAAAATGACCCATTTGATAGCGAATGGGTGCGGGTTTATCGGGCAATTGAAGGACTTAAAAAGGGCCGGGATATCAAAGATGCGAGAGAGATAGCAGAAAAAGCATATTTGTTGGTTCTTAAGCAATCCGCTTCTACTGATTTAGCAGAATTCATTTCCGATGATTTTTACATGATAGCGGACAGTAAAGCGTTAAACTATTCTGACAGATGGCTGGACAAACTGATTGCCTGCTACGAGAATGCCGTCATCCCTTGCGGAGAGTTATAGGAATCCTCATTTCCTTGATTTTAGCGTTTGCCCGTTTGGGCAAAGCCTATCTTCCCCATCCGTCCAGCAGTCGGAAAACTGCCCCGCACTGGGGACAGCACGCATCGCCGGCCATATTCAGGCATAAATCCCCAAAGAGGATGTCCCCTTTGTCTGAACTCAGCCGTTTCAGCAGATATGCGTAAAGGAACACGGCGGCGGAAAGCGGCGTGTCCTCGTTGATCCCCTTTTCACAGACAGCATAAGCTGTGCGGATTTCCTCATCGTTTTTGGCCGCCGCACACTTTTCCAGCAGTTTCAGCCAGGGGTTATCTGGGCAAAGCGGCAGGCTGGCAATATCGTTCAGGATATGGGCATAAGGCGTCTGAAGGCCAGGCGCTTTTTCTTTTTTGCTGTTGCAGACGCCCTTTTGGCTAATGAGGTAGAGGGCTATGTGCCCATTGGGGCAGGCGGCTTCCAGCTCGATTTCGCTGTCAAACAGTGCCGCCGCTTTTGCAAAATCAGGCCGCGCCAGCCCAAAGGGTGCGGCCAGCAGGTAATGGAGGCCTTCCGGCGCGTCTGAAAAGTCATACTGGAGAAAGAAGTGGAAGAAAGCCTTTTCGGCGTCAGCCCGCGCCTGCTTGTAAACCGCTGTTGCCTCGCCGGGGATGTTGTCTTGGTATTCCTCGTTGCCCTCGGCAAACCATGCGCCAATCCAGGCCCATAGCTCGGCAGCTTCTTTAGGCGGTTTGCCGGCGGCAGCCTCGGCCAGATAAGGGAAAGCTAGATAAAAAGGCGGATAAAGGGTGTTTGACTCGCAAAGGCGCTCGCAGAGTGAAGCGAACAGGTCGGACTCAGGGCTGGCATCAGGGCTTTTGATAAATTCTGCCAGCAGTTCCCGCACCGTAGGGGAAGGGCCAGGGTCAAGCGCCGCCCAATAAGGGCTGTCCAAAGGTATTTTGCTGATCATTTTTATGCCTCCTTAAAAGTGAGCGGGTTTTGTCCGCCAAACGCGCGGCGGAACGCCCATGCGCTGGCGGAACAGGCCGGAAAAATAGTGCGCGTCTTCATAGCCCAGGCGGGCCGAAATTTCCTGTATAGGCAAGGACGTATTTTGCAGCAGCAAGCAGGCAAGCTCCATCTTTTTCTCCAGCAGGTAGGCGTAAGGCGTGCAGCCATAGGTCTTTTTGAACAGCTTGGCCGTATAATCCGCAGAGCGGTAAATCGTTTCCGCTAGTTCCTGTATTTTCACCAGCCGATGGACGTTTTGGTCCAGGTAAAGTTTTATCGCCGCGGCTTCGGGCGGCTCATACCGGGCGGCATGGCGGCAGGCGTAAAGCGCCGCGCAGATTTCGTGAAATTTCAGCGCGCAGGCGGAGAGCTGTTCCGGCGAAGGCGGCTGTTTGAAAAACTCATAGAGCGACAAAAAGAGCGCTTCGGTCTTGCAGCCGGAAAAGATGACGTTCCCCGCCAGCTGGTAAGCTGAAAACAGCGCGTCCGGCAGGCTGCCGCAGAGGTTCATGAAAATTTTCCGCCAAGGGTCGGCGCTGTCGGAAAAATACTCCTGCTCCGAGCCTTTCGGCAGCAGGTAGACGTCTCCCGCCGACGCCGTGTAATGGACGCCGTCTACGATAATCCGGCCCGTCCCCTGCAAAACCTGTTCCAGCACCCAGCATTCCGAAGCCGGGCGGCAGATATGGTAGCTGCCGTCGCACCAGGAGTACCCGGCTAGCTGTAACGTGAAAACCTCGTCCCCGCCAGGGAAATAATAGAGATCCTCTTTCAACTTGTATTCCTCACCTTTTTGCTGGTTTTTTCTCTTGCAAAATCTCCCTAATCAGTATATCCTACAAAGGAAAGGGTTGTCAAGGCAGGCTTCGCCCGCTGACAGTTCGCGTTTGCTTCTTCGCACCTTGCGCACCCACCCCTCGCTGCGGGGAAGCGATAACCTGGTTCCCCCTCAAACGCTTATAAAACAACACGGAGCGAGCTTGCTCGCGAGTCTCAAAAAAGGAGGAGTTTTCTATGAAATTGCGCCCGCCCGCACTGCCGTTAATCAATGTTGACCCTTATTTCAGCGTTTGGTCAATGGCCGACCGCATTACCGACAAAGCGCCCTGCCACTGGACAGGCAAGCCCAATTCAATTACGGGTATCGCCGTGATTGACGGCGTCCCCTACCGTTTTTTGGGCGAAGGGGAAGCACCGGCGATGGTTCAGGCTGCTGTTGAGGTAGAGGCTATGTCTACAGCTGTGACTATGGAGGCTGTCGGGGTAAAGCTGGAACTGTTTTTCCTAAGCCCTTTGCTGATAAAGGATTACGAGCGTTTAACCCGTCCAGTTTCCTATTTGCAGGTATCGGCCAGCAGTCTTGACGGCAAGGCCCATCAGGTGATAGTCAAAATTAGCGTGTCGGAGGAGCTTTGTCTGGATAAAAAAGGCCAGAAGCCGGTTGTCAGTGAAACCCTTGTGCTGCCCGGGGGAATCAAAGCCGCCAAAATGGGCGGCATCGACCAGCCAGTTTTAGCGGTGAGCGGCGACGACATCCGCATTGATTGGGGATATGTTTACCTTGCTGTTAAGGGCAGCGGGGCTGCTGTGGGGACGGAGAAAGGCGAAATGAGCTGGATTACCGCTGAAGCCGACCTGTCGGCGGAGCCGGCGCTGTTTGCTTTTGCCTATGACGATATTGAGAGCATCGAATATTTCGGCAGCCGTCTGAAGTCCTGGTGGAATAGGGATGGTAAGACCATTGAGACGGCTATTGCCGAAAGCTACGGCGATTTTGAAGAAGTAAGGGCTGATTGCGCCGCCTTTTCCGATAGACTTTTCCGGGACGCTGTCCGCGCCGGCGGCGAGAAATACGCTGAACTGCTGCTGCTGGCCTACCGGCAGGTGCTGGGGGCCCATAAACTGGCGCTGGATAAAAACGGCGAGCTGCTTTACATCTCCAAGGAGTGCTTTTCCAACGGCTGTGCTGCGACAGCCGACGTCAGCTACCCCTCTATCCCTCTTTTTCTGCTTTATAACCCCGAGCTGGTTAAGGGGATGATGCGCCCAATCTTCCGTTATGCGAAGACGGACGCTTGGAAATATGATTTTGCGCCCCATGACGCCGGCACTTACCCCAAAGTCAACGGCCAGGTCTACGGCGGCGTCGACCCTAAGCTGGAGATGCAGATGCCGGTGGAGGAATGCGGCAATATGATCCTGATGGCGGCGGCTGTCTGTCTAGCGGAGAAAGACCCTGCTTTCGGGATGGAGCATATCGACGAGCTGGCAGGCTGGGCGAAATATCTGTTGGAGAACGGCGCGGACCCCAATAACCAGCTTTGCACCGACGACTTTGCCGGCCATCTTGCCCACAACTGCAACCTGTCGCTGAAAGCAATTATGGCGCTGGCGGGCTTGGGTGAAATCCTTAAAATGGCTGGGCGGCAGGAAGAGGCGGCCCAGTACGAAAGCGCTGCTCGGGAGATGGCTAAAAACTGGGTGAGCACCGCGGCCAACGGCGACGGAAGCTTTCGGCTTGCCTTTGACCAGCCTGGCAGCTTCAGCATGAAATACAATGTTGTCTGGGATAAGGTGATGGGTCTTGGCATTTTCCCTAAAGAGGTTATCGCTTCGGAGTTTGCCAGCTATAAAAAGCGCGTTAACCCCTACGGGATGCCGCTGGACAACCGTAAAGATTACACCAAATCCGACTGGCTGGTCTGGACAGCGACCCTTGCAGCCGAGCGGGAGGATTTTGAAGCTTTTGTCGAGCCGCTGTGGAAGTTCTACCACTACTCCCCTTCGCGGGTGCCGATGGGCGACTGGTATGAGACCATCACAGCTGCGGCTGTCTGTTTCCAGCACCGCACCGTGCAGGGCGGGCTGTATATGAAGCTCTTGGAGCAAAGCGGCATTTGCCGGGTTAAGCGGTAAACTAGGTTCCCCTAAGATTGCCAAGGAAAAAAGTTTTACTCGATTTTTTTCAAAAAATCGCGGGATCCAAGGGCAGCGCCCTGGTCGCCCTCCGCAGAGGGCGAAATCCCCTTCGACAATTTGAAGCCGCCTGCGGAATTGGACCGCAGGCGGCTTTTGGGCGTTTATAGGTTTATTCTTGCTTCCTGCGGTAGAGGGAAATGGCGATCCCCAGCCCCATCAGGGACAATAGCGCCAGCATTGCCCAGAAATAGAAGTTATCTCCGGTTTTGGGCGCTAACGGCACCTCGTCTTCGGGGATCCAGATATACTCTTCGGTTTCAGGATCCCACATCCGGATATAAGTCGTGGGGACGCCGTCTTCCAGGATGGTGATGGTGTCCGGGCTGTCGGGGAGGTTGGGGTCGGGCAGCTCGGTGGGGTAGTCGGGACGGCTGGAAGGCGGTTCAGAGCCGTCCGGATCGGAAGAAGCGGAAGGCGAAGATGGGGATGAAGGTTCCGAGGATGGTTCGGAAGAGGGTTCTAAAGGAGGCTCCGAGGACGGTTCTGAAGATGGCTCAGAGGATGGCTCCGAAGAAGGTTCAGAGCTTTCTGTTGGGGAAGAAGGCTCTGAAGGGGTGGTTGGCTTCGGCTCCTTGCTGTTGACAAAAGAGGCTATGGCTGTTTCATCTTTTTTGATTTCTAGGCTGATCGAGCCGGAAACAGGTTCGTGATAGTGCCAGCCCTCTTTCCCCGTTTCAGTTACCGTGACCTTGGTACCGGCGGGCAGGCCCTGGATGACGACTGTATCGTCATGGTGAAGCAGGATGGAAGGGTTGTCTTTGTTGATATGGCCGGCCTTATCCGTCCCCCAGAAAAAGTATGCATAATCGCCGTCCAATTCTGTGCCGTCCGGTTTGGCCAGGTTTATGGTTAAGGTAAATAATGCGTTGTAATCGGCGCTGGTGAGGCCGGTTCCGATGACCTTTTTGCTGATGGCCAGGCTGCCGGCGTCGGTTTTGGCGTTGTTTTCGTCAGTGACCACCACGACGTTGAGCAGGCTGAACAGGTTCGTGAGGTCGATCCCTCTCAAGTCGTCCTTGTTGGTATCTGGATTGGGGTTTTCGTACCGGCTGTCTGCCCCAATCAGGGCGGCGTAGTTTTGCTCTACCCGGGCGCGGACGAAACCGGTGTCAGTGACAAAGAAGGGCCGGGTGTTTCTGCCGCCGTCAATGTCATGCAGGCCGTAGTCGTTGCACAGCCCCTTGTCCGACGAGGTGTTGATGCCGAAATGGAGGTTCATGCTGCGGGTAATATCTGTACCTTCAAGCTTTGCGTCCACCCAATCGTCTTTGCCAAAAGGATCTTCATCGGAGGCTGGCGGCTGTGTCTGCATAAAAGCGGTAATATCCCGCAGTGTGATGTCTACGTCGCCGTCGGTGGCGTATTGGTGCATAGTCTGGGTCAGCTTGCCCACAGCGGCCATGACAGAAATATTATTGTCCGGCGCGCCCGCGTCGGCATAGATGGAGTAGTTGCCGACGACAACAGGGATGACGGTGTTGTTGAGGGTATGGCCGGCTGGCGCCGAGGTTTCTTTTAGGTAATACTGCGCGCCTTCGTCAGCCTTGGCCCATTCTACCTTTGCGTGGCCTTGGGTATTATTATTTTCAGGCGAAAACACCAGAAGGCCGTTGCTGTCGGTAACACCGGAAACGATAGCGTTACTGCATTCTTTGTTGCTGTACAGCGTAAACGTTGCGTTGCTCAGCGCGTTCCCATGCTGGTCAATCTTTTTGACCCACAGCTCCCGCCGCTCGTTGGGGATATAAATTAGCGAACGGAAGTTGCGGTTAAACTGGGAAGTGTTCAAAAAGCTGAAGCCCTTGCCGCTGCCGGTGTTCTGGCTGGCGGTGTCAACGTTCATAATTTTTATGACGGCAGCGTCCACCTCATGGGTTTTCAGGTATTCCCGCAGCGCTTTGTAGCGCGCTTCGGCGGTGCTCTCTTGGATGCCGAGCGCTTTTAATGCGTCCGGTTCGATTATCCCGTAAACCATCCGCATATCGCCGCCCTTGTTGTTGAGCTGATAGCGGCTGGCAAGGCCGGGCAGGTCAATGAGTTCGCCTTTTAGGCGGCGGTTTTCGCTGTCCCAAGAGAGGTACCAGTCGGGGGTATCCGCATCCTTGATCTGCTGCAGCGCCGCCCACAGCACGGCGCTTCGCCATTTCTGGACATCCTTGGCGTCGGCCGCAGAGATTTTGGCGGCAGCAAAGTCTGTCAAGTTGCCGCCATAAAGGGCTTCCCAGATATTATCCGACCTTCTTTTCAGCATCGGTACCGCTACGACTAAGCCGTCGCGCCGTTTTACCTCGCTTACAGGTTTTGCAGCGTCTGTTTCTATATCGTTGTTGTCTGGGTTAAAATGGCCGTAGGTTGGCCGGCCGGTGCCGATAATGTTGGAGATTGAGCAGGCGTAAGCGCCTGTCGTCCAGCGGTTGGCTACGGTGAGCATCGCAGATTCTACGTCATAGTGCAGCACGATGTCGATGGGCAGTGCGCGGTAGCCCAGCGGCGTGTTGACTTCTTTGAGGATGAAGAATTGGGTCTCCAAGTCGGCAAAATTGAAAGGTTCCGTGCCGCTTTTGAAGATCGCGACGCCGTCAGGGCCGGTCGTCAGTTCGGCCAACGCTTTTTGGCCCGCTTGCTGCTTCACATAGAAGATTTCGCCGTTTTCGATGTTGCTGTCTGTATAGCGGCAGCGGATCCCTTCGGGGTCGTCTTTAGCAGCCATTTCTGCTTTGTAAAGGCTGAACCCGATATTTGGGATAGGATCGCCGTTCTGGTCGACCTTTTTGATATATTGGTACAGCTGGGGCTGAAGGTTAAAGCGCAGCGCAAGGCTGGAGTCATAATTGCCCCGTTCCAGATAGAACATCTTTAAGGTGTGGTTGCTGTCGCTGGAGAAGGTGTTGCCGCTCCAGGTAAAGTCATCTGCTTTCCCTGCCGCCTTGAATAGGTCCTTCAGCGTAGTTTTGGTGACTAGGATATCCGAGTCTTCCGGGTTTTCCGGGATGCCCAAGGCGCTGAAAGCCCGGCCAATGCAGACTACGCCGGTAGAGAAGTCAATGGTGCCGTAGATTTCGCTGTGGATGCCGCCCAGGTCGAGCACCAGCACATCGTCAATGAAAATCCACACGTCGTCGTCGCCGGTGAACTGGAAGGTCATCGGGACTTGTTTCGACTGGCCGTCTATGACGGAGTTGATTTTGCCGTTAACCGGCTGCCGGAACTCGACGTCGACTGTCATGCCCAGGTGGTGGTTCATCGAGTTATTGGCGCAGTAGATGCTGCTGGTCAGTTTCCCGTCGTCGCTTAAACCGTTGAACACTTCCGACGCTTTGTTGAAGGGGAAGAAGTTACCGTAGCTGCTAGGGTTGGTGTTGCGGTCGGTGCGGGTGGTCGCGGGGGCGTCGTAGAGGATAAATTTGCCGTCGCTGACCCACTTCCCGTCGTCGCCGGTTACTACGCCGCTTTGAAATTCGGCAAAGTTTTTGCGCATATTGTAATAGTAATAGCCCTGCTCGTCCAGCTGGAATAGGCCGGTGACATTTTGATAGCTGGTTTTGTTTTCGTGTTTAACCATTGGGTCAAAGAGGTAGTCAAGGGATTCGGTGTCGGTTTCAATATTTCCTCCCCAGGTGCCAATTACCGTTTTACTCAGGTTTTGGATGTCTGTTGAAGTATATCGATTTCCCGCTGAGTCGTCGTGGTCGCCTGTCAAATTGTAGTCCTTAATCAGCGTATAATTTCTATAGCCGTCTTCGCCTTCTTTTTTGCCAGTCAAGGTTTTTTTGGCCATCGGCAGATTTAATTCCGGGTATCCATTTTCTGGGAGGATATTTTTTACGATGCCTTCCATACCGGCATACTGTTTGCCGTAGCGGCAGTTTTCGCCTGCGCCTTTATTCCAAAGGCCGGCGTGAATCATGCCGTCGCCGAAAAGGAGAAGGTGGCCTTTGTTAATGCCGACGTTCCAGTCGTCTTTTGTTGAATATTTGGTCGGCGTGTTGCCGAGCGCCCCTTCGCCGCCTTCTTCGTGAAAATGGTTGTCGTTTTTAGGCAGGATATCGCCGTTGGAAGCTTCTGTAGGCTCCTTGGTTTTTGCCCAATAATCGAAAAGATTTACCGTAACATTGGCCGGATTAGCAGGGGCCACGATATGGTCGGCAGGATTTAAATCACGAATAGTGACTTCAAATGAAAGGATATCAGGGTTAGTTGTAGTATCCCCTATATTGTTTGCATGATCTTCTTTGTTCAGGGAATTGACATGGCCTAAATACGTATGTCCATTTTCGGTTTTAGGTGGAATATAAGCAACGAGGGTAAAGGTGCTTCCATCTTCAAATGTACTAGGGAAATTTTTCCAATCAATATTGACCGATCCCCATATATAGGCGTATTTATATAAGACAGGACCATCTTTTGTCATTTCATAAGGCTTCTCAGATTGATCTTCATCTCTAATAAACCCCAAGTATGGCAACCTAGGATCAGCAGAATTGTCAGGAGGTACCCAGCCTCTAAGTTTATTTGGGAGAATAGTATCTTTTAATATTTTAATTATTTCATCAGAGCTTTTGGCAGATAAATCTTTGATTGCGGCTATCAGCTTATTTTGCTCCATTTTACTGCCATCACGAGCGAGGAAGTTCCACTGATTAAAAAATTTATATTTGTCGTCATACGTCTCTCCCCCGCCTAATTCCAGCTGTACCTGGATTTCCTGCGCAGTTTCCCCTAAGGTATACCCTTCAGGCAGCGCTGCCGTCAGCTGGTAGCTCCCCGCGGCTGCGCCTTCTTCCGGCAGCTCGCCAAAATCCCATTGTAGGGCGAGCGTTTCTTCTGCGCCGTCCGCCAGTACCGCCAGGATTTCCGCCGGCAGGTATTCCTCCGCCAGCATAGCCGGGGTGATGTTCCCTTCCTCGCCGGCCCCAGGCATCCCAAGGCCCCAGAACCCGCCCTCCTCGCTCCATTCCAGGTAATCGCTCTCCCAGCTCCAGCTGGCCACGGCCATTGGGGCGGGCGTTTTATCCGCTGCGCCGGCGTCTTCTTCTGTGCCCATTAGCTTTGCGTCACAAATATCACAGGCGAAAGCGCAGGGGATTTCTGCCGCCGCTTCTGCAAAGCCGCAGTTTTCGTCATGGATGTGGGCGCAGCTGCCTTCCGTCCCTTCGATAAACTCGCAGCCCTCGCTGTGCTCGTGGGCGCAGGGGGAGCTTTCCGCCGCGGGCTGGTAGCCGCAGTCAGCAGTGTGTTCCGGGTGATGGGGGCATTCCCCATCCGGCAGCGCGGCAATGGTCACGCTGCACAAGGGCGCGGCCAGGATAAAGGCCAACGCCCCTGACAGGATTTTCAGGAACAGGTTTCGATATCGGTTCTTTTTGGCAGTATGCCAGGGATGTCCGCTGTTTTGTTTCATCTGATTGACCTCCCAAATTTATGGAATAGACAAGCTGCAACTTTTTGTGAAATATCCTCCGACATATGCAGAGCGGTATTTTCTGGATTCATTTAAAATTATAGCATATTCCCTGGCCGGAATCAAGAAGAAATTGTATAAATAAAAGGCTAAAAAGGGCATTTTTTCTCTGTATTCTGCTATTTTGCAAAGGGTGGGCCAATGAAAAAACAGAACCAGAAAGCTGGATTCGGCTTTCTGGTTCTGCCAATATTCTGGCCGCAGCGGGCGATGAAAGGCCTATTATAGGAAAATCAATGTTTGGCCAGTGAGTTTCATCTGCGCAGTATCTATAATCCTATAGGATTTTTCCATCTGGGACGCAAAGAAGTCGAAACTGGATTTCCTATCAAAGATAGAGGTGCTTCTGGCGGGTTCGTCAAGCAGTTTGCCGCCAGTCATCTCCCGATAGGTATTTTCCACATTCTGCTTCATGCCGTCCAGTATCCCGGAAGCGTTTTCCAACGCATCCATAATTTCCTGAGGGTCGCCTGACAAATTGGAAAGCCCCAAAGATTCAGCGGAAATGGAATTGAGCTGGTTTTCCAGGGCTTTTGATGCCAACCCGCCTGACAATTCGTCATATTCATCCACGGTAGCCCGGTGCGGATTTATATGGCTTTGGATAATATCTGTATAGTCTGACTGGATGCTTTGCTTGTAATTATGCAGATACGTTTCCGCCAGCTCTTTCGTCATATTGGGGTCGCTATGCGTGCCGGCGCCGTTCAGGTAGTTTTCAAGTTCGGAAATTTTTGACATGGTGTACTGCAATTTGGATTTTGCGTGGTCGATTATATCAGAGACAGTCTGAATTCCATCCCTCTGTTCCAAAAGCGCGTTTTCGGCCCATTCCTCTTTGCTGAACATCCCAGCCGCGTATTTCTGATAGCCGGAAGCTGCCTCTGGGTTTTCGGCCTCATCTGTTTTTTGGGCGTCATTGGCCTTCAGCAATTCCAGTGCCTTCTGGCTCAATTCAATGGTATCGGAGCTTGTTTTTCCGCTATAATTGGCATTTACCTGCTGGATTATCTTTTTTAAGCCGGAATCCTGCACCTGCCCCATGATTTTTTGCATAGGATTTTGCATTTGCGGCCTAAACATACTTTGGGCGCTTGCCAAATGTATTTGCATAAATGGTTCACTCCTCGCGCTTTTATAAGATACCTTAATTATAATATAAGTATCTGTGTTTGTCAATAGGCAAAATTTTAGCCCAAGGCGGCAGCATTTGGAACCTCTTTGTAGAATTTATTGGCGCAGAAGGCGGTTTTTGAGGGTGAATGGGTATCTTGGCAATTGAAAGTTTTACAGGCTTTCTTCAAAAACGCCCCATGCCCTTATTGCGATAGTGTTCAGTCAAACATCGCTGTTGACAAATACCGTTCCCCGCTGTCCGGCAGCAGCGCCACGATGACCTTCCCAGCGTTTTCTGGGCGCTTCGACAGCGCCATTGCCGCCCAAAGGGCCGCGCCGGAAGAAATCCCCGCCAGTATCCCTTCGGTACGGGCCAGTTCCCGCCCAGCCCAAAAGGCGTCCTCGTCCCGTACCATGACAATCTCGTCCAAAATAGAGCGGTCCAGCACCGCCGGCACAAAATTTGCGCCGATGCCCTGGATCTTATGGGGGCCGCTGTGGCCTTCGGACAGCAGCGGCGACGAAGCCGGTTCCACAGCGACGACCTGGACAGCCGGTTTTTGGCTTTTCAGGTACTTTCCGACCCCTGTGATTGTGCCGCCGGTGCCGACTCCGGCTACGAAAATATCCACTCCGCCGTCGGTGTCTTTCCAGATTTCCGGGCCGGTGGCGGCAAAATGGGCTGCCGGGTTGGCCGGGTTGTCGAACTGCCCGGGGATAAAAGCGTCCGGCAGCTCCGCCGCCAGCGCCTCTGCTTTCTCCACAGCCCCTGCCATACCCTTGGCCCCTTCGGTAAGCACCAGCTCCGCCCCATAGGCCGCTAGGAGGCTGCGACGCTCGGCGCTCATGGTGTCGGGCATAGTCAGGATGACCCTGTATCCCCGGGCCGACGCCACAGCCGCCAGCCCAATGCCGGTATTGCCCGAGGTGGGTTCAATGATGACGGCCCCAGGTTTAAGTTTCCCTTCCCGCTCCGCCTGTTTAATCATCGCAAGCGCCGCCCGGTCTTTGATGCTGCCGGCAGGGTTGAAGGATTCAAGTTTTGCCAGGATTGTAGCCGGGAGATGGTATTTGCGGCTGAAATTGCCGACCTGCAGCAGCGGGGTGCCGCCGATCAGCTGGTCGATGTTCTGATAAGTCATAAGGCCCTCCTATACTTGTGCAAAGGCATATTCTAGGTCACAGAGGATGTCATCAATGTGTTCGGTACCGATGGAGAGGCGGATGGTGTTCGGGCGGATGCCCTGCGCTGCTAGTTCTTCCGGCGAAAGCTGGGAATGGGTGGTGGTGGCTGGATGGATAACAAGACTTTTCACATCCGCTACATTGGCTAACAGCGAAAAGACTTGCAGGCTGTCGATAAAGCGATGCGCTTCAGTCTGTCCGCCTTTGATATCAAAGGTAAAGATAGAGCCGCCCCCTTTTGGGAAATAGCGCTGGTAAAGGGTATAGTCGGGGTGGTCCGGCAGCGAGGGGTGGCTGACCCTTTCCACTTTGGGATGGCTTGCCAGGTAAGCCACGACTTTTTTGGTATTTTCAGCATGGCGTTCTAGCCGCAGCGATAGCGTCTCCGTTCCCTGCAGCAACAGAAAGGCGTTAAAGGGAGAGATGGCCGCTCCGGTATCCCGTAACAGGATTGCCCGAATATAAGTTACAAAAGCTGCCGGCCCCGCCGCGTCAGCGAAAGACACGCCGTGATAGCTGGGGTTTGGGGCGGCGATAGGCGCGTATCTGCCGCTGGCTTTCCAGTCAAACCGGCCGCTGTCAACAATAATGCCGCCCAGCGAGGTACCATGGCCGCCGATGAATTTGGTAGCTGAATGGACGACAATGTCCGCGCCATGTTCAATCGGGCGGATCAGATAAGGGGTGCCGAAAGTGTTGTCAACAACCAGCGGCAGGCCATGGCGATGGGCGATTTCAGCGATTGCTCTAATATCTGGGATATCGCTGCCGGGGTTCCCCAGCGTTTCTAGGTAGACCGCCCGTGTGTTGGGACGGATAGCCTTTTCTAGCGCCGCCAGGTTTCGGGTGTCCACGAAATCGGCTGTAATGCCGAACTGTGGGAAAGTATGGGCAAATAGGTTGTAGCTGCCGCCGTAGATAGTTTTTTGGGAAACAATATGCCCGCCGGCCTGGGCCAGTGCCTGGATGGCGTAGCTGACTGCGGCGGCTCCGGAGGCTACTGCCAGCGCTGCTGCGCCGCCTTCTAGCGCGGCGATTCGTTTTTCCAGTACTTCTTGGGTAGGGTTGGTCAATCGGCCGTAGATGTTGCCGGGATCGGTCAGCCCGAAACGGGCGGCAGCATGGGCAGAATTATCAAAAACATAAGAAGCGGTCTGGTAAATAGGTACAGCTCGCGCGCCTGTAGCGGGGTCGGGGATTTCTTGTCCCGCATGAAGCTGCAGGGTTTCAAATCTCAGTTTTCTGGTATCAGACATTTTATTCCCTTCCTTTACAGTTGCAAAATGTATGGACGGACAAGGCATTTTTACTTATTCGCCCATTTCTCCAATTGTGCCGCAAAAGCTTTTCTATATGCCGGAACATTGCGACCCTCCAATATCCTATTAATCCCATAGGTTTTATATGCTATATATTATAACGCAGTTCTGGGATTTGTCAAGTGGATACGGCAGTTTTTCCAAATTTTTAGTAAACACGGTTGCGGTTCCCTTCAGGTAACGCTTTTCCTGCCTGATCCAACAAGTCTTTTAACGTTGTGCCGTCCAGGTATTGGTTGATTGCTTCGGAAAGCCCCTGCCAGAAGGGCAAGGTCAGGCAGCCGCTGCATTGGGGGCACTGGTTTTCCTCGTCGTCCAGGCAGGCCACTGGAACCAGGTTCCCTTCCGTGACCCGCAGGATGTCTCCTACCCGGTATTCTTCCGGCGGCCGGGCGAGGCGATAGCCCCCTTGTGCGCCCCGGTTGCTTTTCAAAAAACCGGCCTTGGCCAGCAGCCCGACGATCTGTTCCAGATATTTGACCGAGATATGCTGCCGGCGGGAAATATCCCGCAGCGAAGTCCATCCCTCTCCCCCTTGGCTGGCCAGATCCAGCATCAGCCGCAGGGCGTACCGGCCTTTGGTCGAGATTTTCATCGGAATCCTCCTATCTTGTCAGGGCCGAAGCCCTCTTTTCTCTATTATACCAGTAAACCTATAGGATTTCAACTTTTTTAGGAATACGACGCTTTAGAGTACGACGCTTTTTGAAAAAAGCTTAGCAAAAACTTTTAATCGCTAGGGTCATTGAGTAAGCAGCCATAGCCGCCTACTGCGTCGAATGCGCTGTTAGCTGCGGCTCCCACATTTGGAAAACGGGTGCAGTTCAACCAGGTTTTCCCCAGACTTCACCGAGTTTTCCACATCCCATTTCCGACCGTTGGCCCGCATATTCCACCAAAAAGGCCCTCCATCCCGGATTTTCTCGCTGAAAAGCCAGGACAGAGGACTGATTTATCCCCAATGCGTTGTGATATTCTATAACTTTAATTTTTTGACCAGGGGCGCTGGTATCATGCCTTATTCTGCGAATTGCGCCGGGTTCCGCAAAGCCTCTGCTTCTGTTTGTGAAAGTTTTACGGCAAGGTCCAGCAGGGCGTCTTTTGCCAGCCCAGGCAGCAGCGGTACCGCGCCGGGGAAGACATCCAGCTTCGCGGCGTCGCTGCCTTCGCAGACGCTGAAGCGGAGCAATTCCTTGTAATCCCGCTTGGCTTCAGGGCTTTGCCCAGCTTTCAGTGTTTCTTCCTGCCAGAACGCGTAGGTGTATAGGAGGTTTTCCTCTGTGGTATCCCAGATGCCGGTTCCGTCGGTATCGCTGAGGAGCAGTTCGTCCAGGGCCTTGATTTGGGCTGCATCGGCGATAACGTATAGTTCGTTGCCGTCGGCGTCTAGGACTTGCCAGTAGTGCTGCTTGGCGCTGCTGATGTCAATTTGTTCCAGCGCTTCCAGCTCGCTCATAGCGCCGCCCAGCTGCTCCGTGACGTTGTGGAATAAGACGCCGCTGCAGGCGTTAAGGAGCAGGTTCAGGGGTACCAGGTAGGCAAGGATTTTCAAAAAGTTCTTCAAAAGCCATTTCATGGGTAAGCCTCCTTGTTAGTCCAGGTTCAGTTTGCGCTTCATAATCCAGTTGGTGAGCAGGAAACAGCCGCCGCCTAAAACAACCTGCAAAATTATCGACGACAGCAGCGCTGGGGAAGCAATCGCCGCTGGGTTGACACTGTTGCTGAGGAAAGCTTCAATGTCGCCGGAAGTGAGGGAAAGTATCAAAATCATGATGCCGACCGACAGGAACTGGGCGATTGTGTTGATAATCATATAGCCGGCCACCGAGCCTAAGAGCTTCTGCCGGGCGAAAAGCTGGCCAATAGCGATTGCGGCGTAGAACAGGCTGATCTGCGCCAGCAGCCCCACCAGCATAATAATGCCGATATAGCCAAACAGCGCGTTCAGGCTGATGCCGAATTCAGCGGCAAAGGCGGCGTTTGTTTTCCCATAAGAGCCGAGGGCCGTCCAGATTAAGTCCAGCGCTTCCCTGTTCAGAATCAGGATGGCGATGCCCGCAAGGGCGCTCAGCACCCCGAACAGCATCCAAATAGCGCCGGAAAAGGTCTTGGCGGTGATAGTGGAGAGGGGCGAGACCGGCAGCGTATGGGTCAGATAGCCCTCGTCGCAGACCATGCTTTTATAAAAACGCTGGACGATTACGAAAAAGGTCAGGATCACCGAAGCGATAATGGCAAAAATATAGAGGAACATGAACGCGCCCATAACTGTTCCGGCAAACGTGTTGTCAGAGGTGGAAAAAATCTGGAGCATCAGCCGCCCCACAACCGACAGGATCATCACCGCGCCGTACAGCGGCGGCAGCACCTTGGACAGTGCCGCAAATTCGTATTTCATCAGTTTCCCTAGCATTTGAATACCTCCCTGAAAAGGCCGTCGATGGATGTCCCTTTTTCCTCCCTGACCGCCTCGACCGACGAATGCAGCGTGACCTGGCCGTCTTTGAGGAACACTACCTCGTCCAGGATACGCTCAATATCCGCAATCAGATGGGTAGAGAGGATAACGGCGGCATTGTCGCTGTAGTTCTGGATAATTGTATTAAGGATATAGTCCCGCGCCGCCGGGTCGACGCCGCCGATTGGTTCGTCGAGCAGATAAAGCTCGGCCTCGCGGCTCATGACCAAGATCAGCTGGATTTTCTCCCTAGTGCCCTTGGACAGCGTTTTCAGCTTGGCCTGCGGGTCAAGCTTCAGCCTACCGACCATGTCGTAAGCCTTGGCCGAATTGAAATCGTCGTAAAAGTCAGCAAACAAGCCAACCATCTGCCGTACCGTCATCCAGTCGTTCAGGTAGGTGCGTTCAGGCAGATAGGAAACAATTTTCTTGCTCTCAATCCCCGGGACGAAGCCGCCCACCCGGATTTCCCCGGCAGAAGGGGTCAGCAGCCCGGCCGCCAGTTTAATCAGCGTGCTTTTGCCGCTGCCGTTCGGCCCCAATAAGCCGATAATACGCCCGCGTTCCAGCGTCAGGTCAAGCCCCGCCAGCACCTCTTTGCTGCCGTAGCGCTTGCTTAGGTTCCTGCATTCCAAAATTGCGCTCATGCCGTTTCCTCCTTTGTCAGCGCCGCCGTGATCTGCGCCAGCAGCTGCGCTGTTTCAGCGGGGCTGTACCCCAGTTCCTTCATTCCGGCCAGCAGGTCGTAAAGCTGCTGCATGGCCATGCTGCGCCGAAGCTCTTCAATCATATCCCGGTCCTCCGTAATAAACCTGCCGCTGGTCCGCTGGGCAAAAACCAATCTGTCGGCCTCCAGCTCGGCCAGCGCCTTTTGCATCGTGTTGGGGTTGACCGCCGCCTCTGCGGCGAGTTCCCGCACTGGCGGCAGTTTGCCGCCGGCAGGATAGAAGCCTGTTACGATACGCCGCCGCAGGATATCCACCAGCTGGGCGTAGATCGGCTTATCCGCATTCAGTTCCCATGCCACTTGATCCCCTCCTTTACAGATTTGGCTGCAACGAAAAAACAGCCTCAATATCCTCTGCCCCATCCGTTTCCAGCCGCAGCTTCAGCCTGCCGGGCGTAAACTCCGTAAGCGGGATTGTCAACGGCCCATCCAGCGCGCTGATGTCCCAGCTTTGCTCCTCCCCGTCCTGCTGGTAAACATAAAGCCGTAAGTCGCCTCCTTCGCTGCAGGCTGCTTCGACTAGCAGCGACTGTTCCCCCATAAAGGTTAAGGCAGCGTGTTTTTTGAACCAGCCCGCTTTGCGGCAGCGCACCGTCCAACTGTCCGGCTGAATATCGCCGGCGTACATCAGCACCGCGCCGCTGTCCCACTCGCCGCTGATTTTTCCCAGGTTGATTGACGAGAGAAAATGGCTGACCTGCGGGTAAAGCTGCGTCTGCAAAAGGATGCTGCCCATTATCAGCAGCGAACCGGCAACGGCAGCTGTAAAGCCGACGGCCAGGTTGCGTTTTCGCTTATCCATCAAAACTCCTCCTTGAATTGTCTGATTGTATTAAGTGATTAATACAATAATATAATAACACAATTCTGGGAAATGTCAAGGGGGTTTTTGAAATTTTTTTCTGGCTTTTTCCAGCAGTCTAAAACCTGGCAAGAAAAGGCATACTAGAAGCGCAAAGAATTCCCAGCGATAAATCTTGAAAAACCGCGCATGGTAATTGTGTGTACCGGTTGTACCGACAGACCATTCGCGGCCAGCTGTGCTGGCAGACAGCAAGCCGGATTTCTGCTGCAGATAGACATGGCTGGTTCTCTTGCGGTCACGGGCAGGCAATTTAAGGAAGGAGATTTCGCTTGCTGCGGCAAGCGACCGAGGGCTCTGCCAGCTTTCGGCTTGACGAAAGCTAGACCCGCGATTTTTTGAAAAAAATCGAGTAAAACTTTTTTCGCCAGGGCAACTGTGTGCAAAGCCATAAACATCTACTGCGTCGATAAGTTTTCTGGTTCTGCGCATCGACGCAGTAGGCGTGCAACTTTGCGCTGACAGGTACCCGGGCGATTAAAAGTTTTGCGGAGCTTTTTCAAAAGCGACCGTACTCCCGTACCCTATCGGCAGAACCGACGCAGTAGGCGTGCAACTTTGCGCTGACGGGTACCCGGGCGAGTAAAAGTCTTTGCTAAGCTTTCTTCAGAAAGCGTCGTACTCTAAAAGTGTCGTATCCTTTAAAATTTAGGAGGAAACCTATTGTGAGAAGAATCATAAAAAAACTGACGGCAGCCGCAGCGTTGGCTGTGATGCTGGTGATGGGGGCCGTAGGCTATCTGGACTGGGCGCTGCCGGACGACTATTACACCAGCGCGCCGGAAGCGTTCGGGCTGCCGCAGTACCAGCTGCTGACTGTTGAGCGGCAGGGAGGCGCAGAGGCGGTGCGCACGGCGCTGAACCCTGTCAAGGACGAGCAGGTGACGCTGATGCTTGGGGGCGTCGTGCCGGTCAAGACGGTGTCGCTGCACCAGACCGAAAAACGTTACCTGGTGCCCTGCGGCACGCCTTTCGGGTTAAAGCTGATCGCCGACGGGATTATGGTCGTTGGCCTCAGCCCGGTGGAGACGCTGGCGGGCATCCAGTGCCCGGCTCAGAGCGCCGGTCTGCGGAAAGGGGACATTATCCGCGCAGCCAACGGCGTTTCCCTATCGTCTTTCCAGCAGCTGGCGGAGATGGTGGAGAAAGCCGGCGGGCAGACCCTGCGGCTTTCGGTAGTCCGAGGCGGCGACGCCTTTGAAGCGCTGGTGACGCCGGTGCAGTCGGTATCCGGGGTGTTCCAGTGCGGGCTTTGGGGCCGGGACAGCTCGGCAGGTATCGGTACGGTGACCTTCTACGACCCGGTGACCGGGGCTTTCGGCGGGCTGGGGCACGGGGTCTGCGACGTGGATACCGGGGATTTGATGCCGCTGGGCAGCGGCGAGGTCGTGCAGGCCTCCATCCTCGACGTCGTCCCCGGTACAGCCGGTTCCCCTGGGGAGCTGCGCGGCAGCTTTTCCAGTGGCTTTTCAGCAGGGATTCTCTTAAAAAACACGACCAGCGGGGTCTTCGGGCTGCTGCGTACAGCGCCGGTGCGAAGCGGCCCGGTGGAGGTCTGCCCCCGCCAGGAGGTAGTCGCCGGGCCGGCGCTGATCCTCGCCACCCTTTCCGGGAACGAGCCTGCCGTCTACAGCATTGAAATCGAACGGGTCAGTTATACCGACGGCAGCGCTTCCAAAAACATGGTCATCCGGGTGACCGACCCAAACCTTTTGGCTATCACTGGCGGCATTGTCCAGGGGATGAGCGGCAGCCCGATTTTACAGGACGGCCGTCTGGTGGGGGCGGTAACCCATGTTTTTGTCAACGATCCCCAGCGCGGATATGGGATTTTTGCCGAAAATATGATAGACGAATTGGATGGAACAAAGGTATACGGGGACGAAAAAGCGTCATAATTGGAAAAACAGAATATACAATTTCCAGTAAACAAAATTTTAATACACGATGCGATGAATTCTTGCCTTATTTTGGTATTAAAGAATGATAAATCCATGTAATGAACAGAACGTTTTCCTGCCATTAGGTGAAAAAATCCTATAATCTACGCTATCTTTTATATTTCGACAAAATGCACGTTTATTTTATAGCGATAGTTACAAACATAGAACGTTATACTTGAAACAAAAAGAGAAATTCAGAATCTGTCAACAAAATACTTGCTATTTTCCGAAAATAGTGCTAAAATATTGCTGTACAAATCAACAGCAGAACGGTTTGGGAACATCAAAACTGGAGGATAAACAAATGGGAATGTATAAACGGATTTTGATCAGCGACGATTCGGCTGAATTCCGGGCCTTATGCCAGGAAAGGCTGACCGAAAAGGGGTATTATGTCATCCTCAAGAAACGGGATGGCCTGGAAGTCCTGTCTGCCATCCAGTCTGAGCGTCCAGACTTAGTGGTGATGGATGTCCAGATGCGGGGCATTGACGCATTGGGGATCCTGGGTGCGCTGAAAGGGCAGGCTGCGGATACGACCTTCCTCGTGACTTCGTCCTTTGAAAACAATATTGTCGAACGGGCTGTGTCGGAGGATTCCCGCTGCTGCTATATGCTCAAACCGGCGGACGCCAACGTCTTGCTTGACCGGATCGATTTTATTTGCAGCCGGGACTTTTCGTCGCCGCAGGCCAGGCAGCCCAAAACGGTCACCGTCCAGCAGCTGGAGGTCATGGTCACCGGGATCCTCCATAATATCGGCGTCCCAGCCCATATCAAAGGCTACCATTACCTGCGCGATGGCATCATCCTATCTTTGACCGAGCCGGCTGCCATGAGTTCAGTGACCAAGGAGCTTTACCCCACCATCGCCAAGCATTTCAGCACCACAGCCTCCCGCGTAGAACGCGCCATCCGTCACGCCATCGAAGTCGCTTGGGACAGAGGGGATGTGGACGTGCTCAACTCCTACTTCGGCTACACCATCCAGAATACCAGAGGGAAACCTACTAATTCGGAGTTTATCGCGATGATTACGGATAAGATCCGGTTACAGGTACATCTGGAAGAACAAGGACAGCTTTAAGCTGCTGGCCTTAGAAAGCTGCCATGGCAAGTATACGCTATGGCAGTTGAATTTTTTAGGGAAATTTGTCGCTTTCTGGCCGCTTTCTGAAGAGAAGCTCTAGCTTAGCAAAGACTTTTAATCGCCAGGGTACGCATCTGCGCAGATTTGCCCGCGTCGATAACTGCTGCTAATTTAAAAAATTTGCAGCAGGGCTTTATTTTTGAGGAAAAAAGGTGTATACTGATAAAAGTAAAAAGAAAGGTGGCGGGGGCGTTGGGGCTGGAGCTTCTGGCGGATGAAGCGCTTGTGCTGACGGGGCATTATGGCTGCGGCAAGACAAGCCTAGCGGTGACAATGGCTGCGGCGCTGGCCAAAAAGGGGCGGGCGGTGAGCCTTATTGACCTAGATATCGTCAACCCTTATTTCCGAGCGGCAGATTTTGCCAAGCAGCTGGGCGGGATGGGCGTTTCGGTTGTCGCGCCGGTTTATGCAGGCTCTGGGCTGGATGTCCCGGCGCTGTCCGCCCGGGTGGACGCGGCGCTGGAAAGCAGCGGCACCGTGATCCTCGACGCGGGCGGGGACGACGCCGGGGCCGCTGTGCTGGGTCGGTATGCTGCAAAGCTGATGGGGCGTCCGCATAAGATGCTTTACCTGTTTAACAGCTGCCGCTACCTGACTTCTACGCCCGCGGCCTGCGTGGAGACGCTGAAAGAGATTGAAAGGGCGGCGCGGCTGGCGGCCGACGGTGTCCTTAACAGCACAAACCTAGGGCCGGAAACGACGGCGGCGTTGGTCCGCGGGTCGGCGGCCTTTGCGGAGGAGACCGCCCGGCTGGCCGGGCTGCCGCTTATGGGGACGGTTGTGCCGGGTCGGCTTTGGGCGGCGCTTGCGGATGTCCCGGACAAGGTTTTGCTGGATATGAGGGTGGCGCTGCCTTGGGAGGGGCGGCTGGACAATATATAGAAGACGGAAAGGGATGGAGGAAATTATGCCAGAGGTTATCATTGACCAGGACCGCTGCAAGGGCTGCGGGTTATGCGTGAACGCCTGCCCGAAAAAGGTGTTGGAGCTGCTTGTCGGAAAGCTGAACCAGAAGGGCTATCATCCGGCAGCACCCGTCCGTCCGGCAGACTGTATTGGCTGCGCAATCTGTGCGCTGTTCTGTCCCGATGTGGCCATTACAGTGAAAAAGGAAGGGGGCAAAGGCTGATGGGCAGGAAGTTTTTGATGAAAGGCAACGAAGCGCTGGCAGAAGCGGCGCTTCGGGCGGGCTGCCGCCATTTTTTCGGTTACCCGATTACCCCGCAGACGGAGGTTGCCGCCTATATGGCCAAGCGGATGCCGAAAATCGGCGGTACCTACCTTCAGGCGGAAAGCGAAGTAGCGGCCATTAACATGGTGCTGGGGGCCGCGGCGGCCGGGGCTAGGGCGATGACCTCTTCCTCCTCGCCGGGCATCAGCTTGAAAACGGAGGGCATTTCCTACATCGCCGCTTCCGACCTGCCGGCGCTGATTGTCAACGTGATGCGGGGCAGCCCTGGGCTGGGCGGGATCCAGCCTTCGCAGGCCGACTATTGGCAGGCTACTAAGGCTCCCGGCCATGGCGACGCCCAGCTGTTGGTCTTTGCGCCGTCTTCGGTGCAGGAGATAGTCGACCTAGTAGGCAGGGCTTTTGATTTGTCTGAGCAGTACCGCGTCCCGGCCATGCTGCTGGCAGACGGGATGCTGGGGCAGATGATGGAACCGGTGGAGTTTGGGCCGGAGGCGGCTGGGGCGCAGGAAAAGCCCTGGGCGTTGGTTGGGACAAAGGGGAAGCGTCCGCCCAATGTTGTGAATTCCCTGCACCTGCAGCCCGCCCGTTTAGAGGAAATCGTCCGGGAACGCTTTCAGCGTTATGAGGCCATCAAGAAGAAAGAGGTCCTGTTGGAGCAGTACCGGATGGAGGACGCCCGCTTTGCAGTTGCGGCCTATGGGGCGACGGCACGGATTGTCAAGAGCGCTGTTGACAAGGCCCGGGAAGAAGGCATCCCAGTGGGGCTTATCCGCCCCATTACTGTCTGGCCATTCCCCGAGCGGGAAATCGCCGCCGCGGCAGGAACGGTCGAACAGTTCCTCTGTGTCGAGATGAGCATGGGGCAGATGGTGGAGGATGTGCGGCTGGCCGTGAACGGGAGGCGGCCGGTGGCCTTTTACGGCCGGACCGGCGGTGTGGTGCCTGTGCCGGCCGAGATACTTGCTGAAATTAGGAAAATGGCAGGGAGGGCGTAAGCGATGGCAGTAATTTTTGAGCGTACAGAGGGCCTGACCGATAAGGATACCCATTACTGCCCTGGCTGCACCCATGGCATTATCCACCGGCTGGCGGCGGAGTCGCTGACGGAACTAGGGGTGTTGGGAGAGGCGATTGGGGTCTGCCCGGTGGGCTGCGCGGTGATGGCGTATGACTATTTCAACTGCGATATGGCCGAAGCCCCCCACGGCCGCGCGCCGGCTGTGGCGACCGGCATCAAGCGGGTGCATCCCGACAGCGTCGTCTTTACCTACCAAGGCGACGGCGACCTGGCGGCGATCGGCACCGCCGAAACGGTCCATGCCGCCGCCCGCGGCGAGAATATAACCGTTATTTTCGTCAACAACGCCATCTACGGTATGACCGGCGGCCAGATGGCCCCGACCACCCTGCCCGGCCAGGTGACCCAGACTACCCCTTATGGCCGGGATACGGCCTATTCAGGTTTCCCGCTGCGGGTGTGCGAATTGCTGGCTGCAGTGGACGGCGTTGCCTACGCTGAGCGCGTCGCAGTCAATACGCCCGCCCATATCCGCGCCGCCAAAGCGGCCATTAAAAAAGCCTTCCAAGCCCAGATTGACAAGAAAGGCTTTTCCATTGTCGAAGTGCTCTCCACCTGCCCCACCAACTGGGGGATGACCCCTGTCGAGGCGCTTGGCTGGGTGGAGGAGAAGATGGTCCCCTATTACCCGCTTGGGGTTACGGTGGACAGGACGGAAAAGGGGGTGCGGGGATGAAACTGAACCTGCTGATTGCCGGCTTTGGCGGCCAGGGGGTGCTGTTTATGGGCAAGGTAGCCGCGCACACCGCCCTGCTGGAGGATCTGTTTGTCTCTTGGCTGCCTTCCTATGGGCCGGAAATGCGGGGCGGTACCGCCAACTGCGCCGTTTGCATCGATGACAAAGAAATCAGCTGCCCGCTCATTACCGAGCCGGAGCTGCTGGCAGTGCTGAACCAGCCCTCTTTTGACCGCTTTGCCGAGACCGTCCAGCCTGGCGGCAAAATCTTCCTTGACAGCGCCCTGATTGAGGCGTCCCAGGCGCAGGCCGCCCGCTGCGCCGAACGGGGCGTCAGCCTTTACCCGATCCCCTGTACATCCATGGCCGAAACGGAAGGGCTTGCCGGCCGGGCCAACCTGATTATGTTGGGGAAGGTATTGCGGGAAACAGGCTTTACCAGCTACGATACCCTCTGCGAAGCGCTGAAAGCCTGCATCCCAGCTTCCAAAGAAGCCCTGCTGGAAAGCAACCTAAAAGCTGTTGCGCTGGGGTATTCTTTTGGCGGGCAGTAAAACGATGGACCAGACAGTTTATCAAAAGCTCCTCTCCCCGCTGTCCCTGGAAGAGGCGGAAGGGCGTATCCGCAAAGCCGGCGCGGCGCTGACAACCTGGTATAAGGCCGCAGCCCGCGACCTTCCCTGGCGCAGGACAAAGGACCCTTATGCTATCTGGGTATCGGAGGTTATGCTGCAGCAGACCCGGGTCGAAACCGTCATTCCGTACTACCGGCGCTTTTTGTCGGCGCTGCCGGATATCAAGGCGCTGGCGGAAGCAGATGAGATGCAGCTGCATAAACTCTGGGAAGGGCTGGGCTATTATTCCCGCGTCCGCAACCTGCAGCGGGCCGCCCGGCAGATAATGGCTGATTACGGCGGCGTTATGCCCCAGAGTAGGGACGCCCTGCTTAGCCTCTGCGGCATTGGCAGCTACACCGCGGGGGCAGTTGCTTCGATTGCCTTCGGCGAGCGGACGCCGGCTGTGGACGGCAATGTGCTGCGGGTGGTATCAAGGCTGCTGGCGGCAGAAGGGGACATCCTTTCCCCCAGCGTGCGCAAAGGGGTTGAAGCGCTGCTGCTAAGCCAGATGCCCGACGATGCCGGCAGCTTCAACCAAGCGGTGATGGATTTGGGGGCAGGCGTCTGCCTGCCGAACGGCGCGCCGGAATGCGCCGCCTGCCCGGTCTGCGATTGCTGTCTTGCCGCCCAGCGCGGGCAGCAGCTTGCCTTCCCAGTCAAGGCCCCAAAGGCCAAACGGCGGATAGAAGAACGCACCGTATTCCTGATCCGCACCGCAGCAGGGGAAACGCTGCTGCGCCGGCGGCCGGAGGAAGGGCTGCTGGCGGGGCTGTGGGAGTTCCCAAACGAAGAAGGGCGCCTGGGCCGGGAAGAAGCGGCGGCGCTGCTGGCTGGGCGGGGTATCCGCCCCCAGAAGCTCCAGACGCTGGGGAAATCAAAGCATATCTTCACGCATCTGGAATGGCAGATGGCCGGGTACCTGGCCATCTGCGGCGATGTCCCGCTGCAGCCCGGCGAAGTGCTGGCTACAGATAGGGAACGGCGGCAGGCTTATACCATCCCCAGCGCTTTCGACGCTTACAAGCAGGTGCTGGACAGCATTGCAAAGGAGAAAGGGATATGAATGGGATTAGGGAAGCGGCGCAGGCTGCGCTGACAGAGCTGTTGGCGGCGGCAAAACTCCGGCAGGGGGAAATCGTCGTCGTCGGCTGTAGTTCCAGCGAAATCTTAGGCAGCCGGATCGGTTCGGTCGGGAGCTTGGAGGCCGCGGAAGCAGTCTATCAGGGGTTTGCACCGGTACTGGCTGAACAGGGCCTTTATCTTGCCGCCCAGTGCTGCGAGCATCTGAACCGGGCGCTGGTGGTTGAGCGGGCGGCTGCCGAGCGCTATGGCCTTGACGAGGTAAACGCCGTCCCGCAGATGCACGCCGGCGGCTCCTTTGCAACTGTAGCTTACAGCCGTATGCGGGAGCCTGTGCTGGTGGAGCGGGTGCGGGCTGCGGCGGGTTTGGATATTGGCGGCACGCTGATCGGGATGCATCTGAAAGAGGTGGTGGTACCGGTGCGGGTCAGTATTGATAAAATCGGCGAGGCCACTTTGGTCTTAGCGCGGACACGGCCGAAATATGTCGGCGGCATCCGCGCGGCCTATAACGAGGCGCTGGAATAATAGGGTGACCTAGGACATGGATATTTATGAACTCGGCAAAAAATACGAAAGCTTGCTGCGTCCGGTGTTCGGCGATAATTTTCGCCTGGATGACAGCGAAGCAGATAAGGATTGGCTTGCTATTATCCTTGACGGCGGACAGGAAGACTTTATATTTTCCCTTTATGGGACAGGCTGCGTCCGGCTGTACTGGCAAAACGAATGCTTTATTTTTGACAAGCGCCGGGACAGCCTCGTTTCTTCCGATACCTACGGCGAGATTGTATACGAGGAAGGTTTTGACGAGGAAGCGCTGCCAGGGCTGGTTGCGGCGCTAATCTTGCAGCTGAAAGATTGTACTTATATCGGCAAAACAGAGACCGTCAAAGGGAAAACCCTATTCGGTTATGACGATATCAAGGACTATCTTGTGACAGCAAAAACCGCAAATCCTCCCCAACGCCCATACCGGCTCGGCAACATTACGATTACTTATGAAAAATAAAATGCCTTCCAGGCCGTTAAGCCCAGAAGGCGTTTTTGCTGGCGCTGCCGTTATTTTTTCCGGTTGCCTATAGCCTTTATGATGCAGAGGACAGCGGGATAGAGGACGCCCGCGACGGCCCAGATAACCCAGCTGTACTGCCAGGAATTAGTAGGCAGGCTAATTGCCAGAAAAATCGCGGTAACCGCCATCCAGTAAGCGGTGGAGAAGGCAGACAGCACCCCTTTTCCCCGTTTTTCCCGCCGGGAGTATTCGCCTTCTTCCAGTAAGCGTTCAAAGCTTCCCCAGATCGTGCCGTTATAGGTGAATATTGCCGCTCCTATCCCGGCAATCAAAAAGGTTAGGGCGAGCATTGCCACGAGAAACAGCGTGTTTTCGCTGAAAATTATGCCGCCGAAAAGTGGGAGCAGTGAGCCGACGCAAGCGGCCGCGCCGATGATGTTCAGGTGGGTGTGCGTGTCCTTGTAAAGGGCCTGTTGTTCTTTGACCAGCCCTGTCACGCCGTATTCGGTTTCGATATTTTCTGTTTCAAGGTAGTCGAAGGCGGATAGCTTGCTGCTATTGGCGATGAAAATCGCCACAGCCGCCGCGACAATCAAAATCATAACAACCATACCGATCCCGCCGGCGGCGTTTTCCGACAGCCGCTTGGGGTATTGGCTGTTTATTGCGCCTAAAAACAGCAGGCAGACCGGCGACAGTACGCATAAAAGGACGCCCAAAGCCATCCATTTTGCCGAAGCAAGCTTCAGCGCCAGGAACTGCTGGGCTTCGGCCAGCGAAATCCGCCGGAGTTTCGGCGCATCTTCCGCCGGGATAGCGCCGACAGCCTCTGCCGTTTCCAGCTCATCCTTTAATAGGTAGTCGGTGGAAACGCCGAAGATTCGGGCCAGCTGCAAAATCTTTTCCAGCTCGGGCACTGATTGCGCGCCTTCCCATTTGGAAACAGACTGCCGGGTAACCCCCATCTGCTCAGCCAGGTCCTCCTGCGACCAGCCGCTCCTTTTGCGAAGCTCAATCAATTTGTCTGCAAAAATCATGGTTCATCTCTCCTTGTCGGTTTTGATGAAACAAGTCTATCATTTTCCCCGGTTGCCTGCCACCAACCGCCGCCTTTCAATTTGTCAACCGCTGGTTGCGGGGGGTACGGGAGTACGGGTCGCTTTTGAAAAAGCTCCGCAAAACTTTTAATCGCGGGGCAGTCGTCAGCACTCACAAAACATCCTACAGCGTCGTGTAGGCTAGTAGCAATTATCGCCGCATTGATGAATAAAACGGAGAAGCAGTTCTGTCAGTTAGTTATCGGCAAAGTAGTCACTATCGATTCGTTTCAAATTATACGTTTTTTGAACAGAGACGCCAACCCCATGTTCAATCATCAGTTTAGTTAGCTGTTTGCCATCTACAAGAATGATGTGTTGGCTTTCGGCAAACTCTCTAGCTCCCTTGGAAAATTTTGCTGTTGTAATAAACAGTCCCTTTTCTACCTTGGGCGGCCCGGCCATTGCACCTAAAAATTGCTGTATGTCCGATCGTTCGATAGTTCGCTCAGCCGCCCAACGCTTAGCCTGAACATAAATTAAATTAAAACCTAGTTTATCCTCATGAATAATGCCATCAATTCCTCCATCATGGCTGTCCTGTGTTTTTAAACCGCTGCCGTAACCCATGGCTTCCATTAAATCTAACACAAGCTTTTCAAAAAAGTAAGGAGTTTGATCAAAAATTTCAGATAATAATTCTTCTGCCAACTGGTCGTTAAGCAATTGGTACATCCGCTCCATAGTTTCTTGAGGAGGAGTGTCTGTTTCTGAGTTAAAGCTAGAATCCGGAGGGGATGTTTTAGCTCCTTTCTTAGCAGCTCTAGCTCTTTCATGTTCTGCAAACTCTGGCGATGTTTCAATTAATATGGCGTATGTAATTTCAATATTACGTTCGCACAACTGCTTTCCTCTTTCCGTAATTTTGAGATAGCCTCTCCTTGGGTTTTCAATCGCTTTTGCATTAAGTAGATTCGTTCTTGCCCATCCTATTAAACTAGCATATTGTGTCTGCTGACCACTTGCTACGCGTAAAGTTAATTCCTCTCCCGACAATTCCAATAAATCGGCAATACGTTCACGTACCTCTTTAAGTTCATGTTCTTTTTCGTCACTGAGTACTTTGAGGATGGGGAGGTGTAGAGCGATAATTTTTGGTAATGCCATGATGTTGCCCTCTTTTCTTGAATTTTTATTTATATTTTACATGATTTTGTCGTTTGGTGCAACCCCTATCTACTTTCTTTTTTCATCAGTCCACTGTTTCGCTTCCTCAAGCACCCGTTCCATATAGTCGTGCTTGCCGTCGGTGTAGGCAGTCTGGACGTTGCCGCATTCCTGGGCCAGCCTGGCTTTCAGCGCTTCGTATTCCCTGGCCTTTTCGGGGAAAGCGTTCATGTAGTCCCTGAAGTCGACATAATTGTGCCATTGAAGGCTGTCATAAACGAGGATGTGTACCTGGCAGGTCCGGATATTGTCTTCGCTTTGGATAATATAGAGCAGGTTATTGCTGAAACGGTTGTGGGCTTTTTGGAAGCCGGCGGCCTCCAGCTGGGCGAGCACTGGCTCCAGCCCCTCAAGGCTCGCTGTTCCGACCGCAATGTCGAGGATGGGTTTAGCCTGGATACCGGCAATAGCAGTGCTGCCGATGTGCTGGATGTCCAGCGCGGCCGTCCCGAAAATCCCTTTCAGCTGGGCGATAATTTTTTCAGCTGCCGGTGCCCAGGCTTCTTGGTGCGGGACAATTTGTACTGTTCCGCGTTTCAGACCGATAATGGGCAATTCCTTGTCTAGGTAATCCTGCCCCAGCGGCGTAAGCATCAGGCGCTCGGTTTTGATTTCAGTCATCTGTCTTTCCCCTTCGTGTCAGCAGCGCGGCGCATTCTACATGGCCTGTCCGCGGGAACAGGTCCACGCCGCGGTAGCGTTCGAGCCGATAGCCCTTTTCGCAGAGCATTTTCGCATCCCTGGCCGCAGTGGCGGGGTTGCAGGAGATCATCACCACTTTTTTGGGGGCCATCCGCAGGATGCTTTCCAGCACTTCGGCGCTGCAGCCCTTCCGGGGCGGGTCGATGATAACCACGTCCGGCGTTTCGCCCCGGTCGGCCAGCGCCTTTGCCGCTTCTCCGGCGTCGGCGCAGAGGAACTCTGCCTCCATCCCATTACGGCGGGCATTTTTCTGGGCGGAAGCCACCGCTTCGGCCACCACTTCGACGCCGATGAGCTTTTTTACCTGGCTGTAGGCCCCAAGCCCGATGGAACCGATGCCGCAGTAAAGGTCGAGCAGGCGTTCCTTTCCGGTAAAGCCGGCGTATTCATACGCCAGCCGGTAGAGCGTTTCGGCCTGCGGGCTGTTGACCTGGTAAAAGGCGGCTGCTGGGATGGAAAGCTGCACGTCAAGCAAAGTATCGTCAATACCATCCTTGCCGTAAAGCAGGATGCTGTGTTTCCCTAGGATGACGTTGGTCTTGTCGGCGTTGATGTTCAGCATCACGCTGACGATTTCCGGGAAGGCCGCCGTCAGCGCCTGGACAAACTCTTCTAAAAAGGGCACTTTGCGGCTGGTGGAGACCAGGCAGACCATCAGCTCGCCGCTTTTCGCCCCTTTCCGCAGGAACAGGTGCCGCAGAAGCCCTTTGCCGGTCGTTTCATCGTAGGCACTGACCTTGTAGCGCTCCATCAGCCCCAGCACCGTCCGCACCACCGGCCCGAACATCTCGTCCTGTAGCAGGCAGTCGTCTGCTTTGACCAGCCTGTGGCTGCGCCGGGCGTAGAACCCCGCCGTAGGCCGTCCGTCCTTATCCGTCCCCAGCGGGTACTGGGCCTTATTGCGGTAATGCTCCTGGGCGTCGCAGCCGATAATCGGTTCCGGCGTCAGCGCAAAGCCGCCCAGCCGTTGGAAGGCGTCCTGTACCGCCTTCCCCTTCAGCCGCAGCTCCTCCTCATAACGGATATGCCGGAAGGCGCAGCCGCCGCACTGGCGGAAAACAGGGCAGTCAACCGGCTGCCTGGCCGGCGACGGTGTAATCACCTGTTCCAAAATGCCGTATCCCACGTTTTTCTGCACTTTGACCGCCTTAAAACGGACCCTATCGCCGACAGCTGTCATCGGCACGAATACCGCAAAGCCGTCCACCCGGCAAAGCCCGCTGCCCTCCAGCGTCAAATCCTCTATGACAGCCTCATAGCTCTTATTTTTCTGGATCACGATGTTTCCCCCTTCTTTGCAGCCTGCGGATAGGCGCTGAATAACGCAAGCCTGCTGCAAAAAAGCTGCGCAGCAGGCTTGCAAAGGCGGCTTATTCGCCTTCAGGTTTGGGATTGGTGCTGAAGCTGGGGCCGGTGGGCGGCGCGGAAGGCGCGTCCCCATTCTCCTCCGACTCCTTCTGGTGGAGCGCGTCGCAGGGCTCCGGTTTGGCGTTGGTCTTATAGTAGCCCCTCGCCGTTTCAGGACAGGCCGAAGTGGCGGCCATGCCCGAAATCTTACAATATTCAATCTGGACGATATTCTCGCTGAGCGTAAAGTCCTTAACTTCCAGCCCCTCGTGCAGTTCCCGCATGACATTCGACCAGACGGTATCGGTGTCGTACATACTCCGCCAAGGCAGCTCTTTGGGGGTGTCGTAACCCGTCCAAACCCCCGCGACATAATATGGGGTCAGCCCGACAAAACTCATATCGTTGTAATCCTGCGTCGTACCGGTCTTGCCGACGACAGGCATCGCCCCAATGTTGGATTCACGGCCGGTACCGCTTTGGGTGACCACCTGCAGCAGCCGGTTCATCACCGACGCCGTGTCCTCGCTGAAGGCGCGGGTCTTTTTGGGCGTATTATCAAGGATAACATTGCCGCTGGCGTCCTCAATGCGGGTATAGCTGACCGGGCTGTAATAGACGCCGCCGTTGCCGAAGGGCAGGTACGCCGCTGTCAGCTCCCGCAGGTAAATGCCGTCGGTCAGCGACCCCAGCGCCAGCGAAGGGCCGAAGTCATTGTGATCGCCGCTGGTGACCAGCGTGGAAATGCCCAGCTTTTTCTGCATGAAGCTGATGCTCTTTTCCGTCGTCAGCTGCTGCAAGATCTTAACAGGGATGGTATTGCGGGAAATCCGCAGCGCTTCCACTACCGTCATATCGCCGCGGTAATCCATCTCATAGTTTTTAGGCCAATCCCGGCCGTTAATTTTCATCACCGGGCCGTCGTTGAGCACCGTCGACCAGTTGATAATATCGTACTCCAGCGCTGGGCCGTAGACAGCCAGCGGCTTGATAGAAGAGCCGGAAGGCCGTTTGGCCATCGTCGCGCGGTTAAAGCTTAAGGTCTGGGTTTTCTCCCCCTTGCCGCCGACAACTGCCAGCACATGGCCGTTATAATCCATAATCACAAAGGCGGACTCCGGGATCTCCCCATTTTCATTGGGCGTCAGCTCCGCCGCCGAGAAGGTCGCCGGGTCGTTGTATTTCTCCTCCAAATAATGCTGCATCTGCTGGTTTTCGGTCATATAAATCCGGTAGCCGCCGTTGCGCAGCATATAATTGGCATAATTGCGCGACCAGTCGTTATGCTCGCTCAGGTCGGCAATCACGTCCTCAATGACCATATCGGTGAAGTAGGAAGTAACCCCCTGTTGGGTTGCGCCGCCGGAAGAAGCGCCGCTATTGTTGGTTCGCTTTACCGCGACAACCGGCTCGGCGCAATACTTTTCATATTCCGCTTCGGTGATATAGCCGCTGTTCAGCATACATTCCAGCGCATAATTCCGATAAATTTTGGCATTCTCCGGGTGCAGGTCGGGCCGGCGCTTGTTGGGCGAACGGGTCATCCCCGCCAGTGTCGCCGCCTGGGGGACGGTCAGGTCCATGGCGCTGCAGCCGAAATAATACTGGCTTGCCGCCTCTACGCCGTAGACGTTGCCGCCTAGGAAGAGGATATTTAAGTAACAGGTTAAAATCTCATCTTTTGTGTAATTGCGTTCCAGCTCCAGCGCGCGGAAAATCTCCCGCAGCTTGCGCACCGGTGTCACCTCGTCGTCCTTCGTGACATTCTTGATCACCTGCTGGGTGATGGTGGAGCCGCCCTGGTTCTCCCCTTTAAAAATCATCTTAAGGGATACGCCGATCGTGCGGTACCAGTCCACCCCTTCGTGGTTATAGAAACGCTTGTCCTCGATGGCCACATAGGCATCTTTAAGAAGCTGGGGGATTTCGCTGCTGCTGACCTCGATGCGGTTTTGGTCGCCGGACATCCGGAACAGCTCTTCAGGCTGCCCGTTCTGGTCGTTGGCGTAGAACATCGTTGTGAAGCTGAGGTTGACGTTGTCCAGGTTGACGTTGGTGTCGGTCTCCATAAAGTTCATCACATAGATGGTCATGGCCGCTGCCACGATACATCCGGTGATGACGCAGATCAAGAAAACCGTCGCCAGCAGCCTTCCCACTTGGCTGACGCCGAATTTCAGGAATCGCAGCACTTTTTTGGTGCTGCGGTTTTTGACTGTGCTCAAAATTTTCCCTCCCTTGCGGCCGTAAGCCGCCTTTTGGTTTTTTTCTGCGGCCGGATTGTTCCGGTTCGCCTTATCAGCGTTTTAGGTTGGTTTGCGCTGAGGCCCGCCGCAGGGCAGTCAGGATACTCTTTTATAGTATACCACATTTTCTGCTGAATGTTAACCCCTAAATATTTCAAAGGAATGAATCCCCTATAAAAAAGCTGGAAATTTTGTTCCAGCCTCTTTGCATAAACCGCCTTTTTTTGCCCAGACTTTTGATCGAAAAAACTCCTTAATCAAGAAAGGAAGGATCGCCATGAAACAGCTCCGTCCGCCGCCTGCCCGCAAGCAGGACCCTTACAGAAAGCACCTGATCGCCGCATCCGTTCTACTGGCCGCGGCAGTTCTGCTCTTTGCAGCCGCCGTCTGCTTCCTTTTCTGGGGCGGGCAGCTGCTGGGGGAACCGCCCGAACAGCCGGCCTCTTTTTGTTACAGGCTTGGCGTATATGAAGACAGGCTGGCTGTCTACACTGGCAGCAGCACCCGCCCCGACCGCATCCTAGACATCCCGCTTTCGTCGCTGCCGGAAGGCGACCAGCGCCTGTTGCAGCAGGGCATCGACCTGGACAGCGAGGAAGCGCTGCGCCAGGCTATCGAAGACTTTTTCTAAAAGCATACTCAAATCTAAAAAGGGAGGCCTTCGCAGGGCTTCCCTTTTGGTCTGTTTTTTGGAAGGGGATTTCGCTCGCTGCGGCGAGCGACCAAGGGCTCTGCCCTGGACCCGCTCAAGGGGCGCGCCCCTTGAGAATCCCAATCCTTGGCAACATTAGGAACTTGTTTTCGACGCAGTAGGCGTGCGGGTCTGTGCTGACGTGTATCCGGGCGATTAAAAGTTTTGCGGAGCTTTTTCAAAAGCGACCGTACTCCCGTACCCCCCGTTAGTCCATATACCACAACATCCGGCTGTAGTTAGGCAGCGGCCAGTATTTTTCACCGCAGACGGCTTCCGCAGAATCTGCCGCTGCGCGGAGCACGTTCATGGCGGGGATGACCTGGTCATGGTACGCCCTAGCCGAAGCGAGGGCGTCCTTTTCCGCAGCCGCCGCTCCGCGGGCTTTGTCCAGTACTTCAATGGCGTCGCTCATGGCGTCGGCGCTGGCGGAAAGCTTTTGCAGCAGCGTAGTTTCTGCCCGGACGGAGATGGCCTGGGAAACCGCCTTCTTAGCGGCGGCGGCAGCGGCGATTTTCTCCATATAGGCGGCAATCGCCGGCATCAGCTCTTGGTTGGCCATTTGCAGCATCGTCAGCGCCTCAATATTCAGCACCTTGGCATACCCTTCCAGCGATACCTCGTAGCGGGCGTGCATCTCCACCGGGCTTAGCACCCCAAACTCTTCAAAAAGCGCAATGTTCTTTTCCCGGAGCAGCGCCGGCAGGGCGTCTATCGTAGAAGGCAGGTTCTGAAGCCCGCGGCGGCCGGCTTCCTCCACCCATTCGTCGGCGTAGCCGTTGCCGTTAAAAATAATGTTCTTATGCGCCTTCAGTGTCGCCTTGATCAGCCCCATTGCAGCAGCGCTGAAATCCTCCGCCTTTTCCAGCGCGTCGGCAAATTCCCGCAGCACTTTGGCCGTTGCCGTGTTGATGACCGTATTGGCGTCGGCAATGTTCATATTCGAGCCAGGCATCCTAAACTCAAACTTATTGCCAGTGAAGGCAAACGGCGAGGTGCGGTTGCGATCGGTGTTGTCTTTCGTAAACTTCGGCAGCACCGCGACCCCCAGGTCCATCGCCACCCGTTCGGGGCAGGTGTAAGCCACATCGTCCGCCAGCGAATCGATAATCGCCCCCAGCTCGTCGCCGACAAAAATCGAAATAATGCTGGGCGGGGCTTCGTTGGCTCCTAGGCGCCGATCGTTGCCGGCGCTGGCTACTGCCGCCCGCAGCAGATCCTGGTAATCGTCCACAGCCTTGATAACAGCCGCAAAAAACAGCAAGAATTGCAGGTTTTCCATCGGGGTCTTGCCTGGGTCGAGCAGATTGGCGTCCGGCGTGGAGATTGACCAGTTGTTGTGTTTGCCGGAACCGTTGACGCCGGCAAACGGCTTTTCGTGCAGCAGGCAGACCAGGCCGTGGCGTTCGGCCACCTTTTTCATCATTTCCATCGTCAGCAGGTTTGCGTCTACCGCGGCGTTGGTGGTCGTAAAAACCGGCGCTAGCTCGTGCTGGGCGGGGGCGACCTCGTTATGCTCCGTCTTAGCTGGGATCCCCAGCTTCCAAAGCTGGCCGTCCAGCTCCTTCATATAAGCCGATACCCGGGTGCGCAGCGTGCCGAAGTAGTGTTCGTCCAGCTCCTGCCCTTTGGCGGGCGGGCAGCCGAACAGGGTGCGCCCAGTGAGGATCAAGTCCAGCCGTTTGGCGTAATCCTCCTTGTCAATCAAAAAGTATTCCTGTTCCGCCCCGACCGTGGTCATCACCTGGGGGACTTCCTTGCCAAAAAGCTTCAAAATCCGCCGGGCCTCATTGCTGATGGCGCTCATCGAGCGCAGCAGCGGCGTCTTTTTATCCAGCGCTTCGCCAGTGTAGCTGCAAAAGGCGGTGGGGATGCACAGCACCCCGTCTTTGATAAAGGCGTAGCTGGTGGGGTCCCAGGCGGTGTAGCCCCTGGCTTCGCAGGTAGCCCGCAGCCCCCCCGACGGGAAAGAGGAGGCGTCCGGCTCGCCCTTAATCAGCTCCTTGCCGGAAAATTCCATGATTACGCCGCCGTTCTGGCTGGGGTTGATGAAGCTGTCATGCTTTTCGCTGGTGATGCCGTTTAAAGATTGGAACCAGTGCGTAAAATGGGTCGCGCCCTTTTCGCAGGCCCAGTCCTTCATGGCGTTGGCTACGACATTGGCCACCCCCAGATCGAGCGGCTTGCCTTCGTCGATGGTCTTGCGCAGCGCTTTATAGGTATCGTGGGGCAGGCGCTGGCGCATCACGGCGTCGCCGAAAACCATACTGCCGAAAAGTTCGGGGATCGTACTCATTGGGGTTTTCCTCCTTTGATGTCCAGAAAAGGCCGTGCTTATGCTCTGGCAGGCTGGAAAATGAAGAAGGCGCTGGCGGGAAAAGGCCCCGCAGCGCCGTTATTGTTACCGCTCCCATTATATGCCCTGCTGGGGCAAATGTCAAGGGGAAATCTGCAGTTTTGCAGGATTTGTTTATTTAAACTGCATTCTATGGCGCCCCTTGTTCCCATTTTTAGAATAATCGCTGAAATTGTCCAGGAAGATATTTTTTGCCAGCCAAATAATTGACAGCGCTTTGAAAATGACGTATAATAATCTAAGCGATGGACAAAGGCGTTCATCAGAGGGCCCGCCTGGACAGCAAGGATGGAAACCAGCCCTCTGATGGGCGTTTTTTACTTACTTCCGGCGGCGGGGGAAGCACCCTGCCGCTAAGCCTGGAAAGAGAAAGGGAACGGGTTTATGTTAACGGCAATCACCGGCATCAACTGGGGCGACGAGGGCAAGGGGCGGATGGTCGACCTGCTTGCAGGGCAGAACGATATCGTCGTGCGTTACCAGGGCGGCAACAACGCCGGCCACACCATCGTCAACCCCCAGGGGAAATTTGTCCTGAACCTCCTGCCCAGCGGCATTTTCCACGAAGGCGTGGTCAATGTCATGGGCGGCGGCATGGTCGTCGACCTGCAGCATTTGGACGGCGAGATTGCAAAGCTGCGGGAAAAGGGGGTGGAAGTCTCTCCGGCGCGGCTGAAAATCAGCGACCGCGCGACGATCTGTATGCCCTACCATGTCCAGCAGGACGGGCTGGAGGAAGACCGGCTCGGGGATGCGAAGTTCGGGTCGACCCGCCGCGGCATCGCCTATGTCTACGGCGATAAGTATATGAAGAAGGCTGTCCGTATGGGCGACCTGCTCCATCTGGACAGCTTAAAGCCCCGGCTTTCGGCGATTGCCCAGTGGAAAAATCTGACGCTTACAAAGGTGTATGGCGCGCCGCCAATTGATTTTGACGAGCTTTGGTGTTGGGTAGAAAAGTACGCGGCGGTTTTTGCCCCCTATATCTGCGATACCGGCGAGTTTTTGGACGAAGCCGACCGCGCAGGCAAGCGGATCCTTTTCGAGGCGCAGCTGGGGGCTTTACGGGACGTAGATTTCGGTATCTATCCCTTTACCTCTTCCTCTAACGTTATCAGCGCTTACGCCCCCATTGGGGCGGGCATCCCTGGGCGGAAAATCGGGCGCTCAGTCGGGGCGATGAAAGCTTACTCCTCCTGCGTCGGGGAAGGCCCCTTTACGGCTGAAAAAGCGATGACGGAAGCGGAGAAGCATTTGCTGCGGGAGGCCGGCCACGAATACGGTGCGGCTACCGGCCGTCCCCGCCGGGTGGGGCCGTTTGATCTGGTCGCCAGCCGTTACGGGGTGCGCTGCCAGGGGGCGGACGAGTTGGCGCTGACGCTTTTGGACGTGCTGGACTATATGGAGGAAATCCCTGTCGTAGCAAGATACCGCCTTGACGGCGAGGAAACGAGCCGTTTCCCGATGGGCGAAGCGCTGAACCGGGCTGAACCGGTAGTCGAAACCCTGCCCGGCTGGCGGTGCGACATCACGGGCTGTCGTAAGCCTGCCGACCTGCCGGAAAACGCCCTTGCCTATATCCGTTATATTGAAGCAGGCGTGGGCTGCCAAATCCGCTATGTTTCAGTTGGCCCTGGCCGGGAGCAGATCGTCATCATGGATTAGGAGGATACGAGAGGTACGGAGAGTACGGGGGTACGGGTCGCTTTTGAAAAAGCTCCGCAAAACTTTTAATCGCCCGGGTACGCATCAGCACAGCTTAATCCACCTACTGCGTCGGTACCGCTGACCAACCGCGACATCTCACGCCATGTTTTTCGCTTACAAGCCGCCGAGCAGAGCCAGGCGGCAAACGTGAACAGTCTGCCGGCACAGCCGGCCGCCTACTGCGTCGATAAGCAGATGGAACAGCCTGCCTGTAACCGCGGGAGAACCGGCTATGCCTTTCCGCAGCAGAAATCCGGCTTGCTGGATTTCCGACGCGAAGTAAAAGTTTTGCGAACTTAGCTCTGCTAAGCTTGGCTTTCTTTAAAAGCGACCGTACTCTAGGCATAAGAAGGGAGAATGCTAATGGAAAAGGAAAAAATTGTCGTATTGGATTTCGGGGGTCAGTATACCCAGCTGATTGCCCGCTGTATCCGCGAAGCTGGCGTTTATAGCGAGATTTACCCCGCCCATACCCCTGCGGAAAAGTTCGCCGACGGGAGCCTGAAAGGCGTTGTCCTTAGCGGCGGCCCGGACAGCGTTTACGCCCCTGGGGCTAAGCGCCTGCGCCCAGATGTGCTGGCGCTGGGGCTGCCGGTCCTTGGCATCTGCTATGGGATGCAGGAGCTTTGCTGCCAGCTGGGCGGGCAGGTCGCCGCGCCGGAAAGCCGGGAATACGGGCCTACCCCTATTACATTTGGTGCCCATCCGCTTTTTAGAGGCATTGACGCCCAGACGGTTTGGATGAACCACAACGACCAGGTGATGGCGCTGCCCGACGGCTTTGTTTCGATTGCCCGCACGGCAAACTGCCCGGCAGCCGCTTTTGCCGATAACGGGCGGAAAATCTACGGCGTCCAGTTTCATCCGGAGGTTACCCATGGGCAGATGGGCGCAAAGCTCTTTTACAACTTCTGCCGGGAACTCTGCGGCTGCGAAGGCAGCTGGCGGGTTGAGGACTTGGCCGGGCAGCTGGTTGCTGAAATTAAAGAGAAGGCTGGCGGCAAAAAGATTATCTGCGGGCTTTCCGGCGGCGTAGATTCGTCGGTTGCGGCGGTGCTGGCCCATAGGGCTGTCGGCGACGACCTGACCTGTATTTTTGTCGACCACGGCCTGCTGCGGAAAAATGAAGCCGAGGAGGTCATGGGCTTTTACGGCGGCAGCCTGGGCATGAAGATTGTTAAGGTGGACGCCGCCGCGCTGTTCCTGGGCAGGCTTCAGGGCGTGACCGACCCGGAGCAGAAGCGTAAAATTATTGGCGAGGAGTTTATCCGCGTGTTTGAGCAGAAGGCGGCGGAACTCGGCGGCGCAGACTATCTTGTCCAGGGAACCATCTATCCTGACGTGGTCGAGTCCGGCGCTGGGGAAAGCGCCGTCATCAAAAGCCACCATAACGTCGGCGGGCTGCCGGAGGATATTTCTTTTCGGGGGCTTATCGAGCCGCTGCGCCTCTTTTTCAAGGATGAGGTTCGGCGGCTGGGTGAAAGCCTTGGCATTCCCCATCAGCTTGTCTGGCGGCAGCCTTTCCCCGGCCCTGGGTTGGCTATCCGGGTTATCGGTGAGATCACCGAGGAAAAGCTGCGGATTGTCCGGGAGACTGACCAGATTCTCCGCGATGAGATTGCCGCCGCCCATCTGGATGAAAAAATCTGGCAGTATTTCACCGTAATGACCGGCGTACAGACGGTCGGCGTTATGGGGGACGGCCGAACCTACGAATATGTAGTTGCCGTCCGGGCCGTGACCAGCGACGATGCGATGACCTCTTCCTTCGCCGAAATCCCCTATCCCATCCTGGCGAAGATATCCAGCCGGATGGTCAACGAAGTACAGGGCTGCAGCCGGGTGGTTTACGATATTACCTCGAAGCCGCCAGCCACCATTGAGTGGGAATGACCGTCAAAACGGCGCAAATCCCGCATGAATACAGGTGCTGAATACCCTGGGAAACAGTGTGAAAGGTAGTTGTATTTTCCCGCCTGAGAAATATCAAGTGCGGCCCCCTCTGGCTTGAGGCGGCAGGAACTGCGAATTTTCAGCGCCAGAATGGAACAGGGGTGATTTTCTTGACCTACGTCTTTTCTGACATCCACGGCTGCTATGGCCAGTACAAAACGATGCTGGAAAAGATCCGTTTTGGGCCGTCGGATAGCCTTTATATCCTCGGCGACGTAATCGACCGCGGCCCGGACGGCGTCAAAATCCTGCAAGATATGATGGGGCGGCCCAATGTCTTCCCCATCTTGGGCAACCACGAGCTGACCGCTGCCCTCTGTCTGCCCTGGCTTTTGAAGGAGATTACCCACGAAAGCCTTGCCGAGTTGGACGGGATAACGCTTGCCGCCCTTGGCGACTGGCTGGAAAACGGCGGCGAGCCGACCCTCAAGGCCATCCGGCAGCTTAGCCGCGAAGAGCAGGCGGAGCTGTTGTCCTATATCCGGGATATGGAGCTTTACGCGGAAGTGGAAGTACAGGGCCGCAGTTTTGTCCTTGTCCATGCCGGGCTTGACCATTTTGAGCCGGACAAGCCGCTAGACGAGTATGACCTGGAAGATTTCCTTTACGCCAGGCCAGACGCCGACAGCGCCTATTGGCCGGAAAAAACGGTAGTTTTGGGCCACACCCCCACGAGGCTTTTGAGCGGGCAGGATAAAATCCTGTCAAAGGGAACCATGATCCGCATTGACTGCGGCTGTAATTTCGGCGGCCCATTGGGCTGCCTTTGCTTAGACACCATGGAGGAATTTTATGTCGAAGCAAACCGATAAGACAATAAAAATACAGCGCGTCCTGCCAGGTACGCCGCTGTGGGCGGAGCTTATCCGCTATGCGGCGACCTCGACTTTATCTTTGAGAGAAAGCTTTAATTGGGGGAATACGGGAGTACGACGCTTTCTGAAGGAAAGCCTAGCTTAGCAGAGCTAAACTGCAAAGACTTTTCATCGCCAGGGTACCTAAATGCCCTAACATAAAATCCTACTGCGTCGGTAACAGGTGGTTCCGCTTACCGACGCAGTAGGATATTTTTAAGAGGCACTCAGATGTCTTAGCGATTAAAAAGTTTTGCAAGGCTTTTTCAAAAGCCGTCGTACTCCCGTATTCCCCCGTATCCTTAGATATAGACGACGGGCAGCAGGATTTCGATTTCATTGCCGTTGTCCCAGCGGACGTTGATCCGGCAGAGGCCGCGTTCGCCTTCTTTCCCCTCCAGGATGGTGAAATAGTTGTCTTTGGCGGTCTCGCTGCCGTCTTCCGCTTCCCAGCGGACGGTAATTTCTGATGAGGAGAAGTTTCCAAATCCTATTTCCAGCAGCGCGCCGCTGGGGATGGTGTTATAGCCGATTTCTTCCGCTGCAAGCATCTGCAGCTGGCGGGCGTTCTGTTCCTCATTGTCTTCGCTGTTCCAGCGTTTGAACAAGACGGCTGTCTCTGGGATGATTTCCAACGCCATCCCTTGCGGCAGCATACGGCTTAGGTGGGCGGTGAGCACCTTGACGGAAATGGGTAGGTCCTTGCTGGCAATATAGGCGGTGTTGGCCGGGGCGTTTCCGTCTTCCCAGCTTTCCAGTTGTAGGCCGCCTGCGCCGTCGGGGGCAAAGGACAGGATGCGGGTCAGGGTGCTGCCGTCGGTTTGCAGGACGTGGATGGCGGCTTCTATGCTGTCTGCCGCCGGATCCAGCGGCGCAGCGTAGGTTTCGCCGGGGACCCAGTTTGCCCCGTCGCTGATGTCTTGGAACATACCGCTGACCGTGACATTGAAGGTGCCAGGGATCGCGTCTTCCGGGATCGTAATGGTGAAGCTGCCGTTTTCGTAACGGATACCGCTTTGGATCTTATCGACCATAATCTGGCGTTCGTAGCTTGCAAATTCCGGTTCCAGTACCTCGGTTTTGTAAGCTTTCAGCTGGTCGAGAAGGGGCGCGTCTTCGCTTAGGGAAGTCTTCCCTTTCAGCCAGTCCATATACTCGAACATAGCTGCTTTTTGGTCTTCCCTGCTGAAGGTGATATGGCCGTCTAAGCTGCTGCAGAGTAAGAAGCTGTCAAGGAGGTGGTTATTCAGTTTGGCCGTGAAGCCGGCGATTTCCTCTGGCTCAAACTCCATCCCATGCGGCCCAGTCGTCATTGCAAAGGATACCGAGGCTTCATCGGCGATCTGCGTTTCGCCCTTCTCGTTCAGCCAGAACAGCTGGTAGCTGTATTCTGCCGCGCCTTGGTAGACGGCGGGGCTATAACAGAGGAGGTAGTCTTTGCCGTCTATGGCGCAGAGGCTGTAGGCGCGCCAGCCCACATGGGAGGTGGAGGCTATATCGCTCCAAAGGGTTTCCCCAGCGGCATTGGTTACGGTGAGGGTAACGTTGCCGTTGCCGTTTTCCAGCCCGGTCAAGTCGCAGGTTATCGTTTCTGCCGTCCCATCATGGGTCAGGTCAGCGGTGAAGGTGGTCGTATCTGGGTAATAGGCGTCATTCTGCTCTTTTAGGAAGGTTTCAAAGCCGCCTTCGCGGATATCCATTTCCCCGCCGAATGGGGACGACAACAGGACATAGTCCGGCGGGCCTTCCATTTCTCCGCTGCCGGCCGTCAGCGTCCAGCCGTTTTCCTTTAAAGGGTAACGCATCACATAAAGGCCGCTGCCGATGTCTTCCCCTTCAAAGCCTGCAAGGTCGTCCCAGGAAAGCCCTTCCCCTTTTTGGGCAAGCGCGCGGACGTCATCGATACCCATTGCCTGGAGGCTGCCGCTGGGGGGAGCGCTGCCTGCCGCGGTCCTGGGGTTGGCGGCCAAACCCAGCGCCAGCGCTGCTGCCGCCGCCATAGCCGCCGCCGTCAACCAGAAGGCTGGTTTCTTATAATTCAGCACATTTTTGATTCTCATCTTGATATTCTCCTCTCCAAAGGCCAGCGGGCCGGCGTACCAAACCTGCCGCCCTGCCGCCATTGACAAAAGCGAAGCCGAATATTCCTTTTTGATCTCCGGCCCCAGTTTTTTAAGCACTTGTTCATCGCAGGACATTTCCATATCCGCCGCCATCAGCCGGAAGGCCAGCCAGGCCAGCGGGTTGAACCAGTGGATGCAGAGTGTAAGGTTCGCCAGCGCCTTTATCAGATAATCCCGCCGGCGGATGTGGGTCAGCTCATGCAGCAGCACATATTCCTTTTCACGCTCCGGAAGTCCGGCTGGCAGGTAAACGCGGGGTTTTATCAGCCCCAGCACAAACGGGGTCTTCAGCCCGGACTGCTCGTAGATATTCCCCTGCTGCCAGCGGGCGTTTTTCAGCTTCCCGTGCAGCCGGATTGAAAGGGCGGCGCTTCCGCCCAGCATCGCCGCCCCTACGCCCAGCCAAACCATAGCCAGCGCCGTCATTGCGTCGGGCCGCTTTGCCGGCGTCGGAACCGGCGAGACATCGGCGGGAGACGTCGGCCCCGGCAGGATTTGAGCGGGCGGCAAAGGCTGCGCCGCTGCCGGCGGCGTCCAGACAGGGCCTGCGGCGGGGGACTGCGCGGCGGGTATCCTCGGCAGCAGGCTGAAGCCGCTTTCAAAAGAGACTGGGCAGCAAAGCCTGAAAAGCACGACTATCCAAAGGCAGTAGGAAGCCGTCCGGGGCGCCTTTTTCAAGCAAAACCTCGCTAAAGTTACCGCTGCGATGACAAACGATCCTGTCAGACTCATCCGTAAAACGGCGGCGAAAACCTCCCGCAGCATTACGATCCCTCCTTATAGCCGTCAATCAGCGCCTTCAGCTCCTCGATCTGCTTATCCGACAGCTTGCGCCGTTCCATAAACGCCGTCACAAACCGCGGCAGCGAACCGTTAAAAGCCTCTTCGACGAACTGCTCGCTTTGGATGCTTTGATACTCCTTCCTAGAGATCAGCGAAGTCACCACTGCCTGCTCGTTCTTGAAAAAACCGCGGCTGCAAAGCTTTTTCAGCACCGTATAGGTGGTAGATTTTTTCCACTGGAAAGCCTCCTCGCAAAGGCGGCAAAGCTCCCCTGATGGCAGCGGTTCCCTCTCCCAGATTAGCTCGGCGAACCGCAGTTCGCCCTCTGCCAGCTGATAACGGACCATGGTACCTGCTCCTTTCCGCTTGGTCTATTTACAATAGACCGTCCTTATGGCTATAGTCTATCATGAATAGACCTATTTGTCAAGGGGTTTAAAAACTTTTTTGCAAGTAAAAAGCGGATTCCCCGTAAAAGGAATCCGCTGCCAAGCAGTGGTTGCCGACAGTAGGCGTCGGCCGGCGTGTCGCCGCAGACAATTCGCGGCCGGCTGTGCCGGCAGACAATTCGCGGCCGGCTGTGCCGGCAGACAATTCGCGCCGGAAATCCAGCAAGCCGGATTTCTGCTGCGGAAAGGCATAGCCGGTTCTCCCGCGGTTACGGGCAGCCGGCTGTGCCGGCAGACAATTCGCGCCGGAAATCCAGCAAGCCGGATTTCTGCTGCGGAAAGGCATAGCCGGTTCTCTCGCGGTTACGGGCAGCCGGCTGTGCCGGCAGACAATTCGCGCCGGAAATCCAGCAAGCCGGATTTCTGCTGCGGAAAGACATAGCCGGTTCTCCCGCGGTTACGGGCAGCCGGCTGTGCCGGCAGACAATTCGCGCCGGAAATCCAGCAAGCCGGATTTCTGCTGCGGAAAGGCATAGCCGGTTCTCCCGCGGTTACGGGCAGGTGATTCCAGCTGCTCCTATCGGCAGTAACTACCGACGCAGTAGGCGGCTATGGCTGCGCACAAAGGTACCCTAGCGATGAAAAGTCTTTGCCAAGCTTTCTTCAGAAAGCGGAAAAAAGCGGCAAGCGTCCTTAAAAGGAAGCCTGCCGCCTGAAAGAAGCGCTTTTACTGTGCGTCTTCGTCTTTTTCCTTTTCAGCTTCGTTTTCGGCAAAGGGGCAGTTTTCGCAGTCCTCTTCGTCCGGCTCGTTCTCACACTCAAAGCCGCACTGGATAGGCTCTTCCTCTTCGTCGGTGAGGTTTTCCTCGTCCGCTTCGAAATACTCTTCAGGGTCGTAGTCCAGGTGGTCGGAAAGCGCTTCACTCTTGCGTTTGATAAAGGCGGCGATAGCCACAGCTGCCGCTGCGATAGCTGCCGCGCCTGCAATAATCGATACCCAAACATTTTTCTTTTTCATAAGATCATTCCTTTCTGCCAGTTGTCCAGATTTTGCCCTTCAAATGTCCCCAGCTAGCGCAAAGATCACCGACAGCCCGCAAAGCGGCGCTGTCTCGCAGCGCAGGATTCGCTTCCCCAGCGTTGCTGGGCGCGCCCCTGCCTGTCGGAGGATACCGACCTCTTCCGGCGAAAAGCCGCCTTCGCTGCCCACAAACAAGTTCAGGGCCTCTTCCTCCCCATTGACCAGCTCGCAGAGCCGCTGCCCGCCGCCCTCATAGAGCAGCAGGCTTTTGCCCGCCAGCGAGGCCGCCGCTTCCTTTAGCGTTACCATCGGCAGCACCTTGGGGACGATACCCCGCCCGCACTGCTTGGCGGCCTCTAAAGCGATTTTCTGATAGCGCGGGAGCTTTTTGGCCATAGCCTTCCCGTCTGGGCGGGCGACGCAGCGCTCGGTAAGCATCGGCACAATGGCCGCGGCCCCCAGCTCGACGGCCTTTTGGATAATCGTTTCCAGCTTGTCGCCTTTGGGGACAGCCTGGTAAAGCGTCACCCGCAGCCGCGGCTCGCTTTCGTTGGGGCGGCGGGCGAGTATTTTCACCGTCACCGTCTCGCCGACAGCCAGCAGCTCGCCGTCATAGTCGGTGCCGGCCCCGTCGCAGAGGGTCACCGCTTCGCCGGGGCGCAGCCGGAGAGAACGGGAGATATGGGCAGCGTCCTCGCCGGCCAGGCAGGCTGTCTCCCCGTCAAAAGGTTCGATAAAAAACCTTGGCAAAACGCTTCCTCCCCCAGTCCATCCGGTTTTATTTAGTATATACCCATTTTGTCACAGATGCAGATTTTGCGGATGAACAAGCCATAAAATATTAGTGGACAAATTATAAATTTATGCTAGTCGCGGGTGACGTTCTTAATCCACTTATTCCCCCGCAGCCGGATAAAGGCAATCAGCCATTTATAGCACTGGTCGATGCGGGTGCAGAGGTAGACCACCGGCAGCGGCAGCTTCAGCACAAACCCCGATAGGAAGGTCAGCGGCAGCACCACCAGCCAGCCGCAGATCATATCGACCTTCATCACGAACTTGCCGTCGCCGGCCCCGCGGTTGATGCCCACAAAGCAGGCCGCATGGTAACAAGTGCCGATGTGGGTAAACGCCCCAATCATTAGGAACGTCGACGCCAGCGCCTTGGTTTCAGCCGAAACGTTATAGAGCATCGGCGGCAGGCTGCGGATCGAGAAGACCAACGCCGCTACGCAGACGCCGATAATCGCGAACATAATCTGGATCGTATTCGAATATTCGCGGGTTTTGTCGTACTGCTTAGCGCCCACCGACTTGCCGATGACGACGCAGGCGCCGTTGGAAAGGCCGTTGGTGAACACCATCGCCAGCGACAGCACCACATCGGCAATCGCATTGGCCGAGGTCATCATAATCCCCAGCCGGCCGATCATCATTGCCTTGACCGTCCCGACAAGCCCCCACTGCAGGTCGCCGATCACAATCGGGATGGAATTGGCTACAAAGTCCTTGAACATCTCTCGGTTATGAACCAGCAGGTCGCGGGGCCGCATTTTCAGCCGCTGTTCCTTGTGGAACAGGTAGTAGGCCGCAATGCCGAACTCGACAATCCTCGCCAGCACCGTCGCCAGCGCCGCGCCTTCAATGCCCATCGCCGGCAGCCCCAGCTTGCCGAAAATCAGCACATAGTTGAAAATCAGGTTGGTGAACAGCGAGACGGTGGAGATGATAAGCCCCACCTTGATAATCTCGATCCAACGCAGCATCGTCACAATGCTGTTGGCCAGCGCGAAGAAAATGTACGAGAAACAGACGATCCGCACGTAAGGCATCCCTGTCCGGATCATCTCGGCGTCATTGGTGAAAATGCGCATTACTGCCTGCGGGAACAGGAACATCAACAGCGATACCAGGCTGATGGCTGCAAAAGCGAAACGCAGGATGACCGCGAAAATCTCGCGGATATGGGGCATATCCTTCTTGCCCCAATACTGGGACACCAGAACCGCTGACCCGCCGGCAATGCCGTTAATGAGGAAGGTTAGCAGCGAGGTGGCCTGGTTGGCCAGCGAGACCGCCGCCAGCGACACGTCCCCCAGCGACCCCACCATAATGTTGTCCAGCATATTGACGCTCAGCGAGATCAGCGACTGGAATGCGGCCGGGATGGCCACAATCAGCAGGGATTTGTAAAAGCTCTTGTCTTTGACCATGATGTCACCTACCAAATCGTTATTTCATCAACCAGTATAGCACAATCCCGCCCTAGAATCCAGCAAAAGTCAATATCGTGCTAACTTTGAAAAAGATTCTGCTAACGGCCCGCAGCCCGCGGGGCGCGTATCCCGGCACGGGTTATAAAATCGCCGTCTTTCCAACGGATTTTCTTGGTCAGGTTTTCGTCATTTTTCTGTGGGCGAAACCTAAAAAGTGTGGTATAATATTTTCCAGATAGATTTAGGCCCCACATGGATGATGAAAAATAAAGGAGACAACTGTCTATGCTGTATCTGCTCCCGATTGAAAACACGCGCCTGCTGGCGCTTACCGGCATCCTTGCCGCCTTTGCGGCCGCTTTCCCGGTTATCCAGCTCTGCCAAGGCCGCCTGCCGCGGGACGGCGGCCGCAAATACGCCGTCAACGGCGCCCTTTCCCGCGGCAAGCCCCGGGGCGCGGGCCTTCTGATGGTGCTGGTGTTCACGGCCTGCGGGATCCTGTTCGCGCCCTTTTCGGCAGAGAACCTGATTTACCTGCTGCTGACAGTAGGGGCTATGCTCAGCGGCTATCTGGACGACGCCTCCGAGACGCCGTGGGGGGAGTATAAAAAGGGGCTTATCGACCTGGCGCTGGCGCTGGCGGGGGCCTTTACTTATGTCAATTTTAACGGCTCAGCTTTGCAGATACCCTTTACGGACATTGTGCTGGCCCTGCCGCGCTGGCTGTTTATCCTGCTGGCGGTGGTGCTGATTTGGGCTTCTATCAACGTCACCAACTGCAGCGACGGGGTGGACGGGCTAAGCGGCAGCCTCAGCGTTGTGACGCTGTCGTCGTTTTTGTTCCTCTGCCTGCGCACCGACCGGTCCTTCTCGCTGCTGGTGGGGATGCTGGTTGCGGTGATTTTGGCCTACCATTGGTTCAACGCCTCGCCGAGCAGCCTGATGATGGGGGACGCCGGTTCCCGCGCGCTGGGGCTTTTTATCGCTTTTGCCGCCCTGAAGAGCGGCAGCCCGCTGCTTTACATCCCGCTGGCGCTGGTGCTGATTCTGGACGGCGGCTTGGGGATGGCCAAAATTTCGCTCAAGCGTTTTTTGAAGATTTCCATTCTTAAAAACATCCGCACGCCGCTTCACGACCATGTGCGGAAAAATAAAGGTTGGTCGGATACTCAGGTGGTGTTCCGTTTTGTGATTATGCAGATTGCGCTCTGTTTTGCCGTGCTGGCCCCTCTGTTAGGGTAAGCAGGCAGCTTAACGCCGCCGGGCGTCCCTATGGAGGAAGTACCCCAGGTTGACCCTCACCTCCCGCCTGCCAATATCGTTGTTTGTGTAGCAACAGGTGTCAAAACCGATCAGCTCAAACCCTTGGTGAAGGTAGAAGCCGATGGCGTTCGTATTGCAGGACTGTGTTTCTAGGATGATAGCGCGCCGGTTTTGGTCTGCGGCAATTTCTTTTGCCTTATCCATCAGCCTTTTCCCGACCCCTCGATGGCGAAGCCCGTCGGATACCCATAGTTCTGTCACCATCAGCCTATTGGACCATTCCTCCGGGCATACCTCAATGCAGGCCAGCAGCTCCCCGCCCTCGCCGACAATGCCGAAGGCTTCTGCCTTTTCCCAATGTTCCTGATATAGCGAATCGGGGAAATCATATTCTTCAGGCGTGTGGACGATTTCCTCTTCCGCTTGTTTTTTGGTTAAGGAAATGGTGCATCCGCGGCTGTCCAGCGGCTGTATTTCCAAGTCATAGTAGCTGTCGCTTCTTGTCGCCATCGGTATCGTTGTGCCCTGCCATTTTTCTTTTGGCAGCGCGATGATTTCGTCCTTGTAAGCTACTGTTTGCTTTTCCATATGTGATCCTCCATGAATCCAAATTGCTTGTACAGGCGGCAGCAAGGGTACGGGGATACGAGGGGTACGGGGAGTACGACGCTTTCTGAAGAAAGCTTGGCAAAGACTTTTAATCGCCCGGGTACCCGCCGGCACAGCTTTACACGCCTACTGCGTCGGTAGGGATAGCTGGAATGACCTGCCCGTAACCGCGGGAGAACCGGCTAAATTTTTCCGCAGCAGAAATCCGGCTTGCTGGATTTCCGGCGCGAATAGTCCGCGGCGACACGCCGCCCGCAAAACACCGCCTGCGGCTGGGTATACGCAGGCGGTGTCCGTGCTTTTGGGGATGTTACCGTTCAAAGGGGACCGGCGCGCCGACGCGGTCGGACTCAAAAGCGGCTTCCATCACTTTCATCACCCGCATCATCTGCGGATGGGTAATCAGCTGCGGCTCGACGCCGTCCACAGCCTTGCAGATATTGCGGTAGAAGTCGTGGACATCAGGCGACAGCTTGGGGATCGGGTGCTCGGTCAGGGTTTCAGCCTTGCGCGGGGCCATCGTCTTAGTCAGCCCTGCCGCTGTGATAATCGGGGTGACCTCGCCTTCCTCCTGGTCGTCGCAGGTGATCGCTTTGCCGCTTAAATCCCAGTCGTTGATGATTGCGGTGCCTTTTGTGCCCTGCATATACCAGCGCGGGAGGTTGATGAAGTTGGTGGTGCCGACTTCAATGCGGACAACCCGGCCGTTTTTATAGTAGAGGTCCATTTTGAAGCCGTCGTCGACTTCGTCGTTGGTGATATGGTCCATCCGGGCGTAGATGGAATCGATGGGGTCGGGGACCATCTGCAGCATCTGGTCAATCAGGTGCACGCCCCAGTCCAGCATCATGCCGCCGCCGTGCGCTTTTAAATGCCGCCAGTCGCCAGGGATACCGCGGGGGCCGTGGACGCGGGATTCGATGTTGAACACCTCGCCCAGCAGGCCGCTTTCGAAAATCTGTTTCATCGCCAGGAAATCAGCGTCCCAACGCCGGTTCTGATGGACGACAAACAAGCGGCTGTATTTTTCGGAGGCGTCAAACATCTCCTGCAAATCGCTGCTGCACAGGGTGACGGGCTTTTCGCTGATGACGTTTTTACCGGCGGCCATTGCCTTGATAGCCAGCTCCTTATGTACGTCGTTGGGGGTGGCGATGGTAACGATATCCACAGCCGGGTCGGCGAGCAGCTGCTCCAGCGAATCATAGGCGCGGATACCGCGTTCCCTCGCCAGCTCCTGGCGGCTTTCTTTAATATCGAAAATGCCGATCAAGTTGGCGCAGTCGCTCTCCAGCAGATGCTTGGCGTGCCAGCCGCCCATGCCGCCGTAACCGATAATTGCAACGTTTTTCTTGGACATGATAGTCACTCCTTTTATAGGTCCGGCAGGGTTTCCTGCTGGACGGGCCTGTTCCCTGGCGCAGGCCAGGGAAGGTTTATTCCAAAGTTTTCAGGTAGTCAAAGCAGCCGGCCGCTTCCTCAATCCCAGAAGGGCAAAGGCCTTCGCTTTCAACAACCATCGGCAGCCCCATTGCCAGCGCGGCCTTTCGGACTTCCGCGACAGGCGCGGACCCCTTCCCCAGCCAGCGCGCGCCGTGGCCGCCCGCGCCGTCTTTCAGGTGGATCAGCCGCACCCGGTCTTTCAGCCGGCGCAGGGTCGCAATGGGATCCTGGCAAGCGGCGTAAGCCCAGTAGGTGTCGATCTCGAAAAGCAAAGCTGTGCGTTTGACCAGCTCGTTATGGATCAGCAGGCCGTCTTTGTTGGGGAAGAACTCGTGGCTGTGATTGTGGTAGAGCAGGGCAATGCCTTCCGCCGCCAGCCGAGGGATAAGGCCGTTAACTTGGTCAATAAAAATATCGAGCTTTTCCTTTGTAGAAAGGTCCCAGCCGGGGATAACCAGGTTTGCGCAGCCGATGGCTTTGTGATAGGCGACTGTGCCGTCGAAATCGTCCAAAAGCTCCTGGAAATTGGTGTGGGTGCCGATGGGGCAAAGGCTGTATTTGTCCAGCCAGCCCTTGACCTCTTCTGCTGGGTGGCCGAAAAATCCAGCAAATTCCACCATTTTATAGCCGATTTCAGCGGCGGCCCGCAGGCCTTTTTCCAGGTCTTTGCTGGTAACGTCCCGCAGGCTGTAAAGCTGCAATCCATATTCTGTCACAATCAAACGCTCCTTTTCGATTGCCTGGTTCTGCCGCCAGGCAATGTAATCGTTTTCACTTTTAGTATACACAGTTGTCTGCCCTAGCGCAATAGGCAAAAGGGATAAACTTTCCGGCTGCATCTTGTAGGAACCTACAATTCTGTCGTTCGGCCCGCTTTTCCATTTGCAGAATATCGAAGGAAGGCAGCCGATTTGCTCCTTAGCAGGTTGGGAAGCAGAATCAACAAAAACAGTCTCCGCGATTTTTGAAAAAAACGCGTAAAACCTTTTTCCTTGGCAATCTTAGGAAAAGGTAGAGCCGCCATAAAGGCGGCCCGTTTTTTATTAAGCTTCCCTTAGGAATTCCAGCGCCGCCAGCGCAGCAGCTGCGCCGTCCGCGGCCGCAGTAGCCAGCTGCCTGACCGTTTTGGTACGGCAGTCCCCTGCGGCAAATACGCCCGGCGTGCTGGTTTTGCAGTCCTCGCCAGCGATAATGTAACCGTTTTCGTCCAGCTTGGCAAAATCGGCAAAGGGCGTATTCTGCGGCATCTGGCCGATGGCCACGAAAAGCCCGTCGAGCGGCAGGCGATCTTCCCCGCCGGTTTTCAGGTTCTTGACTACTACCGCTGACAGGCGCTTTTCGCCTTCAAGCGCCGTAACGACCGCCGAACGGCGGATGGTAATCTTTGGATGCGCTTCAGCTTTTTCTAGGGTACGGCGTTCCCCGCGGAACTCGTCCCGCCGGTGGATCAGGTAAACGGCGCGGCAAAGCTCCGCCAGTACCAGCGCGTCGTCCAGCGCGGTATTGCCGCCCCCGACCACCGCTACCGTTTTGTCCCGGTAAAAGGCTCCGTCGCAGGTAGCGCAGTAGGAAATGCCCCGCCCGGTGAAACCCTCTTCGCCAGGCAGCCCCAGCGGGCGGTTCTTGGCCCCGCCGGCGAGGATGACGGCCTTGCAGCATAAAGGTTCGCCGTCTGTCAGCACCTCAAAACCGTCCGCTGTCCGGCGCAGGCCCCGGGCCTCCTGGAAATCGAATTCAGCGCCCGCGGCGGACGCCTGTTCGAATAGGCTTGCTGAAAAGTCAGCGCCGGAGACGGCGGGGATGCCGGGGTAATTTTCCACCTGGGCGGCGCTGACGATCTGCCCGCCGCAGACCAGCCCTTCGAGCACTACTGCCTGCCGTCCGGCCCTAGCGGCGTATAGCGCAGCGGTCATGCCAGCGGTGCCGCCGCCGATAACCGCGATATCACAGCTTCTCATCCTGTCACCCGACCAGCATACTGATGATAGCCGCTTTGGGGCGCAGGCCGACCGCTTGGTTGACAAGCTCGCCGTCTTTGAATACCAGCAGCGTGGGGAAAGCCTCAATGTTGTAGGTTTCCACCAGTTCTGGTTCTTCGTCGACGTTGACCTTGCAGACCCGGATGCCGTCTACTTCTTCGGCGATCTGGTCGACGATAGGCGAAAGCATTTTGCAGGGGCCGCACCAGGCCGCCCAGAAATCCACCAGCACCGGCTGGCCCTTGGGGGCGTTAAGGACATCGTTGTGGAAAGAAAGGGTTGTTGTTGTGATTACCGCCATAATTTTTACCTCCTTGAATTGCACGGGAACAAAATGCCCGCAAAAAATCGAAAAAGAGTTGAGTTTACTCTTCTATTATAGTATAATAAAATCAATTTGTCAAAGCCGGCTGTGCCGGCAGACAGTTCGCGGCCGGCTGTGCCGGCAGACTGTTCGCGTTTGCCGCCTGGCTCTGCTCGGCGGCTTGTAAGCGAAAAACATGGCGTGAGATGTCGCGGTTGGTCAGCGGTACCGACGCAGTAGGTGGATTAAGCTGTGCTGATGTGTACCCGGGCGATTAAAAGTTTTGCGAGCTTAGCTCTGCTAAGCTTGGCTTTCTTCAAAAGCGACCGTACTTCTCGTACTCCTCGTACCCCTCGTACTCCTCGTACCCCTCGTACTCCTCGTACCCCTCGTACCCCTCGTACTCCTCGTACCCCCGTATTCTCCCCGTTTCTGGGAAAGATATGCAAGCGGCAATGAAAGGAGCTGTTATGGAAAAGTCCACCTTTCGCGACTGGATGCTTTATCTGGCCGTCCTTGTTTTCAGCGCCGCCTTTTTGGCGGGCGGCTGGCGCTACGCCACTGCCGGCCGGCAGCTGCTGGGGCAGAATATCAACGGGACGGTGTCCCCGTCGGTCAAGGCGAAGCTTGTTGAAACAATCGCCAGCAACGAAATCTACAGCCAATATACCGGCGCTGTCACCGAGACCCGTACCGTCAGCTACGCCGTTTTTACCGAAGGGGCCGACAAAGGCAAACAGGTGCTGGTCACCCAAGTCATGGACAGCACAGCGATGCTGCTGGAAACGCCGTTTTCGCCTGGCGACCGGGTGTTCGTTTACCAAGGCGAGAACGAGTACGGCGAGGCCCAATGGTTCGTAGCCGGGCCGGTGCGGACGCCCTGGCTTTTGGGGCTGACAGCAGCCTTTGTGCTGCTGGTGGTGCTGTTTGGGCGGGGGAAAGGGGTCCGGACGATCCTTTCGCTGGCCTTGACCTGCATGGCGGTGTTTTTTGTGCTGGTACCGGCGATTGTCAGCGGCCGCAACATTTATCTGTGGTCGATTATAACCTGCATTTATACCATTATTGTAACCTTGTCGCTGGTAAGCGGCTGCACTTTCAAGAGCTTGGCGGCGGCGCTGGGGTGCCTAGGCGGCGTTGGGGTGGCGGGGGCGATCACGTTAATCAGCGAGCGCGCTTTGCGCATGACGGGCTTGGTGGACGAGGACTCGATGCTGCTTCTGTTTATCAATGAAGAGCGCCCCATCGACTTGAAAGCGCTGATTTTTGCCGCCATTATCATTGGCGCGCTGGGGGCGACGATGGATGTTGCGATGTCCATCAGCTCCGCCCTTACCGAGCTGATGCGCAACCTGCCGGGGATGCCTTTCTGGTCTGTTGTCCGTTCGGGGCTTTCCATCGGCCAGGATATTATGGGCACAATGTCCAACACTTTAGTGTTGGCTTATGTAGGAAGCGGACTTCATGTAACGCTGCTGTTTTTGACCTATTACGAGCGGCTGGAAGACATCTTAAACGTAGAAATGATCGCAGCAGAGCTGCTTCAGGCGCTGGCGGGGAGCATCGGCATCCTTTTCGCCATCCCAGCTACGACGTTGGCCGCCGCCTTTTTCCGGCGGCCCTTCAGCAGACAAGAAAAGGAGGCCTCTTGATGAACAAAATCGGTCTTTACATCCATGTGCCCTTCTGCGCCTCAAAGTGCGGCTACTGCGATTTTTACTCCCGGGTGCGCCCCGACCTGATTGCGCCTTATATTGCTGCGCTGAAAGAGGAGCTTCGGCGCTGGGAGGGGCGTGGTCTGCAGGCGGACACCCTCTTTTTCGGGGGCGGGACGCCTTCGCTGCTGCCGCCAAGGGAAGTCGGCGCGCTGATAAGCCTTTGCCGGCGCATTTTCTCCCTTGGGGCGGAGGCGGAGGTTACGCTGGAAGCCAATCCCGATACCGTCAGCCTTGAAAGCCTTGCAGGATACCGCCGGGCCGGCGTCAACCGCCTTTCGATGGGGATGCAGTCGGCGGTGGCCAAGGAGCTGCGCCTGCTGGCCCGTTCCCACAGCCCCGAGGCGGTAAAGCTGGCGGTCGGCGCGGCTAGGGAGGCGGGCTTCGATAATCTAAGCCTGGATTTGATGCTGGGGCTGCCCCGCCAGACGATGGACAGCCTAAAATATTCCCTAGAAGCCGCCACAGCCCTAAACCCCGAACACCTCTCCTGCTATATCCTGAAGATAGAAAAAAACACCGCCTTTAACCGCCGGCTGATGCAGCGTTACTGCCCCAGCGACGACCTGACCGCTGATTTTTACCTGGCTGTTTCCCATTTTTTGCAGGAACACGGCTACGCCCACTATGAAATCTCCAATTTTGCTCAGCCCGGCCGCGAAAGCCTCCACAACCTGAAATACTGGCGCAGCGAAGATTACCTGGGGTTTGGCCCGGCTGCCCACAGCTGTTTTGCGGGCCAGCGCTTTTTCCATCCGGCCGACGTTGTGCAATATATCAACACCAAAGGCCAGGATCGGATTGCCGACGGGCCAGCCGGGTCGGCGGAGGAACGGCTGATGCTCGCCCTGCGGCTGGCGGAAGGGGTCTGCCCCCAAAACCTGCCCGACAGTTTTGACTGGGCGGATTTTATCAGCCGCTGTGCCCCCTATGAAAAAGGCGGCCTGATGGCCCGGACCGACGCCGGCGGCATCCGCCTCACCGAGCGGGGCTTCCTGCTCTCCAACAGCATCCTCGCCAACCTTTTATAGGGGTACGGGAGATACGAGAGTACGACGCTTTTTTGAAAAGAAAGCCTAGCTTAGCAAAGCTAAGCTGCAAAAAACTTTAATCGCTAGGATACACGCCTGCACAGCCATAGCCGCCTACTGCGTCGATAGCTGCTGGAACCACCTGCCCGTAACCGCGGGAGAACCGGCTATGTTTATCCGAAGCAGAAATCCGGCTTGCTGGATTTCCGGCGCGAATTAAAAGTTTTGCGGAGCTTTTTCAAAAGCGACCGTATTCCCCCGTATCCCGAGATGGAAATTACAAAACGGTTACAAATTTTGGGGCAGAGTGGATTCCTGCTGGGAAATTGTTGTGAATATACCAAAAAATATCCCGGAAATTTTAGGCTATTCCTACGAAGTTTTCTTTTTGAGGCAGAAATGGGTAACAAAACAGTTGCAAAATCCTGAGGTTGTGTTATAATAGGCATTGGTTACAGCTGTAACCGCTTTGTAATCAGCGAAAGGAGACGGTTCAGATGGTGATTCATAACGGCGAGCCCGCCGCTCCCCTGACCAAAACTGCCTCTGTCCTGACAAAAGGATGTGCTGCCGCGAAAGAAGCGATGCGGCAGTGGAAATTATATATGGAGGCCCATATATGGCCCGCCTGCCGGAAAGCCGGCGGCGCGGCGTGCAGCTTATGCGGGAAGGTCGGGGCTGCTTCGGCCCGAATGCTCGGCATTGCTGCCAAAGGCGCTGGGCAGGGGCTTGTGGCTGCCGGACGGGCTGCCGGAAAATTCTGCGGTTTCGTGGGGGCGGCTGCCGCCCGCGATTTGGCGCTGGTTCACGGCGCTGTGGCCGGAAGGCTCTCGGCCTTTGGCGGCCGGGTGCTGGATAGGGCGGTCCGGGTGACCGATCGCTGCGGCGAAAAGATTTACGGCTTCTTCTACGGCCTTGCGCGGCCGGTGCGCAGCGTTTGCCACGCCCCCCGGCTTTTAGCCGACGGCTATCGGAAAGGCGGCGTCCGCGAGGCTTTCTTTACGGTAGTCGAGGGCGTCTACAATAACCTGTACATCCTGCGCACAGCGGTCAATTACACGTTGCCGGTAGTCGGGATCTTTTTCCTGGTCAATGTCATCCAGAGCGGCACCCAGCTTAATTACGCGCTGGCGTTGGAGCAGGACGGCCAGGTCATCGCTTATGTGGCGGATGAATCGGTCTATACCACCGCCCAGCGCGACCTGAAGAGCCGTATCATTACCACCGACGGCGAAGCCGAGCTGAACCTGCGGCCGACCTTTATGATGGCGGCTGTCAACCCCGAAGATGTTACAACGGCGGCTGAGCTGACCGATGAGCTGATCCAGCTGAGCACCGACGATATCCAGCAGGCCCAGGGGCTTTACATCGACGGCGAGTTTTACGGCGCGGTCACTTCTGCCGGCCTGATTGAGGATGTCCTTGATGATACGCTGGATCAGTATGCCTCCGGCGCCGAGGGCGAGGTTTTGGAATTTACCCGCGATATCCAGCTGCGGGACGGTCTTTATCCCACCGATAGCTTGGCTGATGCCGGGGAACTGACCGCACTGCTGACTTCTGAGGTGCAGTCGCGGAAGACCTATACGATTGAACAGGGCGACAGCCCCATCGTTATCGCCAATAAAAACGGCCTTACCTACAGCGAGTTTAAAGCTTTGAACCCCGGTATCGAAGAGGAATGCATGGTCGGGCAGGAAACGGTTATCGCCCAGTCGGAACCTTTCCTCGGCGTGCGCAGCACCAAGACGATTACCTATAACGAGGAAATCCCCTTTGAAACCGAGGTTACTAAAGACAGCAATAAGGCAAAGGGCTACCGCGAAGTGACCCAGGAAGGGCAGAAAGGGCAGAAATCCATCACGGCCCGTGTGGTCACCGTCAACGGCCATGAAGAGAGCCGGGAGGTCCTTTCTGAAATTGTTACAGCTGAAGCTGTGCCCCAGAAGGTCGTCGAAGGCACCAAGTCTGAAACGACTTACCGCGCTGCCTATTCTGCGCCTACCTATGGTTCCGGCCAGTACAGCGGCACCTTTATCTGGCCCACTTCCGGCGGTTACATCAGCTGCTATTACGGCAGCGGCGGCCATAAGGGCCTGGATATCGCCAATTCCTACGGCAAGCCGGTCTATGCCTCTATGGCGGGCAAAGTCGTTGTTGCGGGCTGGTATTACAGCTACGGCAAATGCGTGGTCATCGACCACGGCAACGGCGTACGGACCCTTTATGGGCACAATTCCAGCCTCAATGTGGCAGTCGGCCAGACAGTCGGCCAGGGCGAAGTGATTGCCCAGGTGGGCAGCACCGGTTATTCTACCGGCAACCATGTCCATTTTGAGGTTCAGATCAACGGCCGCACCCAGAACCCGCTTAACTATCTGTAAACCAGGGCGCCGCGTATCGGACTCAGCCGAGACGCGGCGTTTTTATCGGAAGGTTGGTGTTTTGATGGAACAGATTGCGGCCCTTCTCGCTAAGATCAGCCCGACGATTGCCCTGCCTGGCCGCGAGCCGCTGGCTTATGCGATTTTCTGTGCAATGCAGCTGTTTGAGCGGACGCCGCCGCCAGAAACGGTCCGCGTTACCGAAATGGTCTACGCCCCCGCTGCCAGGATGCTGGGAAAGGACGTGTCTACGGTGGTCAAAGCGTCTGCGCGGGCGCTGAAATGCTGTTGGCTGGACGGCCAAAACCAGCGGCTTAACGCGGTTATCGGCGCGGAGCTGCCGCTTTGCCCTACCGTCAAAGAGTTTGTCCTCTGCTGCGCCTATTATCTCACATTTAAGGTCCCTTATTACAAATCGATGTCGTCTATTGTGTTTTGAATTTGGAAGCTGGCAGCATTTTTCCGATAGATGCTGGCGGCTTTTTGTTTTTTGCTGTTGAATTGCACCTAAAAAGAGCAGGCGTTGTCACATTCCCCTGCCCATTCATAGTCTGGAGCAACCCCAAAGAAAGAGGTGTTGCAGCTTATGGAAAAAGTTGAACCCAAAAAATGCTGCCATGTGTTCGGCGAGAACGAAGTCCTAGACTCCCTCCCGCTGGCGATGGCCTATGTCCCGATGCAGCGCTGGGAGAAGCTCTACGAGCCTGCCGTGGCTTTTGACCGCGGTACCCTGTTCTGCAAGCTCGACCTGCCGTTTAAAGGGAAGGGGGCGGTTTCGGATGGAAAATAACACCGTCAACAAGTCGGCGCTGCTGCGGGAAATCCAGATCTGCCAGTTTGCGCTGATCGAAACGCAGCTCTATCTGGATTCCCATCCCTGCGACCAGGAGGCGCTGCGCTATTTTACCGCCCACCGGGAGCATCTTAAGGAGCTGACGGCTCGCTGGGAAAAGGTCTGCGGCAAGGTGCGGGAAAACGGTTCGGAATTATGTTGGGCCTGGACAGATACCCCCTGGCCCTGGCAGGTGGAGGGTTAAGCTATGTGGAGTTACGAGAAACGGTTGATTCACCCCGTGAAGATCAAATGCCCCGACCCCCAGGCGGCTACCGTGATCATGAGCCAGCTTGGTGGGCCGCATTCCAATAAGTTATACTAGAGCCAATAAAAAATATCGAACTTATTCTCTGCCCGATAGAAGACGATTTTTTCAATAAACTGTTTGGCAGCACTGTTTCGTTCGGCATTTGTAGCCTGGGGGTCCAACAGGATCTCCAGGTTCTTTTTATTTTTGTCAAGAAAACGCCGGCGGATTTCTTCGGGCGACCATTCCTCTTTTGGCGTGAGGGAAGCTTCCAGCTTATGGATGTCGGCTTCGATCCGCGCCTTGCTGTCCTGGAATTCTTCCAGCGTGTAGGCTCCAGCTTCATAAGCTTCGCGGGCGCGGCGCATCCGGGCCTTGGCCTGCTCCAGCTGCTTTTTAGCGAGCTTGCTGCCGGCGTCGTCTTCCTTGCTTGTCAGGTGCAGGTGGGACAGGAAAGCTCCGCTTTCAAAGGTCGCGGCCAGTACCGGCAGCACAGCTGCCGAGACGGCGTCGGTGGTGGTGTAATGGCTGACTTTGCAGGTGCCATGGGCATAGCGGGTACACTGCCAGGAATCCGTTTTGCCGCCGCTTGCGAGGGTTGCGCCGCAGGCTGAGCAGCGCAGCAGCCCGTTATAGAGCCGGGGCGCGGCGTTTGCGGTATGGTCATGGCGGCGGTAACGCGCTTTCTGTTCAGCGATGCGCTGCTGGACGGCCTCCCAAAGCTCTTTGCCGATAATTGGCTGATGCTGGCCGTCAACGACTTCGACCTGTTCGCCGTAGTAATCCCGGCCGCCGTTATGGCTGGTGCCGCTGCGCAGCTTGCCGATGTAGACAGGGTTCCTGAGGATGTATTCGACCGTCCGGTTCTCCCAAAGCCGCCCTGTCCCCAGTGTGTTGGCCCATCCTGCCAGCGTCCGCAGCGGCTCGCCGGCGGCATAGCGGGTAAAGAGCTGCTGGACGAGTTCTGCTTCCTGCGGCACGACCTGATAGCAGCCGTCCTGATAGCAGTAGCCGTAAGGCGCGCCGCTGGTTGGCAGCCCGCGGGAAAGCCGTTCCTTCATGCCGCGTTTGACCTCGCCGCTGAGGTTGACGCTGTAATATTCGTCCATCCACTCAATGATCCGCTCAATCAGGCCGCCGAAGGGGCCGTCGGCCAGCGGCTCGGACACTGACACGACCTCAATGCCTTCCCGGCGGAGCAGCGACTTATAGACGATGGATTCCTCTTGGTTGCGGGCGAAGCGGGAAAACTTCCAGACCAGGATGACCTCAAAAGGCGTCGGCTTTTGGCGGGCCGCGGCAATCATCCGCTGGAACTCCGGACGCTTTTCAGCTTTCCGGCCGCTGATGCCGTCGTCTTCGCGGAAAACAAATTCTTCCGGCAATAGCAGCTCATGGCTTTTGGCATAATCCAGAATTATTTTCAGCTGGCTGTCGGGGCTGTATTCCAGCTGGTCGTCGGTCGACACCCGAACGTAACAGGCGGCCGTGCGCATTATGGGTTATTCCTCCTATTTTTATTTTTAAGTGTTACTAGAGCAACCGACCTAGTTTTGTAACAATCTACTTGTTAGTTTCCTTTGGGGCCATACTTCTTCTGTTAAACTTTATTCGTAATCTTCTTGCTCTAACGTATCAGGTAATTTTTCTGCGGAACTTGATAATTTTTTAATATCAGATTCTGCGCGCCGTTCAACTTTTTTAATGTCTTCTGCAGGTGGGAGTTCTTCAGGGATAATACCACGCTTTAACAGCATATCTCTAATACTGGTATTGTTTTGAACATGTTCTCTGGTTATAAAAAGTTCACCGCGAAGATCATCGGTTTCAACATGTAAATTTGTCATTTCTGTTGCTAAATTCTTGGCTGCTAAAGTTATAGGGGGTAAGAAATCAGCTAACGGACGAGCTTGTTTAATTTTATACCGTACCTTCATGTCAGCAGTTGAAGAGCCAAATAATGCTTTGTCTCCTTTAGAACGAATTCGAGCGAACCCAGTATCGTCAACACCCCGTTCATAAATATTCTGAGAAAGTCTCTTTTCGGCTTCACGAAGTTGAGAACGGATTTGCATTCGGTGTAAATCTTCTAAACGTTCTTCAAGGATTTCTAATTTCCTTGTTTGTAGAGCAAAATAGGTTTGCGCAAACGCAATCTCAGTTTTACTGGCATCGCCATTTTGTGCAATAAGATAGCATGCATATCTGGTCAGAAAAAAATCAGATATTTTTCTGACGCTAGCAGAGCCTATTTTTGTTAATTTCGTTGTTTCACGAAAATGGTCTTCGATATTCCCTCCAGAATTTAAACAAGCTTTTTGGGCGCGGGTTAAGACTTCAAAAAAGTTTTCCCAGCGCTTATAGCCCAATATTTGCTGGAGTTCTCTTGCGCACCAATACTCAAGTCCTGATGATGTTTTGTGAGCAATTTGGTCGAAAGTCATTTTCATTTGTGTAAGGAGTTCCTTGTCCATGTTATCAGTTCCTTTCAAAATCTTATTGTGTTGTTGGTGTCTATCCATTTTCGTTGCTGGTATCGCCGTTTTTGTGGGCTGAGCACGAATGCGTTAGAGCCAGATTCGTTTTTAAACCTCTCGAATTCGAGAGGTTTAAAATTAGGATTGTTGAGTTGCTCCCAAAGGCCTAAAAATTCGATAGTACTTCGATTGCGCATCCAATTGCAAATAACGGCATAGGCTTCGCTAGTGCTCCGGTATCTTGCAATATCAGTAAGCGAAATATAGTCATCAGTTCCAGTTTGGGACAGTACGACAATTTCTGTGTCTTGTGCGTGGATAACGCTCTTGACTGGTTTTTGCTTTGCCATTTTATCACTCCTTAAATTTTTGCAATAGTTTCAGCTCTCCATCCTCTCTGGGCTGATCTGCTCGAACCGCCATCTCACCAGATTTTCCGGCAGCCCCATCGCAAAAGAAAGCCGCTCATAAGAATAGTCGGCATATTCTAAAAGCTCGTCATCATCCGGCCAGAGCAGAAAGGCAGCAAACCGGTCGGCGGCGTTCTCCAGCTTTCCCATTACCTGGTAAGTGCGGGTATCCAGATAAACGGCATTATAGTCTGCATGGAGCAGCGCGTGCCCCAGTTCATGGGCGCAGACGAATTCCTGGACATAGCCGTTGAGGCTGTCGTCAATATAGATGGTATCCACGTTGAGGGCACGATGGAAAAAACCGCGAGTCCCGTTCAAATCTGTGAAGGCCACATTGATCCCCATCATGTCACAGATTTTGAAAGGGTTTCGGGTTTGGTATCTGCTGAGAACAGCAGCCGCAACCTTTTTCATATTCATAAAGCAGCCCTCTTCTGTCAATCTTCCATTGCTTCTGCTTCGGCGAGGATTTCAGCTTTCAGTTTGGCGGCGCGTTCCTTTTCTGCCTGAGTTTTTGTTTTGGCAAGCTCCAGCCCGATCTTCATGGCAGCGAGAATGCTTTCAATTGCTTCATCGGTGGCGACGCCGCCTTCGAACATTAGCCCTTCCTGATTCAGCAGCTGCTCCCTGGCCTGTTCCAGGATTTCTTCTACGCTGCGCGTATCTGCTTCAGAGGCAGGCGCTTTTGTTTTTTCAGGTTCGGTTTCGGTCCCCAGCAGCAAATCTGTGGGAACGCCAAAATAGCCAGAGACTTTTGCCAGATTTTCTGCCGATAATTTTTTGGTTCTTCCAGCTTTTAGGTCTCCCATAATGCCTCTGCTTATCCCTAAGTCAGCACACATTTTGCCCGGTTTTATCCCACGTTTTTCGCAAAGCTGCTCAATGATTTCATACATATTGCACATATTGTACGCTCCCAATTCGTACGAAGTTCCAAATTACGGAAAGCCGTACTTTTTAGGCTTGACTTGTACGGAATACAGTGCTAAAATAGAATCAACAGGAACGGTATCCCGTACAACTTCAAGTCTTAACACTTTTAGTATAGTACAGCATTCCGTACCTGTCAATATAAAATTTAGAGAAAGGGGGGTATTTGGTGAATCCGTGCAAATTCACTCCGTTTGGTTTGTACGTAAAGACCAAACTTTTGCAGTGCGGTAAGACCCAAAAATGGTTGGAATCTGAAATCAATGCCCGTACAGGGATGTATGTGGACGACAGCTATTTGTATAAAATATTTACGGGTCGCCGGAGTGCACCAAAGATTTCTCAAGCAATTCAAGAAATTCTGCAGCTTGAGGATGCAGCGGGTGAAAGGGGGGTGATATGGTGCGAGTAAAAAAAATGATTGCTTATTTAAAAGAGCATATCTGTTCTGTCATGGCGATTATTTTGGGATTTATCGCCCTTATTAGAACGTTCTAATAAGGGCGATAAATGCGACAAGAAGAGCTAAAAAATCAATCCACTTTTCCATCACGTATTTTTTAGCTTCTGCCCATGTCATTTCTTCTTTGTGCATTCCTTTATGAGATAAACGAAAGGCGACTGGAATTTCTCTGTCGTTTCCAGAAATTGTTTCAAATTCCACCCATCCGTTGTCCCCCAGCCATTTTATCGCAGAGAGAATATTTGATTCTGAATCCTGGATGGCTTGTACCAATTCTTTGAAAGTACACATGTGCTCATACTGAAATCCCCAATCATCATCAATGGGACATACAAAATCAGTACCCTCTCCGTGAGTTCGCATGAATTTTAAAATTTTCCGGCTTAGTTTGTCCATGGCGTTTTTCTCCTTTGTTTTTATTCTATCACAAAGCGAGAGGAAAAGCAACAGTGAAAGAAACTCCGCGCCATTCGTTTGGGGCGAGATTACAGAATCCGCCCAGAAGACGTTGAGCTCTTTGAGCGGGAGCGCTTTACCTTTGATGACAGTGCCGAAAGGGGGTGACGTGATGCAATGTCCAAACTGTAAATCTACTGTTCCTGATGATGTAAACTTTTGCAGATATTGCGCGGCCAAGCTGCGGAAGGTCTGCGACTGCTGGATAAAAAAAGAGCCATATAACTGCGGGCATTGCACCTATCCACGATGTAAAGACCGCAAGCCTGGCCAGCAGGGCTGCGAGCATTTCCAACAAATAAAACCGAAAGGAAAATAACCATATGAACGAAATCAAGAAATTCGCAAACGAGAAATTCGGAGAAATCCGAACGGTGATGATTGACAACGAGCCTTGGTGGGTCGCCAAAGATATTTGTGAGGCCTTCAGCGAAACCAACCGAAACCGGGTCATGCAGTATCTGGATGATGACGAAAAGGGGTATACGCAAATCGCTACCCCTGGCGGAATGCAGAAAATGGTAATCGTTAATGAATCTGGCTTGTATCATATGCTTTTTGTTATGCAGCCAGAAAAGGCAAGGGGCGTTTCCGATGAATATGTGCAGAAGCGTACAGAGCAGCTCAAAGCTTTCAAGCGCTGGGTCACCCATGAAGTCCTCCCCAGCATCCGCCGGACAGGCTCCTACAGCGCCAGCCCGCAGCTAAAGACAGCACCGCTCCCGCCGGAATCGGCCAGCGGCGTAGCCAAGCTGATCACGGTGATCCGGCTGGTTATGCGAGACAACGGCCAGCCCCCGGAAGCGGTGTCGCAGGCAGTAAAAGGGCTGTGTGAGCAGTTCGGCGTAACCCTTCCGGTAAATTTTGTTCGGGAAAGCCCTTTTGAGCAGCTGGGCTTTTGGCCAAGGAGCACATGATGAAAAACGAATCCATTTCAACACAAATCCGTCTTCCATCTGGCATCCATGAATATATCAAACAAGAAGCTACACGCCTTGGCATTGCGCAGAATGCCTTTCTGATTATCCTGTTGGAGCAGGGGAAAAGATTATGGGAAGCGGACGTCAATCTTCATCCGAAAGCTGAATAGCACCATGTTCAGCTTCATATGCCTCAACACCCTTTTTCATAAAGTATTCCAGCTGAGAGTTGGCGTTGCGGTTTTCCAACTGGGCGATGATCTTCATCTTTTTATAAGTGATTTCATCCAGCCGGGCTTGAGTGGCAATTCTGCCAGGGATTGCTTTAGGCATTTTGTTCACCTCCTGTTTAGTACCATGATAGCATCAAATAGCTTTTACTGTAAAGATGCTATTTAGTATCTAATAGCTATTGACAAGCAAGGCGCGACGTGTTATAATACAGTTGCTATCAGATACTTAAAGGAGGAAAAGTCGATGTTCAACATTCTACCCGACGAAGAAGTCTGCGCCAACTGCAGGTACTACCACCTGCATTACGTGCCAGGCGAGATTACACCCTATGCCCCCTGCAACTGCGGGCATTGCACTTACCCGCGATTCAAACACCGCTATCCTGGACAGCCTGGCTGTGAGCACTTCCAGATGAAGAAAGGGCTGACTAAATAAGTCAACCCGGAAAACGGACAAAACCTACACACATACAATACCAATGAGGTGATATTATGGCAAGAAAAAGACCCGTCGCAACCGTCCGTCAGTTCGTGTACCTTCACGGCCACAGCGGCGAATACGTCAACGTCGACGACCTGACGCCGGAGGAGTTCCAGTACATGAAGGACATGGTACTTTATAAGGATGCCCGCTTCCAGTGCGAGCAGCTCTCGCGGGAGCTGGGGTATACGGTGGAGCTGGATCAGGAGCCGCCAAAACCGGTGGGCCGGTTCGCCGAAGCTGCCGCCAAGGCCGCCGAAGCGCAGCACTAAGGAGACGGCAGGATGGAGAAAGCAAAGGAAGCAGTAACGGCTCTGATTTGGCTGGCGGGGACTTTCGTTCTGATGAGCGAAGCCCCGACGACGATTCCCGGACAAGTTGTCAACACCCTGATAGCTTTTTTGCTGTGGGGGCTTGCCTACATAGTCTGGACGGTCTGGGGGCGGCTGGCCGCGAAGCAGGACAGGCCTTGAAAAGGAAAAGCGCCTGACAGAGCAGCCACTCTGACCAGGCGCACAGCAAAACTTTACATCATCAATATACCACAAAAAGACGGAAACGTCAAGGAGTGCGAATCAGGAAATTAAAGACAGGAGGATTTTTATGGTCAAAATCAGTGAGCTTCAGCTTGAAAACGTCAAGCGCATCAAAGCCTTTCACTTAGTACCAACCGAAAACGGCCTGACCATCATCGGCGGCCGCAACGGCCAGGGCAAGACCTCGGTGCTGGACAGCATCGCCTGGGCGCTGGGCGGCGAGCGCTACCGCCCCAGCAGTCCCGCGAGGGAAGGCTCGGTCATCCCGCCGTCGCTGAAGGTGACGCTCTCCAACGGCATCGTTGTGGAGCGCAAGGGCAAGAACAGCGCGCTGACGGTGACCGACCCGTCCGGCCAGAAAGGCGGCCAGCAGCTGCTGAACGAGTTCATTGAACAGCTGGCGCTTGACCTGCCGCGGTTCCTGTCGGCGTCGGGCAAGGAAA
>JAAWDH010000021.1 GCA_022793675.1 Oscillospiraceae bacterium
ACGCGAACAGTCCGCGGGCACAGCCCGCCGGGGTAATGCTCTTCCAGAATCCCCCATAGCGTTTGTACAGCCCTGCTGGTAGGGGAAGCTGGAACTGCCTGCCCCTAACCGCGAGAGAACCGGCTATTCCTTTCCGCAGCAGAAATCCGGCTTGCTGGATTTCCGACACGGATTGTCCGCGGGCACAGCCCGCCGGGGTAATGCTCTTCCAGAATCCCCCATGGCGTTTGTACAGCCCTGCTGGTGGGGGAAGCTGGAACTGCCTGCCCCTAACCGCGAGAGAACCGGCTAGCTTTTTCCGCAGCAGAAATCCGGCTTGCTGGATTTCCGACGCGAATTGTCCGCGGCGACACGCCGCCCGACGGGGCTGATAAGTAATCGCAGACATCGACGACTTCGCCGCCGCGCCGGCAGATTCGCGGTACCCGTTTACCGACTAGGCAAACCAGCTCATAATTGATCGTACCCGCTAGCGTTGCCAACTCGTCAAAAGTAATTTCCTCCCCGCCGTCGCGGCCGACAACTGTCACTAAATCGCCGGCGATGGCCTCCGGGATTGCGCTGACGTCGGCGATCAGCTGGTCCATACAGATATTGCCGACAATCGGTGCGCGCTTGCCGCGGATCAGCACCGAGGCGCGATTCGAAAAAAGCCGCAAGTAGCCGTCGGCGTAACCGATGGGGATTGTAGCCAGCCGTGCCGGCGACTGGGTCGTAAAGGTGCGCCCGTAGCTGACCGGCTCGCCGGGGGCAGTCTCTTTAACCATCGACACGACCGACCGAATTGACATCACCGGCTCCAGCGGCAGCGCCCGCCCGGGCAGCGTATCCACCGGCAGCCCGTAAAGGATCAGCCCTGCCCGCACCAGCTCATAGTCAGCGTCCAGATTAGCGATGCCAGCGGAATTTTGCAGGTGCCGCAGCGGGAAGTCGAGGCCCCGTTCTGCCAACTGGGCGGTCAGCGCATCAAAACGGGATTTTTGCAAAGCAGTAAAAGCCTGGCCGGCAGGGGTAAGGTCGTCGGCGGAGGAAAAGTGGCTGAAAATGCCGCCGAAAATAAGGCCCGGCAGACGGCAGGCGGCTTCAATTTCCGGGACAGGGTCAAGCCCTTCCCCAACCTGAAAACCGATGCGGCGCATACCGGTATCAACTTTCAGGTGGCAGCTGACGCACACGTTCTGCTTCACCGCCTCACAGCTCAGCCCTTCGGCATAAAGGAGAGAGTAAACGGTCTGGGTGATGTTGTGCGCAGCAAGAACGCCAGCTTTTTCCGGCGGCGTAAGCCCCAAAACGAGGATCTCGCCGTCGATGCCGTGGCTGCGCAGGGAAAGGGCCTCTTCTAAATTGGACACCCCGAACCAGCCAACCCCCAGCGCTGCCAGCGCGCGGGCCGCAAAACGGTCGCAATGGCCGTAAGCGTCAGCCTTGACAACAGCCATGATGTCGGTTTTTTCCGGGACTCGGGCGCGAATCGCGCGGTAATTCCCTTCCAATGCGTCGAGGTCGATCTCGGCCCAAGTGCGTTTAAAAAAATCCATAGAAATCCTTCTCTCGAACGTTTGTGTTTTATCTGGTTTGTATATAGAAATTTTCGCTGAATTGGTGTATAATGAAAAGGAAAGTACAAGCTGCCATACGACAAAGGAGGGATTGCAATGCTGCCAACAAGCTGCGGGGTCTGCTTTACTGGGCACCGTCCAGGTAGGCTGGGCCTTTCGAAACAAAACGAGGATGAACTGCGTTTCCGGCTGCACCAGCACATCGTCAAGGCTGTGGACGAAGGGTTCTGCAATTTTTACTGTGGGATGGCGATGGGCGCAGATATTATCGCCGGAGAGCTGACCGCGGCACTGCGGGAACAGTTCCCCGAGCTGCGGCTGATTGCCGTAGTGCCTTTCGCCGGACAGTGCAGCCGGTGGCCGGAAAGCTGGCAGCGGCGCTGGCGGGCGCTGCTCAGCCGGGCCGACGAACAGGTAATCCTTTCCCCCACCTACCAGCAGGGCTGTTTCCAGACCCGCAACCGCTATATGGTCGACCGCGCCCAGCGGGTCATCGCGGTCTACGACGGGAGCCAGAAGGGCGGCACCTTCAGTACCATCTGCTATGCGCGCAAACAAGGACGGGAAATCGAAACGGTCGCGCCGCAATAGCACTGCTTCCTATTATACTATGCCCAGCAGGAATTTTCAAGTATCAGACGGCGTGTCGCCGCGGACAATTTGCGGCCCGCTAGCTTCTGGCAAGTCGAGACGATTTATCGAACCATTATTTTGACGAAGATTTCTGCCACGGCTGGTCAGCGCTATCGACACAGCAGACGTGCAAACCGATGCTGACGGGTACCAAAGTCTTTTCAGCTTAACTTTGCTAAGCTAGGCTTTCCTTCAGAAAGCAACCTGCATCCCCTCGCTGCCGCGATATTCAGAGAATCTTTGAAAAAAATAGATTGAACTATTTTCTGCGCCGTGTTATAATAAGGAAAAAAGGCGGCGTTCTGATCCTAACCAAGCGCTGCTGGAATTTGAAGGAGGTATCAGCTATGCCCCAGAGAAAGGCCCCGCCCCCGCGCCGCCCCTATGTGCGGCACGACGCGGCCTGGCGGCGGAAAAGGCGGCGGCAGCAAAACGCGGTTACGCTGGCTATACTGGCTTTGATTTTACTGGTGCTGGGATTTTTGATTTTCCTGATTACTAGGCTTTTCAGCAAACCGAAGGAGCCATCCAGCGGGAATACGTCCTCTAGCGGCGCAGTGTCCGCTTCTGCCGGCCCGTCGTCTGCCGGCGCTTCCGGCGATGAGGAACCGTCGTCGGCGCTCGCAGATATGGGCAGGGTCGCCCGCACCCGCAGCGACCTTTCGTCCGGAGACTTGATACTTGTCAATTTTGACAACAGCTATGAGGTCGAACCGCCGGGGCTGGTAAGCATTGCTGGGGCTAAAACCAGCGACTACGGTGTCAAAAACAGCGAAATCCAGCTGCGCGACTATGTGATCCCCTACCTGAACGAAATGATGGCGGATTTCCGCGCGGCCACCGGCATCGGCAACGTGGTCATTTTAAGCAGCTACCGCTCGGTGGAATATCAGCGCGGGCTTTATGAGAAAGAGCTGGCGCGGACTGGGAAAGACTATTCTGACGAGGTGACAAAGCCCGGCTACAGCGAGCATCACACCGGCTTAACCATCGATTTGGCCTATATCGCCAGCGACGGCAGCTGGCCCTTCTACGACGGCCAGGGGGACTACGGCTGGATTAACGAAAATTCCTGGAAATACGGCTTTATCGTCCGCTATCCGGAAAATAAGAGCGATGTGACCAAAATTATCCACGAGCCTTGGCACTTCCGCTTCCTAGGCCCGGCCCATGCAGAGATGGTGCAGAAATCTGGGCTTTGCTACGAAGAATATATGGAAATGCTGAAAAAGCACCCGGTGACCGACCCCTACACCTTCTCCGGCGACAGCGGCAGCTATACCGTCTATTACGTGCCGCTAATTGGGGATTCCGCAGAGGTGCCGGTGCCGAAGGATAAAACCTATACGATTTCCGGCAGCAATGAAGGCGGCTTTATCGTTACAGTGACCGAAAACTGACTTTATCGCAATAACAAACAGGCCGCTATCCATGAGGGATAACGGCCTTAGTTTGTCGAAAAAATCTACGTTTCCGTTGACAAATTTCGCGGAACATGATAGAAGAAATAGCCGCCCTGTCTCCAATAGTGCGGCTATTTCTTTAACATCACAGGAGTGAACCGTCTGACGGGTACGCTTTATGCTTTCATAATAGCGGTTTTTTGCGGGGTTGTCAAGCTGACAGCCTTTTTCGATTTTTCAGCGCGCTGCCGCCGTAAAGCGCAGCTCAAAACGTATACGTCCCAGCCGCCAGTACCATCGGTTTGCGGCCCGGCAGCCGCACCTCCGCCTCGCAGTCAAACGGCACGCTGATCTGGTATTGGACCTTGCCGTCCCGATAGGCCCAACCCGACTCATATTGCCCGGCAGCCGAGCTGTAGACAGCTTTCGCCCAGCCCAGCCGCTCATCCGGCTCCGGCGCAATGACCATCCGCCGACAGCCCGGTGCATCGGGGCGCAGCCCGCACATATAACGGTACATCCACTCGACGATGGAGCCGTAAGCGTAATGGTTGAGACTGTTCATGCCGGTGCCGCTGATCCTGCCGTCCGGCAGCACCGAGTTCCAGCGCTCCCAGATGGTGGTCGCCCCCATTTTGACCTCGTAAAGCCAGCTGGGGTAGTCGTCGTTGAAAAGCAGCGTCCAAGCGATATCCGAAAGGCCATTCTCCGACAGGGTCGGGCAAAGGTAAGGCGTGCCGACAAAGCCGGTATTCAGGTGCAGTTTGTTGTCCTCAAGCTTCTTTTTCAGCTCGTCTGCCAGCCGCGGCCGCATCTCCGCCGGGACAAGGTCCATGTACAACGCCAGCACCAGCGCTGTCTGAGTATCAACGGCACAGCGCCCGGCTGGGGTAAAATATTCGGCGGTAAACGCCTTTTTGATTTCGCCCAGCAGCTGGTCAAAATATTCGGCATCGGCATCTTGGCCCAGCACCCTGGCAGCCTTTCCGGCAAGCGCCGTCGACCAGGCGTAATAAGCCGAAGCGACATAATAGCAATCCGTACCGCCAAAGGAGCTTTCTGGGTCTTTATAGTTGTCCAGCGCCAGCCAGTCGGCAAAATGGAAGCCGGTCAGCCGCAGCCGGCGGCCGCCGTTTTCATCGTCCTGGCGCTTCAGGAAATCGACCCAGGCTTTCATCGCCGGGTAGTGGCGGCGCAGCATCCCCTTGTCGCCGTAATACTGGTAGAGCTGCCAGGGCAGCACGCAGGCCACGTCCCCCCAAGCGCAGGAGCTGTGGGAGCCGCGCATTTTGGGGATGGCAGGGATGACGTGGGGCACGCCGCCGCCAAGCTTTTTCTGTTCAAAGGCAAGGTCAGCCATATATTTATCGTAGAAGGCGGGGGCGTACATATTAAAGCAGGCAGTGCCGGCGAAGACCTGGGCGTCGCCGGTCCAGCCCATCCGCTCGTCGCGTTGGGGGCAGTCGGTGGGGACGTCGAGGAAATTGCCCCGCTGGCCCCAAAGGGCGTTGAGGAACAGGCGGTTGAGGCGGGGGTCGGCGGTCTCGATGCTGCCGGTAAAGGCAAGGCCGGAATGGATGACGCAGGCGGTAAAATCGCTGGGGTTTACGTCCATGCCTTCGACCTTGGCATAGCGGAAGCCGTAGAAGGTGCCGTAGGGGCGGACGCGGCGGGCGCTGCCGTCGGAGGTATAGGAAAATTCGGCCTTGGCGGTGCGGAGGTTTTCCTGGTAGAAATTGCCGTTTTGCAGCAGCTCGCCGAATTGCAGGTGCACAACCTGCCCTGCCGGGGCCGCGCAGGCAAACTCCACCCAGCCGGTCAGGTTCTGGCCGAAATCGATGACCGTTTCGCCGGCGGGGGTACGCAGCACCTCTTTGGGCTGCAAAGTCTCGGTAACGACAATAGGCGGGTTCATGCGCTCGGACAGCTTTGCCGTCTCCCCTTCGCAGCAGGCAGCCTGCTCCCAGCAGACGGTCTGCTCCCAGGCCCCCTGCCCCGCCAGCCCCCCGATCAGCCGGGCGTCCTGGGCTTCGCCGTCGTAGATGTTGCTGAAGGTCACAAAGGAGGGGGCGCAGAGCCAGTCGCCGCCGGTAGCGATGACGGTTTTTTCGCCGTCCTGATGGGTCAGATGGATCTCAGCGATAAACTTCATCTGGTCGCCGTAATGGCAGCCGCCGGCGCTGTCAAAACCGAAGCGCCCCATATACCAGGCCGGGGCCAGCAATGCGCCGACGGCGTTCTCCCCTTCCTTTAAAAGGGGGGTCAGGTCGTAGGTCTGGTATTGCAGCCAGCTTTCATAGTCGTGGAAGCCGGGGGCCAGCACCTCGCCCGACGCCTTCTGGCCGTTGAACCACAGCTCGTAGCTGCCAAGGCCGCAGGCGTAGGCGCGGGCGCTGACGACGCCGCGGGCGTCAAAGCTTTTTTTGAGGATGAACTGGCGCTCCTTGTCCTCATAGGGCGAAGTGATCCACTGCGCGGCCCAAGGCTCGGAAAGCTTGCCAGTCTCGAAAAAGGCAGGCCCGCTCGTACCGCTGTCGCCGTTGTCGGCGGTAACGGTAACCCGCCAGAAATAGCGGGTATAGGGCGCAAGGGCCAGGTCTGGGGTATAGCTTAAAGGGCTGAGGCCGGGCTGCTCGCCGCTGTCGGAGACAAGGCGCTGGAAATCTTTGTCAAGGGCAATTTCCACCCGGGCCGAGACGGCTTTCTTACCGCTTGACTCTGCCGCCCAAGACAGCGACAACGGCGAAAAAGCGTAGCCTATCGGGTTTTCAAGGTGGTTTGCGCGAAGGTCCTTTATTTTCATGGCGTTCCTTCCTTTCGGCGAAAACGGGGTTTTGTCCCTCTCATTATAAGCGATTCCCACAGCAGAAACAAGGGGTTTTCATTTTTGAGCAAAAAGTTGGCAAATGCGCAGAAACGGCTATCTATAGAATTTTTCCAAATTTTTTAGAGTTGATAAAAGATGAAAACTGTTTTAAAAGAAAAGTGAGGACAATTTTTGTTTCCGGAATCAGAAAAAAGCTGCAAGAAAAACGTCCAGGTCATTGACAAAACCCGCCGGAATTGTTAAAATAAGAATGAATGTAAAAAGCATGGTGCGGGCGGGCGGAAACCGCCCCACCCGGTCCGGCGCAGAAACTCAAAAGGCCTCCCCATTCGGGCCGACGCAGATGGGGCTATCTTGTATATCGCTCACTTATCCTGGCGAGCAAAAAACTTTCCCATTCGGGCCGACGCAGATGGGGCTATCTTGTATATCGCCCATTTATCCTAGCGAGCAAAAAAACTTTCCTATCCAAGCCGACGCAGATGGGCCTATCTTGTATATCGCTCACTTATCCTGGCGACTAAAAAAAGGGGGACATTTTGGAATGTACCACTGTCATCTCCGGCTTTATCTGGTAGGAAGCCGGCGAGATATCCTGAAGCCAGCCGCGGAAGTAACGCCGCCGGCGAATTTTTCCTATACTTTTTTGGAAAGCGAGGAGCTGGACGCCGCCTTGATCCGCAAGGCCGACGTTATCTTCTGCTGCCTGCCGGGGATGGACCCTGGAACGGCGATGAAAACGCTTGCCGACCATAAGCAGGCCGAAGCCGAGCTGATCCTTTTGGCGGAGCGGGAGCAGATACCCGCCCTCTCCCCCTGGTTCCCAGCGATAAAGGATATCTGGACGCTGCCGATGGAGGAAGAGGAGCTGCTGTTCCGGTTCTGCCGCTGGCAGGACGCCTGCCAGCAGGAAAAGGACGCTTGGGAGACCCGCCAGTACCTGGAGGCGACCATCAACAGTATCCCCAGCCTAATCTGGTATAAGGACAAGGGCGGCATCCATGAAAAGGTTAACGACAGCTTCTGCCAGACGGTGAACAAGTCCAAGGCCCAGGTCGAAGGGCGGGGCCATGCCTATATCTGGGACGTCGAGCAGGACGACCCGGCTTGTATCGAATCGGAGCGGGTTGTGATGGAGACCCGAAAGACCTGTATCGCCGAAGAGACAATCCAGGCCGGCGGCGACAAGCGTATCCTGACGACATACAAGTCCCCCCTTTACGACCTCGACGGCAGCGTCATGGGTACGGTCGGCGTCGGCATCGACATCACCCAGGAACGGAATTACGAACAAGAGATCCTGCGCAAGACCCAGATTTTGGAGACGATTTTTACGACGATGGACTGCGGCATTATCTGCCACTCTATCGACGGGCAGAAGATTATAAGCATCAACGAGGCCGCGCTGAAGATTTTGGGTTACAAATCCCAGGACGAGCTGATGGAAAACGGGTTTTTCATGACGGCCCAATCGGTGCTGGAAGAAGACAAGGCACTTTTGCAGGACCGCATCCATTCGCTGAAAACCCCCGGCGACAGCACCAGCGTCGAATACCGGGTTGTGCATGAAAACGGCAGCATCGTCTATGTGCTGGGCAACCTGAAGCTGGTGGAGGAAAACGGCCAGCTTTACTACCAGCGCTTTTTGCTTGACTGCACCGACCAGAAGCTTTTGGAGCAGCAGGAGCGGCTTGAAAATGAACGCCGTCAGTCGGAGCTGATCCATGCGCTGAGCATCGACTACCAGCTGGTCTGCTATTTTGACCTGGGCACCGAGACCGGCCATGCGCTGCGCACCAGCGGCTGCCAGCTTGGGGTGCTGGATTCGATTTTCGCCGGCCAGCTTTCCATGCAGGAGTCGATGCGCCGCTATGCCGAATCCTGCGTTTACGCGGAAGATAAAGAAGCCTTCCTGCAAATTTTCGAGCCGGGGCAGCTGGCGGAAGAGTTGGCGTATAAAAAGATTTTCTATACCAATTACCGTACCCTCTGCTGCGGCGAGGTGCGTTATTTCCAGATGAAGGCCGTGCGCATCGGCGACTGGCAGGGCGGCGACTGCGGGATAGTGCTGGGCATCCGCAACGTCGATTTTGAAACCCAAGAAGAGATGAAGAAAAAGAAGACCCTGGAGGACGCCCTCTACCAGGCCAACCGCGCCAACAAAGCCAAAAGCACCTTCCTTTCTAATATGAGCCACGATATCCGTACCCCGATGAACGCCATCGTCGGCTTTACGACGTTGGCGCTGACGCATATGGAGCATATCGACCAGGTAGAGGAATATCTGAAGAAAATCCTCACGTCGGGCAACCATCTGGTGAGCCTAATCAACGACGTGCTGGACATGAGCCGCATCGAAAGCGGCAAAATGCGGCTGGACGCAGAGCCCTGCAGCCTGCCGGACATCCTCCACGGCCTTCGCAGCATCGTCCAGGCCGACGTCCGCGCCAAGGAGCTGGACTTTTACCTTGACGCAGTAGATGTAATCAACGAGGATATCTGCTGCGATAAACTGCGCCTGAACCAGGTGCTGCTGAACCTGCTGTCCAACTCTATCAAATACACCGGCGCAGGCGGCGTAATCAGCCTGCGGATTATCGAGAAGCCGGGCGCGCCCGACGGCTTTGCCAATTACCAGTTTATTGTCAAGGACAACGGGATTGGGATGAGCGAGGAGTTTGTTTCCCATATTTTCGAGCCGTTCGAGCGGGAGCGCAACTCCACCATCAGCGGCATCCAAGGCACCGGGCTGGGCATGGCCATTACGAAGAATATCGTCGACATGATGGACGGCGCCATTGAGGTACATAGCGAGCCGGGGGTCGGCAGCGAATTCATCGCGACCTTTACCTTCCCGCTGCAGCTGGGGCCGAAGAAGCCGTCGGCCATCCCGATGCTGAAAAACTGCCGCGCGCTGGTGGCGGACGACGATTTCAACACCTGCGACAGCGTTTCTTATATGCTCCAGCAGATCGGGATGCGCGCCGAATGGACGCTTTCCGGCCGCGAGGCGGTGCTGCGTACCCGCCAGGCCATTATGCGCGGCGACACCTATTCGGTATATGTGATCGACTGGCTGATGCCGGACATGAACGGCGTCGAGGTCGCCCGCCGCATCCGCAAGGAGGTCGGCGACGATGTGCCGATTATCATCCTTACCGCCTACGACTGGCAGGACATCGAGGAAGAAGCCAAGGCGGCCGGCGTCACGGGCTTTTGCAGCAAGCCGCTGTTCTTCTCCGAGCTGCGCCGCTGCCTAGGCAATATTGTGGATACCGACGCAGAAGAAGTCGAGCTGGAGGAAGAAGCGCCGCCCCGCCAGAACTACACCGGGCGCATCCTGCTTGCCGAAGACAACGAGCTGAACCAGGAGATCGCCGTGGCCATCCTAGAGGAAGCGGGCTTTACTGTCGAAGTCGCAGGCAACGGCGAAGAAGCTATCGAGATGCTGAAAGCATCCGACCCGGGGTATTACCGGCTGATCCTGATGGATGTGCAGATGCCCGTCATGGACGGCTACACCGCAACGCGCAAAATCCGGGCGATGAAGGACACAAAGCTTTCGTCTATCCCCATCCTGGCCATGACCGCCAACGCCTTCCAGGAAGACCGCCAGCGGGCGCTCGGATGCGGCATGAACGGCCACATCGCCAAGCCCATCGACATCGACAAGCTGATGGAAACGCTGGACTCCGTCCTCACAGACTAACGGGCGTACGGGAGTACGGGAGTACGCGCTTTTTGAAAGAAAGCTAAGCTTAGCAGAGCTAAGCTGCAAAAACTTTTAATCGCCAAGATACTCGCCTGCCTCACTATAGCCGCCTACTGCGTCGATGAGCAGCTGGAATTACCTGCCCGTGACCGCGAGAGAACCGGCTAAATTTTTCCGAAGCAGAAATCCGGCTTGCTGGATTTCCGACGCGAAGTAAAAGTTTTGCGGAGCTTTTTTAAAAGCGACCCGTAACCCTTCGTACCCCAGTGGGAAATCAGCGCATACTATAAACGGAAGGAGCGGAAACTATGCCGGCTGCATACGCGCACTATACGTTTGGGAAAAAGGTTTTCTTGGCGCTGCCGGAAGGGATCCGGCAGGCTGTTGCTGCGTCGCCGCAAACGAAACGCCTGTTCGCGTTGGGGCTGCAAGGCCCAGATCCCTTTTTCTTCTACCGGCCCTTTTACCCCAACCGGGTGCTGGGCCTGGCGGGGAAAATCCATCGCGGGACAGCGGCGGATTTTTTCGAGGCCGCTTCGTATGAGCCGCCGTCAGAAGAGCTTACTAGCTACCTGCTGGGGTTCTGCTGCCATTTTGTGCTGGACAGCACTTGCCATCCCTATATCGCCCGGCGGATTGAGGAAGCCGCGGCGGCAGGCACGCCGGTTACCCACCACCAGATCGAAAGCGAGTTCGATCGCTTTTTGATGGAACAGGACGGGCGTGACCCGCTTGCCTTCAACCCCGCCTGCTATATGTTCCCCAAAGGGGATGATGCTGTTATCATAGCCAAGGCTTTTCCCGGCGTCACCGCGGCGGAGGTTGCCGAAGCCCTTACCTGTATGGCGCTTGCCGGCGATATCCTCACCGGGCGGACAGCCTTCAAGCGCGCGCTGATTGGCGGGCCGCTTGCCTTGACGCCCTTTAAGGGACTGATGCTGCCGGCGGCGGCAGACTTGCGCTGCCTGGTCAGCAACCGGGAGCTGGAGGCGCTGTACTCGGCGGCGGTGCCAGAGGGCGTTTCGCTGTTAAAGGCCCTCTGGGCGCGGATGTTTGAGAATAGGCCGCTGCCGGAACGGTTTGACCGGAATTTTGAATAGAAAAGAGGTACTGGTATGGCGAAGGATGCCCTGACAAAGCTGGAAAAAAGCTGGATCTTTTACGATGTAGGGAACTCGGCGTTCACGATGCTGGTTTCTACCATCATCCCGATCTACTTCAAGAACACGGCTGCGGCTGCGGGGGTTTCCGACGCCGACTCCACCGCCTGGTGGAGCTACGCCATTTCCGCCTCGACGGTCCTCGTCGCCATCCTGGGGCCAATCCTCGGTACCCTCGCCGACACCCGCGGCTATAAAAAGCCCCTCTTTTCGCTTTTCATGATGCTGGGGGTGCTGGGATGCGCCGGGCTGTCGCTGCCGGTCGGCTGGGTGGCATTTTTGGCTATCTTTGTTATCGCCAAAGTTGGCTTTTCAGGCAGCCTCATCTTTTACGACTCCATGCTCACCGACATCACCGAGGACGAACGGATGGACGTCGTTTCCTCCCACGGTTACGCCTGGGGCTATATTGGCAGCTGCATCCCCTTCACAGCCAGCCTCCTGCTGATCCTGTTTGCCGATACGATCGGGCTTTCCACCGTTACCGCGACCGTCATCGCCTTTTTGCTCAACGCGGGCTGGTGGCTTATGACGACGCTGCCGCTGCTGAAACAGTATAAACAGAAATACGGCGTCGAACCGCCCAAGCACCCGCTGCGCGAGAGCTTCTCGCGGCTGGGGCATACCCTGGCCGGTATCCGCCGCGAAAAAGCGATCTTCCTTTTCCTATTGGCCTTTTTCTTCTATATTGATGGCGTCTATACGATTATTGACATGGCCACTTCCTATGGCAAGGATGTTGGCATCAGCGATAATAACCTGCTGCTGGCGCTGCTGCTGACCCAGATTGTGGCGTTCCCCTGCGTGATCCTTTTCGGGAAACTCTCCAAACGCTTCCCTGCCCACAAATTGGTTGCTTGCTGCATCGGCGGCTATTTCTTTATCGCCTGTTTCGCTATCCAGCTCGATAAAGCCTGGGAGTTCTGGTTCTTGGCCGTCTGCGTCGCCGTCTTCCAGGGCGCAATCCAATCGCTGTCCCGTTCCTATTTCGCCCGCATCATCCCCAAAGAAAAATCCAGCGAATATTTCGGCTTCTTCGATATCTTCGGCAAGGGCGCAGCCTTCGTCGGCTCGCTGATGATGGGCGTCTCTACCCAGCTCAGCGGCAGCTCCCGCACCGGCGTTATCCTCATCGCCGTCATGTTCGTCGCCGGCTTTTTCCTCTTCCGTACCGCTATCCGCCAAGCCCAAACCGAGCGTAAGCTCTAACAGGATACACAGAAAAAGAAAGCCTAGCTTAGTGCCGCTAAGCTAGGCAAAACTTTTTATTGACAGATTTTGCGCCGCATGATACAATCAATATAAGTAAAAAAGGAGGAATGCGTATGTCGCCTTCACATACAGCCCGCCTGCTGGCGCAAGAAATTGTTAACCTCTGCGACCCGGAAGAAATCTGGCTGTACAACAAAAAGACCGACCTAGGCGGAAAAACGACGGGGTTCAAGCTCTGCGTGGTGACCAGCGACGCCGACACGGCCTCGCTGGAGCAGAAAATTTACCTAGCGCTGGACTGCCCGATCCCCTACGATCTAACGGTCTACACCAAAACCGAGTGGAAGGAAGCGCTGGAAAACCCGTTTTCCTTTGCTGGGAGCATCTCGGAGAAAGGATACAGGCTTTATGGGAAGACGCCGTAACCCCCGCGACAGCCGCCGCTACGCCGACTGGATCAACGCCGGCTACGACGACCTTCGGGCTGCACAGATCCTTTCCACCGACGACACCCTCAACAACGCCGCAGCCTTCCACTGCCAGCAGTGCGTAGAAAAGGCGCTGAAGGGGTTTATCCTTTTTAAGACGCACCGCACCGTTGACGGCCACAACCTGACCTGGCTCTGCCGTCGGGCGGTGGAGCTGGACAAAGATTTCGAGCAATGGCTGGACGAAAGCGCCCGCCTGAACCGTTATTATATTGAGACCCGCTACCCGACCGACGTCCCGACTGAAATTGACGACGACGACGTGCCGCTGATGCTGGAAATGGCCGACGCGCTGTTCAGCTATGTCGTCAACGCCCTCGACCTCGAAGACCAACTCGAACTCTGGGAAGCATACTAACGGCGTGTCGCCGCGGACAATCCGCGTCGGAAATCCAGCAAGCCGGATTTCTGCTGCGGATAGACATGGCCGGTTCTCTCGCGGTTACGGGTCAGTTGTTGCCAATGCAGCGGGCAGCGCAACAGTGCAGACGCATACTAAAAAAGTGGCCGCCTTTCGGATTTGAAAGGCGGCCGTACCCTTTGTCTGCTCAGGGATTCTGTCTAGGTTCGTGAAACAGCGACCAGACAAACATCCCCGAAAACAGGATGATCACGATTTTCCATATACTGAATTTCTTTTTCATTTTCTTTCCTTTCGCAATGAAGCGTTTTACCTCTTATACCTGGACAATTTACTGGATTATAAGGGGATTTCGTAGCCTGTGGGTCACTTCCTCTATATCGAACCCCTCCGCCCTTGCGAGGGCACCTCCCCTGAGAAGGGGTAGTTTTCTGCGAAAACGCTGTCGCCGCAGTGACTGAGGGTTAGACCCTATCGACGCAGTAAGCGTGCAAATCCATGCTGACGGGTACCCTAGCGATTAAAAGTTTTGCGAGCTTAGCTCTGCTAAGCTTGGCTTTCTTCAAAAGCGACCGTACTCCCGTACTCCTCGTAACCCTCGTACCCCTTAGCGCACGATTTTGAAATAAGTGCGGGCGGTGAGGTTGTAAACGATGGTGTAGATAAGGGTGAACAGCAGGACTGTACCGGCGACGCAGGCGAAAAAGAGGACATGGTTGCACATATCAAACACTTCGAGCACCTTGCAGAGGGCTGGGAAGGCGACGGCAATATGCAGGCAAGCTGTGCCAAGGGGCAGGAAAAAGACCATCAGCACCTGGCGGCTGATTGCAGAGCGGACTTCCTTTTCGCTCATACCGACGTTCTGCATGATTTGGAAACGGTCGTGGTCGTCGTAGCCTTCGGTGATCTGCTTATAATAAATAATCAGCACGGTGGCCGAGATGAACAGCACGACGAAAAACAGGCCGACGAAAAACAGGCTGCCGTACATCTGGTAAAAATCCTCGCGGTCGCCGTCGATGTTGCGGATAGTGCTGACGCGCTCCACCTTGCCAAGATAAGCTTCGCGCATACCGGCAAAGTAAGCGGCGCGATCACCGTCGCCCTCAATGTCATAAAAACTGCGGCAGTTGAAAGAGCCAAGGCTGTCGCCGGCGGAATCCTTGCCGAAGATGCCAAGCAGCTCCAAAAGCGCGGCTTCATCGGGCACGGCCATATAAAGCGTGTTGTAATGGTCTATCCCCAGCAAATCCTCCGGGAGCATCCCCTTAACCGTATAAGCCGCGCTGCCATTGGCGCCGCGAATGGTTATCGAATCCCCGACAGGGACAGGGCTGCGCACCAGCACCTCGCCCGGCGAAAGGGTAAAGCTGCTGCTGCTGACCGCATTGTATTCGCTTAACAGCCCCACCGCTAGGTTTATCGAATAGGCGGCGTCGGCAAGGCTGCCGGTGAAGCCGTCCTCGTCCTGCAGGGCGAGCGTGTCGCCGTCGTAATCCCCCCAGCGTCTGACGGTGGTATACCCAATATACCCCTTCAGTGTAAAGCCGTTGGCTTCGGCATAGCCTTCAGCGGTTTCCCTCATTAGGGCGCTGGCTTCCTGCATCCCCTGGGGTGTCTGGTCGGTCGGGATACAGCTTGCGGCAACTTCCCGCGGGAAGTTCACCTTCAGCATCTCCTCCTCGCCGATATACAGGCAAACCGTCGAGGACATCGTCACCAGCACCGCCGTGGACAGGATGCAGATGCTGGCAAGGCCCGCCGCGTTCTGTTTCATCCGGTAAATCATGCCTGAAACCGAAATGAAGTTCTTCGGCTTATAGTAAAAACTTTTCTTTTTGCGCATCAGCTTCAGCACCACGATACTGCCGGCAATAAACAGCGCGTAGGTGCCAATAATAACCAGCAGCACCGCCAGCAGAAACACCGCAATTGCGTCCGACGGGCGCTTGACGCTAAGCGCCATCCAATACCCGCCCCCAAGCGCCGCCAGGCCGATAAGCGTTAACAGCCAGCGCGCTTTCGGCTCCCGTTCGCCGGTGCTGCCGGCGCGGAGCAGGCCAATCGGGTCGCTGCGGAAAATGGAAACAATATCGTAAATGAGGATTGCGCCAAAGGCCGCCGCAAACAGGATTGCCGTCTCCCCGACCGCCGCCAGCGGGATCTGGAAGGTCAGCGTCGCTGGGATCGCCACCAGCTTCAGCAGCACCAGAAACATAAGCTGGCTTAGAAGCGCGCCGCCGCCGATGCCCACGACCAAGCTGATCAGCACCGTCAGCACCACCTCCCAGAACATCACCAGCGAAATATGCCGCTTTTCCATCCCGAGGATGCTGTAAAGGCCAAACTCCTTTTTGCGGCGCTTTATGATGAAGCTGTTGATATAGTAAAGAATCAGCAGCGAGAAAAAGGCGCAAATCACTTTGCTGGCCCCTAAAATTGAGAGCATCGCCACGCCCCCGCGCATCCCGCTTGCCGAAACCATCGGTATTAACGACGACAGGATATAGTAAAGGCCTATAATCAGGCCCGCCGCCAGCAGATAAGGCAGATAAATCGTTTTATTCTTCCTTAGGTTCTGGGCCGCAAGCCGCGGATAAAAAAACCTGTTCATACGCGCTCGCCTCCTGTAGACAGCACCGTCAGGGTGTCGGAAATTTTCTGGTAAAAGGCTTCGTTGTCCAAAGCCCCGCGGTAAATCTGGTGGAAAACAGCGCCGTCTTTGATGAACAGCACCCGCCCGGCGTGGCTGGCGGCGCGGGTACTGTGGGTAACCATCACAATCGTCTGGCCGCGGGCGTTGATCTCCTCAAACACCCGCAGAAGCCCGTCCGTCGAACGGGAATCCAACGCGCCGGTCGGCTCGTCCGCCAACAGCAGCCGCGGGTTCGTAATCAGCGCCCGCGCTACCGCCGCACGCTGCTTCTGGCCGCCGGAAACCTCGTAGGGGAACTTGTCCAGCAGGCCGTCGATCTCCAGCTGTTTCGCAATCGGCATGAGGCGTTCCTCAATCTGCCGGTGCGGCAGGCGGGAAAGCACCAGCGGCAGGTAGATGTTGTCCCGCAGGCTGAAGGTATCCAGCAGGTTGAAATCCTGGAACACAAACCCCAAATTCTCCCGCCGGAACAGCGCCATCTGCCCATCGGGGATTTTCGCGGTGTCCTTGCCGTCAAGCAGCACCTCGCCGGAAGTCGGGCGGTCAAGCGACGCTAAGATGTTCAAAAGCGTCGTCTTGCCCGAACCGGACTCCCCCATCACCGCGGTGTACTCCCCCTCCTCAATCGAAAAGTTTACGTCGGCGAGCGCCTGTACCTGGCTGCCGCCAAAGCGGGTGGTGTAGATTTTTTTCAGATGGCTGACTTCTAGCAGTGCCATGGAACTTCCTCCCTTTCAAGCTCTATCGCTTGCTTTCTTTGATGCTCTTATTATACAGGAAAATCCGCCGGCCTGCCATCGATTCTGCTTACATTTTTCAAGAAAAACCTTACAAAGATGTAAGGCGCGCCTTGGGGTACGGGGAGTACGGGAGTACGACGCTTTTTTGAAAAAAAGCTTGGCAAAAAACTTTAATCGCCAGGGTACACGTCAGCACAGATTTGCCCGCCTACTGCGTCGGTGCTGCCCGAACTGAAAACGTGTGCGATGGAGAAGCCCCATGCCTCCCCTGAGAAGGGGTAGTTTTCTGCGAAAACGGTGGCTCCGCAGAGCCGGAGGGGTTCAAAGGAATATAACGCATTGTTTTTATCTGGAACCACCTCCCCGTAACCGCGAGAGAACCGGCTAATTTTTTCCGCAGCAGAAATCCGGCTTGCTGGATTTCCAGCGCGAACAGTCTGCCAGCACAGCTGGCCGCCTTGACATGAGGTCGCTTGTACAGTATAATGAAACTATGAAATAGGTTCGCCAACATAAACGAAAGGAGCTTCCGTATGAGTCTTGCCTACCAAGATAAACCGTGGTCAGAGCGGATAAACGGCAAAGTTGTTGCGATGGCCCCCAGGCCCTCAGTCAATCATAACCTAATCGCTGAAAACATTTGCCATATCTTCTTTGCTTTTCTAAAAGGAAAAAGCTGCACCCCCTTTGCCGACGGGACCGACCTCCATCTGACCGAAGACGATGTCTTTATCCCAGATATGATGGTCGTCTGCGACCAGGATAAAATCAGATGGGATGGCGTTTACGGCGCACCTGACTTTGTAGCGGAAGTCCTCTCCCCCAGCACAACCAAGCGAGACCGCGGTTACAAAAAAGACCTCTACGCCCGCTGCGGCGTCCGGGAGTATTGGATCGTCAGCCCCGAAAGCCGCTCGGTGGAAGTCTATCTCCTCCAGGACGGCCAGCTCGCCTTCCACGATGTCCATGTCCTCCATCCAGGCTGGATGCTGGAAAAAATGACCGCGGAAGAACGGGCAGAAGCCCCCACAGCTTTCCAGTGCAGCATTTTCCCTGAACTAAGTATTGCACTGGACGACGTGTTTTATCGGATGCTGGACTGAACGCTGCATTGGCAAAGATGCAGCGAGAAATAAAGGAGCGATGCTGTCATGATGTATGCCCTCCTAATCCTTGATGATGAAACCGATAAATAAAGCCCCGCCCCGCCGGTTTTTCCAGCGGAGCGGGGTCTTTTCCAGCCGCCTCGTTATTTCTGGCAGCACTCCCCGCAGCAGCAGTCCCTATCGCAGGGATCCTTGCAGGGATCGTAACAGCTGCGCGGGCAGCCGTCGTAAAGATCGACGCAATGCAGCCAACTAAAGTGTTATATATATACTCTCTGAAAGCAAGCCGCCGGGCAGGGGATAACTTGCCCGGCAATTCATTTACCCTGCGATCTCCAGCCCGGCGGGAAGCAACAGCTGATTCGGTGCAGCGCCCAATCCCAGACAGAGCTTTTCAAGGGTGAGGATCGTCGGGGAGGCTTTCCCACGGACAATTCTGCCGAAATATTCGGAGCAAATGTCACAATATTCAGAGGCGAGAGCACAACTGAGGCCCTTTTCTCTGCAAATGCGGCGGAGGGAGGCAGACAGGTTTTCTGAAAAAGGCAAGGGGGCAGAAGGGGTAAAACAGCAAGAAAAGTGATAAAAAGTATTTTTGGGAAGCAGAAGCTCGTCAGGCGTAACGTTTAGGCCATAACAAAGTTTCTCAAAAATGCGAATGGTCGGCGAAGCCCTCTCAGCCACAATATTTTCGAAATGGCGGAGGCTGACGCCGCAGTAATCGCAGACGCGTTTGTAGGTGAGGTTCTGCTCCTCGCAGATGCGCAGAATGGAGGCTGAAAGGTTTGCTGAAAACATCGAAACCACTCGCTTTCGGTCGATTTGATATTTTCAGCATAGCGGCGAAAATCTGCGAATACAAGGAACGATCCTGCATAAATTTTCCAATTCTGGGAGATTTAAGAAGTCAAATTTACCTTTTTGGCAGTCTGAGCACCTGCCCTGGCTGAATCAAATCGCTTTTCAGGCCGTTCAGCTGTTTGATTTCGGCATAGCGGCTTCCGCTGCCGAGCATCCTCGCGGCGATGGCCCAGAGGCTGTCGCCGGTGCGGACGGTATAGGTCCAGCCAACCGCTGGCTCCGAGCTGCCGGCACTGCCCAGCAGCTGGTTAATCCGTTCTGCCAGCTCGCCGTAGCGCGAATAAAGCCAATCGCCTGGACAGGCCTTGGCCGCAAACCACCGATGCGCCGTCAGCACCATCTCGTCAGCTTTGGGTTGATAGGCCAGGGCCGCCTCCTTGCTCCCCAGCCAGAGTACCCGCCTTTTGCCATAGCGGCGGCAGATGTCAGC
>JAAWDH010000022.1 GCA_022793675.1 Oscillospiraceae bacterium
ATTTCAATCCACGCCCCCGCGTGGGGGGCGACCTCTGTACGTCGCCCTGCATTTTCCCGATGCTGATTTCAATCCACGCCCCCGCGTGGGGGGCGACTAAACCACGGGAGGGCCATATACCGCCCTGTTGGATTTCAATCCACGCCCCCGCGTGGGGGGCGACACGGATTATTGAGGATAGCGGCACCTATGTGGTTATTTCAATCCACGCCCCCGCGTGGGGGGCGACTGCAAAAACTGCTAGGAAATACGCAGTTTTTGCAAGATATTCATAATGAATACCTATATTATTACAGATATAGCTGTCTTAATACCTGTATTTTCAACTGGCCAATTCCTTTTCTCCAGAAAATGCAGTGCGAACCTCCCGCCTTTCTCTGTTCGCTTTTGGTTCGCACTAAAGGATCAGCGCATCTTCCGGCATATAAGTTTCCTTGACGCCGAAGTGTTCGATTTTGCTTTCATAATGGTTGCCTAGGTAGTAGAACCGCAGGCTGTCTTTTTCGGGATCCATAATCCTGCAAAGCTTTGCTTGCAGGGTGCGGCACTGGGCGGCGTCTAACAGGCACTCAAACACCGAGCATTGCACCCGCTGCCCGTAATTCACGCATTGCTTAGCAATCTGCCGGAGACGTTTACGGCCAGCAGCATCCTGGGTATTGACATCATAAGTGATCAGAACCAGCATTACATCACTTCCATAAAAAAGGCGGGTAATCGTCTAAATCTCCGCGCAGATAACGTGCTAACAGCAAGGCTTGGACATAGGGGACCATACCCCAAGCAAGTTTTTCGCCCAGATAGGGATGGGTGAGCGTTTCTTTTCGTTTTTCGTGCCAGTTTTTTGTAAACGCCCTTCTGCCGTTTTCTGTCAGCAGCACTGCGCCGCTCTCCATGTGTTGGAAATCGTCGGCCTTGACTTTTCGGTTGTTGATGAGCGTCAGGACGAAGCGGTCGGCCATACAAGGGCGCAGCTCCTCCATCAGGTCCAGCGCTAGGGAACTCCGGCCGGGCCTGTCCCGGTGAAGGAAGCCCACATAAGAGTCCAATCCCACGCTTTCAAGGGCAGAGGCGCATTCGTGGGCCAGCAGGCTGTAGGTGAAGGAGAGCAGCGCGTTGACGGCGTCAAGCGGCGGCCGGCGGCTGCGGCCGTTGAATGAAAAGGTTTCTTTGTCGCCTAGGATCATTTCGTTGAAAATGCTGAAATAAGCGCTGGCCCCCACCCCTTCCAAGCCGCGAAGGCGCTCGGGGTCGGCGGCGTCTTTGGCCTGGGGGAGCAGGCCGGCCAGCTGTTTTGAGACGTTAGCCAGCCGTTTATCGTCTACCCGGAGGCCATGGTCGCGACGGGTACGTTCGATGCTCCAGCGCGCGTTGTACAGCTTGCCGAAGATCATTAGGCGGCTTATCCGGCAGCACTGGATTGGATCGTCTGCAGCGCGGTACTGGATGCGGCGCAGCAGGACGTTACCAGAGCTTTCCCCGCACACCCGCGCCAGAAATTTTCCTCGCGGCGTACAGAAGGCAAAGCCGATCTGCCGTTCGGCGCAGGCCCCCATCAAGGCTGGGGAGGCCCCTGCATAGGAACAGCTGACAATATTTTGCAGTGTATGCAGGGGATAACGGTTCACTGCTTTCCCCGCCCGGTTGACGACAATGTTTTCGCCGTCCAGCGATAGGTAAAGATCCTCTGAAAGGATATAGAGTGTGTTGAGCAGCTGTTTCATGTCGTCTCCTCCAGTACGCTGGACAGTTCGCTGTCCAAATAGGCTGAAACGCTCCGGCTCCGCATCAGTTTGGGCAGGCACAAATCTTTCAGCGAACAGCTGCCGCACCCTTTTGCAGGTTTGACTTTTGGCGTATGCTTCCGGTTGAACAATTCGTGCATCTCGGCTAAGCTGCTTTCCGTCTGCCCGCGCAGTGCTGGCGTAAACTGGACGACAGTCCGCCGTCGCGGCTCCCCATAGTACAACGCACCTTCCGGAACGCTGCAGCACAGCATTTCTTCCAGGCAGATTGCCTGGGCGCAGAGCTGAAGCTCGTCGGCATCATGTTCCTTGGGTTTCCCGCGCTTATATTCCACCGGATAGGGGAGCCAAAGGCTCTCCCGCCCCTGCAGGGGGACGCCGTCAGGGCTTTGGCGAAATTCGACGGCATCGCACTGGCCAGAAATGCCAAGCCTAGCCGAATGGACTGCCAATCCGCGGACGGTCAATATTTTCCCCCGGCTCTCCCGGAACTCTTGGTCGTGGACGTGTTCGTGCATCAGGCTGCCGTCAACAGTGCGGAAATTTTCCGCCCATTGGTTTTCGATATGGATCAACGCCCACTGCCGGCGGCAGAAACGGAAATGCTGCAAGCCGGACAGCAGGAGAAAATCCTCTTCCTTAAATGCCATCGAAAATTTCCGGTTCCAGCCCTTCCAGAGGTTCCAGCGTAAACTGGTAATCCTCAACACAGGCGGGAATCTGGTCAGGGTCGACGGGTTTTGCGGCGACAGAGCGATGCACTTTCGCTGAGGAATATTGTCCTTCCTTGCAGTTGTGGCGGAACCAGTAAAGCCGGCAGACTTCCATCGAGCCGTCCGGCCGGGCGGCGGAGGCGTCGTTGACAAAAAGGGTGCGCAGGCATTCCCTGAGCGTTTCAGCGTCTTCGTCGGTAAAGCCGGTCTTTTCGGCTAGCTGGACATTGATGGAGCCTTTGATTTTATAAAGGCCAAAGCGGACAAAGTGCTTCATACCCATTGTGTCGGAGCTGCGCTGCCCGTCGGCGTCCGTTCCGTTTACGCTCTTTGTAATCTGCATATCCTCCACCTGTACCGGAGAGATGCTGACGCCCTGGTGGATGGATACAGGGCCGCGGATACCGATTGAAAGGCCCTTTTTATCGTCTTTGCCTTTGGGCAGGGCCAGCACCTGGCCAAAGGCGCGGGTGTCCAGCCAGGTTTCGCATACTGTTTTGGCATAGTCGTCGGGGCTTATCCCAGCTTTTAGTTTTCCCAGCACGCCGGTCAAGCGGGCCTCTAGGCTGGTATAGCCGTCGCTGCGGCGGTCGTCGGACTGTACAAATACTGCACGTCCCAGATCCTGCATCCGATTGCGGATCTTGCGTTTGATGCACACGTCGCTGATTTCTCCCAGCCCGGCGTAATCGGTACGGGGGCTGTTGCCGTTGAGCGGGTCGCCGTTGGGGTTGGCCATGGTGACTGCAATAAAAGCTACAAAATCGATTTTTGTCTGTAAAATTCCCATGATAAGTCCTCCTTATTCTTCCGCTGCCTGTTCGGCAGGTTTTTCCTTGCGATAGGCCCGCTGGTGGTAATAGCCCAGCAGGTAGACGTCGTCAAGCTTCTTATTCAGGTCGCCGTCCGCCGCCGACAGTTTGCCTACGATTTCCTGTTCCAGACCGCGGTAATATTGCCGCAGGCCGGGGTCGAGCCGTTTATAGTAAGGCTCCAGCTTTTCTTCCAGCATCCGCCAGCCCGACAGCGGGCGCAGGGCAAACGCCTTCTGAAGCCGCAGGGCGTTGGTTTCCCGCCCTTCGTCTTTACCATAGGCTCTGCTCTCCACCATTTCGGCGACAGCCAGCAGCCGCCCAAATAAATAGCTGCGGTTGGTGCTGTTTTGGTCTAATGCCATGTCCCATTCCTCCTTAAAATGGTCAAAACGGTATTTCCGGATAGCCGCGCAGGCTGTAAACAACAGCTTATGGCGGTTCTCGCCTTCATAGATCAAAAGGTTAGAGGCCTTTTCCGCTAAAGCCCGCCCAATATCCAACGGAAAGAGCGAACCGTTCACCCGGCAGGCTATTAGGCGCTGCATCTGCCCGCTCAAAATACGGTCGTCCGGCTTCATCTTGCCGTTTTGGAGCGTGCCGAACGTCCAGACGATAATTTGGTACAGGCTGGGGGACTGGATGCCGTAGGGGCCGTTTTCCCAGCAGCAGGTCGCCTCCCAATCGTGCAGGCGCTGCAAAAAATCGGAAGCCAGCAGTTCGTTGTAATAGGTAAGCGCCAGCCGGCCTGTGGTCGCAGCGTCAAAGGCAGCAATCACCACCCCTGCCTTGGCCGGCAGGCGTTCTTTCCAGCCGGAAAGAGCTTCCCGGAGCTGTTCCCTATACTGGGTGGGCGTGGCTGCGCGCCTGTTGTTTCCGCCGCCCATAGAGCTGTTCACTTTTGGGACAAGGTTCCCTTCCGGGTTCCAGCATAGGAAGGTGCGGCCGCCGAAGGGAACCCCCTCGTTGGCTGCCAGCCAGCGCAGGGCGTTATGCGCCTTCTGGGAGGCGGTATAACTTACCGTGGCCGCCTGCTCCTCGCTGCTGAAGCGGCCGCGGTAGGTAAAGCCCCTGCTGTCGTTGGCAGAGATCAGCTTGGCGTTGCCGTTTAGGGAGATGATGCCCTTGGGATGTTGTCCGGCGGGCGGTTCCATCGTCCCGGAAATCATACAGAGGGCCGGGGAAGCGTCGGCCTGTTTCGCCGATTGGTAGCGGACAAAAGCGTCCATCAGCGCCTTATCTGTCCAGCAAGAGCCGCTTGCTTCCTCGCCTAAGCCGTTGACAACCCACCTAACCCTTAATTTTTCATCGCTAGGTGCACCATCTGATTTAAGTTGAATAACCCCTTTTGCCGACAGATCAAATAAAATTGTGCCGTTTCGTATATATGCTAAAATAGCTTTCAATTTAGGGTGAGAGAACTCTGAATTAGCCCAATCCGTCAATGTTTCTACATAGCGAGCATATTTTTTAGAATTATATGGAGACACATATCCTAATTCATCGCATAAAGGATGAGCTTGGACTGTTGTGCCGGCTCTGCCCGCTGATGCCTCAGTTACAGGGATAATAATTTTTGCCCCTTCTTCGTCCTTGCCCACCGTCCGCGCGGTGATAAACCGTCCATCCTGGTCAAGGGTAATTTCAATCTGCGCCCGGGTGAGGATATGGGAGATCGGGGCTAACGGCTCCTGTTCTGTTTTATCAATCTTCCCGGCACGATGCGCCATCGCGTCATAAGTTTCAACCGCTTTTTGAAGCAGCCCCATCACTCCACCTCCCCGAATTCACGCAGCCCGGAAAAATTACTTTCCCCAAAGGGCTTCACTTCCATTTCCCGCAGCGTCTTGGCGAGCGGGCAGTCTTCCGGGCGGGGGAAGTCGATAACCCCCCGGCGCATGACCGGACGCCAGAAGCGGGCGGTCATTTTCCCCTGCGTTTCCGGCGAATAAGCCTCGTCGGCATAGGTGATGCCGTGGTACATCAGCCCGAACCCCAGCTCCGGCAGGTCGTCGTAAGCGCCTTCCCCTTCGCCGAACACACAGGGTTCGACGTATCCCTGGCACTCCCTGGTCCCCAGGAAAATATCCCGGCGGCCGCCCTTTAGGATCATGCGCTTGGCGATGTTGTGGTGTTTATGCTCGTTGCGGTCCGAGGCCAGCTCTGGGCGGTTCTCGTTCCATTCAAAATGTGCGCGCACCTGATAAAGGCAGTCTTTCAGATAGGTATAATAAGCCAAGTCGTTTTTGTCATCCTGGTAATGGGTAGGGCGGATGCCCTTTACCTCGGTCTGGATTCGTTTCATGACCCGCACGGAATCAATATACCAGATAAAAGTCGGCTTCCAATAGACCGAGGCTAAAATCCCCTTGAGCGCTTCGTAGGTGGGCGTTTGATAGCTGCATTTTTCCCCGCCCATCCGCATGATGGGGTCGGAGAATAGGGCATAGTCGCCCGAAACCTGGAACTCTACAATATTTGGATGCTGCATGGTCATTCCTCCCAAAAGTCAAGATCTGATGTAAGGGAAAAGCCGGTCAGTTCGCTGTAATGCCCATTCAGCCCAAACGCCCCGCCCTGGAGCGGGATCAGCCCTTGCCCTTCGCTTAGGCGTTTCAGCTGATACTGGTATAAAGAGACGGTATACGGCTTTGCCGCCTCCAGCCGCTCTTTCAGATAGGCCGGATTGTACTTTGCCTTTTCGCTGCAAAGGTCGGCGATCAGCTGCCGGCCTTCCCCATAAGGGGCGATGACGTCGGCGGTATCTTCTTCAAAGACCTGGAACAGCGTTCCTGCCAGCTTAAAAGCCTGACGGAAATAATAGGGAGGTTCCTCCGTACAGTATCTTTCGTTCTGGGCCAGCAGGGAAAAAAGCGTCGTATTCCCTTTTTTGTAAAGATAGTCATGGTGCCTATGAGGATGGTTCTTGTACAGCGTGCGGTAATAATATTGGATCGCTTCGTCAGAATCCAGCCTATGGCGGTAGCGGTCCGGCTGGCGCTTGAATTCGGTCAGCAGCGCTAGGGCGGCGTCTTTGCCCTGTTGGATGTCGGGCAGCCTGCTTAACGATTCGCCTTGGCATTGCGCCAGATAAACAGGCGCAAGAGCGCCGGGGCCGGCTTCGCCGCTGCGGTTGCAGCGCCCCGCGGCCTGCACGACGCTGTCCATCCCGGCAGCCAGCCGGATTACGCAGGCAAAGGAAATGTCCACCCCTGCTTCGATGACCTGTGTAGAAACGCAGACGGCTTTCTGCCCCTTCTGGATCAGCGCCTTGCGCAGCTCCGCCAGCGTGTCGCGGCGGTGGGCGGGGCACATAGCGGCGGAAAGCTGGAAAATCCGGTATCCGCCGCCTTCCAGCAGCTGATAAAGCGTCTGCGCTTCATCCTTTTTGTTGCAGACGATCAACAGGCTGTCCGCTGTTTCAAGCTGTTCCCGTGCAAGCTCGGCAATCTGTTCCAGCGAAAGCGTCCCCGCGTCCTGGATGGATGTTCGCTCAAAAGGCGCCCAAAGGGCAGGGTCGCAGGGGACTAGGTCGGGGATAGGTCTGTGCAGCGGGTGTTCGATCTGTTCGATGCAGGGCTGGGTGGCGGAGCAAAGGACGATTGTAGCGCCGCAGATTTCCGCCAGGAAGTTGACCGCCAACGAGAAAAGCGTCAGCATTTTGCTGGGGACAGTCTGTACCTCGTCGATGACGATAATGCTGCCGCAGAGGGCGTGGAAGCGGCGGATGGCAGTCGTTTTCCCTGAAAACAAGGTATTGAGCAGCTGTACCAGCGTCGTGACGATAACCGGCGCTTCCCAGGTTTCAGCCAGAAGCTCCCACTTGTCGAGTTGTTCAGATTCGTTGGTATGTACAAGGTTGGAGTGATGTTCTAAAATGAGGCTGTCGTCCTGGAGATAATCCCGTATCACTTTAGCATTCTGTTCCAGGATGCTGAGCAGCGGGGAGACAAAAATAATCCGCTGTTTCCGGTGCTGGCAGGCGTGCGCCAGCGCGAACCGCAAAGCGGACAGGGTTTTCCCGCCGCCGGTAGGGACGTTTAGCCGGAACACGCCGCCTGGCTGAAGGGCGGCCTGCCGGCACTGACTGGAAATTGTCCGTCTGGCCTGGTCGATGGGGAAGCTTTTCGGGAGCAGTTCCAGTTTTTGCTCCATCTGGGACAGATGCCGGCTCCACATCTTTTCAAGCGCTTCGCCGTCCCGCTTTGCAGGGAACTGCGCATCATTCATAAATTCCGCCGTATCCCGGCGGTCCCCTTCGATGGCGGCAGAGAGCAGCAGCCGGGCCAACAGGCCGGCATAGAAAGCGGTTTCGTCGTCAAAATACTCGCTGTCTTTGCTGGTCATATTGCAAATATGTTCCAGTATAGGTGCCAGCTCTGCCCGCGCGTCCTGAAAACGCCGGTCAAGCTCTTCAGGGCCGGCGCAGAAACGGGAAAAATTCCTAATTGCTTCGTCAAAGCCAATGCCTTCTTTTTCCAGCCGGTATAAAAGCCCGTTTTCCTGCCGCTCGTCCACGCAGTCGAACAAGCCGTGGTGGCCGCCTGCAGCTAGGGCGAGCAGCTCGCTGGCAATGTCGGCAAACGCCCCCAGTTCTTCCGCATGGGCGCGGAAACGTTCCAGCAGCAGCCTGACCGCGGCGAAGGTGTGGTTTACGCTGCCCCGCGGGCCGGCTTCCCCGCGCAGGTAGCGCTGGAACAGATCGGTATATTTCCCGGCGTCGTGTACCAGGCCGGCCAGGTATCCGCAGCAGGAAAGCGATACCGGTTCCAGCGCCTGCGCGGCGTAGCCTGCGGCCTTGCGGCAGTGTTCGCTGACGGTCTGTACGGCGACAGCGCCGTCTGGCTCAGGGCGGGTATGCGCGAGAAAAGGGTCCATTTTTGCCGCCTCCTTTGTAATAAATTGGAATCTTTGTTCATTTTATCATGATTTTTTGGTGATGTCAAGCGAATATTTAGTCAAAGAATAAAAAATATTGAAACTTCAACCAATTTTTTATTTGATTTTGGAAAATACAGGCGTTTGTAAAGGGCAAGTCTGCCAAAAGGTGTACATTTCGGCAATCTCTGTTTTGCAGTCAAAACCTCTAAAAGATCAAGCAAAAAACTTTCTTTTATGTCTTGAATTCTCACGATTTTTATGATATAATGGGGGAAACAAAAACATTGCCGAAATGTACACTTTTTAGTATCTTTTAGGCAGAGAATAAAAAATCCTGCCTATTCATGCCGCGGCTGATCAGTGGGACTTGCCAACACAACAGACGTTTCAAGCTATACCGTCGCGTACCCTAACAAAAGTCTTCACAGCTCAGCCCCCATATTTTTTCAGTATTGTCTTTTAGGGAAAAAGATGGTATAATGGTAGCAAGAGCTTTGCGCGGCAGCCCATGCCGCCAAGAAAGGTCGTCTGCCACATGACTATTTCCCATTCAGCTCCCTCCAGGCGGGAAAGCCGCCGCCACCGTTTAGGGATGCTGACCCACTGCGGTTCCCAGCCCATCGAAACCGTCCGGCTGCTGCTGCGGCCTTTTGCGCCGGCAGACGCTGAAGCGATGTACAAAAACTGGTCGGGCGACAGCCGCGTCACCCAGTTTTTGCTTTGGCGCGCCCATGCCGACCTGGACGAGACCCGTTCCGTCCTGCGCTATTGGGAAAAACGCTACCACAGCAAGGATTTTTACGAATGGGCGATTGTCCCCAGGGATCTTGGCGAACCAATTGGGTCTATCGGCGCGGTTAAGGCCAAAGGCAAGCTGACCTGGGAAATAGGGTACTGCATAGGTTTCCCTTGGTGGGGGCAGGGGATCTGTACAGAGGCGCTGGCCGCAGTGATGGGGTATATGTTTTGGGAGGTCGGCTGCCGGACGCTGATTGCTATGCACGCATTGGAAAACCCCGCTTCCGGCCGGGTGATGGAAAAATGCGGGATGCTTCGCCGTCCAGGTGATTCGGTGCCGATTTCCACAGAAAACGGGCTGTTCAATTGCCGGGTGTACGAGCTGGGACGCAGCGAATTTGACAAACTTTGCGCAATATTCTGATTATCAAAGAGGGGGCCCCTAAAATGGATCAGCATAAACAATCTGTCTTATCCTCCAGGTACAAAAAAGTGCTGGAAAACCTGCAAAAAAACGGCATGGAAGCCGTGCTGCTTGCCAGCCGGGCGGAAGTGCTTGATAAACTCAGCGAGTTGATCCCGGCCGGCGCAGTTGTTGCCCATGGCGGTTCGATGACGCTGGCGGAATGCGGAGCGGTTGATTGGCTGAAGGCGCAGACGGAGCTTTGCTACCTCGATCGTGATAAGTTGGGGCTTTCGTTAGAGGAGCGCTCCGAACTGATGAGGCAGGCGCTGCTTGCTGACGTTTATCTGTCGTCGGTCAACGCCATTACCGAGGCTGGGGAACTTTATTGCGTCGACGGTACAGGCAACCGGGTGGCGGCGCTGCTTTATGGCCCGAAACAGGTTGTCTTGGTGGCAGGCGTCAACAAGATTGTTCCCGACCTAAAGGCGGCGGAGGTGCGGGTCAAAAAAATTGCCTGCCCAGCCAATACGGTGCGGCTGGACAGGCCTACCTACTGTCGGGAAAAAGGGGAGTGTCGGGCATTTTTGGACGGAAACCCTACCCTTACCAGCGGCTGCGGCAAGACGAGCATCTGCAACGACTTTGTGGTCATGAAGAACCAGCGTCCGGGCCGGATTACTGTCCTGCTGGTAGCGGAGGATCTTGGATATTAACCGTATTTTCCACATTTATATAATTGACATCCTCATAATTCTTAATTTGTTTACAATCAGCTAAACGGCGCAACTGAATTTGATGGATTGCGTCAAGGGCCAGATACACCGTATCTGGCCCTTGACTCGCTTAATTTAATGACGTTGGATGATAGGCTTTATGCTTTTTCTCTGTTGGAAGATTTCGCAGCTTTTGATGGCAAGGAGATTGAAATCTTGTACCAAGCTATAGAAAGCAAACTGGAAGAAATCGTTTATATACCAAAAAGGCCACTCGTTAGTTGAGTGGTTCAAATTATTGGATACGCCCGAATAGCTTTTCCAGCTCCCGCTTAGGCCAACGCAGCATCACTGGCCGGCCGTGGGGGCAGTAGCGCACATTCTCGTCCTGGCAGACCGTTTCCGCCAACGTCCGCAGTTCCTCCATGGTGTTGAGGATGCCGCCCTTGACTGCGCTGCGGCAAGCCATTCGGTGGAGGATTTCCTCCAGCGCCGAGAGTTTCTCGCCCCGTTTGTCCATCAGCCCGGCCACCGCCTCTAAAAACAGCGGCCCGGCGTCGGCGTCGGCCATCACCGCCGGCACCGTCCGCAGGACGACTGCATTGCCGCCGAAATCCTCTACTTCAAAGCCCAGCCGCTCGAAAAGCGGCAGGCTTTCCAGCACGGCCTCTTTCTCCGCCCGCCCCAGCGGTACTGTTATTGAGGCAAGCAGCAGCTGCCTTGCCAGCTGTTCGTGGTTTTTCTCCAGCTCGTTGTAGAGGATGCGCTCGTGGGCCGCGTGTTTGTCGATGACCACCAGCTCGCCGCCCACCCGGCAGAGGATGTAGGTGGAAAAAATCTCCCCGAATACCTGCAAGTCAAGGGCGTCGGGCAGCAGCGCTGTTTGCCCGTTTGCGGGCGCGGGTTCTGCGGGCGGCGTTTCAGGCAGGGCGTCAGCCGGCTGGCGGCCTATTTCCTCGCCCCCTTTGGCGGCAGGCGGCGCTTCGTCTGCAAAATCTACCGGATCGGCCTCCACGTCCAGCGGCACCGTTTCCCGCCGTCGGGGAAGCCATTCTTCTTTGACCTGTACCCGCAGCCCTGGGGAAGCCGGCGCAGTTTGGTAGGAGGCTGCTGGGCCTTCAGGGGGCTTGGGCGGAGCGGGCGGCGGCGCAGGTTTTACAGCGGTTCCGCTGCCTGGCAGGCCCTCGGTTTTTTTGAGCGCAGTCTTTACTGCAAAATAGACCGCGTCAAACACCGGCTTTTCGTCGGTAAAACGCACCTCAATTTTGGCGGGATGGACGTTGACGTCTACCATTTCCGGCGGCATAGCCAACTTCAGCACGCAGGCAGGGAACTTGCCAGTCATCATCGACCCATCGTAGGCCCGTTCCAGCGCCACTGCGCAGGTGTTGCTTTGGGTATAGCGGCCGTTGATAAAGAAAAACTGCATAGTCCGCCGGGCGCGGCTGCCCATTGGGCGACAGGCGAGCCCTTCGACTTTGACCTGTCCCAGTTCGTATTCTACTGGGACCAGCGTATTTGCGAACTCCCGTCCCAGCACGGTATAGACCGCCCCCAGCAGCGCGCCGTCCCCCGGCGTCCGATAAAGGGGCTTTCCGTCGCGGATGAAGCGGAAGGAGACTTCGGGATGGGAAAGGGCAATTTTGTCGACGATGGCCGCTGCGGCGTTGCCTTCGGTGATGTCTTTTTTCAGGAATTTCAGCCGTGCCGGGACGTTATAGAAAAGGTCGCGGACGACCATCGTCGTCCCCTGCGGGCAGCCGCAGGCCTCGGTTTCAGCTTCGCCAGCGCCGCTGATCCTGCAAAGGACGCCAGTTTCAGCATCTTTCAGCCTCGTCATCATTTCCACATGGGCAACCGCCGCAATAGACGCCAGCGCTTCGCCGCGGAACCCCAGCGTCCCGATGCAGTCCAGGTCGCCCGCTGTGCTGACCTTGCTGGTGGCGTGGCGCAAAAACGCCCTGGCCGCCTCGTCCGGCGCAATGCCGCAGCCGTTGTCAGACACCCGGATGTATTTGGAGCCGCCGCCTTGGATCTCCACCGTGACGGCAGTCGCGCCGGCATCAATCGCGTTTTCAATCAGCTCTTTGAGCACCGATGCCGGACGTTCAATCACCTCGCCCGCAGCAATCAGTTCGGCAACTTCTTTTGACAGTACTTGTATTGACGCCATTCTATCACATCCTTCCTTTGGAGTACGAGGGGTACGGGGGATACGCGGGGTACGACGCTTTTTGAAAGAAAGCCTAGCTTAGCAAAGCTAAGCTGCAAAAACTTTTCATTCGCGTCGGAAATCCAGCAAGCCGGATTTCTGCTGCGGAAAGACATAGCCGGTTCTCTCGCGGTTACGGGTAGGCAATTCTAAGTGCTTATCGACGCAGTAAGCGGCTATGGATGCTCATTCAGGGACCCGGGCGGCTAAAAGTTTTGCGGAGCTTAGCTCTGCTAAGCTTGGCTTTCTTCAAAAGCGACCGTACCCCGGAAAGACATAGCCGGTTCTCTCGCGGTTACGGGTAGGCAATTCTAAGTGCTTATCGACGCAGTAAGCGGCTATGGATGCTCATTCAGGGACCCGGGCGACTAAAAGTTTTGCGGAGCTTTTTCAAAAGCGACCGTACCTTTCGTACTCCCGTACCCCCGTTCCTTACGTTCCGTTAAGCAGGGTTTTCAGCTCGTAGAGCAGCTCCTGGGCGTCCCTGGGGCTTAGGGCGTCGACGTCGGTTTGGCGCAGCTTTTTCAGGGCGCGCTCGCCGGCCTGGTCGGCGAGGGAGACTTGGGCTTGGGGGGACGTTTTGGGGGGACGGGGCTGCTGGGGCGCAGCTTCCAGCTCTTCTAAAATCACTTTGGCGCGGCGGGTCACCTTATGCGGGACGCCGGCGAGGCGCGCCACTTCGATGCCGTAGCTTTCGTCGGCGCTGCCGCGGACAATCTTGCGCAGAAAGAGGATTTCTTCGCCGCGTTTTTTGACGGCGACGCTGTAATTGATCACCCCCGGCAGCAGCTGCTCTAGGCTGGTCAGCTCGTGGTAGTGGGTGGCAAAAAGGGTCTTGCAGCCCAGGCTTTTTTCCTTAACCAGGTACTCCAGCACGGCGCGGGCGATGCTCATGCCGTCGTAGGTCGAGGTGCCGCGGCCGATTTCGTCCAGCAGGACAAGGCTTTGCGGCGTGGCGTTTTGGAGGATATTGGCCACTTCGGTCATCTCCACCATAAAGGTGGACTGGCCGGAGGAAAGGTCGTCGGAGGCTCCGACGCGGGTGAAGATTTTATCCACCAACGTGATTTCCGCCGAGTCCGCCGGCACAAAGCTGCCCATCTGGGCCAGGATCACGATCAGCGCCGTCTGCCGCATATAGGTAGACTTGCCGGCCATGTTGGGGCCGGTGATGACCGCGACCTGGCTTTGGCTGTCCAGATGGGTGTCGTTGGGCACAAAGGAGCCGTCGCCGCCCATGGCCTCGACTACCGGATGGCGGCCGCCGGTGATATGGATCGCGCCGTTTACGGTGATATCCGGGCGGACATAGCCGTTGTCGGCGGCGGTTTGGGCCAGCGCACAGAAAACGTCCAGCTGGGCGCAGATTTCGGCCGCCTTTTCGATGCCGGCCTGGCGGGCCTGCACCTGGTTCCGCACCTCTTCAAAGGCCTCCGCCTCCATGGCCACCAGCTTTTCTGTGGCGTAGAGCACCTTGGTTTCCAGCTCTTTCAGTTCAGGCGTAATATAGCGCTCGCCGTTTGTCAGGGTCTGCTTGCGGACATAATCGTCCGGCACCTGCCCTAGGTTTGCGCGGGTGACCTCAATGTAGTAGCCAAAAACGCGGTTGTAGCCGATCTTCAGGCTGCGGATGCCGGTGCGCGCCCGTTCCCGCTCCTCAATGCCGGAAAGGTAGCCTTGGACGTTTTCACGGATGCTGGCAAGTTCGTCGAGGTCGCTGCGGAAGCCCCGCCGGATCACGCCGCCGTCTTTTAACGTCACCGGGCATTCGGGGTCGATGGCCCGATCGATCAGCTCCTTCACATCGGAAAGGTCGTCAAAGGCCGCATAAAGCCCTTTCAGCAGCGAAGCTTCAAAACCCATCAGCTGCGCGCCGATAGCGGGCAGCTTGGCCGTCGTCCCAGCCAACGCCAGCAGTTCCCTGGGGGTGACGGTTTTGTAGACCACTTTAGTCATCAGCCGCTGCAGGTCGTACACCCCGCCCAGCGCCTCTATCAGCTCGCCGCGCTCGACGGTTTTGGCCACTAGCTCCTCGACGGCGCGCTGGCGGCGCAGGATCGTCGACAGTTCGGCCAGCGGCCGTTCCAAATACTGGCGCAGCAGCCGCTTGCCCATCGCGGTGCGGGTCTTGTCCAGCACCCATAAAAGACTGCCTTTTTTCTCGCGGCTGCGCAGTGTCTCGGTGAGCTCCAAGTTGCGCCGGGCGGCGTAGTCTAAGGCAAGGATTTTTTCCTCGCTGTAACAGCGGATATGGCTTAGACGCTTGATCCCGCCTTTTTGGGTCACCTGCAAATAATGCAGCAGCGCCCCCACCGCCAGCAGGGCATAGGGCTTATCCGCCAGCGAAAGGCCCTCCAGCGGTTTGCCGAATTGTTCTTCCGCCGCAGCCTTGCAGGCGTCCGGGTCGTAGTTTTCCCGTTCGGCCAGCCCGGCTACGCAGTTCATGCGCTGCTTTAAAAAAGCCGCGGCCTGCTTGCAGTCCAAGAAGTTTTCATTGAACAGCAGTTCTACTGGGGAAAAGCGGGAAAATTCCCCGATCACTGCCTTTTCCGGGTCGGCAGTGCGCTGCTCGGAAAACTGCACCTCGCCGGTGGAAATATCGGCAAAGCACAGCCCGTAGCCGTCTTTTTCCATGTAAAGGGAGGCGAGGTAGTTATTTTCCCCTTCGGGCAGCATACTGCCTTCGATGACCGTGCCAGGGGTGGTGATGCGGATAACTTCCCGTTTGACCACCCCTTTGGCGGCATAGGGGGACTCCATCTGTTCACAGATGGCTACCTTGTATCCTTTTTCTACCAGTTTTTTGACATAGGTGTCGCAGGCATGATAGGGGACGCCGCACATCGGCGCGCGTTCCGGCAGACCGCAGTCCCGCCCGGTCAGCGTCAGCTCCAGTTCCCGGGATGCCAGCAGCGCGTCGTCAAAAAACATTTCGTAAAAATCACCCAGCCGGTAAAAAAGGATGTAGCCCTGATGCTGTTTCTTTATTTCAGCATACTGCTGCATCATCGGCGATAGCTTTTCCAAGAAACGATGCTCCTTTTCTGTCTTGTTGGGCGTCAGCCCAGCGCGCTTTGCAGGCAGAGCCTTTCCCAACAGCCCTGCTAAAAAGGGAAGCCCCCATCCGCTCCCTTTTGCCAAGCGGCAATACACAATAATTATACCACAATCCGTCGAGAAAAGCAAATCTGCACTGAAAATTTAGGGGGACGGGAGTACGAGGGGTACGCGCTTTTTGAAAGAAAGCCTAGCTTAGCAGAGCTAAGCTGCAAAAACTTTTCATCGCCCGGGTAGTCGTCTGCCCCGCTATGGCTGCCTACTGCGTCGATGCGCAGAACCAGAAATACTTATCGACGCAGTAGAATTTGATGGTGAGACATACACGTTTCCTAGCGAAAAAAGTTTTACTCGATTTTTTTCAAAAAATCGTGAGTCCTAGCTTTCGTCAAGCCGAAAGCTGGCAGCGCCCTTGGTCGCCCTCCGCAGAGGGCGAAATCTCTTTCCAATTTACCCCTATTAAAAAACTGCCGGGGCTTGCGCAGCGGCAGTTACAGGTTATTGCGCTCGCGGCGACGCGAACAGCTCGTGCAGGCCGACAATCGCCAGGAACACCGCAAAAAGCTTTCCCAGCCCAACATCGCCCAAAATTCCGGCGCCGAATACGCCGACCGCCGCCCCCAGCAGCCCGCCCGCTGCCGCCGGTACAAATTTCCCCGGCGTCAGCAGCCCGTTTTTGTGGTGGAAAATCAGCGAGAGCGCCGCCACCGGCAGGAAAAAGATCAGGTTTATCCACTGCGCTTCGGTCTGCGGCACCCCCAGAAAGCCGGTAAGGCAGACCAGCAGCACAAACCCGCCGCCCAGCCCCATCGCAGCGGTAACCCCGGCGAAAAAACCAGCGGCGGCAGTAATCGCCCAGCCTAACGCATCCATAGCCGCACCGCCGAGAAAAGGATCAGCAGGCCAAAAATCCGCTGTAGGGCTTTCTGGGGGATTTTCGGCAAAAGCTTCGCGCCCACTACCGCGCCGACAAGCCCAAAGGGGATGTAAGGCAGCGCCGCCGTCAGGGAAAAGCCCTGCTTGGCGTAAAGGAAGGCAGAAAAGAGGCTGATGGGCAGGATCACCGCCACCGAGAGGGCGTGGGCGTTCTGGGGCGGCAGGCCGCTTTTTTTCAGGAGCGGGACCAGCACCGTACCGCCGCCCGAGCCGAAAAGGCCGTTTAAAAACCCGGCAGCCGTGCCGGAAAAGAAGGGGCTCATACCAGTTCATCCTTTCAGAGAAGATAGGCTTATCATCCCCGGAAACGGCCTTATTATGAGAGGGTGCGCTACATTTCTTGGATAGCTTCCCACAGCGCCTGCGCGGTCTCGCCCTTGACCTTTGCAGCCTGTGATAGCTCTTCGAGCGTTGCCTCTTTGAGACGTTTTTTGGTGCGGAATTCTTTCATCAGCGCCTTGACTTTGGCGTCGCCGATGCCTTTGACCTTTTTCAGGCTGCTTTCGTAGCTGCTTTTTTTGTGCAGCGTGCGCTGGTAGGCAATCGCGTAGCGGTGCACCTCGTCCTGGATGGCTGTGACTAGCGTAAAAGCCGATTTCATCATCGACAGCGCCAGCTCCCCTTCGGCGGTAGTTAGCGCCCGGGTACGGTGGCGATTATCCTTGACCATACCATAAAGCGGCACGTCGATGCCCATCTCTCGAAGCAGCGGCGCAACCGCCCCGACATGGCCCTTGCCGCCGTCCAGCAGCACCAGGTCCGGCAGCCGCGAGAACGCCGGGTCGCCCTCCTTATAACGGGTAAAGCGGCGGCGCAGTACCTCCCGCATGGAGGCGTAGTCGTCCTGGCCGGCTACTTCTTTGATTGCGAAGCGCTTGTAGTCGGATTTCAGCGGGCGTCCGTTTTCAAAGACAATCATACCGCCGACCCGTCCGGTCTCGCCCCAGTTGGAGATGTCGTAGGCCTCGATATAGCAGGGCGGCGACGCCATCCCTAAAAGCTTGCCCAGCTGTTCGAGCGCGGCCACTTCCCGGCCTGTGCGCTTGACCTTTAAGGCGAGCTGTTCGACGGCGTTGTTTTGGGCCATTTCGCAAAGTTTGCGCCGTTCGCCCCGCTGGGGCACCGCCGGCGTGACCGCACGGCCGCTTTCATGGCGCAAAAATTCCTCAAAAAGCGCCATATCCTCCGCCGGCGCGTCCAGTACCACTGCCCGCGGGATATCGGCGCGGCCTGCATAGTAGCGGTAAAGGAATTCTTCCCGCAGCTCCGGCAGGTCGAAAATGTCTTCATAAATGAAGTTTTCCTTGTCGACAATCCGGCCTTCGCGGATTTTCAGCACAATCGCGCAGGCCATGCCGTTTACCTGGGCAAACCCCAGCACGTCCATCTGGCGGTCTTCCCCCAGCAGCACTGTCTGGGTTTCGGCGATACGCTTGATAGCCGTAATCCGGTCGCGCAGCCGCGCCGCCAGCTCAAAGTCCAGGTCTTCGGCGGCCCTTTCCATCCGTTTTTCCAGCTCTGCCGTATCGGAAGCACCGCCGCTGCGGATATATTCAATTGCTTCGTTGATGACGCCGCGGTATTGCGCCTCTGATACGCGCCCTTGGCAAAGTCCCATGCACTGCTTGATGTGGAAGTTGAGGCAGGGCCGGCCCCGTCTCAGGTCAGCTGGGAACTTGCGGCTGCAGGTGGGGAGTTTGAACACCCGGTTGACCTGTTCGACAGTCTGCCGCACGACAAAGGCGCTCATATACGGGCCGATCAGCTGGCCGCCGTCGTCCGGGCGCTGCATGACCGCCTCGATCCGGGGGTAGGGTTCGTCGGTGACATGGATATAATGAAAACCTTTGTCGTCTTTGAGGAGGATGTTGTAACGGGGGTCGTAATGCTTGATTAGGCTGCATTCCAGTACCAGCGCCTCGAATTCGCTGCCGGTTACGATGTAGTCAAAGTCCCAAACATGGCTGACCATCTGCCGGGTCTTTTCGGTGTGGGAGGCGTTCTCACGGAAATAGCTGACCACCCGGTTTTTCAGCGCCTTGGCCTTGCCCACATAGATGACCACGCCCTGCTTGTCTTTCATCAGATAGCAGCCCGGCTGCATCGTTAGGCTCAGCGCTTTCTGTTTCAGTTCCTCGATTGTCACATTTCCCCTCCTCTGGATATACAGATTGCAATGGGTTGGGTATAGGCACAGTATCTTGCAAAGCCTTTTGAGCCAATACTGGAACGCCCTCGGTAATATGGAGGATGCCATGGAAATATGGTAGTGTAGAATAGGCATATTTTCTCTTAAAAGCAGCTTTAGGCAAAACGTGCTGTCCTGTCATATGGTCGATATATGTATTGATGTAGGCGACTGCTTCTTGGGTAATCTTATGGATATTTTGAGCGGCCATAGTATATTCGTCTTGATCTACAGCTACTTTTTCAGTGTCCACATAAGTCCTATCTTTTATCAAGACGATTTTAGAATAATCCAAACCTGATTGCGATTTTCCTGACCGTTTTGTGCCCGAAAACAGGAAGCCTTGCTTATGATTCATATCAGACCGAAAAGGAATACAGATAAGATAATGCCTTTGTTCTATCATAAGGCAGGTATATGGACGCTCATTTTTCCGTAAAATTTCTGGATATTCCTGGGCAGAATAAGCAGCATAGAATGCAGCTGAAAGCCGCCGCACAAGAAGGATTTCCATATTTTGACACATCCCAAATAAAAAAACGAGGCTAGCTTGGTTAAAACTAACCTCGTAATAAGCTTCGCCCGGCCAATTTTTATTTTATCGACGAGTCAGAGCCGTCACTCGTCATCATCACTCGGCCAATTTTTATTTTACCGACGAGTCAGAGCCGTCACTCGTCATCTTTCAGCGAAGAGGGTAATCCTTTACCCACCTTTATTATATACCGAAAATCTGATTTTGTCAACGGAGAATTTTTAAATTTTTATTGGCAGCAACTGTCAATCATACAAAAAGCCCCTCTTCAACCTTTAGCTTTTTATAGGTATTGGGGCGGGAACCGCAAAGCTCCCAGCTCCAGACCATTAGCTGGTCAAGCTCGCCGTAAGGGTCGCTGATGCGGGCGAGCAGGGCGCGCAGCCGCTGCTCGGCGGAGGCTTTGCCGGGATGGATCAGGTATTCCTTGACTGTCCGGCCGCAGAAGGGGCGGCAGCGCAGATCCTTCATATCGACGGTGCGGTAGGTTTCGACATCGTAAATCAGCCGGTAGACGTTGGATTTGACATCGTCGAAGCAAAGCAGCTCAAACTGACCGTTTTCCTTGAACAGCACGACCGAGCGGGGCTGCCTGCGGTAGACCATTTGGCCGGTTTTTTTGTTCATAAAGCCCTCGCCCTGTACCTGCCAAGTCATCTCCAAGCGTTCGAAGTCCAATTCAAAAATACCGTCTAAAAACTGGGCAAAAGCGTCGGCATCCATGGCTGGCAGCGTTTCTGGCCGGCCGTTTTTAGCAGTGATAATGGAGTCCGGCGGCAGTTCTGGCCTAGGCAGGGGCAGCGGGGGCTGCCCTTTCCGTTTTGGGCTGAAAAAGAGGCGGCGCAGTTTGTCCAAAAGCCGGGCCCAAAAGCCTTTGGGTTTGTCCTTTTGGGGCTTATTGGCCGGCGCAGGGGTGGGGGGAGACGGCATGGCTGCTGCTTTTTCCTCCCGCAGGTCGAACCCCAGCTTGGCTGCGAAATCCAGCAGCTGCCAGTCTTCATACCCATAGCGGTCGTCCGGCGCGGCCTTGGTCCTGTCCAGCACCGAGTCATCCCAGGGCGTTAGGTAGGGTTTGAGACGCTCCGGCGCGACCCGGAAACAGCGCGCCAGCGCAATCGGGTTCCCTTTGAACAGCTCAAGGGCTTCGCCTTCGCCGGCGGCTTCTTCGGGGTAGGGGCAGAAAGCGTCAGCCATTGCTCCGCATTCATAGAGGTAATAGCCCCAATAGTCGCTGTCGTAGATGTATAGGAGCATGACGGGGCAGCCGGTAATTTCCGATAAGGCCCGCGGGAACTCCCGCCACTGTGTTAGGCTGCCGCACTCGATCAGCGTGCTGCCGTTTTTTTCGCTCAGCCGCGCCTTGGCCAGCGAGAAGCCCCAGTTTTTGTCCACGCTTTCCGGCAGCGCCGACAGGCACTTCAGTGCCTTCTGCTGCGGGCAGCCTTTGAGGATGGCCAGTTGGTAAAATACGCCCATTGTCAGCCTCCCTTTTTCATTTCAGCCTGGGAGTCCAGGCCTTCAAGGCTTTGGCCTTTCAGCGCCCGCTCCAGCAAAACCGGCAGCACTTCCGGCGTGCAGGCGAAGCAGGGGATGCCCATCGCGGCAATCCGCCCGGCGGTCACGGTGTCGTAATAAGGCCTGCCGCCGTCGGCGATCGCCAATAGCACGATGACCGTTACGCCGTCGTCCTTCATCTCTTCCAGCCGGCGCAGCAGCCCCGCCCGGTTGCCGCCCTCCTCCAGGTCGGAAATCAGGAAAAACAGCGTTTTTGTCGGCGATTCCACCAAAGTCTGGCAGTAGGCGATCGACTTGGCGATGTCGGTGCCGCCGCCCATCTGGAAGCCGAACAGCAGGTCGACGGGATCTTCGCACAGCGGCGTCAGGTCCATGATTTCGGTATCGAAAGCGACGACGTTGGTTTGGACCGCCTGCATGGAGGCGAGGATGCAGGCCATAATAGAGGAATAGATGATGGATTGGCCCATTGAGCCGCTCTGGTCGATATCGAGGATGATGTTCCAGCGGTTGACGCGGCTGGCGCGGTCAAAAAACAGCACCCGTTCGGGGATGATTGCCTTTAGGGCGGGGTTGTAGTTTTTCAGGTTCTGGCGGATTGTCCCGGCAAAGTCGATGGCCGCCGCCGACGGCAGCGGGGAGTGCGCCCGCCGGTTGAGGGCCGCCGTCACCGCCCGCCGGACGTCGCTTTCCAGCATCCGGTTGACCTGTTCGACGATTTTGCGGATAAAGGCCCTGGCGGATTCTTTGGACTTTTTGGGGATTTGGTCTTTGAGCATCAGCAGGGTTGAAGCCATGTTCATATCCGGCTCGAGGCCTTCCAGGAGTTCTGGTTCCAGCAAAAGCTGCTTCAGCCCTTTGCGTTCGATGGCGTCGTTTTGCACCACTGCCACGATTTCGCTGTCAAAAAGGCTGCGCAGGTCGCCCAGCCATTTGCTGATATGCGGCGAGGAAGGGCCGTTTCCGCCCCGGCCGCCGTCGCCGAAGCTTTCGCCCGGCCCTCCGTAGATGGCCGCCAGCGCTCCGTCCATCAGCGCCTCTTCCGCTGAAAGGGGGCTGCCGCCCATGCCGCTGAAGGATTTTTCGGTTTCTGCGCCCAAGATCAGCCGCCACCGGCTGATCTGCTCTTTTTGTGTAATCATCAACCTTCCCTCCTTGAAGTAGGAAAAACGCAGCGCAGCTGGGAACCGGGCAGGGCAGGGCCCTGCAAAAGGAAAAAGATGACCCGCACCTGCCTTGCGGGCAAATGCGAGTCACAAAACCGGCTGCGCTGGCTTATTCGATCGTAACGCCTTCGATGCCGGCCACATCGGAAGCATATTCCGATGCGGGTTCAACGGCTTCTTCGTTGCCAGTCAGGGCCTCGCGGATGGAGAGGCTGACCTTGTGTTTGTCGTAATCAACGTCGATGATTTTGGCGTCGACTACATCACCCACGGCTACCTTGTCGGAAACCTTGGCGATGCGCTCGTTGGCAATCTGGGAAATATGGATCAGGCCGTCAACGCCGGGGATAACCTGGGCAAATGCGCCGAAAGCAGTGATGGAAACAATCCGTACGGGGGTAACGGTCCCGATGGGGTAGTCCTTTGTAAAGACAGCCCAGGGGTTGTCCTCGGTCTTCTTGTAGCCCAGGGAGATTTTTTTCTTCTCCGGGTCGATATCCTTAATGTAGACTTCCACCTGGTCGCCTACCTTGACTACCTCTTCAGGGGTGCGGATCCGTGTCCAAGAAAGCTCGGTGATATGGATCATGCCGTCCACGCCGCCCAGATCGACGAATGCGCCGTAGGAGGTCAGGGACTTGACCTCGCCCTGGTAAACCTGGCCGATTTCGACCTTGGCCCAGAACTCTTCCTGTTTGGCTTTCCGCGCTTCCTGCAGCACGGCCTTGACCGAACCCACTGCACGGCGGCGGCGGTCGTTGATCTCAATGACTTTGAAGGCGACTTCCTTTTGAAGCAGCGCCGACAGGTCTTCCATCCGGCGGTCGGACGCTAGGGAAGCGGGGATGAACACTTTCAGGCTGCCGCAGGCCACCAGCACGCCGCCTTTGATAACGTCGGTGACAGTGCCGGTCAGGGTTGCCTGTTCCTCATAGGCTTTGCAGATTGCGTCGTAGCTGGCCTCGGCGTCGACCCGTTTCTTGGACAGGGTCACGATGCCCTCCTGGTCGTTGACCTTGAGCACAATCAGCTCGATTTCTTCGCCCTTTTCAATCTGGGCGGTGCCTGTGTCAGAAATCTCAGAGGCGGGGACGATGCCGGCCTGTTTGGCGCCGATATCAACATGGATCTCACTGGGGGTCACTGTTGTAACGATGCCCTTTACCCTTTTCCCTGTATATAATTTCTCAGCGCTCTGAGATTGTTCGAAAAGCTCGGCAAAGCTTAGCTCCTCGCCTTGGTTTTCTAAAATTTCACTCATGGTTTTTAGAACCTCCTTGATTATATCAGCCGGGGTGGATGCACCGGCAGTGACGCCAATTACATTATGCCTTAAAATTTCGTTTTTGTCAAGTTCTCTTTTTGATTCTGCCAAAATAGTTTTGCAGAACCGGCTGCAGATTTCCTGAAGCCTTTGGGTGTTGGAACTTTCCTGTCCGCCGACGACGACCATAAAATCGGCCTTTTGGGCAATTTCGGCCGCCTCCTGCTGGCGCTCCTCGGTTGCACTACATATTGTATCAAATATTTTTGCATTTGTACAGTGTTTTTCAATAATTTCCTGTAAATTTTTCCAAGCAATCCGATTAAAAGTGGTTTGGGCAGCTACGGAAACGGAAATTTCGTCGCTTTGCACAAATTCATTGAGCAGATTTTTGAGTTCATCCTCGTTGCGGAAGACATATGCCGGGCCTTTTGCATGGCCGACGATGCCTTTCGCTTCTGGGTGGTCAGGGTCGCCGGCCAGCAAAAACAGCCGCCCGGCTGCGGTCTCCTCCGCCGCGATCCGCTGGACCTTGGCGACGAATGGGCAGGTGCAGTCCACCACCTGCCGTCCTTCGAGGGCCGCCATATCGGCGGCGCCGACCCCATGGGCGCGGATAACGACCGTCTGGCCGGGCTTTGTACCGGCGGGGGAGGCGACGGGGCGCACGCCCTGCGCCGCCAGCCTGTCCACCACCTGCGGGTTGTGGATGATTTCCCCCAGCGTCACCGCGTCGGCGCCGGTTCCGGCGATGGAAAAGGCCGTCTCCACTGCCCGGCGGACGCCAAAGCAGAACCCGGCGGATTTTGCGGTAATGATTTCAGACATGGGTCCCCTCCAAAAGGCCGCCCAGCGTCCCCGTAAGCAGCCGGTTGGCGGCGCGTATTTCCGACGGTGAACGGTTTAGGATTCCCAGCTGCTCCTTGCTGATGCAGGGGCCGTAGCGCACCGTTACCGGCCGGCGCAGGAACCTGCGTTTGCCTTTTTTGATTACGCAGGGCAGGATGCTGCAGCCAGCTTCGGCCGCCACCAAGACCGCGCCGGATTTGATTTTCTGGAGCTCGCCGGTTTTGGAGCGGTGCCCTTCCGGGAAGATGGCGACCACTTTCTTATTTTTTACCAGTTCTACCGAATGGTCGATCGCGCTTGTGTCCCCCTTGCCCCGGGCTACCGGGAAAGCCCCCAGCGCGCGCAGCAGCAGCCCCAGCGGCTTGAATTTGAATAACTCTTCTTTGGCCATGAAGAAGCATTGGGGCTTTACTTTTACTGCGACAAAGATGGGGTCGAACTGGGAGATATGGTTCGAGCAGAGGATAAAGCCGCTGTCCGGGATATGTTCCAGCCCCTCGTAGCGCACGCTGTACAAAAGCTTTGACACCAGAAAGACCACCCCGCGGGCGAAGACGTAAAAGCTCATGGCTGTCCCCCCTGGCGGATCAAATGGAGCAGCTGCGCCAGCGCTTCTTCGAAAGTCAGCGCGCTGGTGTCCAGCAGTATCGCGTCGTCGGCCTGTCTCAAGGGCGCGGCTGCACGGTAGGTGTCTTGGTAGTCGCGGTTATGGATTTCAGCCAACACCTGCTCAAAGGAGACCGACGTCCCTTTTTCCTGCAGCTCCAGCATCCGCCGGCGGGCCCGTTCCTCCGGGGAAGCGGTGAGGAAGATTTTTACTTGGGCATCGGGAAGGACGACCGTGCCGATGTCGCGGCCGTCCATAATCACGTCCTGTTCGCTGGCAAGCCGGCGCTGCAGCCCCAGCAGGAAGGTCCGCACGCAGGGATGGGCGGCAACTTTTGACGCCGCGGCAGAAACTTCTGGGCGGCGGATTTCCTCTGAAACGTCCTCATCGCCCAGGAAGACCTGTTGGGTTCCGCCATTGTGGCGGAGGGCTAGGGCGATGCCTGCTAAGAGCGGCTCGACAGCGGCGGCGCTGCAAGGGTCGGCGCTTTGGCGCAGCGCATAAAGGGCAACCGCGCGGTAAAGCGCGCCGGTATCAATATAAAGGCAGCCCAGCGAGTGGGCCGCGGCACGGGCAAGGGAGCTTTTCCCTGCGCCGGCGGGGCCGTCAACGGCAACAGCGAGCATAACAGGTTCCCTCCTTTATGTTGGTAGATGTTCTTACAAATATAGCATATCTTTTGGAATTTGTCAAGGCAGAGACGAGGGGTAGGACGCGAGGAGTATGGGAGTACGAGGGGTACGGGAGTACGGTCGCTTTTGAAGAAAGCCAAGCTTAGCAGAGCTAAGCTCGTAAAACTTTTAATCGCTAGGGTACCTGCCAGCACAGCTTTGCCCGCCTACTGCGTCGGTGCGCAGAACCAGAAGACGTATCGACGCAGTAGAAATTTATGGCTTTGCACACAGTTGCCCTGGCGAAAAAAGTTTTACTCGATTTTTTTCAAAAAATCGCGGGGGCCGGGGGCAGAGCCCCCTGGTCGCTTGCCGCAGCA
>JAAWDH010000023.1 GCA_022793675.1 Oscillospiraceae bacterium
ACAGTATACCCAGTTAGTTAAAAAGCCACAAAGCTACTCGGTGGTATTCCCATCCTCGGAAAGGGTATCTTCTGCAGGCAGCCCCTCCTGTTCAGCGGCAGGCTCAGAGCTATCTGCTGCCAAGCCTTCTTTTTCAGCAGCTAAAGCAGCTTCCTCCAAAACATAAGCTTGTTCCAATGTGAGTTCTATCTGTTCGGCCATTGTGGTATACCGCGAAACATCCCTTTCTATGGCATGATCAACAACAGTTTGAATTTCATTTGCAGATAGGCCATATGATAGATAATCTTCGGCATTATGCCCTGCTAACCACTCCAGGGAATAAATCTGCCCATCAGGTGCAACAACGGCATATTCATTGACAAAAGCCTTGCTAATTTCATATCCATCATTGGAAAAAATCGCTTCGCGCATCTTTTGGTTATATGCCCACTGTGTATAATATTCATCCAAAGTCATACCATCCAGATTCTCTTCTGGAATATTGACACATACAATGTTATCAAAAGTAGCGGAATCGATTCCAAAGTCCTTTACAAAACGGGCAACATTAATTTCTTCCCCTGAAACGGTATTCAGCCAATCCTCAAAGGCTTCACTGCCTACGTAGCTGATTAACTCTCCAGTTATAGAATGGTAATTCCAAGAATGGAGTTTACAGGCATCTCCTGTCCCTCCTATTGCGTCACCTTCTACTTCCGTTTCAGAAGAAGGACTTTCTTCTGTTTTGAATGACTCAGAAGGTTTATCATCCTCCATTATTATGGAAGAATCTGTGTTATTCGGGATATTTGATATGGAAGCCCCACAACTTGCCATCATCCCTACAGAAATCAAACTGGTTAACAACAAAACCAGAACGGTGTTTTTTTTCATGGTATTTTCTCCTTGTTACCTGCGTGTGTGACACATATTCATCGCTCACCATAATGATCCCAATAAATGGGGGCGCTACTGGTATTTGTAAAGCTCTTTGTCGAATAAATAGTTGCCATTGGGGTCTAAAACGTCACTTTTCATAATCACCGCGTAACCCATAGAGCTGTTGAAACCAGCAAATTTCACTGTTCCATTAGTTGCAGCATAAATATAAGTCCCTGTTGATGCCTTAAAATCAAGGCCATGATGGTTCCCATTGTTCGGATCATTGAATGGTGAGGATATCGTGGTGCATCCACTAGGCAGCGGATAAGTCCAATCCTGCATAGCGCCAGACGAATTGGAGTAGTAGTTCTGATAACGGTTAGAGCCTTTGGCATAAGGGAGATAGTGTTCTCCAGTGATCATTGCGCCCTCGAAATATCCAGGAACTGCATCAGCTCCAGAAGGACAGAAGTAATAGTAGACACCATTTATCAGTCTCCAGGATGTTGACATCTGGCCATACTCGTTGAAGTAGTACCAATAGCTTCCAATTTTCTCCCAGCCAACTGCCATTTCACCGGCGGCTGTGGTGCCGTCGTATTTCTTAGCCCCTGTGGGGTACAGGAAATACCAGTAGTTGTTTTCCTGATACCAGCCGCCTGTCGAAACCTTTGTAGCGCCATTGCTGGCATACAGATACCACTTGCTTCCGACCTGTTTCCAAACGAAGGGGCCGCTGTATTTGCTGGTAACATAGCCCGGGTCAGGCGTAACAGCATAAGGGGAAATGCTGTTGCTGCTTCTCGGATCTTTGATGCCCTTGTAGGTGGGGTAGCGGGTTTTGAATTCCTCCAGCGTTATTTCCTCAAAATCGGGATCGGCGCTGGGCACAACCCGTTCTGTTGCCGGCTGGGCAGTGAAGGAGCTATCATAGTTCCCATATTCTGCCGCATTATCTGCGCTGACAGAAAAAGCACTAGTTACAGTTAGAGCTGCGACTGTCAGTATGCTGATAAAAAATTTTGTCGTCCTCATTTTTGGGATCATCCTTTTTGTCTTATTTTACCTGTGCTGTCCTGGTTAAATAGATAACCAGGAAACTGGAATAGATTTTTTAGGAGAATCACTGGTATTTTATGAAAAAATATGTTAGACTAATTATATAGATTCTAGCACAGCAACTGAATGGAACTAAAAAGTACACCTTGGCTTTCTGATCCAGCAGCTACCATTGAAACGTGTCGAAAAGGTCCAGTTTTTACTGGGCCTTTTCGACAAGCTGATCCCCCTAAGCCTATATTGGCTTAGGGGGTTTGTTGTTACAGTTAGGCTGATTTCCCTTCAAAAAGCATCGTGTCCTTCGTCAGCTTAACAGCTTCTGCCACAGAAGCCGCAGCGCGGTCTTAAAGCCCAGCCGTTCGACAGGCTCCTTGGCGCGGATGGCCAGCTCGCAGAGCGTTTCGCCGTTTAGGCGGAAGACGATGCTGCCCATGACCTGATCCTTCTCTATCGGCGCTTCGGCGTCGGGCATCAGCGTTACCTGCCGTTCGATTTCCGTCCCTTTCCCTTTGGGGATTAAGAGCGCAGGGGCTTCGTCAGCCTCAACCTCGACCTGCGGCGCTGTCCCTTTCAGCACTTTGACCGGCTGCAGCTCTGCTGGTTCTGCTGCAGGCGTAAAGCGTTCAAAGGCAGAAAACCCATAGTCAAGAAGGGTACGGCAGGCGTCAAAGCGTTCTGCCGATGTAGCTGATCCCATCGAAACGGCAATTAGCGATAAGCCGTCGCGGGTGGCTGTCGCTGACAGGCAGCTGCCTGCTCCATCGGTTGTGCCGGTTTTGAGGCCGTTGCAGCCCTTGTAAAAGCGCACGAGCTTGTTGGTGTTGACCAGCGCTGTTTTTCCTTCCCGCAGGCTGTCCATCCAAATTGAGGTGTAGGAAAGGGCTTCTGGATAGCCCAGCAGCGCCCGGGACATCAGGGCAATATCCCGCGCAGTTGAAAGGTGCCCTTCTGCGTCAAGGCCGGTGGGGTTGACAAAGTGGGTATTTTGCATCCCCAGTTCGGCGGCCTTGTCGTTCATCATCTGCACAAAGGCCGCTTCGCTTCCGCCTACCGCTTCCGCCAGCGCCATTGCGGCATCGTTGGCTGAATTGACTGCCGCTGCCTTGATTAAATCTTCCAGTGCCATCTCTTCCCCTGGTTCCAGCCAGATCTGGGTGCCGCCCATCGACGAGGCGTGCTCCGAGCCGGTGATTTTCTGCCCGGGGGTGAGGGCGCCGTTTTCCAGCGCCTCAAAGGTCAGCAGCAGTGTCATAATCTTGGTAATAGAGGCCGGGGGCATAGGCTCGTCAGCATTCTGCTCAAATAAAATCCTGCCTGACCCGGCGTCCATCAGGATAGAAGAACGGGCGGGGATAGCCATAACGTCCGCCTCAGTAGCGACAGCGTTTTCGTCGTAATAGTTCATTGTATCGTCGTCTTGGAAACCGCCGTTTGAAACGGCGAGGCTTTCCTCTTCCGGCATTCCGTCTGCAAAGGCCAGCCCCGATAGCGCCGTCCCGGCCAAAAGGGCGGCAGCGCTAACCGCCGCCAGCAGTTTTAGGGCTTTCCTGCCCCATGCCTTTTGTCTTCTAAACCTTTTCATTGCCCAAAATCCCCTTTTCATGGTCATCTTTATTTATGATTATGCAAGGCAGAGCAGAGATTTTCCAGTAGATGCGCAATTTCCTGAAAATTCTGGGCAACCTTTCTGCTAGGAAGCCTTCCAATTCACAGGCTGGGAGGCTGAACAATCAAAAAAGGGGATCGGTCAACATGAAAAAGGGGTTGAAACTGCTGCTGTCGCTGTTATTGCTGTCAGCAGCGCCGTTTTATGGGGCTGGCACAGCCAAGGCCGGGATATTCAGCTGGCCCTGTGTCCCACAGGGGCGGCAGGCAGAGATTGTGCTGACGGCCGGCGGCCCGCTGACGCTTAATGCGGCGCTGCTGGAGGAAAAGCTGGGGGTGAAAGGGCTTTCTGGCGTCACTCTCACCGCCTTGCCGGCAAGCGGCCAGCTGACTTTGGACGGCGCGCCGGCTGTCTGCTGGCAGCATCTTGATAGGGAGGCGCTGTCAGGGCTGCGCTATCAGCCGGAAGAAGGCGTGGGAGCGGTTTCGCTGTCGCTGGTGCTGGCGCTGCCTGACAGCGTCCCGGCAAGCCTCACCCTTACCGCCGCCGACGATCTTTGTCCGCCTGTCGTTGAGCCGCGTGAAGTGGTTACAGCGCTGGGAATGGCTGTTTCAGGGCGGGTCCGCGCCTGGGATGATGAGGAAGGGGTGCTGACGGCAGAATTGGCACAGCCGCCGAAGAAGGGGCAGCTGACGCTGTCCGGCCTTACCTTTCATTATGAGCCCTACCCAGGGGAGCACGGCAGGGACAGCTTCACATTGCAGGTAAAAGATGCCGCAGGCAACGCGGCGGAAGCTGTCTATTCGGTGACGGTTGAGAAAAAAGCACTGCCGGTTTATGCCGACCTTTCGGGGTCGGAGCTTGCCTACAGTGCTGGCAAGCTCTGGGAAGCGGGGATCCTGCGCGGTGGAGAGACGGGCGGTTTTACCTGTTTTGAACCGGAAAGGGCTGTAACCCGGGGAGAACTTATCTGCCTAATCCTCAAGGCGATGGATGTTTCTATCCCAGAAAATGCGGTCTCCACCGGCGTCGCCGATTGGGATGGAGCAACGCCGCTCTGGCAGCGGGGGGCGGTGGCCGAAGCTCAAAAGCGCGGCATTATCGCCGAAAAAGGATTTGACGCCTGTGAAACGCCGACCGTCGCTGAAGCAGCTGTCTACCTCTTCCGTGCAGGCGGTTTTGAGGAAGGGAAGGGCCGGCCGAACTGGGCCGATTTGGCAGAAACGCCGGATTGGGCGCTTGGGAGCCTGATGGCGTTGGACGCAGCGGGGGTTTTCGACCCGGCAGACGGGATGGCACGACCCAACGACGCCCTGACCCGCGGGCGGCTGGCGCCATTGCTGTGGCAGTTTAGCCAGTGGATGGAGGGGAAGGCATGAAAAAAGGCATCCCTGGTTATCTGATTCCTTTTTATGGGCCGCTTACCCGCAGGCTTCATCGGCGGATCTTATTCTGTTTTGGGCTTTTCTGCGCGGGCTTTTCCCTTCTGTATTTGCGTATCGGGCTGCTGGGGCGGTCGGATGAGCTTGCCCAGACGGCCGCCCGTCAGTCCCGCTACACCCTAACGGCCGTTTCAGAGCGGGGGATGATTTATGACCGGGCAATGCGCCCGCTGGTGGGGGAGGAAGAGGGGGAGGCCTACGTTGTCTTCCCAGCGCCCGGAAACATTCAGCCAGTATTGCAATCGCTGCCGAAAAGCCGCCGGGAATCGGTGTTAGCGCTGCTGCAGCGGGGGACGCCCTTTGTGCTTTCTGATGCAGAATTGCCGGCGGGGCTGCCTGGCGTTTACGCCTTCCCCTGCCATCGGCGCTATGGGGAAACCCAACTGGCCCCGCACCTGATCGGCTATCTGAACAATGAAGGCGGCGGGGTAACAGGTATTGAGAAAAGTTATGACGAGCTGCTCGCGGCAGCTGGACGGACTGTCCAGCTGGTATGCAGCCTAGACGGCTTGCAGCGGCCCATTTCCGGCGTCGAGCCGGAAATCAGGGAAACCGGTTCCGGCAAGGGCGGCGTGGTGCTGACGCTGGACAAAGAGGTGCAGGCGGTAATTGAAGAAGCCGGCAGGGCGATGCTGGAAAAAGGGGCGATCGTCGTTATGGACCCTTACAGCGGCGAGATACACGGTTTAGCCAGTTTTCCGGATTACGACCCGCATAACCTGTCTGCCAGCCTTGCTGACAGTGAAAATACGCCGATGATCAACCGGGCGCTGCTGCCCTACAGCGTCGGTTCGACTTTTAAGGTGGCAACAGCTGCCGCTGCGTTGGAGGAAGGGGCGGATATGGCCGAACTGATAGACTGTATCGGCTATGTCAACGTATCGGGGCAGATTTTCCGCTGCCACCGGCGCAGCGGCCATGGGGAGCTGGATATGCTGGATGCGATGAAAGAGTCATGCAACCCCTACTTTATCCATCTGGGGTTGGAGGCAGGCGGCAAAAAGCTGCTGGATACCGCAAAACGTTTTGGCTTTGGCCAGAAAATCCCGCTTGCAGACGGGATTACGGTTTCAGCGGGCACGCTGCCCAGCGAAGGGACGCTGCAGTCCCCGGCGGCTGTTGCCAACCTGAGCTTTGGCCAGGGCGAACTTGGAGCTTCGCCAGTACAGATTGCCCGGATGATAGCTACAGTGGTGAACGGCGGGTATTTGGTTACCCCAAAGCTGGTTGTCGGCGAGACAATAGACGGCAGCGTGGTAAATAGGGGGGCGGCTCCCCTAAAAAAGCGCGTATTGGAAGCGGAGACGGCCGCCCAGCTCCAGGCTTTTTTGATCCACTGCGTAATGGTCAGCGATGGCCAGAATGCTCTTCCCCAGACAACGACTGCTGGCGGCAAAACTGCTACTGCTCAAACAGGACGTTTTGATGAGGACGGCAGCGAGCTGGAGCACGGCTGGTTTGCAGGTTTTTTCCCGGCAGTGAACCCCAGCTATGTGGTGGTCGTTTTCTCGGAAGACAGCGGTTTCGGCAACGACACCGCCGCGCCGGTTTTTTCTCAGGTTGCCGACCGCATCCTGGCCCTTGGCTAAAAGGTGCAGGCGCTTCCCAAAGGGAACCCGGACCTAACAATTCCATGTGAAACTGTAAAATCCTACTGCGTCGGCAGGGTATGCCTCAAAAGCCGATGCAGTAGGATTTATTTTATGGGAAGGATAGACGCCTTAGCAAGTAAAATTATCCGATATATGCTTTTACCGATGCAGGCAGCTCTTCAGCCTCAGCCGACACAGTGAAAACAACGTTGACATCACGGCTGCCAATCGCTTTGTTCAGCTTTTCCAGGAAAGCGCCGAAGGCTTCATAGTCCCGTCCGCCGATTTTTAAGGTTGAGTCGATGAACAGGTCGGTAATATCAAAGTTCCCAGACAGGACGCCGGTGATATATCCATAAAATTCCCCATAGCCGGTAATGCCGTCTTTGCAGGTTTCCATCAGCCGGACGGAAGAGGGGATGTCGAAAGTGAGTTTGGGCTCTTTTTCAATGCAGACTACGTTGCCGTTGGAGGTGTTGGCTGCTTTGGCCACCATATCCACCAGTACTTTTGTCTTTCCAGTTCCCTTTTTTCCCACGATCAATTTAATCATAATGTGTACCTCCACTTTCTTATAGCAGCCCCTTTGGGGCCGCCTCGCTTATTACAGGCCGCCTGCGGCCGGATCGCCTTATTCTGCCAGCTTGGCCTTCAGCGCCGCCTGGCGCTCCTCATAGCCGGGCTTGCCCAGCAGCGCAAACATATTCTTCTTGTAGCTTTCAACGCCGGGCTGGTCAAAAGGATTGACCCCCAGCAGATAGCCCGATACCGCGCAGGCCTTCTCAAAGAAATAGATCATATAGCCAACTTCCTGCTCGTTGATCTCTGGCATTTCCAGCACCGCGCAGGGGACGCCGCCTTCTGTATGGGCGAGGATTGTAGCGTCCATAACGGTTTTATTGACGATGGACATATTCTGGTTGGAGAGGAAGTTGAGGCCGTCGAAATTCTGGGCGTCGCTTTCGATAAACAAGTCTTGCTTGGGCTTTTTGATATCTACAAAGGTTTCAAAAAGGATCTTAGAACCGTCCTGGATAAACTGCCCCAGTGAATGCAAATCGGTGGAGAAGGTTACGGCATTGGGGAACAGGCCCTTGTCGTCCTTGCCTTCGCTTTCGCCAAATAATTGCTTGTACCACTCGGCCATCATCACAAAGCAGGGGTCGAAGCTGACCAGCAGTTCCATAGCCTTGCCCTTCTGGTTCAGGGCGAAGCGGGTTGCGGCATAGCGGTAGGCATCGTTTTTCATCAGGTCAGGCTCGGCAAGCGCCTTGCGCGCTTTGGCGGCGCCGGCCATCAGCGCATCAATATCGCAGCCTGCCGCTGCAATGGGCAGAAGCCCTACCGCCGTCAGCACGGAATAGCGGCCGCCTACGTCGTCGGGCACGACGAAGGTCTGATAGCCCATCCGGTCGGCCAGCTCCTTCAGCGTGCCCTTGGCCTTATCGGTGGTGCAGTAGATCCGTTCCTTGGCAGCCTCGCCGTACTTGTCCTCCAAAAGCTTTTTGAACACCCGGAAGGCCAGCGCCGGTTCGGTGGTGGTGCCAGATTTGGAGATGACGTTGACCGCAATATCGCGTCCTTCGCAGATGGACAGGATCTCCTGCAAATAAGAAGGGGAAACGTTGTTGCCAGCAAAATAGATGTCCGGCGTGTCCTTTTTCAGGTTGTTGTACAGCTGGGACTTCAAAAGCTCAATCACGGCCCTGGCTCCCAGATAGGAACCGCCAATGCCGATGACGATCAAAACGTCGGCCTGCTTTTGGATTTTTGCCGCTGCTGCCTTGATGCGGGCAAATTCTTCTTTATCATAGTTTTCGGGCAAATCAATCCAGCCCAGAAAATCATTGCCCAGCCCCGTTTTCTGGTGAAGGGCGTTATGGGCCGCCTGGACGGCCGGGGCCAGCGCCGCAATTTCGTGGTCGGCCATAAAGCCGTCCAGATAGGCGCTATTGAAAGTAATTGCCATTATTTGGAACCCCCTGTTCGTATAGTCGTTCAGCTGCGCACAGGCGGCCAGCCTGCGCGCGATTCTGCCTCAACTCTATTGTACTACACAAGCCTTCAACTTTCAACCCCTTTTTTTACTTTTCATCGGCAATGGCAGCGGAACTTTTCAAAAATCCCAAGCAAGTCATGCCTATCAGCGTGGTAGGACGCCGCGGTTGATGCGAATGTGTCTTTGCGGCCAGCTTTGCTGAACTAGGTTCCTCTTCAGAAAACGGCCCATATTCCTCGTAACCCAATAACAGCCGCAGCTGACCAAGCGACGGGTAGGGATATTTCTATTTTGGAAATATCAAAAAATGATAGGCAATGTTAAACAGGATATCTTGAAATATCCAGGGAAAATTTCTATAATATGTATAACAACCAACTCGAAAATTCTTACCAAGGGAGGTTTTATGTGAATGGATATTATGGTTTTAGGCAGCGGCGCAGGGGAAGGCTACCCCGACCCTTTTTGCAGCTGTAAAAATTGCAGCTATGCCCGCGCGCATGGAGGCCGCAACCTGCGGGACAACAGCGCCATCTTGATCGACGGGCGGCTGATAGTCGATATGACCGAAAGCGCCCTGCGCAACGCGGTGCGGTACGGGGTCTCCCTGGAGCCTGTCCGGACCCTGCTGGTGACCCACCCCCATACCGACCACTTTACGCCCAACCAGCTTTGGAAGCGGCTCTATCCAGAGGAGTTTGACGCCTACGATGAGGCGGGGCTGGCGGCAAAGAAAGGCGCGCCCTGCGTCAGGCCGCTGCCGCAGATGGATATTTACGGCACGGCCTTTGTCGGGGAGGCCATCAGCCAAGCAGCCGACCTTTCCGGGCCGCATAGCCTTTATCGCTTTGCCTTCCACCAAATTAAAGGCGGCGATTCTTTCACAGCAGACGGTTATGTTATCACAGCGCTTTCAGCCCGGCACGGCCCAGAAGGTTATGGCGTCAACTATATCATCGAAAGAGACGGCGTCAGGCTGCTTTATGCCTCCGATACCGGCGGCTATGACGAGGGGACTTGGGCGCTGGTTTTGGGGAAGCGCTATGACGGCGTGATGGTAGAGGCGACCTGTGGGGAAATGCCGCTGCCGGAAATGGCTGGGCATATGAATCTAAACAAAGCGGAAGCTTTTATCCAGCGGCTGCGGGGGCATGGCTGCCTTGCTAAAGGGGCTGCGGTTTACTTCACCCATCTGTCGCCTCATTGGACGCCGCCCCATGACCTGCTGGTCCCAGCTATGGGGAAGAAAGGGATAGGTGTTGCCTATGACGGCCAAACGATCCGCATCGGCTAAAAAGCGGCGGGGCAGGCTGGCCCGCTATTGGGAGCTTTATCTGCTGTTTCTGCCGGTGTTTATCTGGTATATCATTTATTGCTATCTGCCGATGGGCGGGCTGGTCATTGCCTTTAAGAACTTTACCCCGCTGAAAGGGGTGTTTGGCAGCAACTGGGTCGGGATGGCGAATTTTATCAAAATTTTCTCTGCGCCTTCTTTTCTGACCGCCGTAAAAAATACGGTTATTATCAGCCTTTTAAACTTGGCAATCGTCTTCCCGATCCCTATCCTGTTTGCGATCCTTTTGAATGAGCTGAGCGGCAGGCACTTCAAAAAGCTGGTGCAGACAGTCAGCTATCTGCCCCATTTTATTTCCTGGTCGGTGGCGGCAAGCCTTGTGTATATGCTTCTGGCGCCCAGTACGGGTGCTATCAACAACTTGATTGCGGCGCTTGGGGGCGAGGCGAAGAATTTCCTCGGCACTAGCCGCTATTTCCGCACCATCCTGATTTCCTCCAGCATCTGGAAGGGGATGGGCTGGTCGGCCATTGTCTATCTGGCCGCCATCACCGGCGTGGACGAGCAGCTTTACGAGGCCGCCTATATTGACGGGGCAACCCGGCTTAAGCGCATCTGGCACATTACCCTGCCGGGGATCAGCAGCACGATTTCCGTTTTGCTGATTTTGCAGGTAGGGAGCCTTCTTTCTACCAATTTTGACCAGATCTTTGCGCTGGCCAACAGCACGGTCATGGATGTGGCCGAAACAATCGACTATTACATCTACCGCGTAGGTCTTCAGACCTCCAACAGCTTCAGCGTTGCCACGGCTTCCGGTATGGTCAAATCGGTTATCGGCCTGATACTGGTGACGGCGGCTAACTGGGGAAGTAAAAAGATTGACGAAGGGGAGGGGATCTGGTAATGGCTGTAAAGTCTTCAAATATCGGCGACCGTATTTTCGATATCTTCAATATCGTCCTGATGGCGCTGGTTTTTATCGCCACCCTTTACCCGTTCTGGTATATTGCCGTCGCGTCGGTTTCGTCCATTGACCATATCATCGGCAATACCTTCCTTTTATGGCCCAACGGCTTCCATTGGGACGCCTACAAGCAGGTCTTCCGCAACGACCTGATCCCTGCGGCCTACCGAAATACGGTTTTTGTCACAGTGGTGGGGACAGCGCTGAGCATGACGCTTTCTGTCATTGGTGCTTATGTGCTGTCGGTGCGGGACCTCCCCGGGCGGACGGGGCTGACCTTCTTTGTGGTGTTCTGTATGCTGTTTGGGGGCGGCATGGTGCCCTATTACCTGGTTGTCAGCGCCACCGGCCTGATCAACAGCATCTGGTCGCTGATTATCCCCGGCTGCATCAGTTCCTACAACGTCATTTTGCTGCGCAATTTTTTCCAGAATGTCCCGCAGGGCCTTTACGAAGCTGCCGTCATCGACGGCATCCGGCCCACAGGTTACCTTTTTAGGATCCTGCTGCCCCTTTCGACGGCGGTTATCGCAACCGTGACGCTGTTCTATGCCGTTTCTTATTGGAACGATTATTTTACCAGCATCCTCTTTATCCGCGACCGCACGCTCTGGCCGGTGCAGCGGGTGCTGCGGGAAGCGTTACTGACGGCGGAGTTCAACAACATGATGTATGAAGACGCCCGCCAGACCCAGCCCCCCGAAACCATCAAAAATGCGATGATTGTCGTCGCCGTCCTGCCTATCCTCTGCGTCTATCCGTTTATTCAGAAGTATTTCGTAAAGGGGGTTATGATTGGTTCGATGAAAGGCTAGGCGCATAGCCGCATCCGATTAAACAGTCAGCTATCCCACAAAAAAGGAGCGATTGATATGAAAAAGAAAAGCACATTGGTGTTATTGCTTGCAGCCATGGTGTTTGCAGTCTGCGGCTGTAATAACAGCGGCGGCAGCCCCTCTTCCGAAGGCCCTTCTGCCCCTTCAGGCAGCGGATCTTCCCAAGTCTCCAACCCATCCTCTTCAGCGGAGCCATCCGGTGGGGACAACGGCCCTGTGACCATCACCGTCTTTAAAAGCGGCACCCGGCCGATGAATGAAAAGACCGACGCGGTGCGGGCCTATATTGCGGAGGAAATCGGCGTTGACATTGAAATGAACCAGGTTGCCGAAAACGCCAACCAGCAGCTGGCGCTGATGATCACTTCCGGCGAAATGCCCGACTTGATGCTGATTGCCTACAATACCTACCTGGATTACGCCAAGCAGGGGGCCTTTACCGATATCAGCGGCGATTTGGACAATTACCCCAACCTGAAAGGCTATGCCGACGGCTTATGGGAAAACCTTGCAGTCGACGGCCAGATCTTCGGCGCGCCGAGCCTCCTTGATTTCCCGACCATGCATGTGACGGCTGTCCGGGAAGACTGGCTGAAAAATTTGGGCCTTAAAAGCCCGGAAACCATCGACGACTGGACGGAAGTGCTCCATGCCTTTACCTTTGACGACCCGGATAAGAACGGCCAGGATGACACCTATGGCTTCTGCGGGGCAGGCTTTACCTACCTTGACCCAATCATGGGCGCTTTTGGCGCGACCAGCGACCAATTCTATTTCCTCAACGATGATAACACCATCACCACCAACGCCATCAGCGAAGAGTATAAGGCGGCGCTGAGTTACCTGCGCGACCGGTACGCCGAGGGCGTCATCGACCCCGAGGTGTTTACGGCAACCGGCGACCAGGTTTATCAGAAGTGGTGCCGCGGGCAGTTCGGCCTTTGGACAGCCTGGTGGTCGCACCCTGGTAACGCCTATCTGCGCTATGGCTTTGGGGAGCTGCAGCCAGATGCGGCGGTAGATATTATCTACGCCCCTACCGGCCCGGACGGGCTGAAGGGCAACCTCTATGCCGCGCCGTTTGACAGCATTGCCGCGCTGTCCGGTTCGCTGACCCCAGAGAAAAAGGAAGCGGCGCTGCGCTTTTTGGATTACCAGTGCACCCGGGAAGGTTTCTATACCGTTATGTACGGCATCAAAGATGTGGACTATGAGACCGACGGGGACGGCCTGGTTACCTGGACTTGGGGGCATGAAGGCAAAGACCGGCTGGGCAACGAAGTCACCGACATGGAGGTCTATAAGCTGCTTTTCCAGGAGCCTTGGCAGCGCTATGCCGACTCCTTCAACGACAGCCCCGCCAACCGGATGTACACGCTGTCCACCGAGGTGGAAACTGCTTCTACTTCCCGCGAGAACCTTTTCGCTTTCTGCCTGACGGACGAGTACCTGGAAAATATCGCCGAGTTGAAAAAATATTTTGAGGAAAGCTCGATCCGGTTTATTATGGGCGAACAGGATATCGATACCGAATGGGAGAAATATAAAGCGGAGTACCTGGCGATGGGCGGCGAGGCCGTTCGCCAGTCCCAGCTGAAGATGTATAATGAAAACAAAGGCACCAACTACACATTTAGGGAATAACGCTTGCTTTGTTTCGGTCTGCACAGACTCCCAATATTGGGGGCCTGTGCTTCGCTGGTTTTTATCAACAGGAGGGAGTATGAAATTTAAGCCCATTTCCAACTATCCGCTGCAGAAGAAAATTTTGGTCATGGTGTCTTTTCTGGTTTTTCTGCCCTACCTTGCTTTAAGCCTTTTTATCTCCAGCTATTACCGCAGCCGGGAAATGGAACAGCTTAACAAGCAGTATGTTTCCTTGCTGCATACCGCCGAGCTGATGGTCAACCGCAGTTTGATACAGGTAGAAAGCGTTATGAGCGCACTGGTCAATCAGGACGCCATCCGCAGCACGCTGAAAATTACCGACCGCAACAATGCCGCTTTGGCATTGCTGTTTCATGCAGAAGAAGATCTGTACCAAAGCCGGTATTATCTGACAGCCTATGATGCTGAAATTACGCTGGTTTCGCCTAATGAAAACCTCTTTGACCGATATGGTATTTTTCACCGTCAGTCCTATTATCAAAATGACGCTGAATTTATGGCTTTTACTAAAAGCGGCTGTCTTTTAAGCTGGACGCTCCCCCACAGTTTTGAAAGCGGTATCCCCCTTTACACGTCCGGCGGCGAGCCGGTAATCTCTTGCTGGTACAGAGTCAACGACACCCCGTTCAAAACCATTGGCGCGGCGCTGTGCAGCGTCAAAATCAGTAGTATCTTTTCCCCGTTCTATGAGCTGAGCGAATATGGGACGGTGCGCATCGAAAAGGATGGCGCGCTGGTCTGCTGCCTTTCCCAAGGGAAGCTTATCGGGGCGGAGGGGGCAGGGGCAGCGGAAAAGATGCGCCGCTTCGACAGCCAGAATACAGGAAGCCCTTACCAGGTTTCGCTGGAGGTGCCCGTCGCCGATACGGCAACCGCCGGCTACTATCTGCTGGCCGTACTGCTGCCGGCGCTGCTTTATGTGCTGCTGATGGCGCTGATTATCAGCATTATCAACATCCTGCTTAAAAAGGTCAACTTGCTTAGCCGGCTGATGCGGGTCATCGACCTGAATGAGGGGAGCCAGCGGCTCCCCAATCTGGGGGCCGACGAAATCGGCCGGCTGGGGGCGTCCATCAACCGGCTGCTGGAAAAGGTGGAGGGGCAGCGCCGCGAGATCCTTGAGGAGGAGCGCCATAAGCGGATGGCGCAGCGCTATGCTCTGCAGTTCCAGATGAACCCCCATCTGCTGTTCAACTCCCTTCACTGGTTACAGCTGCACCTTGCTCCGCAGGACGGCGAGGCCCAGCAAGGGGTGGCGCTGCTGGGGGAGATGTATCGTTACAACCTGACGGACAACGGCAGCGCCTCTATCCAGGAGGAAATTAAAAACGCCGAAGTCTATACGACGATGATGCGGCTGATGAAAAATGGCGGGATTTTTCTATCAGTCCGCTGCCCAGAAGAAATCTATAAGCAGAATATCCCCCGCTTTACTTTGCAGCCGCTAATTGAGAATGCGATTAAGCACGGCAGTCGTAAGAACGCCCCGATCCACATCTTAGTTACGTTCTCTGTGAAAGAGGGGGAACTGTCTATCTGCGTGGAAAATGACGGCCTGCCGATTGCGGCGGAAAAACTGGCTGAAATCAACAAAAGCTTGCTGGCAGGAGACGCCCATCTGACCGAAAAACACATTGGCCTTGCCAACCTGGCGAAACGGCTGCGGCTGTCCTATAACGGCGGCTCGTCCATCCAGTTCAGCGCAGGCGGGGGGCGCACGTCGGTGACGATCCGGATCCCATGGAGGAGGGGTGAGGCATGAATATTCTAGTAGTAGACGACGAATTCAGCGCCTGCGAGCTGATGGCGGGGAAAATCCGCGCGCTGGGCCTTGAAGGGGTGGAGGGAGTATTTTGCGCTGGTTCAGGCGAGGAAGCGTTGGGGATCCTATCCAAAACGCCCTGTCAGTTGATGGTTACCGATATCTGTATGGCGCCGATGGATGGGCTGGAGCTGATAGAGGAAGCTAAAAGGATTTTCCCGGATCTGATTTGCGTCCTGATTTCAGCTTATGATGAATTTTCCTATGCCCATACCGGCATTCGGCTGGGGATTCAGGACTACTGGCTGAAGCCCTACAGCGAAGCGCAGATTGAGGCTTCCCTTTCGCGGATTCTTGAGGAATACCGGATAAGCTGCCATAAATCGCGTTTTATCTTGGATACATTGGTCAGCGAAGCGATTCTTTCCGGTGAAAAGGCAATGGACGATGTGTTTGCTGACCTTCCAGCCTATCCTGGCGGCGAAGGCAGGGTTTTTGTCTGGAGCGGGGCGCTGGCAAAAGAGCCTTCCCTGCCTGGCATATGGACTTATAGGCTGCAAAATCGGGAGATTTTGCTGGCGGCTGGGGCGGAAGCCCCGCTGACGGACGAGTCTGCGCTGGCCATTTCTGCCCAGATTGGGAAAATATGTGGCATCAGCGCCCCTGGGCGCAATATCGCCGCCCTATACCGGCAGGCAGCCTATGCGTTGTCGCTGGGCTGGGTGTGGAAGGGCAGGCGGGGTATCTGCTGCAGGCCGGTAGAAGAAGCGGCCCTGAAGGCCGCGGCGCAGCGGCTTGCCCATCGGGCAATGGCGGCGGACAGGGCGGTAATTCTTTCAGAAATTGCGGCAAAGGAACAGGCGATGGACGCCTTTTCCTTTGCCGTGTTGGTAAGTGGGGTTTATACGGCTTTGCTCAGCGAAGCCGCCGACCTGCTGGGGCAGTGCCGGGGCGGCATGATCCTGCCCGGCGGGCAGGGCTGGCGGGAGGTGCTGCAAAGGCTGCTGGGGGAAATATCAGAGGCCAAGCAAAACCAAATTAAGAAGGGGAAGCCTGACCCGATTCGTTGGGTGACCGGGTATATTGAGGAACATTTCGCCGAGGAGCTGGACATGACGGTGCTGGCCAACCGTTTAGATATTAGTTATCAGTACTTCAGCCGCCTTTTCCATGCCCAGACTGGCCGCACCTTTTCTGAATATATCCTCAATGTGCGGATGAAGGAAGCCTGCCGGCTGTTGTTGCGCGGCGAGCCGGTGGCGGAGGTGGCAAAAAAGGTGGGATATCAGTATCCTTACAATTTTACAAGGGCTTTTAAAAAGCTTTACGGTGTTTCCCCGAACGCTTTCCGCCGCAAGGAGGAATAGCTTTAAGGCGATACGTAAGCGCAGCGGAAGCCGACGGTGGCGCTTCCGTCGTAGCTGCGGGGATTGTAGAAGTGCAGGGCGCTGATGCCGCCGCGCTCAAAGCTGCCGCCCTTGCCGCCGCGGACGGCGATACGCTCGCCGTAATTGCGGGCGACAAAGATGCCGTCTTCCCTGGTACAGGCCTCGTCGGGGAAGATACCAAGGATTTTTAAGAGCAGCGGCACTTCCAAGCCTTCCTCAGCCTTCAGTTCGGAAAAAAAACAGTCCAAATAGCCCTGGTTGCCGTCGGGATACGGCCCCAGGTAGGAACGGTTCTGGATACGGGTGCTCAAAAAGGGCGCCCCTAGCAGGTGGTCGCGCTCGTCGCTGTCGCCAAGGGCAAGCGAATCGATTTTTAGCGTGTTTTTTTCCCCATGGGCGGCAAAATCCCCTTCGGCTGTGATGCCCCGCCAGCGGCGGCTGTCTTTGGCATAAGCGTCGCGGCCGTAGCGCATCGCCATGCCTTGGGGAATGATTTGGATTTCGCCGTCCATCAGCCGCAGCCCGCCGACCCACTCAAACATATTCCCCACTAGGTCGGCAATGCCGCCGGGGGTGTGGTCGTGGTTCCAGGAGGCCGGACCGCTGCCTGACGCAGTCCGGATAACCTCTCTGCTGCCAGCCATGGCTGTGGGGAGGCCTTTTTCATGCGGGGCCAGGTGGGAATAGCCCATGCCGGTATTGCCGCGGGGGCGGGTGTTATTTTTGCGGCACCAGGCGGCAATGGCCGCCCAAAGGGCGTTGGTCATCAAATGCCAGCCTTGTCCTTTGTTTTGGCAGAAAAGGTTGGCGTCTTCAAAGTTGAAGAAGGTATGGGGATCCCGCAGCGGCAGCGAGTAGGCCCTGCCGTCAGCAACGCAGTTCATGTATTTGGAGAGATAGATGACCTCTTTTACCCGGCCGTCTAGTACCCAGGCGGGGTGGTAGGATGTTATCTCGCCGCCGTAGAGGTCGCAGAGGCGCTGGGCAGGGAGGGCAACCATAATGCTTGGCATCCCCCTGTCGTCGAGCAGGACGGTGTTCGCGCCGCTGCTTAGGGTTTCTACCGCTAGCTTCAGTTCGTCAAATTTGCCTTCTGCCCGGCGGTAATCGCGTTTTTTTAGACGTAGGACGACTTCGTTGATTTTCCCGTCGACACAGTCGGCGAGCTCCCTTGCTTCCGGGTTGCAGCGGTCGGCTGCAACGCCGTATTCTTCCAGAACACGCCGGCGGCGCAGCGGTTGTCCATCTCGGCCTTTGACAGTTACATACATATTTAAAACCCCTTTCTTTTCTATTATAGCATATCTAAATAGGAAAAACAATGGCGTACAGGGTTACGGGAGTACGACGCTTTCTGAAGAAAGCTTAGCAAAGACTTTTAATCGCTAGGGTACCTGTCTGCTCCTAGAAAGCCGCTTGCTGCGTCGGTGAGTATCGCTTTAGATTATTTGGGTATTGGAGTGAACTCCAGAAAATTTTTTATCTGCCCCTTGACTTTTTATAGTTAGCATTTTATAATGAAAATAAAAAAGCAAAGGCCGTAAAAAGCGGGTAGTGCGGTTATATCCCGTCGGGATCTTTGCCTATAGGAGTGGAGCCAATGGAGCTTATTCAGATACAGGAAAGGCTGCTTTCTTTACTGCCGATGTGGAATTACCAGATTGCTAAGCCTTTTAAGCAGCTGCTGGACGAGGGGATCAGCCTGGAGATGTATTACTGCATCCGGACGTTAGAGTGGCTGGGCGGCAGCGCAACGATGAGCGAACTGTCCAATCGGGCGAAAATGCAGAAGCAGCAGGGGACGAAGATTGTCAACCGCTTGGTGGAGCAGGGTTTCGTGACCCGTTTTGACGACCCGGCTGATCGGCGGGTCGTTCGGGTGCAGCTTACGGATAAGGCAACAGGGTATATTGCTCATTTCCTCACCCATGATGCCAGCTGTTTTACGCCTATGCTCAGCAAAATGAGCGAGGAAGACTTAAAACGTTTTGACCATGCGCTGCAGGAATTGGCGCAGGTATTCTCCCGCCTTCCTTGCTGCGGTCCAGATTGCAGCGATGAACAGGGGGCTTGCGGGGAAAAATGAAAGTTCAGCGCTATAAGCATGATTCGCTTGTTTCCTATACGTTGGGGGCGACCCTGACCTTTGAGTTGGTCAAGTGCCGTCCAGAGCTGGTTACGCGGGTGCTCGTCAGTTCGCTTACGGACAGCTCTGAAGGGAATAGGGCTATCCTGGAACGCTGCCGCCAGGAAAATATCCCTGTGGAACAGAATGATAAGGCGTTTAACATCCTGTCTCCAAAAGGGAATTGTTTTGTCATCGGCGAGTTCCGCAAAGAGGCCCAGCAGTTGGCGGAAGGTTCTCATATTGTGTTGGTTAATCCTTCTGATGCCGGCAATCTAGGGACGATTATCCGGACTGCGGCGGGTTTTGACCTGCACGATATTGCCATTATCCGTCCAGCGGTAGACATTTATGACCCGAAAGCGGTTCGCGCCACAATGGGGGCCGTTTTTCATATTCGGGCGGAATATTTTGATACGATAGAAGAGTATTGCCGCCGCTTCCCAGACAATTCCCGTTATGCGTTTATGCTGACTTCCAGCAGGCCTCTTACAGAAATTGTTCCGCAGAAACCTTATTCTTTGGTTTTTGGGAATGAGGCTACTGGCCTGCCGGAACATTACGCTGGGTTCTGCCAAAGCGTGGTGATCCGCCATTCCCAGGCTATCGATAGTTTGAACCTGCCGATAGCGGCGGGTATTGCGATGTTTGAGTTTACAAAGTCAGAGTGGGCGGCTAACTGATTAGGAGGGCTTTTTATGGAAAATCGTTTAGGGCTTGCAACCTGTTTTTATCCCGATTCGACGCCGGAGCGGTGGAGAACCGCGGCGGAAGCCGGGTTCTGCGATGCGGAGATTGATACGCTTGGCCGGTTGGGCGTGGAAGAAATTTGCGCGATGTCAGAAAAAATCTATCAGGATCTGAAGGCTGGCGGCCTTGCCCCAACCTCCTTCCATCTGCCCTTTAACAACAGCTGGGATATTTCTGCAGAGGACGACGCTGTCCGGGAAAAGGCCCTTACAGGGCTATGCGCGCTCCTTCAATGGATGGGCAGCCATAACATCCCGATTGCGGTGCTTCATCCCAGCTATGAGCCTATTTCAGATGAAAGCCGCCCGGCTAGGCTTCGCCATGCGGCTGCTTCCATTAAGATGCTGGGAGAAGAGGGGAAGAAGCTTGGCATCCGCATTGCGGTGGAAGACCTGCCGCGCAGCTGCCTAGGCAATTGCGCAGACGAGCTGCTGTTTTTGACGGACTATGGCAGGCACGCTGGCATCTGCTTTGATGTTAACCACCTGCTTAAAGAGAGCCACAAAGAGTTTGTGGAAAAAGTTGGCCCATATATCATCACAACGCACCTTTCCGACTATGACCGGCTGGATGAGAAGCATTGGCTTCCTGGGGACGGCTGTATTGACTGGAAGCAGCTTAAAGCGCTGCTGGATGCTGCCGGTTATCAAGGCCGCTATCTATTTGAGCTGGGCGAAAACGCCTCGCCTTTGCTGGGAAGGGCGTTCACGCCCAAAGAGCTGGCGGAACGTTTTGAAGGGCTGCTGAAATAAAGAAGCTTATTTGGTAAAGCCCTTGCGGGAAACTGCGGGGGCTTTTTGATTGCCTGCCGATGGATATCTGCTGTTTAAGTCCTGTCCACATTGTTGCTTTTGTATTATACTGTAGAAGAAGGAGGATTTTTATGGGAATGTTTAAAAATTTAGCAGAAACTTTGTCCGCAATCAAGCGGGAAAGAAGGTTGTCTACGACAAATTTTGCCGTGGAACTGGATATCTCCCGTTCTGCTTTGCAGGAATATCTTGAAGGCAAGGGCAACCCGCGGCTCTCCACAATTTTTTTCATCGCGGAAAAACTGAACGTGGATCCTGCAGTGCTCATATTCGGGGAAACCACAAACGAGGCCCTGGCAGAAGCGCTGACTGAACAGGAGCAGAAAGAATTGCTGGTGCGGCTGATGGGGAAATATCTTGACCAGATGTTTGCCAGCTCGGAAAATGGGGCCGCCGATTTGCTGCGGGATATTCTGAAAACGGTTACCAGCTGTCTGGATGAGCGGGCCGCGGAGACTCAGGCAGCTGAAAACGAAGAAAAATAAGTTAGGCTAAAACACGATTTGGATATTTTTGGCTGGCGCTTTAGCGGCGGCCTTTTCGGTTTGCTCTTTTTTAGTTTCAGGAAAAAGCCGTGCCAAGCAGGTAAAAGACGCCGCCTCTTGGCATGGCTTTTGAATCGTCAATCGTCAATATGCACAAAGTTACCTATATATATATATATATATATCATAAATTCTAATTTCAAAATAGCCAAAACCATCTGATAATCAGTGATGAAAGGCTTCGGGGATAGAAAAACATCCCCGGCAGGCTCCGGAACCTGCCGCCTTGAAAGGCCATCCTGCTAGGTGCACATACAGGACGGAATCACAAAATTCTGTCAGCGGGGGTTATGGATTTCCCCCGGACAAAGACAACATGGAGGTATTATCATGGGAATGGTCGTTAGAACCAACACAATGGCGCTGAACGCATACCGTCAGCTGGGCATGAACTCTAGTGCAGTCACCAAGTCTCTGGAAAAGCTTTCTTCTGGCTTCAAGATTAACCGCGCAGGCGACGATGCTGCCGGCCTTGCCATCAGCGAACGCATGAAGGCGCAGATTAAGGGCTTGGAAGCTGCTTCCTCCAACTCTCAGGACGGCATTTCTTTGGTTCAGACCGCTGAAGGCGCACTGAACGAAGTTCATGATATGCTCAACCGTATGGTCGAGCTGGCCACTAAGGCCGCTAACGGCGTTTACACCGAAGGCCAGCGCGGCAACTACGCCGACGAAGTTGCCCAGCTCCAGGACGAAATCAACCGTATCGCCGATTCCACCAACTTCAACTCTCTGAAGCTGCTCGACGGCTCCATGGGCCTGAACGGCGAAGCTTTCAAAATCACCGATGCTGACGCTACCGCAGCTGTAGCTGGTAATGATTTAACTGCTAAATTGACTCTGCCTACTGATGGTAGCGCTGCCGCGGGTAATGCTGCTTTCCACCTGGGTGGTGCGAGCACCGCACAGGTTAACCCGTCTTTCTCTATCGATTTAGCTGACCTGAAATTGGTTGCAAAAGGCGATAATAAAACTGCTTCAATTACAGTAGCTGGTGCTACGATTGATTTCAGCGGCGAAATTGATGCTACAGATGATGTATTGACTGGAGACGATTTAGCTGCTGCTATTGCTAAGTCCGGCACAGCTGGCAATGATGCTGCTTATGCAGGCCTTGGTTTAGCTGCTACTGATAAAGTAGTTGATGTTGGCGGTGCTGTGTTTAAAATGACTGCTGACGGCACTAAAGTGAACTTTGAGTATGTCGCTCAGAAAACAGGCGCAGGTGCCCAGGCCACTGTTGATAAAGTGATTGATGATACCAAAGCTACAGCTATCAACAATGTGATTGGTTCTGCTGTTACAATTACAGCAGCTGCCGCTGATTTTGATGTAACTGGCGCTGTCCACCACAACACCATCAACGTTACGCAGGCGGTTGCAAAAGTTGACGGCGCTCGTGCTGGTATGGATGTTACTTTGACCGCCGACGTAGTAAAACCCGGCCGGGACATCACAATTGACGGCAAAACCTTCACATTCGTTGAATGGGACGGCAAATCTGAATTGGGTGAAAATGAAATCGGCATCAACAAGGCATACGATCTCAAAACTACTGCTGGTCAAGATAAGGCTATTGACGATGCTGTGAATCAGCTCTCCCACAAAGAGACCACAAACTTCGTTATCGAAGCTAAGAATGCTACAACGATCCATATTGGCCAGAAAGTCGGCAACGACCAGGTTTACGACACCGAAGCGAAGCTGAAAGCTGTTGTCTCTGCATCTGACGGCGGCACACCTGCCCAGAGCGTTGGCAAGACCATCGATATTACAGAGGGCAAGATTGTCAGCGGCGACTCTTTGAGCATCAACGGCAAGACCTACACCTTTGTTGACAAAAAGTCCGATTCTCCCAAAAAGGGCGTAACGGAAATCCTGGTCAGCGATGGCGCTGAGGGCCTGCTGGATGAGCTGAAAAAAGATACAGACATCATCGCTTCCCTAGACGGCAGCAAACTTACCATCCGTTCTAAGGATGCTACTGCTGACCTCGCACCTGCTGTTGCTGGCGGCGGCATGGTGCTGCAGGTTGGCGATACCAATGATTCTTTCAACAAGCTGACTGTTACCGTTACAGATATGCACGCCAAAGCACTGGGCGTCGAGGAAGGCCAGATCAGCATTCGTACCCAGGCCGAGGCTGGCGCTGCAATCAACAAGATTAACGCGGCTATTGACAGCGTTTCCAAGACCCGCGCTGGCCTTGGTGCTATCCAGAACCGCCTCGAGCACACCATCAACAACTTGGATACTACTTCCGAGAACCTGACCGCTGCGAACAGCCGTATCCGCGACACCGATATGGCTAAGGAAATGATGAACTACACCAAGATGAACGTCCTGGTGCAGTCCGCCCAGGCGATGCTCGCCCAGGCCAACCAGCAGCCCCAGTCGGTCCTCCAGCTGCTCCAGTAATCGTACTGGTTCCAGCAACCAACCTGCTGCTTAGGGAAAGCGTAATGCTTGTTGATCAGTCCCGCGG
>JAAWDH010000024.1 GCA_022793675.1 Oscillospiraceae bacterium
AACAACTCTGACATCCAGCTAATCTCTCAGCTGGCTGCTTTTCGTTGCTTTGAATTACTCTCTGGAATTCTTTCTCAAGAAATCCGGGTCGTTTATTCGCACACTTCTTGATATTGTTTAATTTTCAAGCTCCCTGCCGCTTACCCGGCTGTCCGGCCCAGCCCTTCCAGGCTTTTCCGTCCGCCGCGTTTGCAGCTTACTTATTCTACCACAGGTTCTCGGTTTTGTCAACCCCTTTTTCAAAAGTTTTTTAAAACTTTTTTTGAGGCCCCCCGCCGGCCGTTCCCAGCCAACAGTCCGCCAGCCGTCTCCAGTCTAACGTCTCCCTCAGAGGTTTCACTTGTCCAGTTCCCTTGGTATGGCCTTCCGGCCCGCCGCCTCCCGGTCTCCCGCGGGACAGCTTATTTAGAATACCACATCCTGCCTTCGTTGTCAACCTCTTTTTTGCTCTTTTTTCCTTTTTTTCTTCTATTCGGCCCTTTGTATAGATTGTATGCAGGAACTTTGTCAGATTTTGGAGATTTAGGCAGCTGTTTCCTTTCCTACTGGCATTACACTATATAATTAGCATAAAAGGGAAAATAGCCTAATATTTTGATAAGGGGGTGAAACTGATGAAAATCCTTTTCCCAGTGCTGATTTTCCTTTCCCTTTTCTTTGGCCTTCTGACGGGCAAGCTGGACGCTGTCGCCTCTGCCGCCCTCAATTCCGCCGCTGGCGCCGTCCGTCTTGCCTTTAACCTTATGGGGGCGCTCTGCCTTTGGAGCGGTATGATGGAAATTGCCGACCGTGCCGGTTTTACAAAGTTGCTGGCACGCCTAATCGCTCCGCTTTTGCGCCTAATTTTCGGCCATCCGCTGCCTGCCGATACAGCCGAAGCCGCTGCCGCCAATATTTCGGCAAACCTTCTTGGGCTGGGCAATGCTGCAACGCCGTTAGGGCTTGCGGCTATGGAAAAATTCCGCCGTGACGCGCCGCCCACGGATGAGGCTACCGACGATATGATCCTATTTACAGTGATGAACACGTCCTCGCTGCAGCTGATCCCCACAACAGTCGCCGCATTGCGGCTTGCTGCCGGCAGCGCTGCGCCGATGGAGATTCTGCCAGCGGTCTGGCTGGTTTCAATCCTTTCGCTGGCGGCGGCATTATTTGCGGCAAAATTCCTTTCCTGTATTGCTTTGTGGACGAAGTTACATACTTGTATAGGAGGACGGCGTGCGCTTTTCTGACTTTGTTGTACCAGTTGTGTTCTGTCTAATATTAGGTTTTGGGCTGTTCAAAAAGGTGGATGTTTATGACACATTTACCACTGGCGCGGCCTCAGGCATCAAGACCTCTTTCCGGATCCTGCCCGCTCTGATTGGTCTGATGACCTGCATCGGAATGCTGCAGGCGTCTGGTGCAGTTGAGATTTTCTGCGCTTTTATGACGCCTGCCGCCGAGCATCTGGGGCTTCCGGCAGAGATTCTGCCGTTAGCGCTGATCCGCCCGCTTTCAGGCAGCGGCGCGCTGTCGGTCTGCCAGCAGCTTCTCGAACAATACGGCCCTGACAGCCTAATCGGGCGTATAGCCAGCGTCCTCCAGGGTTCGAGCGAAACGACTTTTTACACGATTTCGCTTTATTTTGCCAGCATCCGCATTTCCCGCACCCGCTATGCCGTGGCTGCTTCGCTTACCGGCGACCTCGTCTGCTTCCTGGCCAGCTGCTGGATGGTGCGCTTGCTTTTTGGCGCTTTTCCAAGCTAGATTTTCTTTCAGAAACTAGCTAGAAATTTTTTGAAAATCCCGCCTTTAGGGGCTTTACGGGACGGAAGAAAAATGGTATGATAAAGAAAAAGCGATGAGTTGTTTGCACCCTTGGCGCTTTCACGCTTTAAAGAAAGGAATTGACGCCCATGGAACAGTATTATCAGCCCGAAATAGAGTGTGCTTCCCAGGAACAGATTCGCGTCTGGCAGGACGAACGCCTAGTAGACACAGTCAGGCGTGTTTATGAAAACGTCCCCTACTATCGGGAAAAGATGCAGGCAGTGGGGGTAACGCCCGAAGACATTAAATCGGCGGATGACCTGCACAAACTGCCCTTCATAACCAAAGACGACCTGCGGGACGCCTATCCCTACGGTCTGCTGGCCAAACCGCTGTCCGACTGCGTGCGTATCCAGTCCACCAGCGGCACCACCGGCCGGCGCGTCGTGGCCTTTTACACCCAGCATGATATTGATTTGTGGGAAGATTGCTGCGCGCGAGCCATTATGGCCGCCGGCGGCACAAAAGACGATGTAGTGCAGGTCTGCTACGGCTATGGGCTTTTCACTGGCGGCCCTGGCCTGAACGGCGGCTCCCACAAGGTCGGTTCGCTGACGCTGCCGATGTCCTCCGGCAACACCGACCGGCAGATCCAGTTTATGTGTGATTTGGGCGCGACAATCCTCTGCTGCACGCCCTCTTATGCGGCTTATTTAGCTGAAAGTATTCACGAACGCGGTGCGCGCGGCCAGATTAAGCTGAAGGCCGGCATTTTCGGCGCGGAAGCTTGGACGGAAGCCATGCGGCAGGACATCCAGGACAAGCTTGGTATTAAGGCTTATGACATCTACGGCCTGACCGAGATTTCCGGTCCTGGCGTTTCTTTTGAATGCAGCGCCCAGACTGGGATGCATATCAATGAAGATCATTTTATTGCCGAGATTATCGACCCCAACACCGGCGAGGTGCTGCCCGACGGCGAAAAGGGCGAGCTGGTCTTCACCAGCATCACCAAAGAGGCTTTCCCGCTGATCCGCTACCGCACCCGGGACATCTGCGTTTTGAGCCGCGAAAAATGCCCCTGCGGCCGCACCCATGTTAAAATGTCCAAGCCCATGGGCCGCAGCGACGATATGCTGATTATTAAGGGGGTTAACGTTTTCCCGTCCCAGATCGAATCGGTACTGCTCTCGAAGGGTTATCCGGCAAATTACCAGATTGTCGTCACCCGCGAAAACAACAGCGACCAGCTTGAAGTGCAGGTGGAAATGACCCAGGAGATGTTCTCCGACACCGTAGGCCAGATCGCCGGCCGCGAAAAAGAGCTGGTGGACGCCATGAAAGCCATGCTGGGCATTTACGCCAAGGTCCGGCTGGTTTCGCCCAAGGCCATCGCCCGCAGCGAAGGCAAGGCCGTCCGGGTAATCGATAAACGCAATCTTTATTGAAAGGTGGTTAGACTATGACTGTCAAGCAGATTTCTGTTTTTGTGGAAAACAAGGCTGGCAAGCTCTCTGAGCTGACAAATATCCTTCGGCAGCGCGATATTGATATGCGCGCGTTGTCTATCGCCGAAACCCAAGATTTTGGTATTGTGCGCATCATTGTTGATGACGCTTACAACACTGCCTGCATCCTCCGCGAGGCAGGCTATGTCCTGTCCATCACCCCGGTACTGGCCGCCGCCATCCCCGACGAGCCGGGCGGCTTGAACCGGATTCTCGACCTGCTGGGCGAAGCTGGCATCAATTTGGAGTATACTTATGCTTTCATTGCCCGCAAGGAAGGGCTGGCTTATATGATTATGCGTGTCGCCGATAATGACAAAGCCGGCGCTGCCCTGCAAAAAGCCGGCGTCCGCTTAATCTGCCAGCACGAAATCGCGGAACTGTAAAGTTACGAAGGAGTACGGAGAGTACGACGCTTTCTGAAGGAAAGCCTAGCTTAGCAGAGCTAAGCTGCAAAGACTTTTAATCGCCCGGGTACACGTCTGTACAGATTTACACGCCTACTGCGTCGATACCGCCAACCCCGCCCCTTTTGTAATATCCAGCCTTTTTTGTCGTGTAGATAGATGAGGGGGAAAGAAGTCGGCTTACGGCTCTTGATCAGCTGCAAGCCGGCTTTCCTTTAACCCATTACGACGAAAGGGGGAACCACAATGATGACTGACGACGCCATTCTGGCCCTTTATTGGGCGCGCTCTGAACAGGCGCTTGCCCAAGCGGCTGAAAAATACGGCGGCTATTGCTATGCAATCGCCCACGGGATTCTATCAAGCCGTCAGGATGCCGAAGAATGCGTACAGGATACCTGGCTCAAAAGCTGGAACGCCATTCCGCCCCATCGCCCGCAAAAGCTTGCGGCTTTCCTAGGGAAAATTACCCGCAACTGCTCGCTTGACCGGTTAAAGCGGGGGATGGCTGGCAAACGGGGCGGCGGTCAGCTGCCGTTGGTCCTTTCAGAACTGGAAGATTGCATCCCAGTATCTGCTGCCGACGAAACAGAGGATGCGATGCTGCTGACAGATGCGCTGAATAGCTTTTTGGAAGGGCTGACGCCTCTCAAACGCCGGGTATTCTTACAGCGTTACTGGTATATGCTGCCAGTGAAAAAGGTCGCAGCCCAGAATAAGCTGTCGGCGGGCCAAACGGCCTCAATGCTGCTTAGGATGCGGCAGGAACTGAAAGGGATATTGGAAAGGGAGGGGATCTGCCTATGAAATCGGAGAAATTGCTTCTTGCTATTGGCGAGGCCCGGGCGGAATTTGTTGAGGAATCAATGCCGGCCCCAAAACGCCGTCTTCTTCGCTGGGCGTCACTGGCGGCCTGTTTGGCGGTGACAGCTGCGGCGGGAGCTTGGTATTTTGCCTCTGCCGGCCAGCAAAACGGCGGCGGTTCTGGTGATCTGCCGATGCTGACGCTGTCGGAATCTACAGCCAGCATGGGTTTTGAGGGCTATATGGCTTATAATTTTGACGAGCTTGCCTTCGCCAATCCCTGGCAGGAGGGGATGCAGCTGGACACGCTGCCGGTCTACAGGAACGGCCGGGTTTACGATCCTGGCCAAGCTGCTGAACGGGATTACGACGGAATGAAGGAACGGCTGCTGGACGCTGCCGGCAGGCTGGGGCTTGATGCTGCGGATATCGTGATTACGGACGACGTGCCCAACGAGGAGAAGCAGGCCGCCATCCGCGAAAAATTCGCCTCGGTTGGCGACACCGTGCCCGAGGGCTATTTTGACCCTTCCCGCTTTTTCTTCGAGGAAGGGGGATATTCGGCGGAGGTCGACGATCAGATGACGGTGACCATTCGGCCCGACCAGCCGGTCACGCTGCCGGACGGGTACCGCTTCGGTACAAACGTCAGCTATGAGGATATGGTAAAATCGGGGAATTATCTGTTGGAGCAGTACCGCGGTCTGATTGGGATGAAAAACCCTGTTGTTGGCATTACCGGCGGCGACCGCGACATTTACGCCGACCAGCGCTACGAGCTTCTTTATTATGAAGATGGGAACACGCCGGAAGAAAAAATATTGGGGTACAATTTTAATACGATGCGTTTCTATTACAATGACGAGGGACAGCTTTATCTGCTTCGCAGCTACAGCCAGGATTTGTCCGATAAGGTGGGGGATTATCCGATTATTTCTGCTAACGAAGCGAAAGAGCTGCTGTTGGCGGGAAACTGCGCCACCTCTGTCCCCTACCCGCTGGCTGGCGAGGAATACATTGTCCGGGTGGAACTGCTTTACCGCACCGAGCCAAGCTGCGCCTACTACCTCCCCTATTACCGCTTCTTAGCGGAACTGCCGGAAATGGGCGCGCGCGACGGCCTCAAGCATTACGGGGCTTATTATGTCCCAGCAGTCGAAAGCCGCTATATCGCCAATATGCCCACCTATGACGGCAATTTTAATGGAGCGTGACGATGAAACTGAAAAAGATAATTTTTATCCCCATTGCTTTTATCCTGGTTTTGGCCGCCATTTTTGCCGGGTGGTGTTTTATCGGCAAGCAGCCCTTCAAAAACCTGTCCGCTGACGAAGTGGAGCAGATTGAGGTACAGCTGCGGCCGCCTGACGTGACCTTCATGCTAGATGAAGAGCAAAAGGCAGAAGCCGTCACACTGCTGCGGGACATCGTCGTCTATTATCCTGATTTTTCCGCTGGCCGTTACGGCGGGCAGGCAGTCATCTTCACTATAACCAAAACCGACGGCAGCAAGTCAGAAGTGAATGTGTTCACGCCTTTCGTTTTCTTGAATGGGTTTCCCTATCACGGCGAATACGACCCTTGTGAAGCGTTGAATCAGTTTGCCAATGAGCTGCTCCAACCGACGCAATAAATGGCTAAATCTGTGCTGACGTGTACCTTGGCGATTAAAAGCCTTTGCAGCTTAGCTCTGCTAAGCTAGGCTTTCCTTCAGAAAGCGACCCGTATTCCCAAAGGCAGGCCCTGCCTGCCGCCGTACTCTTAAAGGAGGTCTTGTATGAGCTTTCCTGAAGCATTTCTGGCGCGGATGCAGCGCCTGCTGGCCGATGAATACCCGGCCTTTTTAGAAAGTCTGTCTGCTGGACGGGTTTTCGGCCTGCGTGCCAATCCGCTGAAGGCTGCGCCGGAAGCGCTGCCGGGGCTGCTGCCTTTTTCCCTGTCCAAAGTGCCCTGGGCGGCGGAGGGGTTCTACTACCAGGCCGACAGCCGCCCTGGCCAGCACCCCTATCACGATGCGGGAGTTTACTATATCCAGGAGCCAAGTGCCATGGCTGCCGCCGCTGCCCTTGACCCCAAGCCGGGGGAACGGGTGCTGGACCTATGCGCGGCCCCCGGCGGCAAGAGCACCCACATTGCCGGACGGATGCTGGGACGGGGGCTGCTTGTCGCTAATGAGATTGTCCAGGGCCGGGCAAAAATCCTTGCCCAAAACCTCGAACGGCTGGGGGTGAGCAATGCAGTAGTACTGAATGAGGACAGCGAAAAGCTCTCAAACCGCCTGACAGGGTTCTTTGATAGGATTTTAGTCGACGCGCCCTGTTCCGGGGAAGGGATGTTCCGCAAGGACCCGCTTGCCTGTAGTGAATGGAGCGCCGAAAATGTCGCAGCCTGTGCAAGGCGGCAGCGGATGATTTTGGATAATGCGGCCGCGATGCTGCGGCCAGGCGGGCGGCTTGTCTATTCCACCTGTACCTTCTCTCCTAACGAAAACGAAGAGGTCGTGGTAGCGTTCCTAGCCGCCCACCCGGAGTTCTCGCTGGCCGATACTGGGCTTTCAGCTTTTTTTGAGCCAGGGCGGACGGATTTCCTGCCGGCCGGCAATGCGACACCGACAGGGCTTGATAAGGCCCTGCGGGTCTGGCCCCACAAAACAGCTGGAGAGGGGCATTTTATTGCTGCTTTTGAGAAAGCAGGCGACGGGGGGGCTGCTCTGCCCAAAGCGGCGCAGCCTTCTGCTGACAAAGCGGCGCTGGAAGCGTTTGGCGCTTTTTGCGCGGACACTTTTGCCGACAATTACCCAGATGATGCGTTAATGGGAAATCCGCTTCAAGACGGCATCCCTGTCCAATTCGGTGCAGATCTTTACCGCCTGCCGCCTGAAAGCTTTGCGCTGGAGGGGATACGGGTGACGCGGCCGGGACTGCACCTGGGGACGCTGAAAAAAGGCTGGCTGGAGCCGGCCCATGCCCTCAGCCACGCACTGCCGCTTAACGCTTTCCGGCAGTGCCTAAATCTGCCTGCTGACAGTGCAGCAGTACGCGCTTTCCTGCACGGCGAAGTTATCGATGGGGATGGGCTGTCTGGATGGGTGCCTGTCGCCGCAGACGGCTTTGTGCTGGGCTGGGGCAAAGCAAACGGCGGGCAGGTCAAAAACCATTATCCTAAGGGACTGCGGGCTAAATATTAGCGGTACATGGGCTTTAAAAATAAAAACGCGGCAGGAAAAACCTTCCGCGTTTTTGTTAAGGCTTTTTTTACCAGAAATACTCCTATGCTGCTGAAGAAAGCCCAGACTGCTCCAAAAGCGGCCATCAAAAACGGGGGGCAGCATTTCCCATCCGGCATAGAGACCAATTTAACGTTGAAGCCTTTACAGCATCCGCTATATCATGTAAATTGTCTACCACCCGTATTTCTACGTTCCGCTTCAATAACTCACCAAACAAATCAGTCAGCACAAATTTCCCTTTTGGATATTGCGTTGTTGTTGCAACATAGTATCCAGCTGCACTGTCCTGTAGCACAAAATCTTCCGTACAGAATTCGTACACATACAATGTTGTATCCTTCATCCTATGGTACCAGCTGCCTTCGATCACGACAGCATAGGAAAGCCCAGAAGAGGAGAAGAAGCGCTTTTTGTCAGCATCCGTTGTCTGGCAGCCTGCATGATAAGCAACCCGCGGGCAATCCCGCGGCGTTAAAAAATTGGGCAGCCTTGTTTCATCAATTGCCCATACCAAACCGACATTCGGATCAAGATCCTTCCGCGCTGGCAAACGCGGATGAAAAACTTTGATATCAGGTTCTTCACTGACATGGAACAAGCGCATAGCTTTTCCCCTTTATAAAAAAATTATCCCCCTTTTCGGGAAAGTGTACTCACTGCTTAAAATTAGAAGTTTAGCAGCAAGGAAAGGGAAAGGGCAGCTGGCCTCATAAATAAGTTCCTTTTGTTTTTTCTGCTTTTATTATACCACATTCCGAAAAGGGAAAAAATTATACGCCAATTAAGATAGTACCATCTCAAAATTGGCGTACACCTATAATGCCGGTGATGGGACTTGAACCCATACACCCTTGCGGATAACAGATTTTGAGTCTGTCTCGTCTGCCGATTCCGACACACCGGCCTATTGCTTTGAACATATTTATTATATCCAAAAAACGCCCGCTTGTCAAGAGGAAAAGCAAAATTTTTAGGGCAACAGGTTAAATCTGCGAATACAGCCCGCGCCTTTGGTACTGTTCCCAGAGAAGATTTAATGACAATAATGAAAGCGGGGCTGGCCGCTCCGTCAGGCTGTAATAAGCAAACAACAAATCTAATAGCAGTCGATGATAAAGATGTATTGAAAAAACTACATAGAGTCATAAGCCCACCAGTTGGAGAAACGGCTCCCGCCATGATATGCGTTTTAACACAAAGAATACCTGCATACAGGGAAAAGTGCTTTGCGGTTCAAGATTATTCCACCGCAACCGAAAATATGTTGTTAGCTATAGTTGAACTTGGGTTTGGGGACTACGACAGCGATGGGCAACCCGACTTCACAATAGGCCCGTATCTTTCTTCCTCAAATAGCCTTTACCAATTCTACACCCTAACTGCCAACGATAGCTTTGCGGTGCTGCCCTTCCAAGAGGGCAGCCCAATGGCGGCATCAAAGGACTTTTCCATTAAACCGGAAATGCGGCAAGGGCTGCTGATCTTGCCGGTTTGGGACAGCGAAAAAGGCGCTGCCGTGGAAATCCGCTATAACTGGGACGGCGAAGCCTTTGCCAGAACCGGTCCTTAACCGTAAACTGACAAGGCACCGCAGCAGACGAAGTTATTCTCCGGCGCATGGTGCCATCAGGAATTACCGTAACCTCCCATAAAAAACACGGCACCCATTTCAGGATGCCGTGTTTTTCACACAAGCTGCTATAAAACAGCTAGGGATTATTTCTTGCTTTCAGACCAGGCAACAGCCTTGGCATTCAGGTCGGCAAGCTCGGCCTTTACGTCGACAGATTCGCCGGCGATAGAACGAGACATCATGCTGGCCAAAGTAGGCTGGATGGTAGCCTGGAAGAAGGGGTTGATTTCGTAGCCAGGATGGGTCGCCTGGGCAGAAACCCTAGCATTCATCTGACGCCAGATATCCCATTCAGGAGTGGTCTTCTGAACGTTCAGGTTGCCAGAGAAGTTGGGGCCCCACTGGTCCTGACGCCACTGGGCAACGTCGCAGGTCATAAACTTAATCAAATGCCAGCCCATCTCGGCGTCGTCGCCAGTCAGCTGAGCAGACATACCCATACCGTCAACAGGGGTCCAGTTGCCGCCATTTTTGCCGAAGTGCATGGTAGGAACGAATTTAGAGGTCAGATGATCCTTCAGACTCTCATCCTGAACGATAGCCGCAGTCATCTTTCCGCCGCCGCCGTCCATGAAGATAGCGATATCGTTGTCATCGGTACCCCAGTTTTCAGTACCCTGGCCAGTAGAAGCAGCAGGCGGGCAGAATTTCACTGCGTCAACCAGCCACTGGACAGCCTTGACATACTCGTCGGTATCCATCGACCACTGCAGGTTGCCCGGATCATCCCAGGAACCTTCACATTCGATGCCGCCGAAATATTCATTCAGCGGGATGAGCCAGCTCATGTTCAGGTTGTTAGCAGCAATATAGATACCGTAGTTCTGCTTGCCGGTAACGGGGTTGGTACCAGTCATCTTGCCGGCCTTCTCCAGAATTTCTTCAGGAGTAGGATACTCGGGCAGCGGCTCAACGTCCCACTGCTCAAAAATCTCTGCATCGTACATGATGATACGATAGCCAACATCCCAGGGCAGGGTCAGCAGATGCTGTCCGTCATAGGAAGTGCAGTTCTGGTGGGTTCTGAAGTTTGCGGGGAAGTTATCCTCGTAAACGAACTCCGTGTCAGCCTCCAGGAATGGGTTCAAATCCTGGCTCAGGCCCTCTTTGTAGTACTCGGGCTGGAAAGCGCCGCCCTGGGTAAACAGGTCAGCACTGCCGGACATCAGCATGGTCTGAACCTTAGCGGAAGCGTTATCCCATGGAACAGAAGAAATCTCCACGGTGATGTTCGGGAATTTTTCCTTCAGCTGGGTGTTTGCCAAGGTCTGGAAACCTTCCGCAGGCAGCTTGGTGGTGTTATTGATGCCGTCTTCCAGCGTAGCGCCGCAGATAGCGATGACAAAATCCTTCTTGGTCTTCAGCTCAGAGATAGGCTTCAGGCCGCCGGTGGTTCCGCCGCCATCGGAAGAAGTTGTGCTGCCGCTAGTAGGAGTGCTGCTGCCGCCGGAAGTGCTGCTGCCGCCATTATTGCTATTGCAGGCGCTCAGCAGTGTTGTAGCCGCCATAGCGGAGGCTAAAATCAGAGTAAGTGCTCTTTTGGTCATTTGTTACACCTCGTTTGTTGAGCGTACCTTATCGGTACTGGGTTTTATATTGAAGGCAAGGGCATCTGGGTTCCAGACACCCCCGTCTGTCAACCAAAAATTACTGCTTCACACCGGAAAGTGCGATGCTCTCCACGATGTAGCGCTGCAAGAATAAGTAAACAAGCAGGATTGGGATGATCGAAATACAGGTACAGGCCATGCGGACGCCGGGCTGATTGCTCAAGCCGCCGTTGGTTGCAAACAGCGCAACGCCGACCTGCAGGGTGTACTTCTTGGGAGAGGTCAGAATCAGCAGCGGCCACATAAAGTCGTTCCAAGAGCCTAAGAACAGCAGAACGGCCAACGTCGCAACCAGCGCGCCGCACAGCGGCATAAAGATCTGGATGGCGATACGCAGCTCGCCTGCGCCGTCCATCAGCGCCGACTCACGCAGCGAAGTAGGGATGGAATCCATATACTGTTTGGCAAAGAAGGTGCCGAAGATGTAAGCAAAGGAAGGGAGCCAGAAAGCCCAGTAAGTATTGACCAGGTGCAGCTTCTGGAACAGGAAGAACCGGGAGACCATCGTAACCTCGCCGGGGATCATCATCGTCGAAAGGGCCAGCATCAGGATTGCGCCCCGCCCCTTAAAGGGGATCTTGGACAGCGCATAGCCCGCGCAGATGGCCGAGAAGATGGCGATAACCAGGTTGACGACCGCGACCAGCAAAGAGTTACCGATATACTTAATCATCGGAACGTTGCTGAAAGCCAGCCTATAGTTATCTATTGAAGGGATCAGCGGATAAAAACGGGGCGGGAAAGGGATGCTGTCTACCGTAACCGCGCCGTCGAAGCTGGTGGAAATCATCCACCAGAAGGGGATAATCATTGTCAGGGTACCCAGCGCCAGAATCACACAGATAACGATCTGGTTGGTGCGTTTTTCGCCCCGCAGGCTGGATGTGCCTTTAGGCCGGGCAGCTGCTGATTTTGTCATGTCTTATCACACTCTCTTTTCTTGTCAATTTCAAGTCAGCCAGCCGCACTCAGTCGTTGCGGTTGAAGACGTAGTTGTTCAGCATGGTGATGGTAAAGGTAATAATAAACAGGACAACTGCCGCTGCCGAAGCAACGCCGACTTCTCTGGACAGCCAGGAATTGCGGTAGATGTACATAACGAAGGTATCCAGCTTGCCCGCCGGGTTGCCGGCCGAACCGCCGATCATCCAGACGTCGTCGAAACGGCGCAGGGTGCTGATGCACAGCATCATTGTCATAAAGGTGAAAGTCGGTTTCATGTTGGGGATGGTGATATACCACCATTTCTGGATGCCGTTAGCGCCGTCGATGGACGCCGCTTCGTAAATTTCGCCGGGGATGGACTGCAGGCCCGCCAAGAACAGGATGGTGTCGTAGCCGACGCTGCGCCACAAGCCCATTATGACGATGGACAGACGGGCGATATTCGGGCTGACCAGCCAGCCGATAGGCTTGATGCCCAGAAGGCCCAGCGCGTAGTTCAAGATACCGTTTTCAGTGGGGAAGAAAATGAAGTTAAAGAGCATGGCGACTGCAACCGAAGAAACGACGTTGGGCAGGAAATAAACGCTCTTAAAGATGTTTTTGCCGATCTTAGAGGTAACGGAGTTGATCAGCGACGCCACAATAAAGCAGACGACTAGGTCGATGATGACGCCGAAAAACGCCATGTACAACGTGTTGCCGGCGGCGTTCCAGAACATCGAGTCGGTCAAAACCCACTTAAAGTTCTTAAAGCCCGCCCAGGTTGCAGAAATACCGTTCGTATTCTGGAAGCTGTAGATAACCACCTGGATCATCGGATACATAACGAAGATTAAGATGGACAGAATCATTGGCGCGCACAAAGCGTAGCCGGCCAGATTCTGATGGAACATATTTGCGCCCTTTTTCTTTTTCGCCGCAGGGGCCGCGCCGGAAACTGAGTTGCTCACTGTGCCACATCTCCTTAGCCTTAAATTTGTATAAAAAGTCAACAGTTTTTACACAGGCACGATTTTGCCTGCATCCCGGCTGGGAATCTGGAGCATATCCAGGTTCCCGGCTTTTATTTTGCCCAATTTTGCTCAAAAAGCCGCCGTGTAAATACTGTTCACTTTTTCTACCACAGGCCGGCTCTATTTCACTTCGCACCGCCAACCCGCAGATAGACAAATTTAACAGGTTTTTTCCTGTTGATAGCCTTACTATACCACACATTTTTCAGATTGTCAAGCGAAAATTGTGCATTTTTTTATTTTGCACCGCTCCGCCCTATAAAAAATTGTAAAATAGGGATAGGGCAGAAAAAAGTCCTGCATTTCCCGCCCCAATAACTGGCAAAACAGGCGATAAAAAATCCTTCTTTTTTGCTTCACAATTCCGAAAAACATCCGTTAAGGATTTTTAAAAAGCAGGCTATGAGGGAGATGTTGACGCTTCCCTTGCCCGAAAGGTTGCTTGAACATTATAGTACAATCTAATCAGCTTGTCAACCTGGTTTTTAAAATGAATAAATAAATTCGCTTTATTGCATTTTCAAATTTTGAAAATTTTCTCTCTTGACATCCGGCGCGGATTTCTGCCGCTTAATAAAAACAGCGACTAAAAACACTGCGGAAAATCCGGCTGCCCCTTGCTTTTTTCTGTTAAAGGGCGTATGATTAACCTATCACAAAACCGTTGGCGGGCCGCCCGCCCGCAGCAGTATGAGCAAAAGGAGAAACCGCCATGAAAACTATCCGAGAAGCCGCCGCCGACCATGTCCTAGTCGCCGCGCACCGCGGCTCCGCCGCCGGGAACATCCCCTGCAACACCTTGGCCGCTTACGAAATCGCCCTGCGCCAGGGTGCAGATATCATCGAACTCGACGTTGCCAAAACCGCCGACGGCGAGCTGTTCGTCTTCCATCCCGGCATGGAATTCCCCCATCTGCGGCTGGAAAAGCACCTGTCTGATATAACGGCCGGTGAAGTGGAAAAGCTGCGCTTTGTCAACGTCGACGGCACCCCGACCGCCCATCCCATCAGCCGGCTGGATGAAGCGCTTGACCTGCTGAAAGGGCGCTGCTATGTCAATATAGACAAATTTTGGACAGCCATCCCTGAAATCACCGCCACTGTCCGCCGCCATAATATGCAGCGGGATGTCATCGTCAAAACCAACGCCGAACCCAAGTGGTTCGATCTGGTTGAAGAGTTGGCCCCTGACCTGCCCTATATGCCAATTATCCGCAAAGAGGATACCCTGACCGAGTCCCTGTTCCGCCGCAAGCTCAGCTATATCGGTGCGGAGGTGCTCTTTACCGATGAAAGCGACCCCGTCGCCTCGCCGGAATACATCCGCTTTATGCATGATAAGGGGCTGATCCTTTGGGGCAACGCCATTGTCTACAACTACAAAGACGTTCTCGCCGCCGGCCATTCCGATGACGTTTCCCTCACCGACGACCCCGAAAAGGGCTGGGGTTGGCTGGCGCGCCGCGGCTTTGACATCATCCAAACCGACTGGACGCTGCTGGCTGTCCTTTTCCTAAGGGAAATCGGCAAATAATACTTCGTTACGCTGTCCCATCCGGCTGTTTTGGTTAATCTGATGGGACAGCGTAGTTTTTTCTATGCATTATGTTGGGCGCGCCAAAAATTTAGGCCTATGATTGTGCTAAAATCACGATTGACTTTTTTGCTCTTCTCCTTTATACTAGTATCAATTATTTGATATGCGATGATAGGGAAAAAGTCCTGTATCCCGGAGTTTCAGAGAGCTGCCGCTTGGTGCGAGGCAGTGCCCGCCGCAGGATCACTGGCCCTTGAGCATCCGGCCCAAACCCGCCCCGCGCGGCAGTAGGCCCGGACGGGGAAGTCCGCCGTTACCAGAGGACAGCATTCGCCGGCTGGCTGATGTGGAAAGGGGGCGTTTTTACGCCAACAAGAATGGTACCGCGGAAGGCTGCTTTCGTTTCTTGATGTGATTTTATCACCAGAAACGGAGGCTTTTTTGTTTGCCAAGTTAAATTCAGAAAGGGAAATGCCTTATGAAAAATTATCAGAAGTATATGCGCCAGTATTTCAATCCGCCAATCTGCGAGATGAAATGGGCCAAAAAGGACCATATCGACGCGCCGCCCATCTGGTGCTCGGTCGATTTGCGGGACGGCAACCAGTCGCTGATTATCCCGATGAGCCTGGAAGAAAAGCTCGAATTTTTCCAGCTCCTGGTGAAAATTGGGTTTAAGGAAATCGAAATCGGGTTCCCCGCCGCCTCCGAGACGGAGTACGACTTCCTGCGGGCGCTGATTGAACGGGACCTGATTCCCGACGATGTGACCATCCAGGTACTGACCCAGTCGCGGGAACACATTATCAAAAAGACTTTTGAATGCCTGAAGGGCGTTAAAAACGCAATTGTTCACCTTTACAACTCCACCTCCGTCGCCCAGCGGGAGCAGGTCTTCCGCAAGTCCAAGGAAGAGATCATTGAAATTGCCGTTTCCGGCGCAAAGCTGTTCAATGAATGCGCCGCCGGCCATGAAGCCAATTTCCGCTTTGAGTATTCTCCCGAAAGCTTTACGGGCACCGAGCCGGAATTCGCACTGGAGATCTGCAACGCGGTGCTGGATGTCTGGCAGCCCACCCCGGAACGCAAGGTTATCATCAACCTGCCGGTAACGGTCGAGCTGTCCATGCCCCATGTCTACGCCAACCAGATTGAATACATGAGCGATAATATGAAGTACCGTGAAAATGTCGTCCTTTCGCTCCATCCCCACAACGACCGGGGCTGCGCCGTCGCCGACACCGAAATGGCGCTGCTGGCCGGGGCCGACCGGGTAGAGGGCACCCTTTTCGGCAACGGCGAGCGCACTGGCAATGTCGACATTGTCACGCTGGCGATGAATATGTTTGCCCAGGGCGTCGACCCGGCCCTGGACCTTTCCAATATGCCGGAAATCTGCGAGCTTTACGAACGGGTCACCCGGATGCACGTCAATGAGCGCTCCCCCTATTCCGGCAAGCTGGTCTTCGCGGCCTTCTCCGGTTCCCACCAGGACGCCATTGCCAAGGGCATGAAGTGGCGGGAGGAAAAGGACCCTGGCCATTGGACCGTCCCCTATCTGCCCATCGACCCCACCGACGTTGGCCGCGTCTACGAAACCGACGTTATCCGTATCAACTCCCAGTCAGGCAAAGGCGGCATCGGCTATCTGCTGGAGCACAGCTTTGGCTACCATCTGCCGCAGAAAATGCGGGAAAGCGTCGGCTACAGCGTCAAGAGCGTCTCCGACCATCTGCATAAGGAGCTGTCGCCCGCCGAAGTATTGGAGGTTTTCCAGCGGCAGTATGTCAACGTCAACTCGCCGATTAAGCTGTTGGATTACCATTTTGTCCGCACTCCGGATATCCGCACCATCGTTACGCTGGAGATTGACGGCGAAGAACGGGAACTGACCGCCAAAGGCAACGGCCGCCTTGACGCCGTCAGCAACGCCGTCAAAAAGCACCTGGGACTGGAATACGGCGGGCTGACCTACACCGAACACGCCCTTGAAGAAAGCTCCTCTTCCCAGGCAGTTTCCTATGTGAGCATCACCTTCCCCGACGGCAGCGTCAGCTGGGGCGCAGGCGTCCATGACGACATTATTGCCGCCTCTATCAACGCCCTGTTTTCTGCCATCAACCGCCGTAAAGGGAATTAAGGGATACGGCGGCTTTTGAAAAAGCCTGGCAAAACTTTTTAGTCGCCAGGGTGCCTGCCCGCCCCATAAGGCAAGCCCTACTGCGTCGGAACCTGCTATCGACGCAGTAGGCGTGCATGGCTGTCTGCTCGGTGACCCGGGCGATTAAAAGTCTTTGCAGAGCTTTCTTCAGAAAGCGACCCGTACTCCCGTACCCCCGTACTACTAAAAGAAAAGGAATGACTGAATTATGGCAATGACAATGACTCAGAAAATCCTCGCAGCCCATGCTGGGCTGCCCGAAGTCCGCGCCGGACAGCTGATCAAGGCAAGATTAGATATGGTGCTGGGCAACGACATCACCTCCCCCGTCGCGATCAACGAATTTGAAAAGGCTGGGTTTGAGGGGGTTTTTGATAAATCCAAGATTTCGTTGGTTATGGACCATTTTGCCCCCAACAAAGACATCAAAGCTGCCCAGCAGTGCAAGCAGTGCCGCACCTTTGCCCGCCGTTTTGACATTGACCATTTTTACGACGTCGGCAATATGGGCATCGAGCACGCCCTCCTGCCCGAACAGGGCATCGTCGCCCCCGGCGAATGCATCATCGGCGCCGACTCCCATACCTGCACCTACGGCGCGCTGGGCGCTTTCTCTACCGGCGTCGGCTCGACCGACATGGCGGCCGGTATGGCTACCGGCGAAGCCTGGTTTAAGGTGCCGGCAGCAATCCGCTTCAACCTGACCGGCTCGCTGGGCAAATGGGTTAGCGGAAAAGATGTGATTTTGCACATCATCGGGAAGATCGGCGTCGACGGCGCGCTGTACAAATCGATGGAGTTTACCGGCGAAGGGGTCAAAAGCCTTTCGATGGACGACCGGCTCTGCATCTGCAATATGGCGATCGAGGCCGGCGCGAAAAACGGCATTTTCCCTGTTGATGAGGTGACAAGGGCGTATGTCAAAGGCCGCGTCAGCCGTGATTTTGCCGCTTACGAAGCGGATCCTGATGCCGAGTATGAGCAGACGATTGACATCAACCTGTCGGCAATTACCCCAACGGTTTCCTTCCCCCATCTGCCGGAAAATGCCAAGACTTTTGACCAGATTGGCGACATTGCGATTGACCAGGTGGTCATCGGCTCCTGCACCAACGGCCGGCTGTCGGACATGGCTGTCGCGGCCGAGATCCTCAAGGGCAAAAAGATTGCTAAAAATGTCCGCACTATCATTATCCCCGCCACCCAGCAGATTTATATGGAATCGATGAAGCGCGGCTACCTTGAGATTTTCATTGAGGCTGGCTGCGTCGTCTCCACCCCGACCTGCGGCCCCTGCCTGGGCGGCTATATGGGCATCTTGGCCGAAGGTGAGCGCTGTGTGGCCACCACCAACCGCAACTTTGTCGGGCGGATGGGCCACGTCGATTCGGAAGTGTACCTCGCTTCACCGGCAGTCGCGGCAGCCTCTGCCCTGACTGGAAAAATCTCTCAGCCTGTTGAATAGGAGAGGCCTTATGTCTTCTAACGCTTCGTTAGTCTGCCAGAAATACAGCGACGCCGCCTATGAAGACGGCCGGGCAGAGTCATCCCGTGCCAGCAGCATCGAGTTCCATTACACCGAGAAGTTCCTGCGGCCCTATATCCGCCCGGACAGCCGAGTGGCCGAGCTGGGCTGTGCCACTGGTTACTATGCCTTCCGTTTTGCACCGCTGTGCAAGTCCTATTTAGGCGTTGACCTTTCCCCGGCCAACATTGCGCTGTTCAGGGAAAAAATTCAGGCATCTGGCCTTAGCAATGCCCAAGCCGAGGTCGGCGATGCGACGAAGCTTGCACTGCCGGACAGACAGTTCGACGTTGTACTGGCTTTAGGGCCAATGTACCACCTGCCCGAGGGAGAACGGGCCTTGGTTTTTGCCGAGTGCCGCCGCATCTGCAAACCCGGCGGGACGCTGGCTTTTGCCTATATCAACAAGGGCGGCGCTTATATGAAAGCCTGTATCGATTTCCCAGATGCCTATCCCAGCCCAGCTGCGACCGAACCCGTCCTGGAAAAGGGCGAAGATGACCTGCGCCCCGGCCTCTTCTATTTCACAACGCCAGAGGAAATGGCCGCTGACGCTGAACGCTGCGGGCTGACGGTACTGGAGAACCACGGGCTGGACTTTACCTACGGCGCAGCGCGGATCAATGAAATGGATGAGGAGAAATTCGCTGCCTGGATGGCCCTATCGGATCTCCTTTGTGAAACCCCGTCCTGCACTGGGATGAGTAACCATGCGCTGCTGATCTGTAGAAAATAATCGACAAAATACTATTCGTAATAGAAAGGGGCTTTTTCATGAACACCCAAGGCTTTGTCCATAAATTTCCCGATAACGTCGATACTGACGTCATTATCCCCGCCCGCTACCTGAACACCGCCGACCATAAGGAGCTGGCGGCCCATTGCATGGAGGATATCGACCCGCAGTTCATCAAAAAGGTACAACCCGCCGACATTATTGTCGCCGGCTGGAATTTTGGCTGCGGTTCTTCCCGCGAGCACGCCCCCATCGCCATTAAAGAAGCCGGCGTCTCCTGCGTCATCGCCAAGACCTTCGCCCGGATTTTCTACCGCAACGCCATCAACATTGGCCTTGCTATTTTGGAGTGCGAAGAAGCGGCCGATAAGATCCAGCCCGGCGACGAGGTTTCCATTGACTTTGACACCGGCGTTATCCAAAACCTGACCCGCGGCGAGCAATACAAAGCCGAGCCTTTCCCTGACTTTATCAAGGATATTATTGATAAGGGCGGGCTGCTCAAGTCCCTTCGGTGAGGTAGCCTATGCTTAGAGAAATTATCCCAAAAGCGGCGCTGGCCATGGCCGCCTATGACGCGGGCGCGCCCAAACGGATTGCCCATTTTATGAAGGTGTGGGGCTATGCCCGCACCATCGGCCAGCTGGAAAACCTTGACCGCCGCACCCAGCTGGTTTTGGAACTAAGCGCGCTGACCCACGACATCGGCATCAAAAATGCGCTGGAAAAATACGGTGACTGCAGCGGCGAGCATCAGCAGGAGGAAGGCCCGCCGGAGGCAGAAAAGCTGCTGGCTGAGCTGGGCTATCCTAAAGAGATTGTCCAACGGGTCTGCTGGCTGATTGCCCACCACCATATTTACCGGGAAATGACCAGCCCAGACTATCAAATTTTAGTCGAGGCAGACTTCTTAGTCAACCTGGAAGAAAATGGCGCGGATACCGAAGCGGTCCGCGCCGCCAAGGAGAAGATTTTCCGCACTGAAGCGGGGCTGCAGCTGCTTTGCAGCCTTTTCCCTGCCGCGCAGGAATAAAAAGGAAGGGGTTTTTGAGATGAACAAGACAATTACTGTAATCCGCGGCGACGGCATCGGCCCGGAAATTGTCGCAGAGGCGTTAAAGGTATTGGATAAAATTGCAGGGAAATATGGGCACAGCTTTACCTATCAGGAAATCCTTGCCGGCGGCTGCGCTATTGACGCTTTCGGCAAATCCCTGCCGGAGGAGTCTCTGCAAAAATGCTTAGACTGCGACAGCGTGCTCTTGGGCGCAGTCGGCGGCCCGAAATGGGACGGCGTTGCCAAGGAAATCCGCCCGGAAGCCGCCCTGCTGGGCATCCGCTCGGCAATGGGCCTTTACGCCAACCTGCGCCCGGCAAGGCTCTTCCCCCAGCTTGCCGAAGCCTCGCCCCTAAAGCCGGAGATTGTCAGCAAGGGCATCGACCTGATGATGGTACGGGAACTGATTGGCGGCGCTTACTTTGGCGAGCATAAGACGGCGGAAGAAAACGGCGAGCTGCGCGCCCACGACGATATGACCTACGGCGAGCATGAGATCCGCCGCATTGCCCACACCGCTTTCCAGACTGCCCGTAAGCGCGGCAGCCGAGTCGTTTCAGTAGACAAGGCTAACGTGCTGGACTCTTCGCGGCTTTGGCGCAAAGTCGTGCATCAGGTGGCGGAGGAATACCCCGACGTGGCCTGCAGCGATATGCTGGTGGACAATACGGCGATGCAGCTGGTCAAAAACCCTGCCCAGTTCGATGTTATCGTCACCGAGAACCTTTTCGGCGACATCCTTTCCGATGAAGCCAGCATGGTTACCGGTTCTATCGGGATGATGGCTTCCGCTTCGCTGGGCGAGGGCTCCCGCGGGATGTACGAGCCGATCCATGGCTCGGCCCCCGACATTGCCGGCCAGAACCTAGCCAACCCGATTGGCACGATCCTTTCGGCGGCGATGATGCTGCGCTATTCCTTCGACATGGCTGCCGAAGCCGACGACATCGAACAGGCGGTCAATGCAGTGCTGGACGAAGGGTACCGCACCGGCGACATCTTCAGCGAAGGGACAAAGAAGGTCGGCTGTTCTGAAATGGGCGACCTGGTTGCCGCACATATCTGACGGCAAATAGGTATTTTGGAGAGAAGCGAGGGGTGGTTTTACAGCCGCCCCTTGCTGTTTAGGAGGAGTTTTTATGGCGCTTTTCCAAATAGACATTGCAAGCTGGGCGGACTGGGGACGGGTCTTCCAGGATAGGGAGGCGTTTACCCCCCTCTGCATGGCCATTCTTGAAAAGGAAGGCCTGCCGCAGCTGCCCCTTAGCCCTCTGACGCCTGGCACCAACGCCGTTTTCCGTTCCGGCGGCGCGGTGCTTAAAGTTTTTTATCCGCCTGAATGCGGCGCTGACAGCCTTTACGACTGGGAAACGGAAAAAAGGGTATTAGAATTTGCCGCAGAAGCGGGGGTTTCCGCCCCAAAACTGCTGGCGGCTGGCGAAATTGAAGACCAGTACCTATTCCGGTACCTGATTATTGAGTTTTGCAAAGGGAGAGAGGCAGGCGGGATGCTGGCGGAGCTGCCGCCGGAGGAGAAAACCGCTTTCGCAGCGGCAGTGCGGGCGATGCTGGCCCGGATGAACCAGCCCGCCGAAGGGCTGATTGCCCAAAAAGATTTGGCGCGGCAGGCGCTGACGAACCCGCGCTTTGAAGGGCTGCACCCCGGCCTGCGGGCAGATTTCCGCGCGCTGGCCAACGAATACGGCGCGCTTGATAAAAAAGTGCCGCCCTTTTTTTCGCCGGTGCTTGTCCATGGCGATTGTACGGGGGAGAACCTGCTGGCGGAGAAGGTTGGAAACGAATTTTCACTGCGGCTGATTGATTTTGCCGACTGCTGCATCGCCCCTTGCTGGTACGAGCTGCCGCCGGTGACGTTCGAGCTTTTCCGCGAAGACCCGCTGCTGGTACAGGCTTACATCGGAGAAGCCAGCCCCGCAGAATTCCTGGAAAGGCTTATCTGGGGGCTGGCGCTGCACGACTTTGGCGGTGACATCCTCAAAGGCTTTTTTGCCCGCCGAGGGATTGACCCTGGCAGCGTAGATTCAGTAACGGCGCTGTACCGGCTGCTGGCGAAGCACTTTTTTGCTAAGGACGATCTGCCTATCCCTTTCCTTTTTCCGGAAAAGCAGTTTCCCGCTCTGACTGAAAGCCTTATCCTTTCGGCTTTTCCAAATACGCGATTTCTCCCGCCGTCCGGCGACCCGGCTGCCGACGCTGAAAAGCTGTACCTGGAAAATGGGAAAGGCAAAACCCTTGCCCATGTGCGGGCTGTCGCTGAAACAGCGGCGCAGCTGGCGGAACAGTTTGGGCTGGATGCTAGGCGCTGCCGGACGGCGGCAATGCTCCACGACCTGGCTGCCATCCTGCCCAAAGAAGAGATGCTGGCAAAGGCCAAAGAATGGGGGATGCCGCTCGACGAAGCCGAGCGCCGTTACCCAATGCTGCTGCACCAGCGCTTTTCGGCGCTCCTTGCCCGCCACCTGCTCCATTTAACGGATGAAGAGGCGCTTTCCGCAATCCAGGTGCATACGACGCTGAAGGCCGACCCCTCGCCCTACGACCTCGCAGTTTTCCTGGCGGACAAGATCTCTTGGGACCAGCAAGGGCAGCCGCCCTACCTGGCGCTGATTGAACAGGGGCTGGCCGTTTCGCTCCAGCAGGCCGCCTTCAACTACCTTGACGACGCTATACGCTGCAAACGGCTGCTGCTGCCGCACTGTTGGCTGCTGGCGGCTCACCGTTCGCTGCCTTAAAAGGAGGATATATGAATATTAAATGGGACAGCGGGAAATATACGTCGGATTTTTCCTTCGTCCATGAATATGGAAATAGTGTTATAGAACTGATTGAAGCAGAAAAGGGCGCTTCCGTATTGGACTTGGGGTGCGGAAACGGCGCGCTGACAAAGGTTTTGCAAGACAAAGGCTACTGTGCAAAGGGGCTGGATGCCTCGCCGGAGCTGCTAACTATTGCGCGGGGGAATTACCCTCATATCGAATTTATCCAGGCTGACGCCGCCGATTTTTCGCTGGAAGAACCTGTCGACGCGGTTTTTTCCAACGCCGTGTTGCATTGGATTGACAAGGCCTGGCAGCCCCGGATGCTCGCCTGCGTGCACCGCGCCCTCAAACCGGGCGGGGAATTTGTATTTGAATTTGGCGGCCATGGGAACAACCGACAGATCCATACGGCGCTGGCAGAAATTTTCGCAGCGCATGAATACCCCTATCAGATGCCTTTTTACTTTCCTACTATCGGCGAGTACGCTGCCCTTTTGGAAACCGCCGGCTTTCAGGTTCGGTATGCTGTCCTTTTCGACCGGCCGACAGCGCTGAAAGGCGAAGACGGGCTGAAAGATTGGATCAGGCTTTTTGTCAAGACGCCCTTTGCCGTTTTGCAGGACGAGCAGGAAAAAGAAGCCATCCTTGCTGAAACAGAAAAAAGCCTGCGGGGCGGACTTTACCAGGACGGCATCTGGTATGCGGATTACGTCCGGCTCCGGATGAAAGCTGTCCGCCTAAAATGACAAAAATCTGACGCCAAACTCCGAAGGCGTCAGATTCAGCTTGCCGAAAAAATCCCTTTTCCCCTACGATTGCCAAGGAAAAAAGTTTTACTCGATTTTTTTCAAAAAATCGCGGGCCTAGCTTTCGGCTTGCCGCAGCAAGCGAAATCCCCCTCGCGCTATAGATGCAGCTTCTTTTTCAGTTCCCGGCGGATCCCCTTCCCTTCAAAAATCCACAGCCAGGCGACAATAATTACGCTCACGGCCACGCAAATCACAGAGGGGTAGATTACCCCCACCGTATCCGTCAGCACAAAAACCAGCGGCACCACCCCGTAAGCCGACGCCAGCACCAAGTTGACCAGGTACTCGTTGGGCGGGATATGCATCGCCAGCGACAGCACAATCATCGACGCCATCGACGCAACGCAAAGACAGGGGAACACATAGTCAAGGCTCCATCCCAGCCAGCCGATCATCCTGTCTAGTAAGATCGTCAATAACGAAATCAAAAACAGCAGCCAAGTGATGTTTTTAATAATGTTGCGGCGCTGGGAAATCCCCACCGCCGTCGTCACCCAAGCAGCCAAAATCCCCGCGCAGGCAAAAACCGACCAAGCCCCCTGTTCCGGCAGCATCCAATTTACTGCCAAGCAGACCACCATCGACACGACCGCCGCCAAATTGACCAGCTTATACAGCAGCTGGCGGCTGTAGCGCGGAGCGGGCAGCCGGGGGAATACCTCGGTTTCAGGGGCAATATCGCCGGTGAGCAGGTTCTGACAGAGCGGACAGCGCGCCCGCACGCCGGTCACCGTCACCCGGCAGCTGCTGCAATAACGCATCGTCAGCCCTCCTTTCCTGATGGGGCCGAAGGCCCATTTGCAGCCTGCTTCTCCGCCTTGCGGGCAGGTTTTTTCGACGGGGCCGGCGGCTTTTTGACCTCCTCCAGCGGGAAGTCGGTCGCGCTTACTGTAATTGCGACCCCTTCGCTGGCCAGCCGCCTAAAAAAACGCTGCTGCAGGCCCGCCCCCTCAAAAGCGGACGAAAACCCCATCTGCAGCCGGTCGCCAAAAGAGCAAAGGCAGAGCTGGGTCTTTAAAGTGCTGGCAAAGATGTGGAAGCTGTCTACATAAGGCGTAAGCGGCTCGGGCAGCGTCACCCGTCCAATGTTGGAGATGACCGCAGTCTCTTCCCGGTCGCTTAGGCGCCTTGCCTGCCGCAGTACGACATTTTTGACCGGCAGCGGCACAATCTGCACCAGCGGGTTATGCTCCAGCTGGGCAAGCTGGTTCATCCGCACTGACAGCCGCTCAGGGCAAAGCTCCTGCTTAAAGGTTTCGTCCACCGTCTTTAGGATATCGGTAAATTCCCCGGAAGACTGGCGGAAATGGTAAGACACTTCAATCATGCCGAAAAAGTTTTTTGCCGTTTCAGAGGGAAAGTATTTGCGCAGGTTCACTGGCACCCGGATGACCACCGGGTGCTTTTCGTCCCGCAGGTACATTTCCTCGTGAATCGCCTCAATCAGCACGGCCGTCAGATAGACGGTCAGGGTAGTCTGATAGCGGTGGGCCGCCGCCAGCACCTCCTTTACCGAAGCAATCCCTTCAATCAGCTGCAAGTCCTCGTTTTCCCGGAACTCCCCCCGCAGGTGATAGGCCCGCGGGCGCTTGGGGGCTTTGGTGTGGGGGACGCGCTGGTAATATTTTTGAAAGCTGTCCGCCGATTTTTCAAAAGCTGGCGCAGGGATCCAATCCAGCGCCTCCCCCCGCAGGCTCTCGGGGTAGCGCAGCAGCAAATAGCGGGTGACGATGGCCTTTAAAAAAGTCATCGCCCCGGTGCCGTCCGACAGCGCATGGTAGATTTCAAGGTTAATCCGGCGGCGGTAATAGCTGACCCGGTAAAGCAGCGTGCGCCGGTCGCGCTGGTAGAGGGGCGCGCAGGGCTGCAGCGCCTCTTCGGCAACTTCGGGGCGCAGGTCGGTCTGTTCCAGGTAATACCAGAACAAGCCCCGGCGCATCACCGCCAGATAGCCGGGGAAACTTTCCGACGCCACCTCCACAGCCTGCTGCAGCAGACGGGGATCCACTTCCCCGGTCAGCTCGCAGGAAAAACGGAATACCCGCGTGTCGGCCTTCTCCATGGTCGAGGGGAAAATTTTGGCCGCATTATCCAGGCGGCTCCACTTCAGGTTTCTGTAAGCTGGCATAATGGATCGTCTCCGCTCAAAAAACGATTAATTAGGGCGTAAGCCTTTTTGACATGGGAAAAAATGGGATCCAGCGAGAAAAAGCCGTGCAGCGCGTCGTCCATCCGGTAAAGGTATACCTCGCCGCCCGCTGCCCGCAGCCGCTCGGCATACGCTTCGCCCTCGTCCCGCAGAGGGTCGTACTGGGCTGTAATCACCAAGGTTTTAGGCTGGTTTGACAGATCTTCCATCAAAATCGGCGCGAGATAGGGGTTCTGGCGGTTCCCGTCCCCGCCGGCGTACAGCTCCATATACTCGCCGATGCGCTTAGCGGTCAGCAGATAGCCGCTGCCGTTTTCCTGCACCGACGGGAAAGGCGAAGACTCGGAGTAATCATTCCCCACTGCTGGATAGAGCAGGATCTGCTTTTTGGGGCAGAACTCCCCCCTGTCCCTGCCCAGCAGCGAAACCGCTGCAGCCAGGTTACCGCCGGCGCTGTCGCCGATTAACACAATTTCTTCAGCCGGAATATCAAAGTCGGCCGTGTTGAAAAAAAGGGTCTTTGCCACAGCATAGCAGTCTTCCAGCCCCTCTGGGAAGGGATGCTCCGGCGCCAGGGAATATTCGACTGAAATTACCCGGCAGCCAGTGTTTTTTGCCAGGTTTTTGCAGACATTGTTATAGGTGTCCACGCTTTCGGTCACCCAGCCGCCGCCATGGAAAAATAACAGCAGCGACTTCCGCTCCAGCTCCTTCGGTTCATAGATGCGCACCTTCACATCCCGCCCGCCGCAGTGGATCTCCCTGTCCCAAAGCCGGTAAAAAGGCTTGAGCAGATGGGGGGCCCTGACGTCGGCCACCGCCCGCTGGAGCCGGTAGGTTTTGGCTAGGCCAGGTTCAGAATAGGAAAGGGCTTTCAAGGCAAGCAGCATCGCTTTGTTAATGGCCATAAATCAACCCCCCTGGTCAAAATGCCAGCCCAGACGGATAGCTGTCGTCAATCAGCGTGTAATCCGCATCGTGCAGCCGGCACATTTCCAGCGTCTTTTTATTGTCCGCCAGCAGCGATTCCATCGTGCAGTCCGCATCGTCGCCCCGCTGCTCAATCGTGCTGGCATAAGCTTTAATGTCGTCATAATGGCTGCGGATATAGCCCTCGCTCATAACCAGGCAGTGGTAACGGATATGCCGGCGGTACTCTTCCTCGAAGCTTTCCGCCCAGTCAAACGGGATATAGCAGCCCTCGACAATCAGGTTCTGCCCGTTCTCAATCGCCGTTTTGACCATCTCCCGGACAATCGGCCACAGGTAAGCCGTCAGCGCCCCATCGTCGCTTATAGGCGTAAGCGACGTCTGCCCGCTGCGGATCAGCCCCATCTTCAGATGGTCAATCGAAAGATAGGGATAGCGGTACTTCTCCAAAAGCCGCTGAGCCATTGCTGTTTTCCCGGTATGGGATGCGCCTGCGATCAATAAAACCATGTCGCCCTCCTACTGCTGCCCAAGGCAGCTGCCTATATCCATTATTCTACCACATTTTCCCCATATCCTCAACCTGAAGACTGTAAATTTTTTGCGGGCGGCCCGCAGCCTTCCCGCCTCCCATGCCTTTACAGCCCCATAGCCAGCAAAAGCGCGGTAATAATAGTCAGGCTGACCACAATCGTAGCCGAGTTAATGGCCCCGGCAAGGCCAATGTCGCCGCCGATTTTGCCGGAATAGGGCACGGCCACGGTGGAAACCGGGGCGAAGACGACAATGGCGAGCACCTGGCGCACTTCCAATGAAAAGGGCGTCAAAAAGTAAAAAGCCGCCGCCAACACCGCCGAAAGGGCGTAGCGCCAAAGCAGCGAAGCGCCGATCTGGGAAAGATAGCGCTTTTCCAACCGCAGCTCAAACCCTACGCCAATCATCAGCATCGCCATAAAGCTGTTGGCGCCGCCGACAATCTCTGTAAAAGTCAGCACCGGCGCGGGCATTGAAAGCCCCAGCGCCGCCAGCAGCAGCATCGCCGCATAGGTGTCGAAAGTCACTGAACTAAACATCTTTTTCAGCACCGCTTTCGGATCGATCCGCCCGCCGGCGCTGACCGAAGAGGCAAGCCCATATGTGACGCCGTTGCACATAATCGCGTTGCCGGCGTCGAAAATACAGGTCGCCACAACCCCGACGGGGCCAAGGAAGCTCTGCGCATACGGCATCGTAAAGCAGCCGATGTTGTAACCGGAAAGGTTCAGCATCCCAAAGCCTTTCCCCAACGGCCCTTCCCTGCGGCCCTTCAGCCAGCCGGCGGCGACCATGATAAGGTTTGTGCCGATACCCAAGGCCGCCAGCAGCATCAGCCCCGGCTCGAAGCTGAAGGTGCTGAAGTTCGTTATTACCGCGCAGGGCAGTGTGATGTTCAGCACAATTTTAGAAAGGATGGAAAAGTCTTCCTTTTTAAAGAAGCCTATCCGCTTCAAAGTATACCCCAATACAATCATCAGCACAAAACTGCCGGCTTTGATTAAAATTGTCCCCATTTTGGCCCTCCGGTTTTTACTGTCTGCAATATTTTGCCATGCTGGATATTGGATAATAGTAAATTATACCGCATTGACAAGGTTTTTGCAACCTTTTTAGAAAAATGCCCATAGGGACAAAATAAATGTTTTTATCGTATTTTTATTTTTTACAGCTATTATCAACTAAAAAACTGATTTATCACCCTGATATACCGGAATGATAACATTGAATTTTGTCATAATAGACTAGCTGTTTGACTAATTTTGCGATACAATGGTAAATGAAAGGGGCTTTTTTATGAAACTAGCAACAAGCGCGGCGGCTGCCCCGCTGCGGGCACAGGCCACGGCCAGCTTTCGCGGCAAATCAAAACCATAGCAGAAGAGGCCGCCCTGTTTATGCAGCTGACGGCCCAAACAATTGAACGTACCCTCGCCAAACAGGCTGGCGACAACGTACATAATAGCCTGCGGCCGGAAAACGGACAGTCTGACTAGCGCTATCCCGCTTCCTGCCAAATAAGAAAGGGGAGCCCCTATGGAAACGCCGAAAAACCTGCCTACCGCCCCGCCCAGCGGCCGCTGGGAAAAAGAAGCCTGGCAGATGACGGCAGCCTGTCTGCGGCAGCTTATCATCCTATCTGCTGAAATCGACGGGCTGCTGCAAACAGCCGCCAAGCTGGCTGAAAAGTACCCGGCTGCGCCCGCTGACAGCTGTCCTCTACAAGAAAGCAAACAGCCTTAAACCTATGCCGCCAAGGCAAGTCCGCTTTGGCGGCGTTTTTTGCGCCCATTTCCCATCCTGGAAGGTCCTCTAGTAAAAGCGCCGGCTGCGCTGCCGATATTGGCGGCAGCCCTTTGTTGGGGCGTACGGATGGTATTCGCTCCTCAAAGCTGTTTTGATTCAGCTCCCCCTCCCGGCGGATGCAGTCATCGGCAATATCTTTTCGCCTGGCGATTGGACAGATTTCTTAGCTGGCCGATGAAAAAACCTTTCCATCATCCGCGGCTTCACTAAAAAATGGCGGAACACGAAGAAGGCGCAGATTAAACGCTGACCTAAAAGGCGCGTCTTCCTGCTTGGCAATATATATATAAATCAAACACCGCACAGCTAAAAGGCATCTGCGCGGTATTTTTTTAGTCTTTCTGAGTTTTTGTCATAACATATAAAAAGATATGTAAAATTTTGGCAAATTAACTGTTGATGGATTAAAAAGGAAGTAGTATTATATACTTAAAATAATGAAAAATTGGCACTATGTATTGCCCTTGTCGTGACTTTTGTCCTTTGCGGTGCACCAGTTACAGCATCCGAAAGATTGGCAAATGGCCGTTATTGGACCAATACGCCAAGGGATATCTTTTTCAGGTGCAGTTTCCCAACTAATGAGCGCGAAGCAGTCCGCAAGGCGATGCAGAAATGGAACGCAGTCAAAACGCCAATCAACAAAGCTATGGTAAGTATGTATCTGACTACCAATTCGGATGAACGAAACGTAATAAGATATACTACTTCATATGACAAATGGATTGGATATACAGATGCAAGTTGGGATCACGATACTGGAGAAATGTATACGGTTGAAATTCTGCTAACTGATGTGGTCAATTGGTCGGTAGGCGGTTCTTCTACATCCTATGATATTCAGACTGTAGTTGAACATGAGCTTGGTCATACTTTAGGCGTTGCACATTGTCATGAAGAAGATGGTGATGGGCCTTGTTGGAGTCAGACCTGTCTCTCAAATGTAATGTATTGGCAAACGGAAAAGGGAGAGGTACGAACTACCTTGACCTCCTATGACAAAGCGTCATACATTGATATCTATTGGTGAGGAGGGTTTGATTTATGAAAATGGTTCTTTCAAAAAAAGTAAAAATCGTTGCTTTGGCAGCGCTTGCCCTAATAATCTGCGCAATTGCCGGATTTGCTTTCTTTAAGACAAAAGCCCCAGCTGAGCCGCCCAAAAAAATCGTACACACTATATCATATTCATGGCCCTATGTTGACCTTGATACTGCTGTTGAAGAAGCGACGTATATTGTCTACGGACGGGTGACGGATATCAGCAAACCTCAGCTTCATGAAGTGATTGCATCAGATGGTGAACCTTTTCGAGAATATCACAGGCACGTTACTGTTGAGGTAATCTCCCAGCTTAAGGGCGAAAATACGGATTCGACCGTTCTTTTCAGAGAGATGGCCGGCGAGTCGGACGACGAGATTTATATCGTGGAAGGCTGCAAGAACGTTGCGTTGGATGATGAAATCCTGCTGTTTGCCAGTGAACATGGCACCTACCTGTCGCCTGCGACGCTGATCCCTGTGGTCGACGGCGTCATTGACCCAATCGAGCAGATGCGCCCCGAAAACATCAGCAGTATGCGCTCCGGAGAGATTAACGTTTTTGATTATCTGGATGCCGTTGAAAATAAACTGGGAACAGAATAAGCAAAATATCGCTTAAAAAGCGGAACCGGACGTGTATTCCGATTCCGCTTTCTGCTGCCTGAATTTACTGGCCTATCACGCTGCCGCTGCTGCGTCGAAAGCCTTTGGGAATTTTTTAATGCTGTTGCCCCGTCTCTGTCAAGCCAGCCGTTGACAAAAGGCTTTTTTGTGATATAATAACAGTATCAAAGCGGCTTGCCGCGAAAGGAGTTGCTGTGACTATGAAATATGTCTGTTCTGTCTGCGGCTACGTCTACGACGAGGAAGCCGAAGGCACAAAATGGGCCGACCTGCCTGACGACTATGCCTGCCCGCTGTGCGGCGTAGGCAAAGATTCTTTTGAAGCTGAATAAGCCCTTGCAGAGCGGGGAAAGCAGCCCTTGGCGCTTTCCCTGTTTTCTTTTTATGGAGAAAGCCTGTCCTGGGAAATTTTCTTGTGGGAAGGGCTTGATTCCCGCGGCCGATTGTGTTAAAGTGAAGGTAACATTCCTGCGGCGCATTGCCGCAACGAAACAAAGGAGAATCGTCATGAAAAATAAAATCGTCCTGGTTTTGGTAGATGGGATGCGCCCAGACGGCATTATGCAGTGCGGCAACAGCTTCCTTGCCGACCTGCGGGCAGAGAGCACCCACTGCTTTCACGCGGCCACGGTGTTCCCCTCGGTCACCCTGCCCTGCCACACCTCCCTTTTCCTGGGGGTGGATCCTGACCGCCACGGCATTACCGATAACCTTTGGATGCCGCAGGTACGGCCAGTGGACGGCATTTTTGAAGCAGCGCACAAAGCCGACCTGAAATGCGCGATGTTCTATAACTGGCAGCAGCTGCGCGACCTCTGCCGTCCCGGTACGCTCGATCACGCCTATTTCCAGCGGATGGCCCATGATATGGAGGCCGCCTGGGAACAGGAGCGGGAGATGGCTAACCTAACCATTGACTACATCAAAAAGGAATCCCCCGATTTTACCTTCCTTTACATCGGCTCCGTGGACGAAATCGGCCACCACTACGGCTGGATGGGTAAGGAATACCTGGACACAGTAGCCCATGCCTCTGACTGCATCAAGCGGGTCAAGGAGGCTTTGCCGGAGGGCTATCAGCTGATTGTGACGGCGGACCACGGCGGCCACGACCGTACCCACGGCACCCGACTGCCGGAAGATATGACGATCCCAATGCTGTTCTGGGGCAGCGCTTTTGAAAAAGGCAAGGCGCTTGCTGAAGCGAATATCAAAGACATTGCACCCACTGTAGCAGAACTCCTGGGGGTCAAACCTTCGGAAGAATGGGATGGCAAAAGTGTGCTGAAGGCGTAAGCCTTGCTGGGAGGGATTGTTTATGGATAAAAAAGATACGATTATTGTACTGCTGCCGGTAGAAGAGGGATACCGCCGTCAGATGGAGGAAGCACTGCCGGGAGCAGCGTTTATCTGGACGGAAGGCGGTATTGTGCCGCCGGAAGCCTGGGAAAAGGCATCGGCCATCCTCGGCAACCCGACTTTGGAACAAGCCGCCCGCTGCCCCAACCTGCGCTGGATCCAACTGGGCAGCGCAGGGACAGACGGCTACTGCGCGCCGGGCGCGCTGCCGGAGCCGGTCGCGCTGACCAATGCCACCGGCTGCTACGGCCACGCCATTTCAGAATATATGGTGGGGACAACACTGATGCTGATGAAAAAGCTGCACCTCTACCGGGACAGCCAGATGGCGGGGCGCTGGCAGGACGCCGGGGCGGTCATGAGCGTTACCTCTTCCCGTATCCTGGTGGTGGGGATGGGCGATATCGGCGGGTCCTACGCCCAGCGGATGAAGCTCTTGGGCGCCCATATTACCGGCGTCACCCGCACCGCCCATCCAAAACCTGATTATGCGGACGAGGCCGGGACGATTGGCCAGCTGGACGGCTTCCTCCCCCAAGCCGACGTGGTAGCGCTGTCGCTGCCCGGCGGGGAAAAGACGGCGAAGCTGATGGATAGGCGGCGGCTGGGGCTGATGAAAAGGGGCGCTTTGCTGCTCAATGTGGGCAGGGGGAGCGCGATTGACACCGACGCCCTTTATGATCTGTTGGAAAGCGGGCAGCTTGGGGGCGCGGCACTGGATGTCACCGACCCGGAACCGCTGCCGGAAGGGCACCCGCTGTGGAAATGCCCGTCGGCCTTCATCACCCCGCACACTTCAGGCGGCTATCATATGCGCGAAACCTATGAAGCGGTTATGGCGGTCTGCATCGAGAACCTGAAAGCTTTCGCGGCGGGCAGGCCGTTCACCCATCAGGTAGACCGGGAAACCGGCTATATGAGGAGGGGCTGACCGCGCTATGATGAAGATACACGCTTCGGCAGTGCTGCTCAAAGGGGCAGTGGTCTCGGGGCAGGTAACATTGGAAGAAGGGGTGTCCATCTGGTACAACAGCGTCCTGCGGGGAGACGCCGCCGCCATCCATGTGGGGAAAAACACCAACATCCAGGAGAACTGCGTCGTCCATGTGGACATCAACCAGCCCTGCGTCATCGGCCACGATGTGACAGTAGGCCATGGGGCGATTCTCCATGGCTGCACCATCGGCAGCAACACCATCATTGGTATGGGGTCTATTGTCCTGTCGGGGGCGGTCATCGGCAAGAACTGCATGATTGCCGCCGGCTCGCTGATCACCGGCAAGACGGTCATCCCCGACGGGAGCTTAGTTATGGGCAGCCCGGCAGAGGTAAAACGGCCGCTAAGCACAACGGAGATCCTGCAAAATGAACAGAGCGCCTTGGCCTATTTGACCCTTTCCCAGCGGGAAAAGCGGGTCATGACGGCCCTTGGCAGCTGAAAAAATCCCGGCGAAAGGAGCCTCCCCTGTGAAAATCCTCAACTTTGGTTCTTTAAATTGCGACAATGTCTACACGGTTCCCCATATGGTGAAAGCGGGGGAGACCCTTTCTTCGGCGTCGCTGGAAATTTTCCCCGGCGGCAAAGGACTTAACCAGTCTATTGCGCTGGCGCGGGCCGGCGCGCAGGTCTGCCATGCGGGTTTGATCGGTGAAGACGGCCGTTTTCTTGTAAAGCTTGCAGAAGAAAACGGCGTAGACTGCAGCCTTGTCGAACTGCGGCCGGGCAGAACCGGCCACGCCGTCATCCAGGTTGACCCTTCCGGTCAGAACTGCATCCTGCTTTACGGCGGGGCCAACCAGCTGGTAGACGAAGCTTATATCCGCCGGGCGCTGGCGGGGTTTGGGCCGGGCGACCTACTGCTTTTGCAGAATGAGATGAACCTGCCGGAGCGGATGATCGACCTAGCCTGGGAGATGGGGCTGACAGTAGCGCTGAACCCGTCGCCCTGCAGCGCAGCGCTGGCAAAATGCGATTTCCGCAAGGTGGAATGGCTGATTTTAAACGAGCTGGAAGGGGCGGCTCTCTCCGGCGAACCAGATGTTAAAAAGCTCCCCAAAGCAATCCTGCAGCGTTTCCCTCATATGAAAGTCGTGCTGACCCTTGGGGCAAACGGCGCGCGCTATGCCGACAGCGAAAGGCAGTTTTTCCAGCCTGCTTTTTCTGTAAAGGCAGTCGATACCACGGGTGCAGGCGACACCTTTACCGGCTTTTTCCTGGCGGCGGTCTTAGAAGGGAAAGAGGTTCCTGAAGCGCTGCTTCTGGCTTCCAGAGCGGCGGCCCTCGCCGTTTCCCGGAAAGGGGCAGCTTCTTCGATCCCCGCCCGCGCTGAAGTGGACGGGGGCGGGGGTACGCGGGGATACGACGCTTTCTGAAGAAAGCTTAGCAAAGACTTTTCATCGCTAGGGCCACTGATAGGGCAGCCGTTAAGCCCTACTGCGTCGGTAAGCAGAGGGAGGATTTTATGACGATTGAAAAGCTGACGCCCGACAAAGTTGACAGCTATATTGAATTGCGGATTAAGCAGCTCCTAGAGGAAGGCGCATCCGGAGATACCGACCTGCGTCCCGCCCTTCTGGACTACTGCCAACGGCATATGGCTGACGGCAGCTTTATCGGTTTTATTGCTGTTGAAGATGGCCGGATTATTGCCACAGGCGGGCTGTCCATCGTTGAAAAGCCGCCCTGGTTTAGCTGCCCGTCAGGGAAATTTGGGATTTTATCCAGTATGTACACACTGAAAGAATACCGCCGGCAGGGCATTGCCCGGGAAATCCTAAAGCAGATTGCCGACGCAGCGCGGGCCGCCAGCTGCGGACAGCTGCAAATCACAGCGTCGGATATGGGAACGCTGCTTTATTCGGATTTTGGTTTTGTCCGTAGTAATAATTTTATGCAGTACAAACTCTAAGGAGGATTTGACAGATGAGTGAAAAAACAATCTGCGGGATAGACTGTCGCCAATGCAGCGCTTGGGGGAATTGCAGCGGCTGTACTGCCACGAAGGGAAACCCTTTGGGCGGCGGATGCATCGTCGCCGAATGCTGCCAAAGCAAAGGCCAGGAAAGTTGCGGCAGCTGTGCAAGCTGTGCCCTGCGGGAAAAGCTGTCCAGCGCTTTCAATGCGTTGGGCATTGAGGGCATGGACGAAGTAAAGGGGCTTAACGCATTGTCAGGCTCCTATATCAACCTTTGCTACACGCTGCGCGACGGACGGGAGATCAAACTGCTGGACGACAGGCGGATCTATTTAGGAAACCAGCTTTGCAAGGCAGGCAGCGAGCGCTGTTATGGGCTAGCAACTGATGGGACATTTTTGCTGGTCAGCGAATACGGCAACTGCGGCACAGATGCTGAGATGGTCTTATATAAAAAGCTGAGTGGCCCAGTATTACCTACTTGACATTGGCGACGTTCCATGGTATACTAGGGTCATATCAGCAAGGCTGGTATGACCTTTTTTGAAAGGAGAGCGATTCAGAATGGCGAAAATTGAAATGGTGATTGCAGCATAGCCAAAACTGAATAGGCAAAGCGGCAGGCCCGAACGGGTTTGTTTGCTGTGCACAGCCAAAACCTTTCGGGAAAACCTTTACCGGACACACCGAAACGGCGTGTCTTTTTTGATGCCGTTTGTATCCGCGGGACAGCCCTTAGGGGCGGGCTTCCGCGGATTTTTTGCGCTTATTTGGTTTTGGAACAGAAAGGAGTGTTGTTTTATGAACATGGAAATCCGTCAATCAACTGCTTTTATGGAAAGGAACCAACGAATATATGAAGAATATTTTGATAGAATACGGCTGCCCGGCTGCCTTGGCCGAAAAAGGGAACCTTGCCCGGATTACGGCGGTGCATAAAGAGCGCTACGGTATCGTTTCCGAGACTGGGGAAGGTTTTGCGAAGCTCAAGTCCAGCGTCTACTACAACGGCGGCGCGGAGCCCTTCCCTACAGTTGGGGATTATGTCGAGATCCAGCCAAACCCCCTCGGCGACAGCCTAGTCACCCGCACCCTCCCCCGCCAGTCCTTTTTCTCCCGGCCCGACGTATTCCTCGCTACCTGGGAGCAAGCCGTCGCGGCGAATTTTGACTATGTCTTTATTGTCATGTCGCTGAACCAGAACTTTAACCTCCGCCGGCTGGAGCGTTACCTGACCTCGGCCTGGCAGAGCGGCGGCCTGCCGGTGGTCGTGCTGACCAAGCTAGACCTCTGCGAAGACCCCGCGCCATTTATCTGCGAAGCTGAGCGGATTGCCGCTGGGGCGGCGGTCTGCGCTGTCAGCGCCCTGACTGGCGAAGGGCTGGATAAGCTGGGCGAATATCTGAAACCGCAGAAGACGATAGTTTTCCTAGGCTCGTCCGGCGTCGGTAAATCCAGCCTAACAAACGCCCTGGCTGGCGAAGAGCTGATGAAGGTCAACGCCATCCGCGAAGAAGACGCCCGCGGCCGCCATACGACCACCCATCGCCAGCTGCTGCGGCTGCCAAACGGCGTTCTGGTCATTGACACCCCTGGTATGCGCGAACTGGGGATGTGGGATGTCAGCGAGGGCTTAGGCGAAGCTTTTACCGATGTTGAGACGTTTTTAGGGCGGTGCCGTTTTACCGACTGCACCCATCAAAACGAACCAGGCTGCGCCGTCCGCGCGGCGATTGCTTCAGGGAAGCTGTCCGAAAGCCGCTGGGCAAGCTACCAGCAGCTGAAGCGCGAAGCACTCTACAGCGAAGACAAAGGCGAATTCCTCCGTCAGCGCCAAGCTAAGCATAAAGCGATTGCACGGATGGTGCGCCAACGGAAAAAAGACAGGAGAGCAAAATATTGAGCAGGATGAGTTTTACACAATCCCCCTCTGAAAATGGGGAAAACCTTACCGCGCAGCAAGCAGGCGCTATTTATGCGCATTGGACGGCGGCGCTCTACGATAAAGAGGAAACCCAAACGGAGGACTTTGAGATGGCGCTGACCCTTCTAGGCGAAAAGCCGCTGCGGATACTGGAACCTTGCTGCGGCAGCGGCAGAATCCTCGTCCCGCTGGCAAAAGCGGGCCACTGCGCCGTGGGATTTGACCGCGACCTAGAGATGCTCCGACGGATTCCGGCTAAAGCGCCGGAACAGCTGGATATTCACAGCTATCAGGCCGACCTTTTCGCCCACAGCTGGCCGGAAGGCTTTGACGCAGTCGTGCTGGCAGGGAATATCCTCATCAATATCGAAATCGCCGACGGCTTCCCTGGCGGCTATAAAGCTGCCCAGCAGGAGCTGATTAATCGGGCTGCCGGCGCGCTCAAAACGGGCGGGCACCTTTATCTCGACTTTAACCATTTTGAATATCCAGAAAGATTTTTTGACGATCCCAAAGAACGGATCATTTTTGAAGGTACCGATGATCAAGGCGTAACTGGCCATATGTCCATCTCGAACGGACACTTTGACGCTGCCGCCCGGATGGCTTATAACGACCGTTTTGCCAAGCTTACCCTGCCCGACGGGCGGCAGCTGCACGGGCAGGCAAAATCTGCCAAGCATATCCCAACCCTTGCACAGATGCAGGGCTGGCTGCTGGATGCCGGCTTTGTCCCGCTGGCCCTTTATGGGGACTATGACCGCCGACCCATTTCAGAAAAAACGATGCGCGCCCTTATCTTTGCACAAAAACAGTAAACGACCCCATAAAAAACGAAACCGCTTTCGGAAATCGGCTTCCCGAAAGCGGTTTTTGATTGTCAGCCTAAAGGCAAGAGCATTATTCTACCACGCGAAACCCCGCGGCCTTCCATTTTGCGCCAAATATCAAGTAACGTTCTCGTTCGCCATAATTAAGGTTAGTACTAAAGCCAAGGCCGCAGGTATTAACCAATTTTCCATCTTCATCCCGAACATACCAGCTAAGGTTGCTCTGTGTGACACTGTTTTCTGTTACAGAATCATATACAGCTTTATCTGGCTTGCCAAAAGCTTTCGTCAGCTCTTTTTCAAGAGCCTTAAACTGCTTCGGCAAATCGCGCGCTTTAAATGGGAAGTAGATCGATATGCACCAAAGCCCGCCGTCTGGATCAAATTGAAGCTCAACAATACTCTGCTGCCCATCAAAAGGGATGTCCTGTACTGTGTAAATGGATTGCCAACCTTCACTGCCATCCTGGTAATAATAAGGCGCTTGTTCGACAAAATTGTCTTGTACATTCCAGCCAGTAATGGCTTCGACTTCTTCAATCGTGCTGTCCCAAGGCAGACCAGGAAAATGGTAGATGCCTTCTTCGGTTTTGAACTGCGCACATTCCGTCTTTGGTTCGCTGTTACAAGAGGCTAGGGAGAAAGTCAGACAAAAGCAGAGCAATATTGACAGTATGCGCATGAGGCGCATATTCTGGTTTTTGTTCATACTGCGGGCACCCTCTTTCCATCACCGCCATGCTACAAGAGCATTATTATACCACGCGAAATCCCGCGGCTTTCCATTTTGCGCCAAACACCAAATAACCCTCTCGTTCGCCATAATTAAGGTTAGCCCCAAAACCAAGGCCACAAGTATTTACATGTTTTCCATTTTCATCCCGAACATACCAGCTAAGGTTGCTTTGTGTGACACTGTTTTCTGTTACAGAATCATATACAGCTTTATCTGGCTTGCCAAAAGCTTTAGTCAACTCTTTTTCAAGAGCCTTAAACTGCTTTGGCAAATCGCGTGCTTTGAATGGGAAGTAGACTGATGTGCACCAAAGCCTGCCTTCTGGGTCAAATTGCAGTTCAATGATACTCTGCTGCCCATCAAAAAGGATGTCCTGTACTGTGTAAATGGATTGCCAACCTTTACTGCCATCCTGGTAATAATAAGGCGCTTGTTCGACAAAATTGTCTTGTACATTCCAGCCAGTAATGGCTTCGACTTCCTCAATCGTGCTGTCCCAAGGCAGACCAGGAAAATGGTAGATACCTTCCTCCGTTTTGAACTGCGCAAGTTCTGTCTTCGGCTCGCTATTACAGGAAACAAGGGAGAACGTCAGGCAGAGACAGAGCAATAAGGACAGTATGCGCATATATCGATTTGTATTCATATTCCAGGCCCCCCTTACCGTCAAAACCCGCTATCTTTCCAGCTTGCAGCAACTGTCATAGAAGCCTGGTTTTTATTAGCATCATCCTGAAAATTGAGGGCAAAGACGTTCCTGCCATTTTCAGTTTGAATCTCCCAAAGGATAGAATTAAGCAGCGTATCAGAATATTGCGAAGGTTCATCACGATGAACCTTATCCGGTTCGCCGAAAGTTTTGGTTAATTCTTTTTCAAGAAACTGGTATTGTTTTTTCATATCGCGGGGGGTACCATTAGTAATCAATGATATGGCCCAAAGTTCATCATTGCGGTCAAACTGAAGCTCCACCGTGCAATTCTGTCCATCAAAGGGAATGTCTTGCAAACAATAAAGACTTTCTGGAAAATCGACGTCATCCGGCGTATGGCCATAGAAGTTGTCTTGTACATTCCAGCCGGTAGCAGTTTCGACTTCCTCAACCGTGCTGTGCCAAGGCAGATTGGGATAGTGGTAGATGCCTTCTTCGGTTTTGAATTGCGCAAGTTCTGTTTTCGGCCCGCTGTTACAGGAAACGAGCGAAAAAGCCAGACAAAGCAATAGAGATAGTGCGCTCATCACACGCACCATGCTTTTGGGTTTCATACAATTTCCCCCTTACAACCAAAAACCAATCAAACAAACGACATGGTTGACCAACTATCTTCATTATATCAGAAAAAATTCGCCAAGTCAATAGATATTTCTGAATAATTTTTGTGCAATTAAAACGCTTCTTCCCCATCAAAAGCGTTAAACCAGGCTCGCTCGGCGTAAGGCTTTTTGGGGGCGGGGCGCGGCGGCTCGAGGGCTTTTCCCACTGGCAGCGCACAGACCACCCGGTATTCCTTTGGCACCCCTAACAGCGCTGCCAGCTTTAAGTCGATGCGGTCGTCGTCGGTAATATGCCCCTCGTACCAGCAGCTTTCATAGCCCAGCGCGCGGATGGCCAGCAGCATATTTTCAATAGCGGCGGCGTAATCCTGTACCGCAAAGCATTTGTCCCGATAGGCATTAACCGGCCGGGACAGCACAAAAATCACTGCTGGGGCCGTGGGAAAAATCGGCGGGTCAATCGCTGCCTTCAGCTTTGTTAACAGCGCCGGATCGTTCGCCGCAACCAGCGACACGGTCTGTTTGTTGCAGCCCGACGGCGCCGACAGCCCCGCCGCCAGAATGGCCGCCAGGTCCGCCCGGGGAACTGGTGTGCTAGCGTAGGGGCCGCGATAGCTTGTGCGGCTCTGAATCAAGGTAAGCATAGCGTTTTCCATAAGGCGCTCCTTTCTCCTGATAAAAAGGAAAAAGCCCTGTCCGCAAAAGAAGAGCTTTCCAGATAAAATAAGATAAAGAAATTATAAAGGAGGGGGATTGAATTAGAAACAATAAATCGTTGTTTCCAATACCCAGTATATCATAACTGCGAATAAATTACTTGAATAATTCGTTAATAAAATGTCATTCAGTGTCTTTCCTGCGTTGACGCAGCTCCTGGAAAAAGCGGGTCAGCAACTCGGCGGATTCGGCTTCGCGGACGCCGCCGACCACCTCCGGACGGTGGTTGAAGGGCAGGGCAAAGAGGTTGGTCATGCTGCCGCAGCAGCCAGCTTTCCGGTCTGGCGCGGCAAACACTAGACGCCGTATCCGGGCGTTGATGATGGCCCCGGCGCACATCGGGCAAGGCTCCAGCGTCACATAAAGGGCGCCTTTGTGCAGCCGCCAGCCGCCAAGCGTTTTACAAGCAGCCTCAATAGCCAGCAGCTCGGCGTGGGCCGTCGCTATTTTGTCGAGCTCACGGCGGTTGTGGGCTTTGGCGACAACTGCGCCTTCCCAGACCAGCACCGCCCCAACCGGCGTCTCCCCCAATGCAGCGGCCCTTTCAGCTTCCTCAAGGGCCAGGCCCATATAAGAATAGTCGTCCATCAAAACGCCCCTTTATGTACAATTTCCCGACGCAGTAAACGGATAAAGCTGTGCTGGCGCGCGCCCTGGCGAGTAAAAGTTTTGCGAGCTTAGCTCTGCTAAGCTTGGCTTTCTTCAAAAGCGACCGTATTCCCGTACCCCCGTACTCAAATAATCCGCAGGTGGCGCACAATCTGGAAAAGCCAGCAAGCCGCCGCTGCCGCCATTGGCGGGCAGGCCAAGCAAATCCACAATTTCCGCCGGAAAGTTAGGGCGGTTTTGCCGGCGGCCGGCCGGGCAGGCCGTCTCAGCAGCCGCAAACAGAGGAAGACCGCCGCCAAGATGCCTGCCGCCAGCGCGGCAAGGAGCAGCCCTTCGTAAACTTCCGCCGGAAGCATCCGCTGGAGCGGCTCGGCGAGAACCGGCAGGACCGCTGCCGCCGCTTTACAGCAGATCACCAAGCGGATAGAGCCGCTGACGAGCAAAAAATACCCCAGCATCAGCGACAGCGCAAAGCTTGACAAGCTGCTGGAGAAGTTATAGTACACGAGGCCGCCGCAGAGGGAGGAAAAGAAAAGGGCAAAGCGGTCGCCGTGCGGACGCAGGGCCTGGAGCACCGCGCCCCGAAAGAAAAGCTCTTCAAAAACTACCTGGAGCAACAGCGTCCGCAGCAGATAAAAAGCAGCGGCAGCCGGCGCGGCGGGCATCATTGTCCCAGGGTAAAGCTCGACTAGGTGCAGCGGCTGCAGCAGCTGGCGCTGGAAAGCGCCGAGTTTTAAAAACAGCGCCCCCATCCCCGCAGACGCAATCAGCGCCGCCGATACCTGGATTGGGCGCAGCGGTTTTTCTGGAGCGGCAGGCGGCGCTGGATGGAGTATTGACTGCAGCAGCAAAAGCGGCAGCGCCATCGACAGCAGGTATAGGAGCGCTTCGCGAAGCTCCTGCTGCAGCTCCCCCGCCCCGCCCACGAAAAAGACGGTCATGGAAGCGAAAGCCTCGGCAAAATGGCCGCAGACTACCGGCAGCAGCAGAACCAGCAGCAGGCAAAGCCCAACCGCTGCAGCGATACGCCGAAGGCGGCGCTCGTTAAAATGCAAGGGGTCGCGGCCCGGGACGAAACCGTATCCGCTTAGGTAAAACTGGTCTGCCTGGCGCCCGTGTTCCTGAAAGCCCTTCATACTGCCCCGCCCCCTTTTGTTTCATGTCTGATATTATAGCATAAGGAAGGCGTTGAAATATCATTTTTTTGTAAATTTTCCCGAAACAGCCCCAACTGCCGGCAAATTTTCTCTTTTTAGGCGTGGAAAAGGGTGTACAAATATAAGAAAGTACGGTATAATTATTTCCAGTGGAAGCTTGGACGCTTTTGCCCAGACAAGGTGATAAAGGAGGGCAGCAACTATGCCTATGACCATTGCCCATACCCGATATGGCAGCCTTTCCGGCGTCGGCTTTGAGGGATATGCCGTTTTCAAAGGGGTGCCTTATGCAGCGCCGCCAGTCGGGGCGCTGCGCTGGAAGAAACCGCAGCCGCCCATCCCCTGGCAGGGGGTGCGCCCTGCGTTGACGTTCCCGCCGGCCTGCCCGCAGTCCCGCTCCCCAGCCGGGAGCTTCTATCACAAAGAATTCTACGCAGAAAGCGGCAGCCAGATGCAGAGCGAAGACTGCTTGTACCTGAATATCTGGACGCCCGCAGACTCAGCGAAGGAAAAGCTGCCGGTCATGATGTGGATCCACGGCGGGGCCTTCAGCCACGGCTCGGGGTCGGAGCTTGAATTTGACGGCGAGACTTTCAGCAAAAATGGCGTGATCCTTGTTACAATCAATTACCGCTGCAACGCGCTGGGATTCCTCTGCCACCCCTGGCTGGATGAAGAAGAAGGCGTTTCGGGCAACTATGGCATTTATGACCAGATTGCAGCGCTGGATTGGGTGAGGGAAAACATTGCGGGCTTTGGCGGCAACCCTAATAATATCACGATTTTTGGCCAGTCCGCCGGCGCAATGTCGGTGCAGACGCTGATCTCCTCACCGCTTGCAATCGGCAAGTTCCACAAGGCGATTATGCAAAGCGGCGGCGGCTTTGGCGGCCTTTCCATCTCTGAAAACCGGCAGGAAGCGCTGGAACGCGGCAAGGCCTTTGCCCAAAAGCTTGGGGCCAACACGCTGACGGAATTGCGGCAAGCCGGCCCCTGGGCCATTGTTGAAGCCTGCAAGGAGCTGCCCGGCCTTTTCGGCCCCGTGATAGACGGCGTCCTGCTGCCTGACAGCTACGAAGCGCTGGCAAAGGCAGGGAAAACAGCCGATGTGCCCTATCTGCTGGGCCACTGCCAGGAGGAAATGAATCCCGAATCCGCCCGGCTGTTCGCCGCAGGCAGCCATAACTGGTGCCGCTGCCAGCACACGCTGGAACGGCAGGCCCCTTATCTTTATTATTTTGACCGCCAGATGCCCGGCGACAATGCCGGCGCTTTCCATTCGGCAGAGCTTTGGTATGTATTCGGTACACTGGACCGCTGCTGGCGGCCCCTGACCAGAGCCGACCAAGAGCTGGCAAAGATGATCGGCGGCTATTGGGCCAATTTCGCCAAAACCGGCAACCCCAACGGCAAGGGCCTGCCCTGCTGGAAGCCCTGCGAAAAGAACGCCCCCTCGCAGCTGCGTCTTGGCCTTTTGGTGGAAAGCGAACCCATCGTTTTGGAGTAACGAGGGGTACGGGAGTATGAAGGACGCGGGGGTACGAGGGACGCGGGGGTACGACGCTTTTTGAAAGAAAGCCTAGCTTAGCAAGGCTAAGCTGCAAAAACTTTTAATCGCCCGGGTACCCGTCAGTACAGATTTACACACCTACTGCGTCGATAGCTATTACTGACCAGCCGCGACATCTCACGTTATGTTTTTTACTCACAAGCCGCCGAGCAGAGCCAGGCGGCAAACGCGAATTGTCTGCCGGCACAGCCGGCCGCGGATTGTCTGCCGGCACAGCCGGCTGCGAAAAGAGAGGCGATTTCTTACTATGATTTTACGTAAACCTATGCCGCAGGCGGCGCGCACCGCCATTACGGCCTTAAACACAGTACTGGTCATCGCTGGAGCGGTGCTGATATTATTATTGTCGATAGGCACGCTGAAGGCGAAAACCGACGGCACTTTCAGCCTGTTTGGACGGAGCTTCCATCTGAACCAGTCCGACCAAATGAGCCCGATGGTCGAACGCAGCGACCTAGTCATGATCCGGCGGATGTCCCCCACGTCGTTCCAGATGGGAGATCTGATCGCTTTTTACCAGGAACAGGACGGCAAGGACTATCTGGTCATCCGCCAGCTGGTAGGCATGATGGACAGCAGCTACTACCTAGGGGACGGCAGCGGCGAGCAGATCGTGGTCTCTGCCAGCGATACCCGTTTTCTGGGACGGGTGGAATCCCGCAGCCCTAAACTGGGAATGGCGGTACAGTTTTTGCAGAGCAAAGAAGGGAAGAGTATCTACCTTTGGTGGACAGGAAGCCTGCTTTTCCTGCTGAGCGGCGTTATTATTCTGCTGCACGTAATTGTCAAAAATACTGGCGTCCCGGCGGAAGACGACGATGAGGACTATGGGGTCAGTTATTATGACTACGACGGCGGGGAGGATGAAGCTGAGCCGGAAGAACCGGCCCAGCCCAAACCTGCGCCGCGGCCTATCGTCCCAAAGCCTGTGCCGCCCAGCCCTGCAGAACCAGAAGAGGATTGGTCGGCGGATGCTGGCTTTGCCGCCGCTTTTGAACCGGCAGCCCAGCCCGTAGCTGAACCCGCGCCCGCTGCGCCGGAAGCTGCTGTCAGCGAATCGGCGGACGACGATTTTGACCTGGCGCGGATTATTTCCGATATCCAAGGCCAGCTAGACGCTGAGGACGAGAAAAATCAGTAATAAAAAAGGCCGCCGCCCTTCGGGCGTTTTCCAAAGGGCGCGGCTTTTTGTGTTTTAAGGAGGAGCTTATGGAAAAGAAAAACCTGCTGATCGCCCAGTCCGGCGGACCCAGCGCCGCTATCAACGCCACGTTGGCCGGCGTTATCGCCAAGGCCCAGCAAAGTCCGGAGATTGGCCGCATCTTGGGGAGCCGCCACGGCATTGAAGGAGTGCTGACCGAAACCTATGTCGACCTGACGGATTTTGCCGACCTGGAACGGCTGAAGGCGACGCCGGCAATGGCGCTGGGTTCCTGCCGCTTCAAGCTGCCGGCGGATTTTACCGACCCAATCTATGGGCGGATTGAGGCAAGCCTCGCCGATATGGAGGTAGGCTATTTCCTTTACATAGGCGGCAACGACAGCATGGACACGGTGGACAAGCTCAGCGAGTATTACGCCGGGCGGCCGGGCGCGCCGGCTGTGATCGGGCTGCCCAAAACGATTGACAACGACCTGCCGGGCTGTGACCATACGCCGGGGTACGGCAGCGCCGCCCGCTACCTGGCGATGACGATGGAGGAGCTGATCCGCGACACGGCGATTTACGCCCTGCCGTCGGTGACGATTGTAGAAATTATGGGCCGCAACGCTGGCTGGCTGACGCTGGCGGCAGGGCTTCCCCGGCTGCGGGGCGGGCAGAAACCTGATTTTATCGCTCTGCCGGAAGTGCCCTTTGATGAGAAAGACTTTTTAGCTAAGCTGCGGACGCGGATACGGGAATCCCAAAACATCATCGTCGCCGTCAGCGAGGGCATCCGCGACCTGAACGGCGATTATGTGGGGTCAAATACCAAATCCGGCGTCCTGGATTCCTTTGGCCACCTTTACCTAAGCGGTGTCGGCAAATACCTGGAGGGCTTGGTCAAGCACGAAATCGGCTGCAAGGTGCGCTCCATTGAGGTCAACCTGATGCAGCGCTGCGCCGGGCACGCGGCTTCCCAGACCGACCTAGAGGAAGCCTTTGCGGCAGGGGAATTCGGCGTCGAAATGGCCGTGCGGGGCGAGTCGGGACGGATGGCCGTATTGCTGCGCAGGGAAGGCGAGCCTTACCACTTCTATTGTGAAAGCGTCGATGTGAAAGCCTGTGCCAACGGGGAACGGCTGGTGCCGGAGCGCTGGTTTGACCTAGAAGACGCCGCCGTGCAGAAGGAAATCTGCGCTTATCTGCTGCCCCTCATGAAAGGAGACGTCCCCCAGTTCCGGGACGAGTACGGCTTTGCAGATTACGTCATATTTTAGACACGCCCCGACGCAGTAGGCGTGCGAATCTGTGCCGACGTGTACCCGGGCGATTAAAAGTCTTTGCAGCTTAGCTCTGCTAAGCTAGGCTTTCCTTCAGAAAGCGATCGTACTCCCGTACCCCTCGTACCCCCGTATCCCCTTATGGAGCGAAACAGTCGTCGAGGTGGGACTCGCTGAAGCCTTTCGTAAAAAGGCTGACCAGAGGGACGATGGCGACGGATACCGCCATTGCGATAACGCCATAAGTGGGGGCAAGGCTCTTGGCCGCGGCAAAATCAGCAGTAAGGGTCTTAACGAGCACCATCCCCAACACGACCGCCAGGCCGCTGAGGGCGCCGGCCCATGCGCCGGCCTTCGTGATTTTTTTCGAGTAAAGCCCCCACAAAAACGGGCCGATAAAGCAGCCAGCTACAATCCCCCAGGAAAAGGACATCAGGTTGACGATAAAAGAAATATTCATTGTGGCAAAGAGATAGGAAAGGGCGACAAAAACCAGGCAAAGGATGCGCATCAGCAGCATCTGGTTCTTCTCCTTGACGGCGGGCTTGGCCACGCCCATCAGGTCTACGGCGATTGCAGAGCTGGACGAGAGCACCAACGAGCTTAACGTCGACATCGACGCCGACAGCAGCAGAAGCAGGATCACGGCCAGCAGGGTCGTCAGCAGCACATTGCCGCTGAGCACCGAAGTCAGAATATGCGGCACCACCGCGTCATAACCGCCCGGCAGGTCAGGCAGCCCCGCCGGCGTGGCTGGTACAAACAGCCGGCCAAAGCATCCCACCAAATACGCCCCTACGCCAATCAGCAGCGCAAAAGCTGTGGCAATAACCGTCGCAGGCCTGACGCTTTTTTCATCCTTAATGGCGTAATACTTATGCACCATCTGCGGCAGGCCCCAAACGCCAAAACTTGTCAGGGCAATATTGACTGAAAGCATCCCAAAGCTTTTTCCGCCGGCAAGGTTTACCAGCTCCGGGTCAATGGCTTGAAGCCGCCTAAACCCCTCGGCCAGCCCGCCGACTTCCGGCCGGACGACGACCGCTATAATCATCGCCGTGATGCCGGCTACCATAATGATCCCCTGGACAAAATCCGTTACCGCCGTAACCATATAGCCGCCCAAGAACAGCCCAACGGCGCTGAGCACGGCCACCAGCAGCATAATGACCTTTTCTGAAACGCCGGGGAAAACAGCCGAAAACAGCGTCCCCAGCCCCTTATAAACACCCGCGGCATAAGGCACCAGGAAAACGAAAATAATCACGGCCGCATAAACCTTCAGCCCGGTGCTCTGGTAGCGTTTACAGAAAAACTCCGGCATTGTCGAAGCATCCAGCTTCTGGGTCATCCGCCTTGTAGGCTTGGCCAGCAAAAGCCAGGCAGCCAGACAGCCGATTACGGCGTTGCCGATGCCAATCCACATCGACCCGACGCCGATATTCCAGCCGTGCATCCCCGCATAACCGATAAAAATAACCGCTGAAAAATAAGAGGTGCCATAAGCAAACGCCGAAATCCACGGCCCAACGCTGCGCCCGCCCAGCAAAAAGCCATTCAGGCTCTTTGCCGACCGCCGGCAATAAAGGCCAATCCCCAGCATCGCCGCCACATAGACAGCCAGCGCGATAGAAGTGATTACTTGTGTCATAGCTATTCCCGCCCTTGTTGTTGATTTGCCGCTTAAACGCATAAAAGCTTTAACTCATTAAAGTGAGATGGGTTATCCTTATTGTAAAAGGTTTGCGGCCAAATGTCAAGGGCCACAGGGAAATTTCCTGCTTTTCTATTTTTTGCACAATTTTCCCGCGCTTTTTTGAGACAGCGCCTAAAATAAAAAACCGGCAGATACCCAAACACAGGCAGCTGCCGGTTTTATTGCGCTCAGCGTAACTTAGCAGAACTGAAAATCCATGCCTTAAAAAGCGGGGCCTTGGGGTTCGGATTCAACCGCTTTGCTGGCTTTGCTGCGCTTGAGGACGTAGAGGATAATATAAGCCACGTCGATCAGCAAGACAACAGCGGTAATACCCATAAAGACATAGACCGTCGTCCAGGCCCGTCCCTCAAGCATTACTGGGATGATATAAGCCTTAATCTCCTCTTCGTCGGTTGTGCCGAAATATTCCTGCTCCTGGAACCACTCCACCATCCACTTGGTCAGCTCATCATCCATTTTGACAAATTTGCCGCTGACAGGAATGGATTCGGCGTCAATCATATCCGTCGTGCCGGTGAGATAATCGAAAGTAGCGTCAACAATTTTGTTGCACTGGCTGAAATTAGGGGAGCTGGCCGCATAGCCGATGTACTCCTGTTCCCCGATGGGGATGATGTAATATTTCTTGGAAGTCTTTTTGGCCGAACGGCTGCCGTCGCTGCGTTCCGTCCAAGACTCTTCCTCTGCGAACTGGTCAAGGATGGCGTAAACCTCGCCTTCCGCCCGCACGCCGGGCTTAATTTCCTCTGCGGCAACCTCGTTGAAATCAATCGGGCTTTGCAGCGCCGTTAAAAAATCCGCGCCGCACAGATAGAACAGGCCGATGCACAAAGCGGTCAGGATCCCGACCAGCTTCCAGTTAAATGCTTTCATATCCGAATCTCCCTTTTGTTGAATTTGCGCTGTAAGCCCCCCTAACGGGCGGGTTTGACAGCAGCACTTATAATTTACCATAAAACAGAAGGGCTGTAAAGTGACAACAGCGGAATATGACGGCAAACAACATAGATTCTACGCTTTAAACAAAAGTTTCCAGTGATTCTTTGCAGCTTGCACAACCTGCAAAACAGCTATAAAAGCCCCATTTTCAGCACCCCCAGCGCTTCCCCCAGCTTGCCGCCTGCAAGCAGATGGGCCTTAGCCCGGCACTGCAGCGAGGTACCCTCTGGGAAACGGGCTGGGTCGGTTTCATCCGTCTGGAAAAGCCAAAGGCGGTAACTGTCAGAATCAGGCTCCATTTCCAGGATGTCAAAATCCTGTTGGAAGGTGAGGATTTTCGACCCGGGCGGCAGCAGCGGCTGAAGGCCCGGCGAAATAATCCAGGAGTGGCAGTAGGCGCACTGGTAATGGAAATCAGGGAAAAATCGCGCAAAAAATGCTTTCGCCGCCCGATAAGAAGCGTCTAAGCTCTCGCGGGTGAGCAAGGCATCCGAGGGGATATGCAGGGACAGGACAGAGCCGCCGGCTTTTGCAGGGCCAATTGCACGGCCGGCAGCCTTCATCTCATATTCCAGCGCCCCCACCCGGAAAAGCGCCAGCGAAAGCTGCCGATAAGCCCAAAAATCCCGATCAAATTCCCAAACGCTGTGCCGGCGGTAATTCTCTGTCACAAACCGGGAAAAACAAGCTAAGGTGTCCCGCACGACCTCTCTGCTGATGCCGCGCCGCAGGCAATCCTCTTTGGTTTTCAAAGCCGCTGCCAGCATCACCGTCAGCATCCGCAGGCCGCGAGGATCATTCCCGGCAAAGGCTTCTTTAATCTGCTGGACAGCCTCGCCGCCGGTTTGGACGGAGAAAAGGCCGCCAAAAAAATCAGCTGCTGCTAATGTAGTTTCCTCAGCAGCGAGCTGGCAAACCGTTTCAGCCGCCGGTTCCGGCATAGCAATCTCTTGGCAAAGCCCAGCAAGGGTGTCAGGCTTCAGATATTGCTGCATCGACATAAAAATTCCTCCTTATTATGTACAGCCGTCTAGGCTGTTTCAGCAGCATCCGACATCTAGGATAATAGTTAAAAAACGGAATAAGGGACAAAACCCCGATTCCGCTTTTTAAGTTGCACCTAATTTAGTCCAATTTTCCCTCAATAGCATCTATGTAATCAAATATATTGACTTGTCCAGAACGCATACTGCTGATATTTTCAGGGCGCATTTGATCCGCCGGATCTATCGCCCCACCAATTACTAGAATACCCGCTTCCCATAAATGCAATCGATAACCTTTCCATATATAATATATACGGCTCTTTCAGCTGCCTTATCAAAATCGACATAAAGCCACATATATTCTAAGCCTATAACAGGCTTCTCCGACCTGTTTTTGACAGCAGGTTCCATTTTTAACAAAGTAAGCCCAGCAGCAACGCAGGCAATCAAAGCCAAACCAGCAAAGGCAATACAGGCAGCCATTCTTTCATGATTTCAGATATATGATACCATTTTCCCCTTCATATATCAATAGCTGTTTTGCCATAACTTTATGTGTGATTCTATATGGTACCGCCATAAATATCCAGAATCTTCTTTATCGCCATACAATCGAGCTCCGATATGTGCCTATCCAATAAAAAACGCATATAAAATCTCGCCCGTCCAACAATTTTTTCAAAAACCCCTTTTCATTTTCCGAAAAATACGTTACAATAGAAATAATAACGCTGTATAGGAGGGCTTTCTTATGCTCCTTATCAAAAACGGGACAATCAAAACGATGGCCGGGCCGGATATCCCAAACGGCCAGCTGCTGATTGACGGCGGCAAAATCATCGCTGTCGGCAAGACAGTGGACGCCCCAGCGGACGCGCCGGTATTCGACGCCGCCGGATGCCTGGTGACGCCGGGCTTTGTGGACGGACACTGCCATATCGGCATGATGGAAGAGACCATCGGCTGGGCCGGCAACGACACCAACGAAATCACCGACCCCATCACCCCGCAGATGCGGGCGATCGACGGCTTCAATCCCTTTGACGAGGCAATCCCGGAAGCGGCAGCGGCCGGGGTGACCTGCGCCGTAACCGGGCCGGGCAGCGCCAATGTCATCGGCGGCACTTTTATGGCGGTCAAACTTACCGGCAAACGGGTAGACAAGATGGTGCTGCGGCACCCAGTAGCGATGAAGGTTGCCTTTGGCGAGAACCCCCGCCGCTGCTACGGCAGCGACAAGAAGATGCCCCAGACCCGGATGGGCGTAGCGGCGCTGCTGCGGCAGACGCTGTATAAAGCGAAAGCCTACGACGAAAAATGGGCCGCTTTTGAGGCCGACCCTTCCGGCGAGCGCCCTGAATTCGACCTGGGGCTTGAGGCGCTGCGGCCGGTGATGCAGAAAAAAATCCCCCTCAAGGCCCACGCCCACCGCAGCGACGATATTTTCACAGCCTTGCGGATTGCGAAGGAGTTCGGGCTGGGACTGACCCTCGACCACTGCACCGACGGCTCGCTGATTGCCGACGAGCTGGCTTTGGAAGGAAGGGGCGTGCTGATTGGGCCGACCTTTGGCAATAAAAGCAAAATCGAGCTGAAAAACAAGAGCTTCAAAACCCCAGCAGATATGGCCGCGGCCGGCATCGAAACCGCCATCATCACTGACGCGCCGGTCATCCCGCTGTGCCACCTGCCGCTCTGCGCCGGGCTGGCGATCAAGGCGGGCCTGCCCGAGGAAGAAGCCTGGCGGGCCATTACCATCAACCCTGCCCGCATTACTGGCATTGCCGACCGGGTGGGCAGCCTGGAGGCCGGCAAAGATGCCGATATCGCCATCTTCCGCGGCAATCCGCTGACCGACGTCGACTGCAAAACCGCCGCGACAATCATTAACGGCGAAATCATCTATCAGGCAGAATAACCCGCCCCCTTATGGCGCGCGGCGGCCAAACCAAAAAAATACCAGCTTTTCCAGCGAAAAAGCTGGTATGATTTACGATTTTATGATATAATGGGATAAATATAAATAGAGCTATGAAGAGGGGAGATGAAACAGCGCGCCCTTTTGCACAATGTATATGGATCACTCTCGCCGTTTTCCCCACTCGCCTAAGCTTGAACCAAACAGACATCAGACAGTTTACAGGAGGTCACAAAAAATGCTCAAACAACTCAGCATTCGGATCCGGCTGCTGGGAGGATTTGCCTGCGCAATCATCCTTTCCGGCATCATTATCCTGCTTTCAATTTCCACCCTGCGGGGCGTTGCCGGGCGCTATGACGAAGTCCTTGACGACTATGTCACAGTTGTCAACGATATCAAGGACGCCCGCATCCACGCCAACGCCATCGCCCGCTATCTGCGGGATATGGCCCTGAACCCTGACACCAGCGGTTATGCATCTACCAGCGCTTCCATCCAGTCGCTGGAAACAAGCCTCAATGACGCCCTGCAGACAGTTGAAAACGGCTATACCGCCAGCGACGGCCTGGATACCCAATATGTTACAGCTGTCCGTTCCTGGCTGACTGTAGCCAAAGAAATCCAGCAGCAGCTTTTAAGCGGCGACCGCAACGGGGCAACCACCCGGATCATCTCCGAATGCACCCCGGCGCTGGACAATGTAGCAACCCTTGCCCAGCAGGCAACCACAAGCCTGCAAAAGATGGAAAGCGACGCCATCCAAGCAACCAGCCGTTACGCCGACCTGGCGCGTTATGTCATCATCGGCCTGCTGGTAGTGGGCGCTACCCTGCTGATCATCCTATCTATCGTGATCACAAAGAGCATTATCCGCCCGCTGGATGAAGTGAAGGAAGTCATCGTCGCAATGAGCAAGGGCGACCTGAAAATGCCCTGTAAATACGAATCCCCCGACGAGGTGGGCATCACGGCCGACGCGCTGCGTTCCAGCCAGGCAACCCTTTCGGGCATCATCACCACGCTGGACGATACCCTGGGCCGCGTAGCGGCAGGCGACTTCACCGCTACCCTCAACAGCCGCTTCCCCGGCGACCTGGAGAACATCGAACGCTCGCTGAACCACCTGCTCAAGCAGCTTAACGAGGTCATGGGCCAGCTGCGCACTGCTGGCGACCAGGTTTCCTCCGGCGCCGACCAGGTTTCCTCCGGCGCACAGGCGCTGGCACAGGGCGCTACCGAGCAGGCCTCCTCTGTTGAAGAGCTCAGCGCGACCATCGCCAGCATCTCCGTCGCTTCCAAGCAGAATGCCCAGACTGCTATCCATGCCCGCGACCTGGGCAACCAGGCCGGCACGGCTATCGGGCAGTGCAACGCCCGGATGCAGGATATGCTCAGCGCTATGGAAGACATCAGCACTTCCTCCGACCGCATCAGCAAAATCATCAAATCTATCGAAGACATCGCCTTCCAGACCAACATCTTGGCGCTGAACGCCGCTGTAGAAGCGGCCCGCGCAGGCGGTTCCGCCGGTAAGGGCTTCTCGGTTGTAGCCGACGAAGTCCGCCAGCTGGCAGGCAAATCGGCCGCAGCTTCCAAGGATACCGCTACCTTGATTGAACAATCCCTGAAAGCCGTGGAACGCGGCTCCACAATCGCTACCGAAACCGCCCAGTCGCTGGGCGAAGCCAGCCAGCTGGCCCAGGGCGCCGTTGAGAGCATCGAGGAGATCGCCGCCGCCAGCGAACAGGAAGCGGATTCCATCGAGCAGATCACCATCGGCATCGACCAGATTTCTGCCGTTGTCCAGACAAACTCTGCCACCTCTGAGGAATCGGCTGCCGCCAGCGAGGAGCTGTCCGGCCAGGCGCAGATGATGCATAACCTGTTAGGCCGCTTCCGTCTCGGCGGCGGGATCGGCATGGATACCGGCTATGCCCCCGCCCCTGCCCAGGAGTACACCCCGGCCAGCGGGTATGACGACTTCAATTCTGTCAGCGACAAGTACTAATCCCTCCCTCTATCAAAAAACCGCAGGGCCTTGACGGCCTTGCGGTTTTCCTGTACTATACAACATCGCGACAAGGAACTGCAACATCAGCCAATGGCTTTTTCTGCCGTTTTCCACTATGATAAAGGTACAAAGGGGCGCAAAAAACGTTTTCACCATTGGGGGACGCCCCCCAGCCCCATATTAAAGGAGGAAAGCCTCATGAAAATCACTTTTATCGGCGCAGGCAGCACCGTGTTTGCCCGCAATGTCATCGGCGACTGCATCCTGACCCCGGAGCTTGGAGAATTTGACGTCTGCCTTTTTGACATCGACGCCAAACGGCTGGACGAGTCCTTCCAGATCCTCACGAACATCAACAAAACGGCAAACGGCAAAGCCCATATCACCCAGACGCTGGATAGGGAAACGGCTTTCCGCGGCGCTGACTTCGTCATCAACGCCATCCAAGTAGGCCTTTACGAACCCTGCACCGTCACCGATTTTGAGGTGGCCAAAAAGCACGGCCTGCGCCAAACCATCGCCGATACGCTGGGCATCGGCGGCATTTTCCGCGCTTTGCGCACCATCCCCGTCATGAAAGCCTATGCTGACGATATGGAACGCTGGTGTCCAAACGCCCTGTTTTTGAACTACACCAACCCCATGGCTATGCTCAGCGGCTATATGCAGCGCTTTACCGACGTTAAAACCGTCGGCCTCTGCCACTCAGTGCAGAGCTGCGTCCCCCATCTGCTCGACGAACTGGGCATGGGCGAATATAAGGACAACAACCGCTGGGAAATCGCCGGCATCAACCACCAAGCCTGGCTGCTGAAAGTTGAGGACCTGCAGGGCAACGACCTCTACCCCGAAATCAAGCGCCGTGCCTTTGACCCCCAGTTCAACGCCGAAATGCAGGACCTCGTACGCCTGGAACTAATGCGGCAGTTCGGCTATTACGTCACCGAATCCAGCGAGCACAGCGCCGAGTATACCCCCTGGTTTATTAAAGACAAATACCCCGACCTTATCGAGCGCTACAAAATCCCGCTCGACGAATACCCCCGCCGCTGCGTCAACCAGATCAAGGGCTGGAACGAAATGCGGGACAGCCTGCTGCGCGATTCCCACATCGAACATAAAAAGACCCATGAATTCGCCTCTTATATCATCAAAGCCGTACTTTCCGACGAGCCTTACCGGATCCACGGCAACGTGCTCAACACCGGCCTTATTACCAACCTGCCCCAGGACGCCTGCGTTGAAGTGCCGATCCTCATCGACCGCAACGGCCTTAACCCCTGCTATGTCGGCGACCTGCCCGAGCAGTGCGCCGCCATCAACCGCACCAATATCAACGTCCAGCTGCTGACCATCAAGGCCGCCGAAACGTTGAAACGGGAATACATCTATATGGCCGCCATGCTCGACCCCCACACTGCAAGCGAGCTGTCCATCGACGCCATCCGCGCCCTTTGCGACGACCTGATCGAGGCCCACGGCGACTGGCTGCCTAAATTCTCCTAAACCTGACCCTTATGAATAACGCGCCCCTTCAGACCATGCTGAAGGGGCGCGATTTGCTGCGGCAGATACGAGGGGTACGGCGCTTTCTGAAGGAAAGCCTAGCTTAGCAAAGCTAAGCTGCAAAGCCTTTTACTCACCCGGGCAGCTGGGGCGCACAGCCGCAGCACGCTACCCGTCGCCCCCCTATTTCATAAACTGGCCAATCGCCTTATTCAGCTCGCTGACCGCCTCCATATCGCCGCTTTGAACCGCGTCAACAATACAGTTCTGGATATGATCCTGCAAAATCACCTTGCCGGTATTGTTGACAGCGGAACGGACGGCTGAAAGCTGGATTAACACCTCGCTGCAGTCCCTTCCCTCCTCGACCATCCGCCGAATAGCTTCCAAATGCCCGATCAGCCGGGAAAGCCTGTTGAGCACTGCCTGGGTGTGCTGATGGGAATGGGTGTGCGGCCTGCCGTCGGGGCCGATATGGGTATGTTCACTTTCAGGCATTGGGAAGCCTCCTCTCGCCCAGATTTTCAGATTAGGGAAAGCGCCGCAAGAATCTGCTTCGCGCATTGTTCCGGCGTAAAGCGGTCGGTCTCTACCCGGCAGCTATAACGGATGCCGGAAGCCATCATGGCCGCCTGTTCTTCCGACTGGGCCTCGTAGCGGTCGCCGCGGGCAATATTCCGCTGACGGCAGATTTCCAGCGGGCAGGCAACTTCAACGATATCCAGCGGATTATCCCGCAGGATATCGGCCAGCCGCCCGTAATGAGGCTTTAGGCTGGGCTGCTCCACCAAAATCCCATCAATCAGCACATTCTTGCCCTGGTCAGAAAAAAGCTTTGCCGTGTGATACATCAAAATAATAGCTTCGCCGAGATAGCGCCAGTAATCGGCACGAAGATATTTTTCCCCAACCATCTCCTGAAATAGGTCATTGGCCACTACATAAAAGAACACCCCATCCTGGGCCTGCAGCGCTTCAACGATTGAGGTCTTCCCAGAACTGGTAACGCCATTAAGAAAAATAATCCGTCCTTTATCCATATAAAGCCCTCCTATTTTACTCTGCTTCTTCATTATACCATATGGACTGGACTCCAAGTCAAGCCCCAAACGGCCTTATCGACGCAGTAGGCGGGCGGGCTTGTGCCCGCAGACAATTCGCGGCCGGCTGTGCCGGCAGACAATTCGCGTTTGCCGCCTGGCTCTGCTCGGCGGCTTGTGGGTAAAAAACATTGCGTGGGATGTCGCGGCTGGTCAGTGGTACCGACGCAGTAGGCGTGCAAATCTGTGCAGACGCGTACCCTGGCGATGAAAAGTCTTTGCAGCTTAGCTCTGCTAAGCTAGGCTTTCCTTCAGAAAGCGTCGTACTCCCGTAACCCCCGTACCCCTAACACTCGTCAGCGATGCGCAGCAGCAGCTCGCGGGTGTCGGACCAACCCAGGCAGGGATCGGTAATCGATTTACCGTAAACGAGGTCTGCGCCGATGGGCTGGCTGCCCTCCTCAAGATAGCTCTCAATCATCACGCCCTTGATCAGCTTCTGCAGGTCGGAACTGTGGCGGCGGCTGTGGAGGACCTCGCGGACAATGCGGATCTGGTCCTTAAAACGCTTATTGGAGTTGGAATGGTTGGCGTCGATGATGGCGGCGGGGTTTTTCAGCGACAGCTTCTGGTACATTTCCAATAGCCGCATCAAATCCTCATAATGATAGTTGGGAATACAAGTGCCATATTTATCAACGCCGCCGCGGAGGATGACGTGGGCCAGCTCGTTGCCGCTGGTGGTAACGTCGCAGCCGCGGTAGATGAAATTATGGGGATGCTGGGCGGCAATCACCGAATTAAGCATCACCGAAAAGTCGCCGCTGGTCGGGTTTTTCATCCCGATGGGGATATCCATGCCGCTGGCGGTCAGGCGGTGCTGCTGATTTTCCACCGACCGCGCGCCGATGGCCTCGTAGGAAAGCAGGTCGTCAAGATAGCTGCGGTTTTCGGGGTAGAGCATCTCGTCGGCGGCAGTAAGCCCTGTTTCGCGCATGGCGCGGATGTGCATCTTACGGATGGCGATAATGCCGGCCAGCAGGTCGGGGGCCTTATCGGGCTGGGGCTGATGGAGCATCCCCTTGTAGCCCTCGCCGGTAGTGCGGGGCTTATTGGTGTAAATGCGGGGGATGATAACCAACCGGTCGGAGACTTCGTCATTCAGCGCCGCCAGCCTGCCCGTATATTCACAGACCGCTTCCTCATTGTCGGCAGAGCAGGGGCCGACCAGCACGATAAACTTGTCCAGCTCGCCGGTAAAAACCCGGCGGATCTCGGCGTCGCGGCGCTGTTTCATAGCCGCCAGGTCAGCGTCCAGCGGGAACTGGGCCTTCAAGTCGGCGGGCAGGGGAAGCTCGTGATTGATTTTCATTGACATAATAGATCATCCTTCCAATATCCTTATGCTTTATCGCTTTAAAGCATATTATCGGTATTATAGCATATTTCGTCCAAGACGTCAAGCTTTCCTAAAACTTTTTATACGTCTGGGCATCCAATGGCTGAGAATCCCTTGACAGCGCGCGCTTGTTTATGGTAAAATGAACAAGTAGACTCATTCTGCTGCTTTTTCTATGATGGTGTCATTATATTAAGGGCGGTTTTTTGAGCCTTTATCTTTATACAGGCGGGGCATGGCAGCGCCGCCAAGGCTCTGGCAGGATCTAAAATATTGTTACAAAACAGGAGTGCGTCAAGATGAACAGTATCCGGAAAAAAATTACCGTCTGCCTGATTGTTACGGTTGCCATCGCTTTGCTTGCGGTAGGACTTTCCAGTATGGCGCTGGGCTACAGAAGTACCTTGAACACCGTAGAGCAGATGATGCGCGAAACAGCCGTGCTGGCTGGGGAACGTATCGAACAGGAGCTGAGCGCTTACAGGAATGTAGCAATGGACACAGGCTGCATCCCCCAGATGTCCGATAACCGCGTACCGGTCGAACAGAAACGGGAAATTATCGACGAACGGGTGCGTATGCACGGCTTCCAGCGGGGCAACGTTGTCGGCGCGGACGGCATCAGCATCTTTGACGGCAACGACTACTCCAGCCGCGAATATGTCCAGCAAGCCATGAAGGGGAACGTCTATGTCTCCGAGCCGCTGGTCAGCAAAATCACCGGCGAGCTTTCTATCATGGTGGCGGCCCCCCTTTATGAAGGTGGGAACCAAGGCGCTGAAATCGTCGGCGTCGTCTATTTTGTCCCGCCGGAAACCTTCCTAAACAATATTGTCGCTTCCATCCAGGTCAGCGACAGCAGCCATGCCTATATGATCAACCGCTCCGGCGACACCATTGCGGACACTACCCTTGAGACGATTACCACCCAGAATATCGAGCGGGAAGCGGCAAACGACCCCTCTTTGAAAGGGCTGGCGGCAATCCATGCGGATATGCGGCAGGGCAGCGAAGGCTTCGGCAGCTTCCAGGCCGCCGACGGCCCCCGTTTTGCAGCCTATGCGCCGGTAGGCGGCACAGACGGCTGGAGCGTCGCGGTCACCGCGATGAAAAAGGACTACCTGGCGGATACATATTTCGGGATGTTTATCAACCTTGCCGTTATGCTGGTTTCCACCCTGGCCTCTGTCGTTGTGGCGCTGAAGCTGTCCAGCAACATCAGCGGCCCCATGCAGGCCTGCGCGAAGCGGATGAAGCAGCTGGCGGCGGGCGATTTGGACTCCCCTGTGCCGGTAAGCCGCGGCCGGGACGAAACGGCTGAACTGACTAGGTCCACAGCCGAGCTGGTGACCGGCCTGAACACGATTATCCATGACATCAGCTACCTGCTTACCGAAATGGCCGGGAAGAATTTCGACATCAAATCTGCCCACCCGGAAGCCTATGTGGGCAGCTTCCAAGGGATTCTGGGGTCTATGCGGACGCTGAAGCTGCAGCTAAGCGCCACCATGAGGCAGATAAACCTGGCGGCCAAACAGGTCGCCGAAGCCAGCGACCAGGTCTCCAACGGCGCACAGACCCTCAGCCAAGGCTCTATCACGCAGGCAAGTTCGGTCCAAGAGCTTGCCGCCACAATCAACGATATTTCCGGCAGCGCCAAGCAGACCGCTTCTGCCGCAGAGCAGGCAGGGCATTTCGTAGAGCAGGCCGGTGCGCAGCTGGGCGCTAGTATGCAGCACGTCAGTGAGCTGAACGGCGCAATGGAAAAGATTTCCAGCTCTTCTAAGGAGATTTCCGTCATCATTGCGGCCATCGAAAATATTGCTTTCCAAACTAACATCCTGGCGCTGAACGCCGCCGTAGAAGCAGCCCGCGCAGGCGCATCCGGCAAAGGCTTTGCCGTAGTCGCCGACGAAGTGCGCAACCTCGCCTCAAAATCTGACGAAGCCGCCAAAGCCACCAAAGAGCTGATTGAGCGCTCGATCCAAGCCGTCGCCGAAGGCGGCGAAGCCGTGTCCCGGGTCACAGAATCCCTCGACCGCACCGGCGTGCTGGCGGGCCATGTGACCACCCAGATGAATACTGTGGTGGAGGCTGTAGAAAGCCAGACCATCGCCCTCGCCCAGGTGACTGAAGGTATTGACCAGATTTCCGGCGTCGTACAGACAAACAGCGCCACCTCGGAAGAGAGCGCCGCCGCCAGCGAGGAGCTTTCGGCAGAAGCGTCCCATCTGAAGGGGATGGTTGATAAATTTACCCTTGCAAAAGAATAATCAGCCGGCAAGGCGGGTATCTGTACCAATACAGGTACCTGCCTTTTTGCAACCTCATGGGAGGACGAGGGTTACGGGGGTTACGGGAATACGACGCTTTCTGAAGGAAAGCCTAGCTTAGCAGAGCTAAGCTGCAAAGACTTTTCATCGCCAGGGTACGCATCTGCACAGATTTGCACGCCTACTGCGTTGGTATCGCTGACCAACCGCGACATCCCACGCAATGTTTTTCACCCACAAGCCGCCGAGCAGAGCCAGGCGGCAAACGCGAACAGTCTGCCGGCACAGCCGGCCAGATCTATATAGGGAAGGAGTTTTTTTATCATGTTTACTGGAAAAACCATCCTAATCGGGGTCAGCGGCGGGATTGCCGCCTATAAAATCCCCAATTTGGTCAGTATGCTGGTTAAGCAGCACGCCGACGTCCATGTGATCCTCACCCGCGGGGCAATGGAATTCATCCCGCCGCTGCCCTTTGAGGCGCTGACCGGCAACCGCTGTCTAACCGACGCCTTCGAGCGCAGCTACCCGCCGGAAATCCACCATATCGCCCTGGCCAAAAAGGCCGACCTGATGCTGATTGCACCGGCCTCTGCCGACATTATCGGCAAGCTTGCCGCCGGGATTGCCGACGATATGCTTACTTCCACCGTGCTGCCCTGCCGCTGCCCAATCCTGTATTCGCCGGCGATGAACGACCGGATGTACAAAAATCCGATTGTACAGGATAATATGGAGAAGCTTCGCCGGTTTGGCTTTGTCCAAATTGACGCCGCAATCGGGCATTTGGCCTGCGGCGACGACGGCATGGGCAAAATGCCGGAACCCGCCGAACTCTTCCAGCATATCGAACGGGCGCTGGCCGGCAAACAGGATATGACGGGGCTGAAAGTGCTAGTAACCGCCGGCCCTACCCAGGAATCCCTTGACCCAGTGCGCTTCCTGACCAACCACTCCTCCGGCAAGATGGGCTATGCAGTAGCCAAAGCGGCAATGCTGCGGGGCGCAGAGGTGACGCTGGTATCCGGGCCGACGGCGCTGGAAAAGCCGCCCTTTGTCGAGGTTGTGCCGGTGACGTCGGCGGCAAATATGTTTGACGCGGTCTCCGCGCGGGCGGCAGAACAGGATATTATTGTCAAGGCTGCCGCTGTGGCCGATTACACGCCGCTGACAACGGCCGACCAAAAACTCAAAAAGGCCGACGGCGACCTTTCCATCCCGTTGAAGCGGACGACCGATATTTTGGGTTGGCTGGGGGCCAACCGCCGCCCAGGGCAGTTCCTCTGTGGCTTCTCAATGGAAACGGAGAATATGCTGGAAAATTCCCGCAAAAAGCTCCGCAAAAAAGGCATTGACCTGATTGCCGCCAACAACCTCAAAGTGGCTGGGGCAGGCTTCCAGGGGGATACCAACGTCCTAACGCTGATCAGCGAAACCGAGGAGCTTTCCCTGCCGCTGCTAAGCAAGGAAGAAGCGGCGGACAGGCTGCTGGATCAGATTATGGAAATGCGGGGTTAGACAAAAAACTCCGGACAATGCTGCGTTTTATTAAGCCTGGCAACCTGCTCTGTTTTGAGCTGGACGACGGACGTTTTGTCTTCAGACGGATTATGGCGAAAGGTATAGTCAGGCATATTGCTAAAATTTCCGACGTTTTTCTGACGAATCTGCTCCACTATAAAAACAATAGAACACGCTGCCCGGCTGATGGATATTTCTGGCCAAGAGGGAAAAGAAGCGTACCGCTATCCGCCAATATCGCCCCAAGGCGACTATACGGTAAAGTGGCAAATCAGCTTAAGCCAAACAGGGAACGTACAGCAATAAAAAGGCAGGCGCCTGCGTCAAAAACAGGTACCTGCCTTATGCTCAAGGGATTACTGGAGATTTAGCAGCCGCAAGGTTCTTTGGTCAGCAAGTTGCCGGCTTTGGTATCAAAAGACGGGTTAAAGGCGTAGAAATTCCTGGCGTCAACCTTATCCTGGGCAATGCGCAGCGCCTCGCCGAAACGCTGATAATGGACGATTTCGCGCTCACGCAGGAAGCGGATGGCGTCTTTGACGTCGGGGTCATCCACCAGCCGCAGGATATTGTCGTAGCTGAGACGGGCTTTCTGCTCGGCGGCCAAATCCTCGTTCAGGTCGGTAAAAATATCGCCGGAGCAAGAAAGCTCTGCCGCCGTAAAGGGGAAACCGGAAGCTGCTTGGGGATAGATGCCTGTTGTGTGGTCGACAAAGTAGGTGTCAAAACCACAGCGTTTGATCTCTTCCGGAGTCAGGTTGCGAGTAAGCTGGTAAATGATCGCGGAAATCATTTCGATATGGGCGAGCTCTTCCGTCCCCACATCTGTCAAGATGCCAGTTACTTCGCCATAGGGCATACTGTAGCGCTGGTTAAGATACCGGGTAGCAGCACCCATCTCGCCATGCGGTCCTCTTAATTGTAATAAGTTATACTCATCTTTTAACGACTTGGATACTATATAATGCAAAAACCACCGAGCAGGTTCATCCTGCCCGGTGGTTCACTTTCCTTTCGCCAGCTGGCAGTCAGTCCAGCTAGCGCGCTGCCCAACAGCTGGACAACCTGTTCTGCTACTCACCTTCTTCAGCAGCTTCCAGCGGCAAACCAGCAATGGGCACCCGAACCCCTCCCCTGCTGCCTACTCCAAAGGAAGCAGCAGCTGGTTCGGTGCAGCGTCCAATCCCAGACAGAGCTTTTCAAGGGTGAGGAGCGTCGGGGAGGCTTTCCCACGGACAATTCTACCGAAATATTCGGAGCAAAGGTCACAATATTCAGAGGCGAGAGCACAACTGAGGCCCTTTTCTCTGCAAATGCGGCGGAGAGAGGCAGACAGATTCTCTGAAAAGGGCAGAGCTGGTGAAGGGGCAAAGCAGCAAGAAAAGTGATGAAAAGCCTCTTTTGGGAGCAAAAACTCATCAGGTGCAGTGCTTAGCCCACAGCAAAGCTTCTCAAAAATACGGAT